>NZ_JACVTO010000060.1 GCF_016518545.1 Pseudomonas sp. S30
GGGCGACCCCACCGCAGCGGCTGAAGTCCAGACGCAGTGGTATACCAAGTTCGTGGCGAGCCTGGTGCCGGTGGGCAAGGTTGCCAAGCTGGGGCTGTTGGCCAAGACCGGTGCCGCAACGGAGGTGGCCGCGCAGGGGGCGGCCTCGGCGACAGGAAGGCTGGTGCCTGGATTGCCGTCGTACTACCGGGAGGCCCCTGGGATTTCGGCAAACGTGGTGGCGCCGGAAGGCTATACAGCGGTGGTCAATCTGCGCACGGGCAAATTTGAGTTTGTCGCGCCTGATGGGAAGCTGTATTTCTATAGCGAGACGGCGCTG
>NZ_JACVTO010000061.1 GCF_016518545.1 Pseudomonas sp. S30
GGGGATGGGTTTTCCGGGTAGGCCTGCTTCGCGAATGATCTTGGGCCAGCGTGGTTTCCAGCACAGCATGAGGCTCAGCCAGTGGCCGGTTCCGATGATCAGGAAGGCGGGCGAGATCAAGACCAGGCCGATCTTGGTGATTCGAGAAGACCTGCGAAAATAGTGAGTCAGCCCTTCGAATTGAGGGGTGAAGGCTTGCCAAGGCCAGGGAAAGTGGGAAGTGATGCGAGGTCGCGGTAGACCCTCGGGGCCCTCATCCATGAACCGGCGGATGAACTCCCATTCGGCCTGCAGTTCTGTA
>NZ_JACVTO010000062.1 GCF_016518545.1 Pseudomonas sp. S30
CCTACAGACGCCTTCGCTCGGCCTTCTGACGTCGCGATTTGTGGTGACTGAACTATCGCGCGCTTAGAAGCAAAAGCTGGAGGGGGTTGGTGCAGGTTATCTACCGCTGGGTCTTCCAATGTTGCGAATTGTGGTGTCTGGGATATTGCGCGCTTAGAAGCAGGAGCGAGTTTTGGCTCTGATGGTTTTTGAACTGGGTGAATATCCGTTTGCTTTGTTGACGCTGATTCACCTTTTCGCTCTTACAGCGACCTACTTTTTCTCTTGGGAAAAAGTAGGCAAAAACCGCTGGC
>NZ_JACVTO010000063.1 GCF_016518545.1 Pseudomonas sp. S30
CACCTCGGCGATCTCGCGCTGGTTGAAGACGAACGCGCGCAGTGCCAGGTTGCCGTGGGTGATATCGTCGGCGCGCCACCATTGCGCAAGTAACGCAGCGCCCGCGGGCACACCTTCGAGGCCGACCACGCACAGCCCCGTCTGGTGCGCGAAGCACACGCCGTTGGTGAGATCGTTCTCGTCGTAGTGGGCCAGTGCGTTCAACAGCTCGCAAGAGGTCAACCAGGCAAGGTGATCTGCCGCTCTGGACTCGGCCAGACGTTGGGCTTCGAGGCTCTGC
>NZ_JACVTO010000064.1 GCF_016518545.1 Pseudomonas sp. S30
TCCCAAGAGAAAAAGTAGGTCGCTGTAAAAGCGAAAAGGTGAATCAGCGTCCCCCCAAAAAACGGATAAGCCCCCCACCCCACAAACCGCAAACGGTAAACCGTAAAACCGTAAAACCGTAAAACCCAGACGGCAAACCATTAGCTCGCATCACTCTGGGCTAGTTTGCTGTGCTGTTGTTTTTGCTTTTGCTTTTGCTCCTAAGCGCGCAATAGCTCAGTCACCACAAATCGCGACGTCAGGAGGCCGAGCAGAGG
>NZ_JACVTO010000065.1 GCF_016518545.1 Pseudomonas sp. S30
CACCCAACAAGTTTACCTGCATCGGCCAAAATATTGTGGCGGCATCGTCACACTTCCTTGGCACGGCGTCACTTCTATTGGCTCGGATAAAAAAAACGCGACGGTCGGTGGTATGGGTATCCCTTTGTCGCTGATATGGTCACCCCCATTCGCTGGTGCACTTCACCCCGAATTCATTCATATAGGCAAGGCCGCCAATAACTTTACAGAACTGCAGGCCGAATGGGAGTTCATCCGCCGGTTC
>NZ_JACVTO010000066.1 GCF_016518545.1 Pseudomonas sp. S30
CCCCGGCGTGACAGGCCGGTATTCTAACCGACTGAACTACCGCTGCGTATCGCACAGGCCGCAGCCTGCTTGAAACTGGGATCTGCTCACCAGCGCTGGACGCTGGCCTTGCAGGCACAAAAAAGGCGACTCGTTTCATCGCCTTGTTTGTCGCCTCGAAGCGTTCTGGGACTTCGAAGCATGAAGATGGCGCAGCGGACGGGACTCGAACCCGCGACCCCCGGCGTGACAGGCCGG
>NZ_JACVTO010000067.1 GCF_016518545.1 Pseudomonas sp. S30
CGGCCGGGTGGACAGCCATCTGGACCAGCTCGCGCAACACAGCCCCGGCAATACGGCTGGTGCGCTGGCCTGGCTCGGGCAACTGGGGCGCCAGGGCTTGTCGGCGGGTGTGCCGGGCAGCGCCGATCGCTTGCTGTACCGACGCCTGAGCACCTACCTGATCGCCTCACTGGGCGAGCAAGCCGTGAACCTGCGGTTGAGCGAGCAGGCGCTGGAGGGCC
>NZ_JACVTO010000068.1 GCF_016518545.1 Pseudomonas sp. S30
CTCGGCTACGAACCGAGCGGTCGGAGGTTCGAATCCTCCTGAGTCCGCCACTTTCTGAAGTGGTTTTACTTGCCGAGAAATTGTCGGGTACAGCCTTTTCAAAAACCAGTGGTAACCTGGTCTAAAATTACCAACCACGGACTCATAGCTCAGCTGGATAGAGTACTCGGCTACGAACCGAGCGGTCGGAGGTTCGAATCCTCCTGAGTCCGCCAC
>NZ_JACVTO010000006.1 GCF_016518545.1 Pseudomonas sp. S30
TCTAGAAACCCTGGCTCGGACTCAAATGCTTAAGTGAACAGCATTACGGCATCTGCCGGGCTTCCTCATGTTCAGCACCGCGAGACTGAGCTTACAGAATGCTCAGCGGGTACTCGACGATCAGGCGCAGTTCGTCGAGCGAGCCCGACCCGTAGTACACGCCATCGCTGGAGCGGTAGGTGGCCTGACGGACTCGGAAGCTCAGATCCTTGGCGGGACCCTCCTGCAGAACGTATTTCACGTCGATGTCACGTTCCCATTCCTTGCCGTTGTCGGTGGCGGCGGTGTTGGCGCCGGTGCCGCGGATGTAGCGAGTCATGAACGACAGGCCTGGGACGCCGAACTCGGCGAAGTTCAGGTCGTAGCGTGCCTGCCAGGATTTCTCGTCTTCGGCGTTGAAGTCCGAACGGGCCACGGAGTTGGCCAGGAAGACAGTGCCGCCACCGTCCACACCGTAGCCATAGTCACCATCGCCGGTCACGCGCTGGTAGGCCAGCGTGAAGGTGTGGGCGCCGATGTTATAGGCGCCGGACAGGCTGAAGGCGCGGTTATCGAGCTTTTTATCGGGGTTGTTGTATGCTTTTTGAAGCGCGCGGCCGTCACTCTTTGTGTCATAGATGTTGAAGTCGAACACCAGGCCCTGCTTGTCGGACAGCGGAACCGCCCAGTTCACGTTGCCATAGTATTTGCGCCAGTAATCCTCGACCTTCGAATAGTAGAGGCTGGTGCTCAGGCCGTCGGTGATGAGGTAGGTGCCGCCCAGTACGTTGGCCGACTTCAGGTTCAGGCTGTCGTGGTTGGTTTCGGCCTGGGCGTTCAGCGCCGTGAAGCGACCAGCGTGCAGCGTGAGGCCCTTGATCTCGTTGCTGGTGATCAAAGCGCCTTCGGCGGTTTCCGGCAGGAGCCGGCTGTCGTCAGTGGCGAAGACTGGAAGCGCGGTGAACTGCTGGCCTACCTTGAGAACGGTGTCGGAAACGCGGAATTTGACCGCCCCACCGCCTTTGGAATAGTTGTCCTGGGCGCGATTATCGGAACCGTTGGGGAACAGCCCGGTGCCCGAGTAGCCACGACCGCTGTCGAGCTTCAGGCCTAGCAGGCCGATGGCGTCGATACCAACCCCGATGGTGCCTTGGGTGAAGCCCGATTCGTAGGTGCCGATGAAGCCTTGTCCCCATTCCCGCTGATCGTGACGCCTATTGTCGAGACGATTCTGAGCGGTTTCGGCGTTACGGTAGTCCCGACTGAAATACAGGTTGCGCATCTTGACGTTCAGCTTGCTATCTTCGATGAAACCCTTGGAATCGTCCTGCGACGAGGCGACTGCCATCTGCGAGGTCCCTGCGGTTACAGCCAGGGCGATCATGCTCCACTTCATCACGCGCATCGTGATTTGCTCCTTTGGTTTAGGAAGAGTACCGCTACGCCCAATTGGTTGTGGTTATGCGGGGCAGCGCTTTCTTTTTATGTCCGCAAAAAATGTACATCACGCTGAGCAAACTTCGCGACGGTAAAAGCCGAACCTTTCGGTAAGTTTATGGTCACGTCGTTGGCGGTTATTTCCATGTCGCAAATCACGTCCCGTCACACGGGGGCGTACGTACCGCAGCGCTCCCCACCCTCCGTAATGCTGCCGTAAAGCCCGAAGGGACGGGTTCCATGGTTGATCCTGCCGCTGTGTCTCTGCCGCAGCGCCACTGGTGAAGCACTGCTGACTTGGCGTTAGCTGAATGCAACAAGCGTGCACAACCTTCCCGTCATTTGATGAATTTTTCACAAAATCTTTTTTGGGCATCCTCAACTGCCCGCCTGGCGCGGGGTTGGCGGCTGGCTGCGCGACCACCGATCCGGTCGATCGGTGTGCGCACGCGTTCGCAAAAAACTCAAGGTGTTACCGTTGACTGTTGATGCTGAGTAGTTTGTGCCTGGGCGCTGTGACGATTCTGTTGCGGGCGCATCTTTTTGGTGCGAAATGTAGCGTTTGGTTACCACCTTTGATGCATCTCGATACGAAGAGAGGATGATGAGGTGTTCCGCCGTGCCCCTGGCATTGTCGTCAAGGTATGCTTGTGCGTCGTCGGCCCTGAGGTCGGATCGCCACTCACTTGGAGGTTTACCGTGTTCGTTCTGGATTCACGTCTGCAGCAGGATTGCCTGGTGCTCGGGGATTTGCCGTTGTGCCGAGTGCTGCTCAGTCGAGATGCCAACTATCCCTGGTTCATCCTGGTGCCCCGGCGCGCGGATATCTGCGAGGTGTTCGACCTCAAGGAAGTCGATCAGCAACAGTTGTGGCGTGAAGTCACCGCGCTGGCTGCTGCGCTGAAGCTCGAATTCACGGCGGACAAGATGAACGTCGCCACCCTGGGCAACGTCGTCAGCCAGTTGCATGTGCATGTGGTGGTCCGTCATCGCGCCGATGTCGCCTGGCCGGCGCCAATCTGGGGCAAGGTGCCTGCGCTGGATTACCCCGCTGGTGCGGTGGATGAAGTGCGTCGACGCGTGGCTGCGTTGGCCTTGGACGGATTCGAGGAGGCTTGAGATGTCGTTGGAGTCGCGCATCGTCGAACTGGAAACGCGCCAGGCGTTTCAGGACGATACCCTTCAGTCGCTCAGCGATGAGCTGGCAGGGCAGAACCGAGCGATCGAGCGCCTGCAATTGCAGATGGCGGAGCTGCTCAAGCGCTACGAGGAGATGGTCGGCCAGTACGAGGCCGGTGGGGATGAGCCTCCGCCGCCCCATTACTGAGGGCGTCGGAGGCGTTGGGTCAGCGGCGTGAAACCGCGACCACGTCTTCGGCCTGCAGGCCCTTGTCGCGGTGCATCACCGAGAATTCCACGCGCTGGCCTTCCACTAGCACGCGATGGCCTTCGCCACGGATGGCGCGAAAGTGCACGAAGATGTCATCGCCGCTGTCGCGGGAAATGAATCCAAAACCTTTCGAGGTGTTGAACCACTTCACGGTACCGGTATCACGGTTGCTGGCATCGATGGGCCCGGCGTGCGCGGTGCGCGACTGCTGCGCAGTGCGGGCGAACCCTGCTACCAGGTGCAGGAGTACCGCGAGCGCCGCACAGAGCATCGCCCACAGGCTGCCGAGTTCCGGACGCGCCAGCAGGGTGATGGTCTGCAGCACGACGGCCGCCACCAGCAGTGGGCTGACCAGGTTCTGCAGCTTCTGTCGAGGGCTGTGGTAGTAGTGGGGAACAACGGGCGCCAGGATCAGATTGAGCAGGCCCAGCAGGGCCAGGTACAGGGCGTCGGGTTGTTGCAGGAGCGGTGCAGCATCGGTTCTGAGGCTGGGTATGAGCGACAGCAGCAAAGCCGCTACGCCCGTCACCAGATGGACGATCTTGAACATGGGTTGGGCTCACATGGTAGAGAAGGCCGATCACAGGAAGAGCTGCCGGCCCGGTGCGCAGGCGTGGTGAAGCGCGGTCACGGGACAGTCAGCCTATGCACCCGGCAATAAAGGTCCGCACGGGTGGCACGGTGCCTATTTAACAGCAAAGCCTGAGCGTTCTCAAACCGGAAGCCTTGAGTGAAGCCCTATTGAATCGTTTAATGAGAAGCGTCCTGCAAGTATTGCTAGAGTGTCGCAGCCCGCTTGATCATCAAGCCTTACTCAAAGGGGAGATTCATGGCTATTGATATCGGTATCAGTGAAGAAGACCGCAAGTCCATCGTCGAAGGACTGTCGCGACTGCTGTCGGACACCTATGTCCTGTATCTGAAGACCCACAATTTCCACTGGAACGTCACCGGCCCCTCGTTCCGTACCCTGCACCTGATGTTCGAGGAGCAGTACAACGAACTGGCCCTGGCCGTCGACTCCATCGCCGAGCGTATCCGTGCGCTGGGCTTCCCGGCACCGGGGTCCTATGCCTTCTATGCCAAGCATTCCTCCATCGAGGAGGAGGCCGGAGTGCCGCCGGCGGACGAAATGATCCGTCAGCTGGTACAGGGCCAGGAAGCGGTGGTGCGAACCGCCCGCAGTATTTTCCCGGTGGTGGACAAAGTCAGTGACGAGCCGACGGCCGACCTGCTGACCCAGCGCATGCAGGTGCACGAGAAGACGGCCTGGATGTTGCGCGTGCTGCTCGACGGCAAGTAAGCGCGGTTCACACCGGTCGACCCGCGTCATCCGTGACCCGGCATCGTCTCTGCGATGCCGGGTCTTTTTTCGTCGTCGGGAAACGCTTGCCGCTGCTCTGGCGCGGCGCGAGGGCGCTTCATTGCGCCAACCTGGTGCCTTTGCTCCAGGGCTGATCGGCAGCGACGAGGGGGCACGGATGGGGCAGGTGAACAGGTACAGCGGTTGGCCGGACAAGGGCTGCAAGGACCCTTTCAAAGGCGACTTCGACATGATGCAGGTGATTCCGGTGTCCCGCTCGGTGAGGCTGAATGGTTTCGCCACCTGCCTGCGCCTGGAGGCGATCTATTGGCGTATTCTCGAACGTATCGCCGAAGCCAACCATTGTTCGGTGAGCGCCGTGCTTTCCTACGTCGATCGGGAGGTGCACCTGCGCCAGGGTGGGGTACGCAACTTCAGCGGGCTGATCCGGGTGATCTGCGTGGCCTGGTTGCTCGATCCTCCAGCGCCGCACTGATCGCCTGGCGGGCTGCGCTGCACTGTCTAACCATATATAATCGCGGTTTTTGCTGCCCCGGCAGCCTGCGTTGTGGTTGACGAGAGACCTCCATGCCCCTGTATGACTATCAATGCGCTTCCTGCGACCATCGCCTGGAGGCTTTGCAGAAGATCAGCGCTGCGCCATTGACCGATTGCCCGGCCTGTCAGGCGCCAGCGCTGAAGAAGCTGCTGTCGGTGCCTGGCTTTCGCCTCAGCGGCAATGGCTGGTACGAAACCGACTTCAAGACCGGCGCCAAGAAGAACCTGGCGGGCGACAAGGCCGACTGAGTTGAATTGCAGCGACAGGGTCTTGCACTATTAGCCTTTCTGGCACGCAAGACCGCCACCGACTACACGAATCACGAGAAGCGAAACCAAGATCATGATGCGCAGCCACTATTGCGGCCAACTGAACGAGAGCCTGGATGGCCAGGAAGTCACCCTTTGCGGCTGGGTCCATCGTCGTCGCGACCACGGCGGGGTGATCTTCCTCGATATCCGTGATCGCGAAGGCATGGCCCAGGTCGTGTTCGATCCGGATCGCGCCGACACCTTCGCCGCTGCTGACCGTGTCCGCAGCGAATACGTCGTGCAGATCACCGGCAAGGTGCGCAAGCGCCCCGAAGGCGCGGTGAACGCGAACATGGCCTCGGGTGCCATCGAAGTGCTGGGCTACCAGCTGACCGTGCTCAACGAAGCTGAGACGCCGCCGTTCCCGCTGAACGAATACTCCGATGTGGGTGAGGAAACGCGCCTGCGCTACCGCTTCATCGACCTGCGTCGCCCGGAAATGGCCGACAAGCTGCGTCTGCGTTCGCGCATCACCAGCAGCATCCGTCGCTTCCTCGACGAGAACGGGTTCCTGGACGTCGAAACGCCGATCCTGACCCGTGCTACCCCCGAGGGCGCGCGCGACTACCTGGTGCCCAGCCGCACCCACGCCGGCTGCTTCTTCGCCCTGCCGCAGTCGCCTCAGCTGTTCAAGCAACTGCTGATGGTGGCCGGCTTCGACCGCTACTACCAGATCGCCAAGTGCTTCCGCGACGAAGACCTGCGCGCCGACCGCCAGCCCGAATTCACCCAGATCGACATCGAGACCAGCTTCCTCGACGAGTCCGAGATCATGGGCCTGACCGAGGGCATGATCCGCAAGCTGTTCAAGGAAGTGCTGGACCTGGAGTTCGGCGACTTCCCGCACATGACCTTCGAAGAGGCCATGCGCCGCTACGGCTCCGACAAGCCTGACCTGCGCAACCCGCTGGAACTGGTTGATGTCGCCGACCAGCTCAAGGACGTCGATTTCAAGGTGTTCGCCGGTCCGGCCAACGATCCCAAGTGCCGCGTCACCGCGTTGCGCGTCCCGGGCGGCGCCAGCATGCCGCGCAGCAAGATCGACGAGTACACCAAGTTCGTCGGCATCTATGGCGCCAAGGGCCTGGCCTACATCAAGGTCAACGAGCGTGCCAAGGGTGTCGAGGGCTTGCAGTCGCCGATCGTCAAGAACATCCCTGAAGCCAATCTCGAAGTGATCCTGGATCGCGTCGGCGCGGTCGACGGCGATATCGTCTTCTTCGGTGCCGACAAGTTCAAGGTCGTCAGTGAAGCACTGGGCGCCCTGCGTATCCGTCTGGGCCACGACTTCGAGCTGCTGACCTGCGAGTGGGCTCCCATGTGGGTCGTCGACTTCCCGATGTTCGAGGAAAACGAAGACGGCAGCTTCAGCGCGCTGCACCATCCGTTCACCGCGCCGAAGTGCACCCCCGAGGAGTTGGAAGCCAACCCGGCCGGCGCGCTGTCGCGGGCCTACGACATGGTCCTCAACGGCACAGAACTCGGTGGTGGCTCGATTCGTATCCACCGCAAGGAAATGCAGCAGGCGGTCTTCCGTCTGCTGGGTATCGAAGCCGCTGAACAGGAAGAGAAGTTCGGCTTCCTGCTCGATGCGCTGAAGTTCGGCGCGCCACCTCATGGTGGTCTGGCCTTCGGTCTGGATCGTCTGGTCATGCTGATGACCGGCGCCCAGTCGATCCGTGAAGTGATCGCCTTCCCGAAAACCCAGAGTGCCGCCGACGTCATGACCCAGGCTCCGGGCCAGGTCGACGCCAAGGCGCTGCGCGAGTTGCACATCCGCCTGCGCGAGCAGACCAAGGTCGAGTGATCGGCTTTGAGCGCCCCGCCTGACGGGGCGCTTGCGCGATGGCGCAGGCTTATTCGTGTTCCGCCCTTCGGGGCGGAACCTGTTTCTGTTTCAGGAGTTTGGAGACGTTATGGCCGGTCATTCCAAGTGGGCGAACATCAAGCACCGCAAAGAACGCCAGGATGCCAAGAGAGGCAAGATCTTCACCAAGTGGATCCGTGAGCTGACCGTCGCGGCCAAGCAAGGCGGTGGCGATCCGGCCTCCAACCCTCGCTTGCGCCTGGCCCTGGACAAGGCCCTGGGCGCCAACATGAGCCGCGACATCATCGATCGCGCCGTGGCCCGAGGTGTTGGCACGAACGAAAGCGACAACGTCGAGGAGCTCACCTATGAAGGCTACGGCCCGGGTGGGGTGGCGATCATGGTCGAGGCCATGACCGACAACCGCAACCGCACCGCTGCGGCCGTGCGCCATGCCTTCTCCAAGTGCGGGGGCAACCTGGGCACCGACGGTTCGGTGGCCTACCTGTTCGAGCGCAAGGGGCAGATCAGCTTCGCGGCGGGCGTCGACGAGGAGGCCTTGATGGAGGCCGCCATGGAAGCCGATGCCGACGATGTGGTCGACAACGGCGATGGCTCGTACGAGGTGTTCACCTCCTTCAATGCCTTCTACGCCGTGCGCTCGGCGCTGGAAGAGCAGGGCTTCAAGGCAGCCGATGCCGAGATCGTCATGCAGCCCACCACCAGTGCAGAGCTGGATGAAGACGGTGCACAGAAGGTGCTCAAGCTGATCGACATGCTCGAGGACCTGGACGATGTGCAGAACGTCTATTCCAATGCACAGATCGCCGATGAGATCATGGAGAAGCTGGCTTGAGGCGCTCCTCGACCTGCGCGGCGCTTTTAGCGGGAACAGCCATCTCGGGCTGGCCGCAGGGTATCAGCAGGGTTACGGGCGCAGCGCTCGGTGGTTGGCTTCCTGAGTCGCAGGTTTCATGAGCCTGATCCTCGGGATCGATCCTGGCTCGCGCATCACTGGCTACGGGATCGTGCGTCATACTCCGCGCGGTTGCGAATACGTGGCTTCCGGTTGCATCCGCACCGGCGGGGGCGAGCTGCATGAGCGCCTGCAGATCGTGTTCCGCGGCGTCAGCGAAGTGATCCGCCTGCATGAACCTGTCACCATGGGCATCGAGCGGGTGTTCATGGCCCGCAACGCCGACTCGGCCCTCAAGCTCGGCCAGGCGCGCGGGGCCGCCATCGTCGCCGCCGCCGAGGCGGGCCTGGAGATCGCCGAGTACACGGCCAGCCAGGTCAAGCAGTCGGTGGCTGGTAGCGGTGGCGCCAACAAGGAGCAGGTGATGCTCATGGTCATGCATTTGCTCAAGCTGACCCAGAAGCCTCAGGTCGACGCCTCCGACGCACTGGCCATCGCTTTGTGCCATGCCCATACCCGGTCCAGCCTGGTGCCGCACGGCCTGGGGACGGCGCGGCGGCGCGGCGGACGCTTGCGCCTGTAACCACTTCATGCGCTGATACATATTTTGTCCGGGGGCGACGCTCACCTGGCGTATTTGCTGATAGGGTTGTCCGGTCGCTGGCCGGACGCCCCAGATAAAGGATCGGAACGTGATTGGACGTTTGCGTGGCACCCTGGCGGAAAAGCAGCCGCCGCACCTGATTGTCGATGTCAACGGCGTGGGCTATGAGCTCGAGGTGCCGATGACCACGTTGTATCGCCTGCCCAAGGTGGGCGAAACCGTCACGCTGCATACCCATCTGGTGGTTCGCGAAGACGCCCACCTGCTTTACGGTTTCTTCGAGAAGCGCGAGCGCGAGCTGTTTCGCGAGCTGATCAGACTCAACGGCGTCGGCCCCAAGCTCGCCCTGGCACTGATGTCGGGCCTCGAGGTCGATGAGCTGGTGCGCTGCGTGCAGGCCCAGGACGCCTCGGCGCTGGTCCGCGTTCCGGGCGTCGGCAAGAAGACCGCCGAGCGCCTGCTGGTGGAACTCAAGGATCGCTTCAAGGCCTGGGAGACCTCGCCGGCCATGTTCACCCTGGTTTCCGACGGTCCACTGCCGGTGGCCAGCACCTCCAGCGCCGAGGCCGATGCCGTGAGCGCGCTCATTTCGCTGGGCTACAAGCCTCAGGAAGCGAGCAAGGCCATTTCCGCGATCAAGGACAAGGCCAGCATGAGCAGTGAAGAGCTCATCCGCCATAGCCTGAAGGGGATGATCGTCAAGTGATCGACGCCGACCGTCTCATCGCCGCCAGCGGCCGTGACCGCGAAGAGGTCCAGGACCGCGCCATTCGCCCGCTGAGCCTGGACGACTACATCGGCCAGCCCGTGGTGCGCGAGCAGATGGGACTGTTCATCCAGGCCGCGCGCGGGCGTCACGAGTCCCTCGACCACACGCTCATCTTCGGTCCGCCCGGGCTGGGCAAGACCACCCTTGCCAACATCATCGCCCACGAGATGGGGGTGTCGGTCAAGAGCACCTCCGGCCCCATCCTGGAGCGTCCAGGCGACCTGGCGGCGATGCTGACCAACCTGGAACCGCACGACGTGCTGTTCATCGACGAAATCCATCGCCTGTCACCGGTGGTGGAGGAAGTGCTCTATCCGGCCATGGAAGACTTTCAGCTCGACATCATGATCGGCGAGGGGCCTGCCGCGCGCTCGATCAAGCTCGACCTGCCGCCCTTCACCCTGGTCGGTGCGACCACCCGCGCCGGTATGCTCACCAACCCGCTGCGCGACCGCTTCGGGATCGTCCAGCGCCTGGAGTTCTACAGCAACCAGGATCTGGCGACGATCGTCAGTCGCTCCGCGAACATCCTGGGCCTGGTCATCGAGGACAAAGGGGCGTTCGAGATCGCACGCCGCGCCCGTGGCACTCCGCGCATCGCCAACCGGCTGCTGCGGCGGGTACGCGACTATGCCGAGGTGCGTGGCAAGGGCCAGATCAGCAAGGACATCGCCGACATGGCGCTCAACTTGCTGGATGTGGACGAGCGTGGCTTCGATCACTCCGACCGCCGCCTGCTGTTGACCATGATCGAGAAGTTCGACGGGGGGCCGGTGGGCGTGGACAACCTGGCCGCGGCCATCAGCGAGGAGCGACACACCATCGAGGACGTGCTCGAACCGTACCTGATCCAGCAGGGCTACATCATGCGTACCCCGCGGGGGCGAGTCGTGACCCGGCACGCCTATCTGCATTTCGGTCTGAACATTCCCGGACGCTTCGCCGAAGGCGGAGAATTTTCCGATCCCGATGATCTGTGACCGATCAAACCGGGCATTTCGTGGTCATAGCGCCAGCACCCTGCGAAGGCGCAGCTATCTGGTCGTGACGGGCGAAAAAACAGTTGTCGAGGCGGATTGGCAAGCTGAGGAGTAAGCACTAGAGTATGCGCGCGCAAAACCGGCTTGAACCGTTCGCACACCGCTGTCGGGTCTATTACGAAGATACCGATGCCGGTGCAGTGGTCTACTACGTCAACTACCTGAAATTCATGGAGCGTGCGCGCACCGAACGGCTGCGTCAGCTGGGCTTTGCCCAGTCCGAACTGGCTCAGCAGAACCTGTTGTTCGTGGTTCATTCCAGCGAAGCCCGCTACCACGCGCCTGCTCGGCTGGATGACGAACTGCGGGTCACCGCGCAGGTGCTCGAGCTGAACCGCGCCAGCCTGCGTTTCGTGCAGCAGGTCTGGCGGGACAAGGACGCAACGCTGCTCTGCGAGGGGCAGTTTCTGGTGGCCGCCGTGCGCGCCGACACTTTCAAACCCCGGGCCATTCCCGTTGAACTGCGTGAGGCATTCATGGCGCACGGCTCGGGTACTCAATCGAACGCAGGAGAATAAGCGTGGAAGCAAACGTCGTCGACCATACCTCCATGTGGAGCCTGGTCGCCAATGCCAGTGTGGTGGTTCAGCTGGTGATGCTGACCCTCGTGGCAGCCTCGGTGACCTCTTGGATCATGATCTTCCAGCGCAGCACCATGCTGCGCGCCGGTCGTCGTGCGCTGGACGCTTTCGAAGAGCGCTTCTGGTCGGGTATCGACCTGTCCAAGCTGTACCGCCAGGCGGGCAGCAACCCTGATCCGGACTCCGGGGTGGAGCAGGTGTTTCGTGCCGGCTTCAAGGAATTCTCGCGCCTGCGCCAGCAGCCTGGCGTCGACCCGGATGCGGTGATGGAAGGGGTAGGGCGCGCCATGCGCGTGGCCATCTCGCGCGAAGAAGAGAAGCTCGAGCAGAGCCTGCCGTTTCTCGCTACCGTGGGTTCCACCAGCCCGTACATCGGCCTGTTCGGCACCGTATGGGGGATCATGAACTCCTTCCGCGGCCTGGCCAGCGCCCAGCAGGCCACCCTGGCCACCGTGGCGCCCGGCATCGCCGAAGCGCTGGTGGCCACTGCAATCGGCCTGTTCGCCGCCATTCCAGCGGTGATCGCCTACAACCGCTTTGCCGCGCGCAGCGAGACGCTGATCGGTCGCTACTACACGTTCGCCGACGAGTTCCAGGCGATCCTGCACCGTAAAGTACACACCAGCGAAGAGTGATCAGGTAGACATCCATGGCCCGAGTTCGCCACAAACGCAAGCCGGTCGCCGAGATGAACGTGGTGCCCTACATCGACGTGATGCTGGTGCTGCTGGTCATCTTCATGGTGACCGCACCCATGCTCAACCAGGGCGTGAAGGTCGACCTGCCCAAGGTTTCCAGCGAAGCCTTGCCGCAGGACAACAACGTGCAGATCCTCACCATCTCGATCAAGGCCGACAAGACCTACTACTGGAACCTGGGCAGCGAGGTCGATACCGACAAGCAGATGGCCAAGGCCATGACATTGCCGGAAATGACCGGTGCAGTGACCAAGATCATCGCGGCAGGTCGAGACCAGGGCAAGCAGACCCAGGTCTTCATTCGCGGTGACAAGGCCGTCGACTACGGCGCGGTAATGGGCGCGATGGGCGGTTTGCAGAAGGCCGGTGTCGGTAACGTTGGCCTGATTACCGAGGCGCCCTGATGCAACAGCGAGAGCCCTCCGCCTCGGAAAGCTATTTCTGGCCCAGTGTCTGGGCCATAGGCCTGCACGTGCTGGTCTTCGGCCTGCTGTTCGTCAGCTTCGCCATGACCCCAGAACTGCCCCCGTCAAAGCCGATCGTTCAGGCTACGCTGTATCAGCTCAAGTCCAAGAGTCAGGCCACCACCCAGACCAATCAGAAGATTGCCGGGGAAGCGAAGAAGACCGCTTCGCGCCAGACCGAAGTCGAGCAGATGGAGCAGAAGAAGGTCGAGCAGGAAGCGGTGAAGGCGGCGGAACAAAAGAAAGCCGATGCCGCTCAAAAAGCCGAACAGGCGCGTGAAGCCGCAGAGGCAAAGAAAGCCGAAGAGGCCGCCAAGACCGCCGAGGCGAAGAAGGCTGCCGAGCAGCAGAAGGCCGAAGAAGCCAAGAAACAGCAGGCCGATATCGCCAAGAAGAAGGCAGAGGACGAAGCCAAGAAGCAGGCCGAGGAAGAAGCCAAGAAGGCTGCCGCCGAAGAGGCCAAGAAGAAAGCGGCTGAAGACGCGAAGAAAAAGGCTGCTGAAGACGCCAAGAAAAAGGCGGCGGCAGCCGAGGAAGCGAAGAAGAAGGCCGCTGAGGACGCCAAGAAGAAGGCGGCTGCGGAGGCTCAGAAGAAAAAGGCACAGGATGCGGCACGCAAGGCGGCCGAGGACAAGAAGGCGCAGGCACTGGCCGAGTTGCTGTCCGACACCACCGAACGTCAGCAAGCGCTGGCCGACGAGCAAGGGGACCAGGTGGCAGGTGATTTCGATGACCTGATCCGCATGCGCGCCGCAGAGGGTTGGGCACGTCCGCCTTCGGCTCGCAAGGGCATGACGGTCGTACTGCAGATCAACATGCTGCCGGATGGAACCGTCACCAACGTGAGCGTGGCCAAGTCCAGCGGCGATGGTCCGTTCGACAGCTCGGCAGTGGCCGCCGTGAAGAATATTGGTCGATTGACTGAAATGCAGGGCTTGAAGCCGAACGAATTCAATCCGTATCGTTCGTTCAAGATGACATTTACACCTGAGGATCTTGCGTTGTGATTAAACGTCTGAGAGGACTGCTGGTCTTGCTCTGCTGCGTGGCAGGCATGGCGATGGCAGAGGAAAAGAACATCCTGGTCACCAGCGGCAGCGACCGGGCGACGCCCATCGCCGTGGTGCCGTTCGGCCTGCAGGGTGGCAGCGTGTTGCCTGAAGACATGGCCGACATCATCGGCAACGACCTGCGCAACTCCGGTTACTACTCGCCCATTCCGCGCCAGAACATGATCAGCCAGCCCACCCAGGCCAGCGAAGTCATCTTCCGCGACTGGAAAGCGCTGGGTGCGCAGTACGTGATGGTCGGCAACATCGTCCCATCCGGCGGTCGCCTGCAGGTGAGCTATGCGCTGTTCAACGTGGCCACCGAGCAGCAGGTGCTGACCGGTAGCGTCGGCGGCAGCGCAGATCAGTTGCGTGACATGGCGCACTACATCGCCGACCAGTCGTTCGAAAAGCTGACCGGCATCAAGGGCGCGTTCTCGACTCGCATGCTGTACGTGACGGCCGAGCGTTTCTCGACCAACAACACCCGTTACACATTGCAGCGCTCGGACTACGACGGCGCACGCGCCGTGACGCTCCTGCAGTCGCGTGAGCCGATCCTCTCGCCGCGCTTCGCCCCGGACGGCAAACGTATCGCCTACGTGTCGTTCGAACAGCGTCGCCCACGTATTTTCGTACAGAACATCGATACGGGTCGCCGCGAGCAGATCACCAACTTCGAAGGCCTCAACGGCGCGCCTGCCTGGTCGCCGGACGGTAATCGCCTGGCGTTCGTGCTGTCCAAGGACGGCAACCCGGACATCTATGTGATGAACATGGGCTCGCGTCAGATCAGTCGCGTGACCGCTGGCCCGGGCATCAACACCGAGCCGTTCTGGGGCAAGGATGGCAACACCCTGTATTTCACTTCCGACCGGGGTGGCAAACCGCAGATCTACAAAACTTCCGTCAGCGGCGGTGGCGCCGAGCGCGTGACGTTCGTCGGTAACTACAATGCCAACCCGAAACTTTCGGCGGATGAAAAGACTCTCGTAATGATTCACCGTCAGGAAGGTTTCACCAACTTCAAGGTGGCGGCACAGGACTTGCAGCGCGGAAGTGTAAAGATTCTCTCCGAGACCAGTCTTGATGAGTCTCCCACTGTTGCGCCCAACGGCACCATGCTAATCTACGCCACCCGCCAGCAGGGCCGGGGAGTCTTGATGCTCGTGTCGCTTAACGGCCGTGTGAGGCTCCCACTTCCTACCGCTCAAGGCGAAGTCAGAGAACCGTCCTGGTCCCCCTACCTGAACTGATTGCGGCGTAACAATATTGCTTAACACACTGGGGTTTCATTAGGAGTTTCACGATGGAAATGCTGAAGTTTGGTAAATTCGCTGCGCTGGCTCTGGCCATGGCCGTAGCCGTAGGTTGTTCCTCCAAGGGCGGTGACAATGCTGGCGAAGGCGCCGCGGTAGATCCTAACGCTGGCTACGGTGCAAACACCGGTGCCGTCGACGGTTCCCTGAGCGAAGAAGCCGCTCTGCGCGCAATCACCACCTTCTACTTCGAATACGACAGCTCGGACCTGAAGCCAGAAGCCATGCGCGCTCTGGACGTTCACGCCAAGGACCTGAAAGCCAACGGCAACCGTGTCGTCCTGGAAGGCAACACCGACGAGCGTGGTACCCGCGAGTACAACATGGCTCTGGGTGAGCGTCGTGCCAAGGCCGTTCAGCGTTACCTGGTTCTGCAAGGCGTTTCGCCTGCTCAGCTGGAACTGGTTTCCTACGGTGAAGAGCGTCCGGTTGCCACCGGCCACGACGAGCAGTCCTGGGCTCAAAACCGTCGCGTAGAACTGCGTAAGTAAGTTCCTATGCGAATGGGCCGCCGTGTTGTAACCGTCCTCGCCCTCAGCCTGCCGCTTTCGGCACTGGCTGCGGTTCCTGTAGTAGATGACAACGGGGGCACTTATGCGCCCTCGGGTTATGGCACGAGCGGCGCCTCTGCCGGCGTGGGAGCTTCGTCTCCCGCGTCCGCGCAGGGCCAGCTGTTCATGCAGCTGCAACAGATGCAGGACCAGATCTCCCGCCAGCAAGGCATCATCGAAGAGCTGCAGAACGATGTCTCGCGCATGAAGCAGGAAAACCTGGAGCGTTACCAGGATCTGGACAAGCGCATCACCAGTGGTGCTACCGCGGCTGCACCTGCCGCGACACCCGATAATTCCAGTACCGGTGGCGCCTCGAGCGCTGCAGGTGCAGCTGTCGGCGCCGGCGCCGCTCAGCAGACGGCCAGTGCAGAACCGGCCGACCCGGCGAAGGAAAAGCTGTTCTACGACGCCGCCTTCGACCTGATCAAGCAGAAGGATTTCGACAAAGCCAGCCAGGCCTTCGCCGCTTTCCTGCGCAAGTACCCGAACAGTCAGTACGCCGGCAACGCCCAGTACTGGCTGGGGGAAGTGAACCTGGCCAAGGGCGACCTGCAGGGTGCCAGCCAGGCATTCGCCAAGGTCAGCCAACTGTACCCCAAGCACAGCAAGGTGCCCGACTCCCTGTACAAACTGGCGGATGTCGAGCGTCGCCTGGGCCACACGGACAAGGTCAAAGGCATTCTTCAGCAAGTCATCAACCAGTACCCGGGCACGTCCGCGGCTCAGCTGGCTCAACGCGACTTGCAGAAGATCTGAGTGACACCCCGTGCAAGAAACCCGCGCCTGCCGCGGGTTTTTTCGTTAGACTCTCTGCCCTTTTTTCGTAAACACGCTGTCGCGAATAACGCTATGTCGAGTTCGCGCCGGTGCCTGACGGAGGCGGTCAGCCTGTATAGCTGTCACGCCCTTGGCGATCATGCAAGACACATTACGCATTACCGAAGTCTTCTACTCATTGCAGGGGGAGACGCGAACGGCTGGGCTGCCCACGGTGTTCGTGCGTCTCACCGGCTGTCCGCTGCGCTGCCAGTACTGTGACAGCGCCTACGCGTTCAGTGGCGGCACCGTCCGCACACTGGACGACATACTCGAGCAAGTGGCTGGTTTCCGGCCGCGCTACGTCTGCGTCACCGGGGGTGAGCCCCTGGCTCAGCCCAACGCGCTGCCCCTGATGCAGCGGCTGTGCGACGCAGGCTATGAGGTCTCGCTGGAAACCAGTGGGGCCCTGGATGTCTCCAAGGTCGATCCGCGCGTCAGCCGTGTGGTGGATCTGAAAACGCCAGGCTCCCAGGAGGTACACCGCAACTTGTATGAGAACATCGAGCACCTCACGGCCAATGATCAGGTCAAGTTCGTCATTTGCTCGCGCGAAGACTATGACTGGGCCGTATCGAAGCTGATTCAGTACAACCTCGACCAACGCGTCGGAGAAGTACTGTTTTCCCCCAGCCACCATCAGGTGAGTGCCACTGCGCTGGCGGATTGGATCGTCGCTGATAACCTGCCCGTGCGCTTCCAGTTGCAACTGCACAAGTTGCTGTGGAACGACGAACCCGGGCGCTGATCAGGAGAGTGGATGACATGACAGAAAAACGTGCGGTAATCCTGCTGTCCGGCGGCCTGGACTCGGCCACGGTGGTGGCGATGGCCAAGGCCCAGGGCTATAGCTGCTATACCATGAGTTTCGACTACGGCCAGCGCCATCGTGCTGAATTGCAGGCGGCGGCGCGCGTAGCGCGCGACCTGGGCGTGGTCGAACACAAGGTCATCGGTCTGAACCTGGACGGGATCGGCGGCTCTGCACTGACCGACAGCAGTATCGACGTGCCTGAGGCGCCCACCGAAGGTATTCCTGTCACTTATGTGCCTGCGCGCAACACGGTGTTCTTGTCCCTGGCCCTGGGCTGGGCAGAGGTGCTTGAGGCGCACGATATCTTCATCGGCGTCAACGCGGTGGATTACTCCGGTTATCCAGACTGTCGCCCCGAGTTCGTCGAAGCCTTCGAGCGCATGGCCAATCTGGCGACCAAGGCGGGCGTGGAAGGCGAAGGCTTTCGCATCCAGGCGCCGTTGCAGAATCTGAGCAAGGCGCAGATCGTCCAGGCCGGCATGGCGCGGGGTGTGGATTACGCCCTCACCGTGTCCTGCTACCAGGCGGATGACGAGGGGCGAGCGTGCGGCAAGTGCGACAGCTGTCGCTTGCGCGCCGACGGCTTCAAGCAAGCAGGCGTAGCGGACCCGACCCGGTATTTTTGAAAAAAATCTGGACGGGTATTGATTTCCCGTGAGAAATCAGTAATATACGCGCCATCCAACGGGTCGTTAGCTCAGTTGGTAGAGCAGTTGGCTTTTAACCAATTGGTCGTAGGTTCGAATCCTACACGACCCACCATATTCGCAGCGGTTTGTGAGTGCTAGAACGTGGCTTGCAACAGCCATATTCAGTCCTGCAGCCGTACGGAGCGAACCTCGGGTTTGTTCCGAAGTGATGTCTATATGAAAAAGCCCGCCGCTTATGGCGGGCTTTTTCGTTTCTGGCTTGAAACTCTATGCCTCAGCAGATTCGCGGGCTGCTCTGCTCCGCGAAAGCTCTTGTAATGGCGGGACAACGTGATGAAAACCAGCGGTCCGATGGTCATCCATTCCCAGGAAGATGCTGGTGATTAGCGAGAAGTAGGAGGCGATTTCCTTCGTCTGTGCCTCGCTGCCTGCAAAGGGTAATACGCACACCCGACGCTGATGCCCAAGACAATTCCGTGTCCGATACGGCGAGTAAGCTTTTTCTTGTTCACGCCTATCTCATTCTTGTGCTTGTTGCTCAGCCAAGGCTGGTGGTTACTGAGCTGCCTGATATTCGACGACCAGCTTGTCCAGGAACGTGAAAAGTTTCTGGTTCATCTCATCCCAGTCATTGGCGCGCAGCGCTGCTGGCTGCTGAACGAAGCGGTGATCATTGAGGGTGAGCAGATCTGTCTCCGAGGCGGCGATCAGAAGCTCAACCACTTCACGGGTGAATTCCATGTGGCATTGGAAGCCGTAAACCAGGTTGGTGTACTCGATGATTTGGCGAGGGCAGCCTTCACTCACAGCGAGGATTTTCGCGGCGGCGGTCAGGCCAGGCATGTCGTTATGCCAGTGGCCAACTTCGAGTACATCGCCGAAATGAGCGACTTTGCTGCTGGCCTTACCCTCAGCAGTGAGGCTGATCGGATATTTACCGATTTCCTTTTCAGGGCTGTGGTCAAACTTTGCACCCAGCGCTTCGCCGATGAGCTGCGAACCGAGACAGATACCTACGACCGCTTTGTTGGCCTCAATGGCCTGACTGATCACGCGGCATTCGGCAGCGGCATCGAAGTGGGGGCACTGTTCAATCCGGGTGGCAGGGTCTTGTGGCCCACCCAGCACGACCAGCAAATCGATGCCGTCCGCATTACCTGGCAGAGCCTCATTGGCGTAGACGCGAGAATAGCTGGCTTCATGGCCGCGCTCCCGTATCCAGGTTTCATACGCTCCAGGTGCTTCGAATGATTCGTGGACGATGAAATGAACTTTCATGACAATCTCTCAGTAATGACGCGGCGAGGCGAAAGAAGGGGTACCGGTGTTCGAACGAGCAACATCGCGGCAGGTATGTCAGGGAGCGGGGTACTGCCGAACATACCTGGTCAGATCACTTTTCCGAGGACAGCTCGTCCAACAGACCTTTCAGGTAGACGCTGCCTTGAGCATCCAGAGGCTGCAGCGGCAGGCGCGGCGCACCAACATCGAGTCCCAGCATTTTCAGGCCAGCCTTGATGGTGGTGGGCAGGCCACGGCGGGTGATGTACTCCAGCAGCTCATACTGGCGGTAGAACAGCGCGCGCGCTTCGGCCAGGTCGTCGTTCCGAACAGCATCCCAGAGCGCCAGGTTCAGATCAGGGATGAGGTTAGGTGCGGCAGTGCACCAGCCAGTGGCGCCGGACACCAAAGCCTCCAGCGTCAGCGGGTTGCAACCGTTGTAAAACGCAACCTTGCCACCGGTCGCTTTGTACAGACGGTGCATACGCTGAATGTCGCCAGTGCTTTCCTTGACCATGGTGACGTTCTCTACGTCACCCAGGATGCGCAAGATCAGGTCGACTGACAGGTCGGTACCGCTTGTACCCGGGTTGTTGTAGAGCATGATCGGGATGTTGATCGCCGCACCGACCGCCTTGTAGTGGTCAACGATTTCGGTCTCGGTCAACTTCCAATAGGAGACTGGCAAAACCATGACAGCAGTCGCGCCGCAGGACTCAGCGAACTGGGCACGCTGGACAGTGCGCGCAGTGGTCAGGTCCGAGACGCTGACGACGGAAGGTACGCGGCCAGCAATCTTTTCCTGGCTGAAGCGTACGACCGACTGCCACTCGCTGTCGGACAGATAAGCGCCTTCACCGGTACTTCCCAGCGGAGCAATGGCATGTACGCCGGACTGGATAAGGCTGTCGATAGATTTGCCCAGAGCATTCAGGTCCACCGAGCCATCTAATGCGAATGGAGTGATGGTGTAGCCGATAACGCCTTTGATTTCGGGTGTGGACATACGAGGCACCTTTACCGTTTTCCAAGAATGAGTACAGCTGCAATTAGCTCAGGCAGTCGCGTTGAGTACGCAAGGCGCGACGAGCGTAGTAACTGAACGCTGCGCCGTGACGTTTGGGGGTAGAGATCCAGTCATGGGCTTCTTTGCCGAGCAGCTCTGGGAGCGGACGGATTTCACCGGCGCTCATGGCCAGCAATTGCATCTTGGCTGCACGCTCGAACAGCAAGGCCAGCACACAGGCTTCTTCAACGGAACTGCCAGCAATCAGAAGGCCGTGGTGAGAGAGCAAGATCGCCCGCTTGTCGCCGATGGCCTTGGAGATGATCTCTCCTTCCTCATTGCCGACAGGCACACCAGGCCACTCTTTCAGGAAGGCGCAATCATCGAAGAGTGGACAAAGGTCCATGTGCGAGACTTCCAGCGGCACTTCAAGCATCGAGAGGGATGCGCTGTGCAGGGGGTGGGTGTGGATGATGCAGTTCACATCCGGGCGTGCGCGATACAGCCAGCTGTGGAATCGGTTGGCCGGGTTGGCCATGCCGTTTCCATCCAGTACGTTCAAATCTTCGTCCACGATCAGTAGGTTCGATGCTGAGATCTCATCGAAGCCCAGACCCAACCGTTGCGTATAATAGGTCCCCGGTACTTCAGCTCGGGCCGTGATTTGACCTGCAAGGCCCGAGTCGTGGCCGCCATCGAACAAGATGCGACAGGTCAGTGCGAGCTTCTCGCGCGGCGTGTAGTCATTGTCGATCAGCGCAGTCTGCATTTGCCTATGGGCGAGCTTGACGAGCTGGTCCTTCGAGGTCTGCATGGTCGTGTTCACGGTCGGTACCTGGACGAAGTAGTAGGCGATTCTTCCCTTAGGCCGCTGCAACGGCGTTAGGACACAAGGCGATCCTAATGACACAAGGTGTCATAATCAAGCTCTGTGTCATTATTTTTCAAGGAACAGCTTCGGATGTCGGTTCAGCTGAGAATTTTGCGTAAGAAGATGGGTATCACCTTGGAGCAGTTGGCCGTTCAGACCGGGCTGACCAAGAGCTACCTTTCCAAGGTCGAGCGCGGAATGAGCTCGCCTTCGATTGCGGTAGCATTGAAGTTGGCCAAGGCGCTCAACGTTCAGGCTGAGGAGCTTTTCAGCACTGAAGCGGTGCCGGTCGAGGGCTACAGCCTGGTTCGCCGTCAGCAACGTAATGTGCCGGGTGACCAGGCGGCTTCCACGCATGTACCTCTTGCGCAGCATATCGGGCAGAGGGCATTGTTGCCCTTCATGGTTTACCCGCCACGCTCGTTTGGGCATTCCGCCTTCAAGGAGCACTTGGGAGAAGAGTTCGTCTACGTCCATCGCGGAAGCGTGGAGGTCGATTTCGGTACCGAGCGCCTTACCCTGGAAGAAGGCGACGCCCTCCATTTCAATGCGCAGAAATCTCACCGCATCCGCACGGTTTCGCAAACGCAAGCAGAACTGCTTGTGGTGGTGCACAGTTCAGAATAAGCGAGGCGCCCGATCAACTGATCAGCCACCTCGCTTGATTTGTCCTGCGCCCAAAACGCAAATAATGTCGCCTGCCTGATTGGCTGCTTCGGCATCAAACGCACTATTTGAAATATTCGGAAGACCTGGCCGTTCGATCGTCGCGTTTTTTGTAGGCGATGATCTTGGCTGCCTGCTAATCGGCGACGGGGCACGCATCAGGCTGCGCGCCTTTGACCGCCCGATCTACTCACTTTCCTCCAGGATTATGGCCTCGACGCAGCGGCTGCCGGGTACATCTCGCCCTCGCGTGAACAACGCTTTCACTCGACTGCGTTTTTCATTGATTTCTCGCATTCAGGCGCGTTATCCAATCTTCGGGCTCTTGGATTTTGCTGCTCTGGAGTCAAGGCTCTGCTGGCAGGTTTGATGTGGCCACGCTCGTGCTGAAGCGGGCCAAACCAACGGCGTAGTGCGAAATCCATCTAGCCGAGCGAGCGGGCTGCTTGCGCATGGCTGGAGCCTTGGTCGGGCACTAGGCAGGCGGCTCCATGCTAGAATTCAGGAATAGAGATAAGACATGGCTTGGTCATCAGACACTTCTGTGTGGCGAACATTTTCACCTGGATGAAGGTCCGGAAGTCTTTAGACCCCTTACAACTTACTCAATAGTATGGCCTGGTCTCGTACAAATCCGGCTAAATTGTCTCTCCCACTAAAAAATCAATGAGTGACCTGGCCGCATTGCTCAGGTCTACGCCCCGGCGTGTCACGATCTCATAAGGTTCACTGCGCGACTTTATCTGCAAAGGCAGTTTTATGAGTGTGCCGCACTCGATGT
The DNA here is from genome assembly GCF_016518545.1 of Pseudomonas sp. S30. GTDB lineage: Bacteria > Pseudomonadota > Gammaproteobacteria > Pseudomonadales > Pseudomonadaceae > Aquipseudomonas. Next base: position 21,666 of record NZ_JACVTO010000006.1, read on the forward strand.
CCAGTCTGACCACATCGAACGGCATGACGGCCAATAGCTGTGGATCCTGGCGTAGCATCGCCAAGGTCGTGAAAGTCGAAGAGGTTTCGATCGGGTATTGCGGAAAGCCGAGTCCTGCCTCTCGAAACTCTCGCTCAAGGGTCAATCGCATAGGCATGTTCACCGGAAACACGATCCAGCGGAATCCCACCAGTTGCACCAGATCCAGGCATTGGCTATCAGCAAGGGAATGTCCTGGATTCGCTATCAGCACGAGTTGTTCCTGATGCCTGACTCTACTCTCGTATGAATCCGGCCGACGGCTGACGCTCGTTCTACAGATCACCACATCCAGACGACCCTCATCCAGCAGGCTCAGCAAGCGGTCGCTGGTGTCTTCGATCACCGTGACCGACAAGTCTGGTTGTTCTGCTCTCAACTGTGCCAGGCCCTCGACCAGCATGGGCACTGCGCCCATTATGGTGCCGACGGAAATTCGCCCGCCGTGGCCTTGGAGGATACCTATCATCTCTTCGCGAAGATGAGCCAGGTCCGTGTTGATGAGTCTTGCGTAGCGCACGACGCAGCGGCCGAGATCATTGGCTTCCAGGCCTTTGCTGGTGCGCTCGAAAAGCACAGCGCCCAAGGTCGACTCGATCTCGTTGAGGGCCTTGGTGGCGCCTGGCTGGGTGATGGACATGGCTTCGGCGGCCTTGTGGATCGAGCCGAGCTCTTCAAGGCTGATCAACAAGCGCAGTTGGCGCAAACGTAGGCGAGAGGCCATGGAGCTCAAGGGTGGAAGCATAGGCGATCACTAAAAGTTATCACGGGAAGAACAGCTGTCATTAGGCAGCACCGCGCGGGAAAATTAAAGTGGTCTCCATCGATCCCCAGAAGAACAACAAGGAGGCCGCATGCGCCTGATCCAATTCGAAACCGCAACCGGCGAACGTCAAGTGGGCGTGGTCGAGGGCGAGCAGATCCAGGCAGTCCGCCATACCACTCACATGCGTGAACTGGCGCTCGCGGCCATCCGCAACAGCCGCAGCCTATGCGCCGAAGTGCTGGAGCGAGGGCTGGACAGCCGGACTGAAAGTTATCCCCTCGCCTTGGCCGAATGCCGCGTGCTGCCGCCACTGGATCATGAAGATCCGGCCCACTGCCTGATCACCGGTACTGGCCTGACACATCTGGGCAGTGCCTCTACCCGCGACAAGATGCACCAGCAGAAAGCCACCGACAGCGCCGCCCAGACCGATACTTCGCGGATGTTCCAGTGGGGCGTGGAGGGCGGCCGGCCGGCCGCCGGTTGCGTCGGCGCCCAACCAGAATGGTTCTACAAGGGCGATGGCTCCATCGTCGCTCGTCCGGGCCAGGCCTTGCTGAGTCCTGCCTTCGCCGAAGATGCAGGTGAGGAACCTGAACTGGCGGGGCTCTACGTGATCGGTGACGATGGCCTGCCATACCGCCTGGGCTTCGCCATCGGCAACGAGTTTTCCGATCATGTGATGGAACGCCGCAGCTACTTGTACCTGGCCCATTCCAAACTGCGCAACTGCGCCTATGGCCCAGAGCTACGGGTGGGTGACCTGCCAGGCCATCTTGAAGGCGTCAGCCGTATCCGCCGTGGTGACGCCGTGCTGTGGGAGAAGCCCTTCCTCAGCGGCGAGAACAACATGTGCCACTCCCTCGAGAACCTGGAGTACCACCACTTCAAATACGCACAGTTCCTGCGCCCCGGCGATGTGCATATTCACTTCTTCGGCACCGCCACCTTGTCGTTCGCCGATCAAGTCAGGACCGCCCCTGGCGACGTGTTCGAGATCAGCCTGACCGACTTCGGCGCGCCTCTGTGCAACGCCGTGGGCCTCGCCCGGGAACCGTTGAAACCGGGCGCCGTGAAACCGCTCTGAGCCGATTCATCCCTGACGCGTGCGCAAGGAGGCGCCGTTCAGCATTTCATAATAAACATAAAAGCGAGATGAGCATGAAGAACAGCCCCTATTCGGCGGCCCCCTCGGCCGCCCTTGCAGCCTCCGACAGCGCCCGCCCGACCACCGTGCGCTGGCGCATCTTCCTTATCCTGCTATTGCTGGCAGCGATCAACTACATCGACCGCGCCTCGCTGTCGGTAGCCTTACCGTTGATTTCCACCGAGTTCGAACTGACGCCGGCCCTGGAGGGGCTCATTCTCAGCGCCTTCTTCTGGTCTTATGCGCTGATGCAGATTCCGAGTGGCATGCTGCTGGACCGCTTTCAGGTGCGCAACATCGTCGGCGTCGCCACCGTCGGTTGGGGCGCGTTCCAGGCCCTGGGCGGGATGGCCCACAACTGGATCACGCTGCTGATCACCCGCGTCGGTCTCGGTGTCGCCGAGTCGCCGATCATGCCGGCCGGCGCCAAGCTCAATGGCGCCTGGCTGACGCCCAACGAGCGCGGCCGCGGTGCCACGCTGGTGGACGGCGGCGCGCCGCTGGGTACCGCTTTCGGCGCGATCATCATCGCCGGCCTGATCACCTGGTTCGACTCCTGGCGCATCGCGTTCGTCATCGCGGGTGTCGGCACCGTGGTGGTCGGTGTCTGGGCCTGGTGGTACATCCGCAACCACCCAAGCGAACACCCGCTGGTGAACAAGGCCGAGCTGGACTACATCACCCAGGCCAATGACGCCGCGAGCAAGGCCAGCGGCAATCGCAAGGCCGTCCTCAAGGAATTGCTCAAAAGTCGGTCGGTGCTGTGCATGTTCGCCGGCTACGCCTGCTACAACAGCGTGTTCTATGGCCTGCTGACCTGGATGCCGAGCTATCTGCACCAGACCCACAACCTCGATATCAAGGCGATGGGCGGTGCCACCTTCCTGATCTTCATGTGCGGTTTCGTCGGCGAGCTGATCGGGGGATGGATCGCCGATAAGTGGCGCACCCGTGGCGCCCAACCGAACACCGTGATGCGCACCATGTTCGTCGGGTCCGCCGCCGTTGCCGCGCTGTGCATCCTGCTGGTGGCCTATACCCCGCAGGCCACGCTGGTCATCGGCCTGCTGTGCGTCGCCCTGTTCTTCATCCGCTGGTGCGGCATGTACTGGTGCTTGCCCGCCATCCTCGGCGGCAAGTCCAAGGCCGGCGTGCTCGGTGGCAGCATGAACTTCTGCGGCAACATGGTCGGCGTCATCGTACCGATCCTGATCGGCCTGATCGTGCAATTCACAGGCTCCTATTTCTTCGCCCTGATCTTCTTCGTGGTGATGGCTTTCGGCCTGATGCTGTTTTCCGGCCTGATCGACTATCGCGAGCGCGGGCTGGCCTGAGCTCTACCGGGTATGAGCCCCTGTCTTTGAGGTGACCGTGATGCAACTTATTACAAGTACAGGCAGTGAACAGGCTGCCTTGGCCGTGATCCGACTCAATCCGCTGGACGATGTGCTCATCGCCCGCCAGCCACTTACCGAAGGCCTGCAATTGCCTGAAGGCATCCAGGTGCGCGAGCCGATTCCCGCCGGCCACAAGGTGGCTGCGCGCGATATCGCCGTTGGTGAGGCGCTGCGCCGCTATGGCCAGATCATCGGCTTCGCCGGCCAGGCCATCGCTGCCGGCCAACATGTCCACGTGCATAACCTGGCGATGGGCGACTTCAGCCGCGACTATGCCTTCGGCATCGACGCCAAAGGCCTCAGACAGCCCGTGGAAGACACCTTCATGGGCATTGTCCGAGCCAATGGCCAGGTTGCCACCCGTAACTACATCGGCATCCTCACCTCGGTGAACTGTTCGGCTACGGTGGCCCGGGCCATCGCCGACCACTTCCGTCGCGACATTCACCCGGAGGTCCTCGAAGCCTACCCCAACGTCGATGGCGTGGTGGCCCTGACCCACGGCGTCGGCTGCGCGGTCGACCCGGGAGGGGAAGCCCTGGCCATGCTGCAACGTACCCTCGGCGGCTACGCAGTGCACGCCAACTTTCACTCGGTGCTGATGATCGGCCTGGGCTGCGAAACCAACCAGATTCCCGACCTGCTGGCGGCACAAGGCCTGGAAAGCTGCAATACCCTGCGTACGTTCACCATCCAGGGCACCGGCGGCACCTCCAAGACGATCGCCAGCGGCATCGCCCAGATCAAGACACTGCTGGCCGAGGCTAACGCCGTGCAGCGCGAGCCGGTGAGCGTTCGTCATCTCACCGTAGGCTTGCAGTGCGGCGGTTCGGACGGCTACTCCGGCATCACCGCCAACCCGGCGTTGGGCAATGCCGTGGACCGCCTGGTCGCGGCGGGCGGTACCGCAATCCTCTCGGAAACCCCGGAAGTCTACGGCGCCGAGCATCTTTTGACCCGTCGCGCGGTGAGCCGGCAGGTGGGTGAAAAACTCATCGCCCGCATCCGATGGTGGGAAGCTTACTGCCAGCGCATGGGCGCTGAACTGAACAACAACCCATCGGCCGGCAACAAGGCCGGCGGCCTGACCACCATCCTCGAGAAATCTCTTGGTGCCGTGGCCAAGGCCGGGTCCAGCGACCTGGTGGACGTCTATGAATACGCCGAGCCGGTCCGCGCCCACGGCCTGGTGTTCATGGACACGCCCGGCTACGACCCGATTTCCGCGACCGGCCAGGTCGCTGGAGGGGCCAATCTGATCGCTTTCACCACCGGTCGCGGTTCAGCCTACGGCTGTGCGCCATCGCCTTCGATCAAATTGGCCACCAACACGCGCCTGTGGCAATCCCAGGAAGAAGACATGGACGTGAACTGCGGTGGCATCGCCGACGGCAGCACGACCATCGAAGAGCGCGGCGAGCACATCTATCGGTTGATGCTGGCCATCGCCTCGGGCGAGCGCAGCAAGAGCGAGCAGCACGGCTACGGCCAGAACGAATTCGTGCCGTGGCAGATCGGCGCCATCACCTGACACTTGTCCACTCGATTACGGAGCCCTACATGACCCGCATCCTTGGTCACAACTACATCGGCGGACAGCGCTCGGCGCTGGGTGAGGTTCGCCTTCAGAGCCTTGACGCCGCCACGGGCGAAGCGCTGCCTGGCGCCTTCAGCCAGGCTACAGCAGCGGAGGTCGATGCGGCCGCCAACGCCGCCGCCAGCGCCTTCCCGGTCTTGCGCGGCCTGCCTGCTGGTCGACGCGCAGAGTTCCTCGACGCCATCGCTGACGAACTGGACGCGCTGGGTGATGATTTCATCGCCACTGTCTGCCGTGAGACCGCGCTGCCTGCCGGGCGTATCCTGGGCGAGCGCGGCCGTACCAGCGGGCAGATGCGCCTGTTCGCCAAGGTGCTGCGCCGCGGTGATTTCCATGGTGCGCGCATCGACCGCGCGTTACCGGATCGACAGCCGCTACCGCGCCCGGATGTGCGCCAGTGCCGCATTGGCGTTGGCCCTGTGGCAGTGTTCGGTGCCAGCAACTTCCCGCTGGCGTTCTCCACCGCTGGCGGTGACACGGCCTCGGCGCTGGCCGCTGGCTGCCCCGTGGTGGTCAAGGCCCATAGCGGCCATATGGCCACGGCCGAATGGGTGGCCGATGCCATCATCCGTGCCGCTGATCGCACCGGCATGCCGGCAGGCGTTTTCAATATGATCTACGGCGGTGGCGTGGGGGAATGGCTGGTCAAGCACCCGGCGATACAGGCGGTGGGCTTCACCGGGTCGCTCAAGGGCGGCAACGCGCTGAGCCGCCTGGCTGCCGAACGGCCCCAGCCGATCCCGGTGTTCGCCGAGATGTCCAGCATCAACCCGGTGATCCTGCTGCCGGGCGCCCTGCAAGCGCGCAGCGAAACCATCGCCCGTGAGCTCAGTGCTTCGGTGACCCTCGGCTGTGGCCAGTTCTGCACCAACCCCGGTCTTGTCCTGGGTCTTCGCTCGTCAGCCTTCAGTGCGTTCGTCGAGCAGTTCAAGGCACAGATGGCCGGTCAGCCGGCGCAAACCATGCTCAACCGTGGCACTCTCGCCAGCTACCGCAAAGGGCTGCAGCAGTTGCACCAGCATCCGGGCATCCGCCATCTGGCAGGCGGTGAAGAGGTCGGCAACCAGGCTCGGCCACAGTTGTTCCAGGCCGATGTCAGCCTGTTGCTCAGCGGTGATGAACTGCTGCAGGAAGAGGTCTTCGGCCCTGCGACCTTGGTGATCGAGGTCGAAGATCAGCAGCAATTGGCGGCCGCCATCCGAGCCCTGCGCGGCCAATTGACGGCTACGCTGCTCGGCGAGCCAGGGGAGTTGGGTGAGTGTGGCTGGTTGAGCGAGCTGTTGCAGGAGAAAGTCGGCAGGGTATTGATCAACGGCTACCCGACCGGAGTGGAAGTCTGTGATGCCATGGTCCATGGCGGGCCGTACCCGGCGACTTCCGACTCCCGCGGCACCTCTGTAGGTACGCTGGCCATCGACCGATATATGCGGCCAGTGTGTTTCCAGAACTATCCAGACGCATTGCTTCCACCACCCCTGCAAAGCAGCAATCCCTTGAACTTGCTGCGGTTGGTCGATGGGGAACTAACGCGCGCCTGCGCATGATTGCGTTCGATCTTGCTTTCCACAGATAGCAAACATAAACGCGTCGCATCATCTGGCGAAGCCCGGTCACTGCTCAGGGTTTCGCCTTTCATCCGCCCATCACCCTGCTAGCGTCCAAGAGATCATGCCGGGTCAGGAGAGTTGAATATGCGCGGCTGGCTTTTCCATTGTCTTCGCCATGTTCTATTGCCTGGACGTGCTTCACTGGGCACCGCCACTCTGGGGACGGCGTCCGGCGCAGTAGGTGTCTGAAACATCCGGGCACCTTCTGTGGCTCTGAGTGATCGAAGCCATACGCCGCGATTTACAGAAACACTGGTCGTCTCCTCTACACCAGTCCTGACCGCCGCTGCGATGAGGTATATGTAAAATTTCCCCTATATGGAGGGCTCGATGAAATCTCTATCTGTATTGGCGCTGTTCTGCGCCGCCTACGTGGGTGTCGCAAGTGCCGGGGCCACCGTTGAATCGGTTCCGAAAGACTCACCGCAAAAGACTCAAAGCAATGGCCAGCTACAGCCACCGATCTCTTACGCCACGTTATGGGCGGATGAGAAAGGCGCCACTCACGTGGGTCATTGCCGCCTGGAAGGTCTTGAGTTCAAAAGCTACGCACCACCGGCCGCGCCACAGTGGATTGGCATCTCTCCCGACGATATCGAGAGCATTGCCTATGCTGTGTTGCCGCCGGGCTATGTCGGCAATTGGCATCATGCGCCGGGGCCTCAGTGGGTGGTCACCTTGCAGGGTCGATGGTCGGTGGAGACCACCGATGGCACGGTACTGGTCCAGGGGCCGGGCGAGATGCAGTTCAACGCCGATACCCCGTCGCGGCCGCGTCCGGATGACGACCGTGTAGGCCACCTGACACGCACCGTAGGCGATGAACCCAATGTGCAGTTGATCATCAAGCTCAAGCCAGGTGTGGCTGAGAAGCGTACCACCGGCCGCTGTGCCTACTGATTTCAGACGGATCTGAATACATGAATCGAACCCTTGAAAAACTGTTTCTGAACCCTTCGTCCTGTGTGCTTGCCAGCGCGATGCTTTTCGCAGGTTCTGCCAGCGCAGCCACTCCCCAGACGCCTGTCCGGCAAGTGGTCATAGATCCGGCGTTCAGCCAACTGGTCGACGCCAAGGCCCGGGTCGAGTTGCTTACCGATCAAGCGAAATGGGCGGAAGGGCCGCTATGTCTGCCGAATGGTCGTGTCATATGGAGCGATATCAAGGCGAACAAGGTCAGCGGCTGGCAAGCGAACGAGGGCGTGTCGACCTGGCTGGAGAAGGCCGACTTCCAGAACGGTCATACGCTGGATGCGCAGGGCCGTGTGGTCGCAGCGTCCCACGGCAGGCGCGGTATCGTGCGGCAGGAGACCACCGGTGAGTGGCGGACTCTGGTCGACACCTACCAAGGCAAGCGGTTGAATAGCCCGAACGATGTGGTGGCGGATAACCGCGGCGCGCTGTGGTTCACCGACCCTACCTTCGGGGTGCTGAGCAAAAGCGAAGGTTATGGTGGAACACCCGAGCAGGGCGGCGAGTTCGTCTATCGATATGTACCCGATACCGGTGAGATCACGCGTCTCGATACGCCAGAGGTGCAGTCACCCAACGGGCTGGCCTTTTCGCCGGATCAACAGCTGTTGTATGTGGCCGACTCGCAGATGGCTCACGACTTCAGCGACAAGACGCTGGCGCACCGCATCATGGTTTACGAGGTCCGCGACGGTCGCCTGAGCGACGGCAAGGTCTTTGCCGAGATCCAATCCGGCATTCCCGACGGTATCAAGGTGGATGCCCTGGGCAACGTCTGGAGCAGCAGCAAGGAAGGCATCCAGGTCTTTGCCCCGACCGGCAAGCCGCTGGGCAAGTTGTTGGTCACGGCGAGCGACACCAGCAACCTGACATTCTGTTCGGATAGTCAGGAAAGTTGGGCCTATATCACCGCTGCTAACAAGGTTCTCCGAGTGCAAGTGACGAAGGATGCCACCGGACACTAGGCGCCGTCTGGGAAGTCAGCATGCCGGGACTTTTCGACGCAGGCCCGTGCAACCATGGCTTTGAAGCCGCTCGCCAGTGTGGATCAACCGGTACAACGTGGTATCCGCCACCGGTGCAGGGGCTGTACGGCAATCTGTGGGGTGAGATGTAACGCTGGCTGGCCACTGCTGCGCAGTGACGGCGGCCAGGGCCGGGCCGTGTTGCGCACGGGAGGTGGCGATGGCGACGTCTTTCGCATCGACCGCTTCCCGATCCCCCGCAGCCGCATGCTACTATCCGCGCGCAGCGAACGTTCGACTTCGTTTCGCCGCATCGACGACACGGACGTTCGCTCGAAAACGCGCCCTGCCTGGGCGTGTTTGAAATCATCATTGATCAAGGATTCGATTATTCATGGCTACAGCATCCACCTTCACCCCATGCAGATTGGCCGGTGCCCTGTTCGGCGCACTGATGCTCGGCGCTGTTCCGGCGCACGCTGCAGACATCTGGCTCGAAACGGCCACGACCGGCTGGGCCACCCAGAACGGTGGTACCAAAGGTGGCTCCAAGGCCAGCGCGGCGAATATCTACACGGTAAAGAACGCGGCTGAGTTGAAGTCGGCACTGGGCGCGGCGGTGGGAAGCAACGGACGCATCATCAAGATCACCGGCGTGATCGACGTCAGTGAGGGCAAGGCCTACACCAGCACGGCCGACATGAAGAAGCGCGGTCGCCTGGACATTCCTGGCAAGACCACGATCGTTGGCACCACCAAGACTGCCGAAATTCGCGAGGGGTTCTTCTACGCCAAGGAGAACGACGTCATCATCCGCAACCTCACCATCGAGAATCCGTGGGATCCAGAGCCGATCTGGGACGCCAATGATGGCAAGGAAGGCAACTGGAACTCCGAGTACGATGGCTTGACCATCGAAGGCGCCAACAACGTGTGGGTCGACCATGTCACCTTCACCGATGGTCGTCGCACCGACGCGCAGAACGGTACTGCAAACGGTCGGCCCAAACAGCATCACGACGGCGCGCTGGACGTGAAGAACGGTGCGAACTACGTGACCATTTCGTACACGGTGTTCAGGTCCCACGAGAAGAACAACCTGATCGGTTCGAGCGACAGCCGTACCAGCGATGACGGCAAGCTCAAGGTGACGATCCACAATTCCCTGTTCGAGAATATTTCGGCACGCGCGCCACGCGTTCGCTTCGGTCAGGTGCACCTGTACAACAACTACCATGTGGGCAGCCTCAACGATAAGGTCTACCCCTTCTCGTACGCCCATGGCGTTGGCAAGAATTCGAGAATCTTCTCCCAGAACAACGCGTTCGAAATAAGCGGTATCAGCGGCTGTGCGAAAATCGCCGGAGACTACGGCGGCACCGTCTACAAGGACAGTGGCTCCACCCTCAATGGCAGCGCGCTGACCTGTTCCTGGAAGTCCGACATTGGCTGGACCCCTCCTTACAGCTACAAGCCGCTGGCAGCCAGCCAGGTCGCGGCTGACGTCAAGGCCAAGGCCGGTGCCGGCAAGCTCTGACCGAACCGCGCCATAGGGCAATGGGAGCCCTCGGTGACGAGGGCTTTCGCTCCGCTCGCGCGGGGCTACTGGACCAACTGGTTGATCTCGATGATCGGTAACAGCACGGCCATCACAATGACCAGCACCACGGCACCCATCACCACGATCATCAGGGGCTCCAGCAGTGCCGTCAGCGCCATGGCGCGGCGCTCGATATCACGCGACAGTGTCTGCGCGGCCCGCTCCAGCATCGGCGGCAGCGCACCGGTTTTTTCACCGCTGGCGATGAGGTGTATCAGCACGGGTGGAAACACCTTTTCGACCCGCAGCGCAGCGGCCAGGCTCACGCCCTGACGCACCTTCGCGGTGGCATCATTCACGCTCAGGTGCAGGCGATCATTGGACAGGGTTTGCCGCGCCGCCTCCAGGGCACGCAGCAATGGCACGCCAGCGGCGCCGAGAATGGCCAGGGTCGAGGCGAACCGCGCCGTGTTCATCCCTTGTACGAAGCGACCCACCAACGGCAGCCGGAGCACGCGGCTGTGCCATTTCAGGCGCGCTGTAGGGTTGCGCAGGTAGAGGCGCCATCCCGTGAAACCTGCGGTCATGAGTGCGAAACACACGCCACCCCAGGCGCGAATGAAATCACTGGCTTCGAGCATCGCCACCGTCAGCCCTGGCAAGTCCTGGCGTGCCTGGGAAAAGGCGCTGACCACCTGCGGCACCACATAGCTCAGCAGGAAGATCACGATCGCGATCGACACCAGGCCGACCACACCTGGATAGATCAGCGCGGTGAGCACCTTGCTGCGCAGGTTGTTGCGCTCCTCCATGTAGTCGGCCAGCCGTTCCATCACCTGCGCGAGGTCTCCAGACGCCTCGCCGGCGCTCACCAGTGCGTGATAGATGGTCGGGAAATCCCGAGGCCGTCTGGCCATCGCCTCGGCCAGGCGCATGCCACTGCGGACATCGCCGCGCACGGCGCTCAAGGTCATGGCAATGTGCTTTTTCTCCGCCTGCTCCACCGTGGCGCTCAGGGCCGCCTCCAACGGCAGGCTGGCGCCCAGCAGACTGGCCAGTTGCCGGGTGGACCAGGCCAGGTCGTTGTCCGAGAGCCTGGCGCCGAACAGCGCATGGCCGTCAGCGGCCCCCGGTTTTTCCAACTGCAGCGACAGTGCGGTGAGGCCTCGGCTGCGCAAGGCATCGAGCGCTGCGCGCGCGCTCTCGGCCTCGATCAGCCCGGACTCTACCTTGCCTGTGGTGTCGGCGGCTTCGAAACGATAGCGCTCCATCAGGCGTCCCGTGTCACACGCAGGATTTCCTGCGCCGCAGTGACGCCGGCGCGCACCCAGCGTTGACCATCTTCGCGCAGGCTGGACATGCCCGCCTGGCGAGCGGTGGCACGCAGCGCGATTTCGTCGGCACCCTGGTGGATCAGGGCGCGCAGGCCATCGTCGATACAGAACAATTCGTGGATGCCGGTGCGGCCGCTATAGCCGCTGTGGTTACAGACCGTGCAACCGACCGCTCGCCAGGTGTCAGGGTGCACCGGGTCTGGCTGCTTGCAATGGCTGCACAGGCGCCGCACCAGCCGCTGTGCCAGGACTCCCAGCAGTGAAGAGGCGAGCAGAAAGGGTTCTACGCCCATGTCAGTCAGCCGGTTGACGGCCGACACCGCGTCGTTGGTATGCAGCGTGGCCAGCACCAGGTGCCCGGTCAGCGAAGCCTGCACCGCGATCTGAGCGGTCTCCAGATCACGAATCTCGCCGATCATGATGATGTCCGGATCCTGACGAAGGATCGCTCGCAAGGCCTGGGCGAAGGTCAGGTCGATCCTGGCGTTGACCTGGATCTGGCTGATGCCGGGCAGGTCGTACTCCACCGGATCTTCGACGGTCAGGATATTGCTGCTGCTGGCGTCGAGCCGAGCGAGAGCGGCGTAGAGGCTGGTGGTCTTGCCGCTACCCGTGGGGCCGGTCACCAGTACGATGCCGTGCGGCTGACGGATCAACTGGTCCAGCTTGGCCAGTATCTGCGGGTCCATGCCCAGGGTTTCCAGGTGCAGCCGTCCTGTCTGTTTGTCGAGCAGGCGCATGACCACCCGCTCACCATGGCCTGTGGGCACGGTCGACACCCGGATGTCGATGGGCCTGCCGGCGACGCGCAGTGCGATGCGACCGTCCTGGGGCAAGCGCTTTTCCGCGATGTCCAGTTGCGCCATGATCTTGATCCGTGACACCAGTGCCGGGTGCAGGGCCTTGCGCGGCGATACCACGTCCCGCAGGGTGCCATCGACCCTGTAGCGCACCACCGAATGGCTTTCGTAGGGCTCGATGTGGATGTCGCTGGCTTCGTCCCGCGCGGCCTGGGTGAGCAGCGCGTTGATCATGCGGATCACCGGGGCGCCGTCCTGGGTGTCGAGCAGGTCGATGACTTCCGGGATGTCCTCCATCAGACGGTCCAGGTCGACTTCGTTTTCCGCCTCGCCCACCACGGCCGCCGCGCTGCCCGTGTCGGCGTAGGCGGCGGCGAGCAGGCTGTCGAAGGCCGCCTCCTGCACCTGTTCGAGCCGCGCCACGCCGAACTGCCGACGCGCTTCGGCGATCGACCAGCCGGGTGTCGAGGGGCAGACGATCAGCACCGCGCCGTCTTCACGAGGACTCAGCAGGATGCGCTGCGCCCTGGCCCAGGCGTAGGGCAGGGCGCTCATGGCTGCGGCTCGGCGTGCATCGGCACGCGGGACCGGCTGCTTGCGGTTGCCGCCGGCATGCCGACGTCCGATGGCGGTAATTGTGGTGCCTGCATCGGTGGCATCGCCCAGGTGCGCTGCGGTTGCAGTGCGCTCTGGGCGCGGCGAATGAAGTCGTAGCGATTCAGGGTGATCGCCCGCCCACCGTCGCTGTCACGGATGATGTAAGGCCGCAGGAATACCATCAGGTTGGTCTTGGTGCTGGTCCGGCGCTCGCTGCGAAACAGCGCGCCAAGCCCGGGGATGCCCGACAGCCAGGGCACTGCCTCGTCGCTCTGGGTGTAGCCGTCCTGCAAGAGGCCGCCGAGCACCATGATCTGCCCGTCATCGAGCAGGATGCTGGTGTCGATCGCACGCTTGTTGGTCACCACACCCGCCGAATTGGCGCTAGCGGATGCACGCTCGTCGATGCTGCTGACTTCCTGGTAGATGTCGAGCTTGACGGTGCCGCCTTCGGAGATCTGCGGTCGGACGTTGAGCTTGAGCCCCACTTCCTCGCGTGTCACCGTCTGGAACGGGTTGTTGCTGGTCCCCCCGCCACCGGTGACGTAGCTGCCGCTGACGAACGGAATGGTCTGCCCGACGAAGATGCTGGCCGCTTCATTGTCCAGCGTCAGCAGATTCGGAGTCGACAGCACGTTGCTGCCGCCTTTGCTCTTGAGTGCCCTGGCCAGCACCTTGAGATCCAGGACGTTGCCGATGCCCGGTATGTTCACCGTGCCGTTGAGGTAACCCACGCTCAACCCGCCGGGCAGTGCGTCGATGCTGGTCAGGCCACCACTGCGCACACCGCTGCCACCCAGGTTGGCGCCGCCGATCACACCCTTGCTCGCGAGATCGCCGCTTTGCCATTGCACGCCGAATGCGTTGGCATCGTCTTCGCCGACTTCGACGATCAGGCTTTCGATCACCACTTGGGCGCGTCGCTGATCCAGCAGGTCGATGACTTCTCGCAGGTTGCGGTACAGCGGCTCGGGTGCCGAAATGAGCAGCGTGTTGGTGGTGGCGTCCGCCTGGATGGTGGCACCGCCGGCGCTGAAGGCGACGCTTTGCTCGGTTGCCTGTGCAGCGGCGAGATTGCCCGAGTTGCCCTCGAGCTGCTCGTGGGCGCTGGTGCTGTCCTGGGCCTGACTGGCGCCCCCCTGGCCGTTCTGGCCGCCGCGACCGTGGCCCCCCATCGAACCCAGCACCGAGCGCGCGTTATCGGCGCTGGCGGTGTCGGCTTCGCCGGTGAGCAGGCCGCGCAGGGCCTGGGCCAGCTTGCCCGCCTGGGCATTGCGCAGGTACACCACGTGCAGGTTGCTCGGATTGCTCTGGACGTTATCGAGCTTGTACACCAGGTTGCGCGCCAGCTCCGTGCGCTCCGGGCTGGCCGCGCGAATGATGATCGAGTTCGAGCGCGGGTCACCCACCACCGAGATCTTCTGGGTGGCATCGCCGCCTGGCTGTTCCAGCAGTTGCGAGACCATGCCGGCAATGTCCACGGCGATGCCGTTCTGCAGCGGCACCACATCGGTATCGATCGCACTGGGCGTGTCGATGCTCTCAACCAGCTGCGCCACGCGTTCGAGATTGTCGGCGTAGTCGGTGATGACCAGGGTGTTGTTGCCCGGATAAGCATTGATCGGATTGTTCGGCGAGACGATTGGGCGCAGTACCGGCACCAGGTTCGCCGCGTTCTCGTAATGCAGGCGGAAGGTGCGCGTGAGCATGCCGCTGGCACCAGGCTGGTCGGTGCTGTGGACCGGCCCACCGAGCAATTTGGCGTCGGCTTCGGGGAGCACATGGATCACGCCACCCACCTCGACGGCGCTGAAGCCTTGCAGGCGCAAGGTGGTCAGCAGCATGTCGTAGGCCTGGTGGGCGGGAACCTGGTGTTCGGACACCAGGGTCAGCGAACCGGTGACGCGAGGGTCGATGAGAAATTGCCGGCCCGTGGCGCGGGACAGCCCGCGGACCACTGCCTGGATGTCGGTGTCCACGAAATTCAGACTCACCGGCTGATTGCCGAGCGGATCGCTCAGCGCTGCGCCAGCGGCAGGCGCACGGTCACGGCGCAGCGGCCTGCTGATCGTGTGTCGAGCTGGCGGCTGTCGTTCGCGCAGGGCCTGGTCACGCTGGCGCTGCACCATCGGATCGCCGCTGCGCAGGGTCTCTGTCAGGGGCTGGCCGAGTTGGCTGTCGCCGGGCGGGGCGGGTGGGGGGAGCGCCGTCTGCGTGCTACAGGCACTCAGTGCCAGCAGCAGCCAGGGCGCGGCGCCGCAGAGATAGTTGGATCCTGACCACTTCATGAAGCTTCCTTAGTACTACGCGCCTGATCCATGCGGACAGTTCCTGACAGAGCGCCTGCCATATCATCGGCCTTGGCGCCGCTTGCTCGCTGCAAACGGGCCTCGACCACTTCCAGAGAGCATTGCCTGGGCTGGTTCAGCAGCCAGCCGATCACGGCATCGGCTGGCGCGGCGTCGAACGTCAACTGCCAGCCCTTGTCCAGTGGTGTCAATTGGTAGTGTCCGAGCAGTCCCGAGGTATCCAGGGTGTGGCGGATGGCTGCTTCGCCGGGCTGACTGGGCATCTCGTCCAGCAGCCGCTCGAGTGCCTGGGATTGCGCCCGCAATTTCGGGGTCTCTGCCTGCCAGTGCTTGAGAGTCCGCAGCGGGGGCTCGATCAGCACCAGCCAGCACAACCATCCGCCGAGCAACGCGGCAGCCGCCGCTATCAAGCGCCGCTCACGCACGGCCAGGCCAAGCCAGGCTGCCCGAGCGAGGGTCTTGAAATGTTGCCAGCGGCCACGCCAACGATTCAGGTAGTGCTTACTCATCGTCGCGTATGGCACCGGTTTCGGATTCATGGGGTTCGGCAGAGCGCAGTCGCCAGCCGTTCGGCGTCGCCTCAGCGGCGATGCCGGCCTGGGCCAGGGTGGCTCGCCAGGTGTCATCGGCGGTGGTGCCTCGCGCCTCGGCGGACAAGTCGATGTGCAGTGTGGCGTGCTCGAAGACCAGGGCCTGCACCGTGCCGGCGAGGAAGGGCATGGCGCTGGCGGCGTGCTGGACCTGGCTGGCGAAGTCTGCAGACGCGTCGGCACCTGTCGGGTTGCGCCGCGCGCTCAATTGCTGGCGGGCCTGTTGCAATGGATTGAGGATGACGGGCAGCTCCGGGAACGCCTGTTTGACCCGCTGGCTCATGTGTCTTTTGAGCCGCAGCCCTTCGCTGGCCTCGCGCGCTGCGTACAGGTTCAGGGCCAGCAGCCACACGCCGATCGCCAGCGCGCAACAGGCCAGCGCCTTGCCCCAGCGCACCGGCGCGGTGGGTGCCTTGTCTACGCCTGCGTGCAATCCCCACCGCGGTGAAGCGCCGGACCACGGCACCTGGGCAGACGCCGCGTCGAGGGCAGGCGCAGGCGTGTTGTCCGGGTACCAGAGCAGGCGACTGCCCTGGGTCTGCAGCGCGTCCAGGCTCGCCTGGACCTGGGGCTCGACGGCGCCCTGATCCGGGCCGTGGCGCAACAGCAGGTGCCCTTCCATCACGCAGGCACTGATCGACCCGTTCGGTGGCACCGGCAGGCGAAAGGGGGCAGGGTAGAGCCCTAGCAACTTGAGCTGGTGGCGTCTGAGTTCGTCACCGAGGCGCTGCACCAGTTCCCGCGGCAACCAGCTGACGGCCACGTGCCCATCGGCATCGCCCGCGCTATGGGCGATGTGCATCTGCTCGGGACGTCCCAGCACCAGCGTCTGTGCCGCACACGCCACCGCTGCCTGGGTTCTGGCGGCGCCAAGCGGCGGCAGTTGTACCCGGGAAAGAATGCTGTCGAGCGGATGCAGGAAACACTCGACCGTGTGCGCTCCAGTGGTCTGCTGCATCGTCGCCAGGGTGCCGAGGCCGGTCTGGCTGACGCGGCCGTGACGATCCAGCAAGGCGAATGCCAGTGGGCTGTCCGATGTCAGGCCATCGAGCGGCGGCAAGGCAATGCGCAGGCTCATGTGCCCAGCCTCGACCAGATCACGCTGGGCAAGTCGCTCTGGGAGCGATACAGCAACGCCTGCATACGGGTCCGACGCTTGTCCAGACGGGCATGACCCTGAAGCAGGAACCACTCGCTGGAGGTGCCTACGTCGAGGTCATCGACGGTCAGCTGCGGCGCACGCAGGCGGTTGAGGAAGTCGCCGCGATTGAGGAACCACAAGCCCCGATCACGCTCCGCGACCAGGGCCTGCGCCTGGGGCAGCGACAGGCCGGGCACCACGGCGGCGAGCACTTCGGCGCTGGCGGTATTGCCGTTGACCCAGGTGGTGACGGGAAGGATGCTCACATGAGGCATCAAGCGCGCCAGCACGTGCATGTCTACGCCGGCGACAGCCTGCAGCTCGTCCAGGCTTCGCAGCATCGGCCTGCTGGCAGGTATGACCCTGGCCTCCAGCTCAGGTGATGTCGAACCCCGGCCCTGGGCGGGCGGCTGATGCGCTTGTTGCGCGAAGCCGGCGATCACGCGCTGGCCGATGCGCTGCGCGATATCGGGTTCGAGGCCGAGCATGGCGCACAACCGCTCGAAACTGCGCAGTTCCCTGAGGTTGACACGCTGGCCGGCGATCAGGTTGCGCAAGTTGAACTTGCCTTGCTGGTCCTCGAGCCGTCCCTCGAAATCGGCATCGCCAAGGTCGAGCTTGATGCTTTGTGCCCAGATCTGGTCCAGCCGCGTCGAGGTTTGCAGCCGATAGGCATCCCACAGCAGTTGCCGGCTCGCTTCCAGGCCGCCGAGCAGCGCGGCATGTCCTTGCACGCGCGAGCGCTCAGCCTCCAGCGAACGGGTGGACAGGCTCTGGCGCGTGAGCATGCCGGCGGCCAGGACCGCCACCACGGCCGCGATCAGCAGCGCACTGATGATCGCCACGCCGCGCTGTCTGGAGTGTTCGCGCACGGCAGTGCTCAGAGCTGCCAGGAACCGATATCGGCATTTACGCCGTCGCCGTCGGGCTGCCCGTCCGCGCCGAGGGAGAAGACATCGACTTCACCGTTGGCGCCGGGATTGAGGTAATGGTACGCACGCCCCCACGGGTCGTTGGGCAAGCGCTCCAGGTAGGCGCGCCAGTCGCTGCCCTTGGCATCTGCCGGACGCTGCGCCAGCACGGCCAGCCCCTGGTTCATGCTCGGGTAGGTGCCATGATCGAGGCGGTAAAGCTTGAGGGCCTGCATCAGGCCCGCGACATCCTGCCTGGCCGCCGTGGCCCTGGCCTGATCGGGGCGATCGAGGACCTTGGGTACGACCATGGCGGCGAGGATGCCCAGGATCACCACGACCACCATGATTTCGATGAGGGTGAAGCCCCGCTGGCCATGGCCTCCAGCAGACTGAAACTTGACGCGAGCGACTTCCATCTCAACCATCCTTGGCGTGTGTGCGGATCGGCGCGCATCATAGCAAATGAACCTGGCGGTGTATCGATTAACCTCCGCGTCACGCGAGCGCTTTCGCATCGTCTGCGATGCTATGCTGCAGGCCGTATTGTGTTGAAGAGTCACCCATGGAGCTGTCACGCAGGGAGCGAGGCTTTACATTGATCGAGGTACTGGTGGCACTGGCGATCGTCGCCGTGGCCATGTCGGCGACAGTGCGTGTCGCGGGGCTGATGACCCACAGCGGCATGCTGTTGCGAGATCGATCGATGGCATTGATGGCGGCCCAGGGCCGGCTGGCCGAATTGCGTCTCGAAGGTCGGTACATCGCAGGTCGCACGAACGTCGAATGCGACCAGGGCCGCTTGCGCTTGCGCTGTGAGCAGGTGGTGGTCGCCAGCGAAGTGCCGGGCCTGATGCGGGTCACCGTGAAGGTATGGGATCGCCAACGCGAGGCACCACCCTTGGCGCTGTTGCACACGTTGCTCGCCAGGCCTGCGCGAGTGCATGGATGAGCGCGTTCAGGGGCGGGTCAGGCGGGGTATCGGCGCGGCGTCGGGCAGTGTGTTGACCTTGATGCGTATCCGCTCGTCGCCACGCGTGATCACCACGCTATCGGACTCGATCGCCGCCAGCTGCACCCCCTGGGCCAGACGTTCACCCAGCACAAAGGCACGCGGGGGCGCGCCATTGAGGCTGAGCACCGCGAGTGCGCCGTGTGCGCTGCTCATCACGCCGGACACCTTGATATCGAGTTCGGCAGGCCGGTTCGAAAACCACTGCAACGCGGCACTGTCGACCGGCGCCGTGGGCGCTTGCTGCGCGCTCGGCGCAGCGCCGGAGGGGGGCGGCGTCAGCAGCACGGTCAGGCAGGCCAGCGAGCCCGCCAGTGCCGCCAGCAGCGCCAGCCACTGCACGCAGCGCATGGGCGTACAGCGAAAAGTGAATGCCAAGACACAACCTCCCTGTTGTCCTGTTGTGCAGTCTACAGCACAACGCTGGGAAGCATGTCCAGTACCTGGAGGCAATGCGCAATGACCAGGGCCGCACAATCAGGCTTCACCTTGATCGAACTGCTGGTGGTGCTCGTCATCATGGGCATCGCCGTCACGGCGGTGGGCTTGAGTGTAAGGCCCGATCCACTGTACCTGCTGCGCCAGGACGCCAGTCATCTGCTCCAGGGCCTACAGGCGGCTCAGGCCGAAGCCCTGGCCGATGGCCGCCCGATCACCTGGCAGGCCGACAGCACAGGTTTTCGCTTCAGCCGTCGCGATGAACGACGCACTGGCCTGGATCAGTTCCACGACGATCCGCAACTGCGCCCCCGCGCGTGGAGCACCCCGGCGATCGAGGTGCGTGTGATCCCGAACCAGCGCCTGGTGCTCAACGCCGAGTGGTTCGAGGCGGCGCTGCGACTGCAATTGTCCGATGGTCAGAACAGCGTCTCGGTTCTGCGCACCGCGGCCGGCACGTTTCGCCTGGAGACCACCCCATGAGGGGGGCACAGCGAGGGTTCACGCTGATTGAAACGATGGTGGCGATCATGTTGATGGCGATCGTCAGCCTGATCGCCTGGCGCGGGTTGGACAGCGTCAGTCGTGCAGATCAGCACCTGCGAGCCAGCGCCGAACACACCGAGACCCTCCTGCGTGTGCTCAATCAGCTCGAGCGGGACCTGTCCTTGCACGCCAGCACCGAATTGGGCGTGCCAAACCTCACCCGATACAGCGAGCCCGCGCGCAGGCTACCGACGATCACCCTGCGCGGCGCCCACCCTCAGCGCTTTCGCCTGGATGTGATCCGCAGTGCAGCGCAGCCGGAGCAGGGCTTGCAGCGGGTCCGCTGGTGGCTGGCGGGCCAGACGTTGTACCGTGCAGCCGCGCCTGCGCGCAGCCATTACCCGCTGCCGCCACCGGACCAGGGCGTGGCGGTGCTGGACGAAGTGAGCGACGTGCAGGTGCGGGTGTGGGAACCTGGTCAGGGCTGGCATCCCTTGAATGGCACGCGCCAGGACGACCCCGTCGGCGTGGAAATCACCCTGACTCGCCAGGCCGCCCAGGGCCCTGAACACTACAGGCACGTCATCGGGCCACTGAATGAATGAGGGTGCGCAGGGGCACGAGGGCCTGGGTCAGCGGCAGCCCTCGTCCTCCTCACCCTCAGCCGGCGAACTGCAACGCGTTGGTCAGGTCGCCCATGGGCTTGGAGCCGCGCGCGATCATCGCCTCATCGCGCAGCCTGAGGCCTTCGAGGGTCTCCAGCTGGAACACGCGGGTGATCAGGCGCAGAATCGATCCGGTGTCATAGAGGGTATGGTCGACTGTGCCTTTGCGAGCGAAGGGCGAGACCACCAGTGCGGGAATCCGTGAACCGGGGCCCCAGCGATCACCCAACGGCGGCGCGACGTGATCCCACCAGCCGCCGTTTTCGTCCACGGTGACGATCACCACCATGTTCTGCCACTGCGGGCTTTCACGCAGCACCTTCAGCGCGCTGTTGATGTGCCGGTCGCCGGAAGCGACATCGGCGTATCCGGCGTGCATGTTGAGATTGCCCTGAGGCTTGTAGAAGCTCACCGCAGGCAGTGTCCCGGCTTGAGCGTCTTGCAGGAAGCGATTGGTGGCCGGCGTATCCCCCAGGCCTGCATCGCGTAGTCGCTTGTTGCGCTCGGCCGGATTCTGCGGGCCTTGCTGGAGAAAATAGTTGAACGGCTGGTGGTGGTACTGGAAGTTGGGAATCTTGGGAATGCCGCCGGAGTCCTTGAACTGCTCCAGGGTGGCCTGCCAGGCTCCGGCATACCAGGCCCAGTCCACGTTTTTCTTGGTCAGCTTGTCGCCGATGTGCTCGTGGGTCTGGGGCACCATGACATTGGGCAACCCCGGCTTGGAGTAATCCGGGCGCTCGGTGTCGCGAATCCAGGTGGGCCAGTAGGGCGGTGCCAGGGTGTTGACGCCGTAGCCATCGGGCGTCAATGCGCTGGGTCCGAATTGCGGCGGACCGTCCATGGCGCTGGCAGGCGAGGTGGGAAGAGGCTTGAGCCGCGGATCGGCGGGATCGTCGGACTGCAACGCCGCGATCTGCGACCTGGCGACCGAGTTGATCGCATCGGGGTAGTAGGGTGGCCTGGCTGCGACCAGATACTGATGGTTCAGGAACGAGCCGCCGAATGCCCCCTGGAAGAAGTTGTCACATAGCACGAATTCCTTTGCCACGTCCCACAGGCGCAGCTCGTAGCGTGTCTGCGCGTAGTGGCCCATTACCAGCCCACCGGCATCACCCCAGGCGACGAAGCCGTCGTTCCTGCCGCCATTGATCTGCATCTGGTTCTGATAGAACACATGCCACAAGTCGCGCGTCACCACGCCCAGTGGCAGATCCTCACCCTGGGGGCCTTTGAGGGCGAACGGGGCGTTGGGCAGCTGTTGCTGATAGGCCTGTTCGGTCGGGTAACTCACACCGTCCACGGTTTGCGGCCCGACGTGCAGTACGCCTCCCCAGGGTGCAGGGAGCGAGGGCAATTCGCTGCCATCTCGGTCGCGTTGCCGGTACTCCGCTGGCGAGAGTGATGACAACGGTTTTTCCAGCCCCGGGAAGTCGGCGAACAGGTTATTGAAGCTGCGGTTTTCAGCGTAGATCACCACCACGGTCTTCACCTGCTCGCGCAACTTCTGGTCCAGTGCTGCGCCACTCAAGGCCTGGTCGACGGGCGGCGCCTTGCCGTCGCGGACGTCATCGCAAGCGCCCAGGGTCATGCCGACGCCGAGCAGCGCCGCACCGCCGATGAAGCGTCTGCGGCCGGGGTCTTGTGGCAACGGGCCGGGCGTGACGCCGGCACGCTTGTCGTCGGGAGTGTCTGTCATATTATTTGTTACCTGAAGTGTGCGTTTATCAACGAGCTGAGCGGCAGCGTAACGACGCTTCATGACGGAAAAAAAACAGCGGTGCCTCGGCTGCCTGCCCGTCCTCAGTCATTGCGCACGATCCGTCCGGCGCTGCGCGTGGTGCCCACGGGTGTGCCGGTCTGTTCAGCACGGCGCAGATAGGCCAGCATCGCGTCCACATCGACCAGTCGGCTATCCACGACCTGGGTACCCTGCTTGAACATCGAGAAACGTTCCGCGCCCGCCGCCAGGAATGAGTTGGCGACGATGCGATAGCGCTTGCGCCTGTCCAGCGCCTTGCCGTTCAGCCGTACGCTGCCCGGCACCACTCGACTGTCCACCGGCCGTTGGCTGTCCCACGCGTAGCTCAATCCCTGGGAAACCTGCAGCACGTTGCTGTCGTCGGGACCGAACTGCTGGTTGAGCAGTGCCAGCAGCTGTTCGCCGGTCAGGTCCATCAGCACCAGGGTATTGCCGAACGGCTGGACGCTGGCCACCTGCGCATAGGTCAGGTCCTTGCCAGCCGGCTGCTCCAGGTTGGCACGGATGCCGCCCACGTTCATGAAGGCGATCTGCGCGCCCCATTGGCGGGTCATGGCCAGTTGCGAGTCGGCGATCAAGTCACCCAAGGGCGATTCGCCACTAGGCTCCTGGTGCCCGCTCACCCGGGGTACGGCGATGCGTCCGGCCGGCTGTTGCAGCACGGCGTCACTGCGCGTCTGCACTTGCTGCTGCAACGCTGCGAGTCGGGCGTTCTGCGGGTAGGCCTTGGGATCGGCCAGCAGGTTGCGGGCGGTGACTTCGGTCACCTCGTGCCTGCCAGGGGTGACCCGCAGGGTCAGTTGCGTGAGCAAATGGCCGTACGAGCCGCCCTGGCTGACCGACAGCTTGCCCACCTTGCACAGGTAGCCCTGGTGGGTGTGTGCGGTGAGCAGGGCGTCCACGGCGGGGTCCAGGCGCTGCGCGACCTCGACGATGTCACCGCTGAGCTGGCTGCAATCGGCTTGGTCGAAGGCCTCCGGCGTACTGCCGCCCTGATGCACCATGGCGACGATGGCGTTGACGCCCTGGGCCTTGAGCTCTGGAATCACGCGGTTGATTGCCTGGGCCTCGTCGCTGGCCTGCAACCCCTGCATGCCCTTGGCGCTGACGACTTGCGCCACATCGCGCAGCACCGCGCCGACGAAGGCGATCTTCACGCCGTGGCGCTGTTCGATGCGGTAGGCCGCGAACAGCGGCTTGCCGGTGTCGGTGTCGACGAGGTTGGCGGCGATGTACGGGAAGCCGCCCCCGGCGAAATCGGGCCTGAAGCGGCACGCTTTCTGCGGGCGGTTCGACTGGCAGCCGCCGTTGATCTGGCGCAGCAGTTCCGCCTTGCCGTTGTCCAGCTCGTGGTTGCCCACGGTGCTGAACAGCAGGCCCATGTCGCGCAAGGCCTCGAGCGTCGGCTCGTCGGCCCACATCGCCGACAGGGGCGGGCTGCCACCGATCAGGTCGCCATTGCCGACGAACAGCAGTTGCGGGTCCTTGGCGCGCAGTTGATCGAGCATGCCGCCCAGCGTGGCGATGCCGCCTACGGCCAGGGTGTGTTCGGCGCCAGTGGCGTCCTTGTAACGCCAGGGATCGGCCTGGAGATAGCCGTGCAGGTCGTTGATGGCGACGATGTTGATATCCACCGGCTCGCTCGTCGCGACGCTCGGTGTCTGGCTACAGGCGGCCACTGCCGCGAAGGCCAGCATCGCTGCCAGCGAGCGGGCGGGGCGCAGCACAGCGGGCAGGGGCGAGATCCTGTCCGAGGAAGAAAAGACGTTCACGCGTACAGCTCCTGTGCAGGGTCAGGCGGTGCGGTAATGCGGTGCCTGGACCGGCGTCAGCTCTACGGGCGCAGTGACCCGGGCGCCCATCGATGCGCGGATCAGCAGCATCTTGAGTTGGTCGTTGATGCGTTCCAGGCGGTCCTGGAACAGGTTGTGAAAGACTACGCAGAACAACGCGATGGCGATGCCCAGGCCCGTTGCGTAGAGCGCTGTACCGATGCCTGCGGAAATCTGCCCCGGGTCGGAAACGCCCGCGCTGGCCAAGGCCTTGAAGGTATCGATGATGCCCAGGATGGTGCCCAGCAAGCCGAGCAGGGGCGCTGCGGTGACGATGGTCTCGATGATCCACAAGCTGCGCGCCAGCGGGGCTCGGGAGGCGAGGTATTGGGTTTCGATGACGTCGTCCAGGTCCTGGCGGCTACCGCCTGCCAGTTTTTGCCGCAGCACTTCCCTGACCATCTCCATGGGCAGGCTCTTGCGCGAAGTCACCTCCTCGCTCAGTCCGCGCTCGTTCTGCACCGCCGGTGTGAGTTGGGTCAGCAGGCGACCTGCCTGCTTGCGCACATAGGCGAAGTACAGCGAACGCTCGATGATGATGAACACGGCGATGGCCAGCGCGCCGTACATCACATAGAAGGTCACATCGTGCATCAGATTGGTGTTCATGATTGGCTCCGCTTGGGGTGGCGTCAGAAGTTGGCTTCGAGGGCGACGGTCACGGTGCGCTCCACACCGACGATGTAGGCTGGGTCACCATCACGGAATCCGTCGTAGGTGGCCGCGTTGGTCTTGGTGGTGTACACGCCATCGAGGTATTTCTTGTCGAACAGGTTGTCGACGTTCAGGCGCAGCGTCGCGCTCTTGAAGACGCGCTTGTCGACCGGCAGGTACACGCCGGCACCGAGGTTGAACACCACGCGGCCGGGAATGCTTTCGTCGTTGGTCAGGTCGCCGTACAACTTGCTGGTGAGCTTGCCGCCGAAGGTGCCGTAGTAGCGTCCGTTGTCGTAGCCGATATTGGCGGCGAGCATGTGCTCGGGCACGTTGGCGAATTGCTTGCCGGCGGTGGGGAGGGTGATGGCAACGCCCTTGTTGAAGACCTGCAGGTCGTCTTTCTGCTTGGAGCGGGTGTAGGTGTAGGAGGTGTAGTAGTTGAAGTCATGGGGCAACAGGCCGCTCCACTCCAGCTCCAGGCCATAGTTGTCCACGGCGCCGGCGTTGATGTCGGCGGCGTCGCCGTTGATGTCCTTGGACGAGACCTGGCGGTTCTTGAACTTCATGTAGAACAGGCTGGCCGACAGGGTCATGTCCGGTTCGACGAAGCGCCAGCCCAGTTCATGGTTCCAGCTGGTCTCCGGCTCGAGACCGATGGACTCGGGCGAGTTGTCGTAGAGCGCGTAGTTCTGCGGAATGCGCATGTTGCGCGAGAGGCTGTAGAACACCTGGTTGCGGTCGTCGACCTGGTACTTCAGGCCAGCGTTGGGCAGGAACTTGTTGTAGGTCTGGTCGCGGTTCACTGGCGCCTCGGTGAGGCTGCCGTGGTTGTGGCCTTTGCGCTCCACGTTCATGAACGACAGGCCGGCGTTGAGCGTCCAGTCCGAGTCGATGTACCAGGTGTCCTGGGCCCAGATCTTCTGCGCCGGGGTTTCGGTGAAGCGGTTGCGGCCCTGGACGATCTGGCCGTTGGCGTCGACCACGCGATGGCTGTCGGGCCAGGTGCTGTCGGGCTTGCCGGCGGCATCGATGCCGATGAACGGCTGGGTCTGGCGCTGGCGCGCATCTTCGAACCAGTAGCCGAACTGCAGGCTGTGCTCGCCCAGGTCCCAGTTCAGTTTGGTGGTGATGCCCGGGCGCCAGGTCTGGGTGCGCGACGAGCGATAGTAGACGCCGCCATTGGGCGTGCCGTCGGCGTTGTAGGTGGCCGCCGAGGCGAGGTTGCTCAGGTCGTATACGCCGCTGGTGCTCGATCCGCTGTTGAGGGCGTAGGCGGAGCTGCCGCCACCGCCGCCATTGCCGTAGTAGTAATACGGGATGACGTCCATGGACAGGTTGTCGGCCAGCTTGAAATGGGTATTGAACACCGCCGTGAAGGTCTCGAACGGGTTCTGCGCCAAGCCATAGTAGCTGGTGATCTTGCCACTGCCGTTGCGCGCGGCCACCGACGGGTAAGGGTCATAGCGGCGGCCGAACTGGGTGTATTGGCTCTTGGTCAGCTGGCTGTAGCTGTTGTTGTCCTGCTTGTGGTACTTGAGGATCAGGTTGGCGGTGTTGCCGTCGCCCGCATCGAAGAAGCTGTTCCATTCCACCTTGTTGGCGCGCACCGCACCGTCGCCACGCCATTTGTCGCCTTCTGCATGGGACACCGACAGCCAGTTGCTCAGGCCGTTCACTTCGCCGGTGTTCAGGCGTGCGAAGGTCTTGCGAGTGGCGTTGCTGCCCAGGCTCTGCTTGACGAAGGCGCCGGTCTCCTTGGTCGGGCGGAGGGTCACCAGGCCGATGTTGCCGCCGCTGGAGCCGATGTGCGGGCCATCGGCTTCGGACGCGCCCTGGGTGACGAAAATCTGCTCGATGTTTTCGGCGTCGCCCAGCAGGTTGGAATACAGTGCGTAGTTGCCCGAGTCGTTGATGGGCATGCCGTCCACGCTCATGCCCACCTGGTCGGAGTTCATCCCGCGCATCGTGAAGCGAAAGCCCGACAGGCCGGTGGCGTCTTCGCTGGAGATGTTCAGGCCTGGGGTGTACTTGAGCTTGTCCACGGCGTTGCCGGTCGCGGTCTGCTTGTCCAGGGCTTCCTTGGTCACGGTCGAGCGCGATTTGGCGCTGTCTTCGGGCACCATGTAGCCTGCGCCCTGGGTGGCCTTGCCCTCGACCTTGATGGCGCCGACGTCGGAGGCGTCCGCCGCGTGCGCCATCCCGTGGGCGAGGCCTGCGGTCATCAGTGCGAGGGTTAGCTTGCTGAGCGTCATCACGTGTTTCCTGTCTGTCGGTGCCTACTGCACGCGGTAGTTGAAGGTGGCGGTGAAACGGTGCTGGGGTTGGCCGCCGAAGGCTTGCTCCGGGAACGGCTTGACTTGCTTGATGCGCTTGAGGCTGGTGCTAGCGGCGCGGTTGAGCAGCATGCTCGAGGCCGGAGTTTCGATGCCCGAGTCCAGGACGTTGCCGGCCCGGTCCACGAGCATCCACACCACCACATCGCCTGTCGGTCGTTCCAGGGACGCCTGGCGGCCGGTGGGGTACTGCTTGAAGCGCTCCATGTCGCTGCGCAGGCCCTGCATGTAGCCGCCTTCCAGCGCACCGGTATCGACCCTCGGTGCTACCGGTGCTGCGGGCGCAGGCTTGGCCGGCTCAACGGCGGGGCGCGCCGGTGCGCTGGCTGCGGGCGTCGGTGGTGGTTGCACTGCAGGCTTGGGCGCGACCTTGGCCACAGCAGGCTTGGGCACGGGTTTGGGAGTGGGCTTGGGCTCGGGTCTGCGCACGACCGGTTTGGGCGGCGGCAGTGCAGCCTCGGGTTCTTCTTCCACAGGGGGCGGTAGCGGCGCCTCCACGGGCGGCGGCGGCTCGACGACCGCCGGCGTTGGCTCTGACGGCGGGGTGGGTTCGACCAGTGCCACCTCGACCGCCGACTCGTCGTAGACCGGCTCGATGTTCAGGGGCTTGGTGTTCACTGCCAGCACGATCGCAGCGAGGGCCGCCACGGCCGGCAGGGCGCCTAGCCACTGGCGGCCGCGATAGAGGAAATAAAGTGTCATGGCTTGCGGGTAGCGATGGAAATGGAGGTGAAGCCACCCGCGCGCAGGGTGTCCATGACTTCGACCAGCCGCGCCACTTCGACGCCCTTGTCGCTGTTGACGATGATCACCGTCTTGGCGTCAGGCTTTTCCAGGCCCTTGAGCGCGGGCACCAGGGCATCCACCGTGGTCGCCTGGCCGTCCAGTTGCAGCTCGCCCCCCAGGCCCAGGGTGAGAATGGACTTGTTCTGCGGCTTGAGCTGCTGCGCGGTACTAGCGCTGGGCAGTTGGGTCTTCATGCCCAGCGCCGGAATGACGTTGAGGCTGATCAGTACAAAGAACACCAGCAGGAACATCATCACGTCGATCATGGGGATCAGTTCGATGTGCGCCTTGCGCTTGGTTGGCTCGTCCCAGGCTCTCATGAAGCCTCCTCGTTTCGATTGGAGCCGGGACACTAACAATCAATAATGAACAAAAAGTGACCGCGAATTTAATTTTCAAAAGGCTCTAGAACAGGCTTCTTGAAGGTTTCATTAACTTTTTACCACTGTCACGAAATGGACTTTGGCCACTGCCATGCTGCGCGGATTTGATCGAGCGGACAGTTTTCCATGGGCAACGAATCAGGGCTTGCGGACCCAGGCAGGCGACGTGTTCTCAGCGGGTTGGCCGCCGGCAGCGGGCTGGCATTGATCGGTCCCTATGCCCGTGCCGCAGGCACGGATTATCCCTTCACGCTGGGCGTGGCCAGCGGTGATCCGCTGCCCGACGGCTTCGTCATCTGGACACGCCTGGCCCCGGTTTCCGGGTTGCAGCCCAGTCGTGAGGTGGCGGTGCGCTGGAGTGTGGCCACCGATGAAGGCATGCGCCAGGTCGTACACCGTGGGCATGTCCTGGCCCGCGGCGGCCTCGCCCATTCGGTGCATGTGGAAGTCGCGGGGTTGCAGCCGGGTCGACCGTACTGGTACCGCTTCGAGGCACTGGGCGAGCAGAGCCCGATTGGACGTTCGCGCACCGCGCCCGCCGCCGATAGTCTGGCGCCAGCGCACTTCGGCTTCGCCTCCTGCTCGCATTACGAGCTGGGCTACTTCAGTGCGTATCGGCATTTGGCGCAGGAGCAGGCGGACCTGGTGTTTTTCCTCGGCGACTACATCTACGAGAACTCTTTCGCCAGCGGCTCAACGAAGATCGTCCGCGCCCATGACGTGATCGAGGCCTCGGACCTGGCCGGGTACCGTGCTCGCTACACCCAGTACAAGCGCGATCCCGACCTGCAGGCGTTGCATGCCAGTGCACCCTGTGTGGCGACCTGGGACGACCACGAGGTGCAGAACGACTATGCCGACCGCTGGTCGCAGGACGCGGGTGTCAGCCCGCAGGCATTCCTGCGTCGTCGCGCGGCAGCGTATCAGGCCTTCTACGAACACATACCGCTGCGTCGAACCAGCCTGCCGCAGGGGGCCGACATGCGGATCTACCGGCGTATCGACTTCGGCCAGCTGGCGCGCTTCCACGTGCTCGACGGTCGTCAGTATCGCAGTGAACAGCCTTGTATTCCTGCCAATGGCAGCCACCGCGGGCATATCGCCGCGCCCGATTGTGCCGACCTGAGCGACTCGCGGCGGACCCTGCTCGGCTGGGAGCAGGAAGCCTGGCTGCACGAGGGCTTGGCGCGCTCCCCAGCGCGCTGGAATGTCATCGCCCAGGATCTGCTGGTGGCGCCGATGCTGCAACGCGATCCCGCGACCCTCTCGCTGGGCCACTGGACCGACGGCTGGGACGGCTACGCGGCCTGCCGCCAGCGGATGCTGCAGGCGATCGACCGAAGCCAAGCGCGCAACCCGGTGTTCTGGGGTGGCGACATCCACTCGTTCTGGACCACCGATCTGCACCTGGACAGCCAGGACCCGGCTTCGAAGGTGGTCGCCACCGAGTTCGTCGGCACCTCGGTGACCTCCGATGGCCCGCCATACGACGCTTTCCATGCGCTGATGCCGCTGAACCCTCACGTGAAGTTCTTCGACAGCCGCCAGCGCGGTTATGTGTCCGTCACGCTGGATGAACGACGCATGAGCACAAGATTCCAGACGATTTCCGAGCGCCGCGATCCGGCGGCCACGGCTTCGACCTTACAGCGTTTCGTCGTGGAAGACGGCCGGGCAGGGGCACTGCTCGGCTGAGAGCTGCTGGTGCTGGCAAGCCTCTTCAGACCGGCAAAGCAGGGTGCCCGGACACATCGCAATACTGGCCCTTGAAATAAAGCAGCGGCCTGGAGAGGGAAACCGGGTGCAAGTCGAGCGCCTTCACCTCGCCGATGACGATCAGGTGATCGCCCGCCGGGTACTCCGCATGAATCTCGCAGTCCAGCCACAGCAGACTGTCACTGATCAAGGGGTTGCCCAGAGGTGACGAGCGCCAGTCGATACCCTGCCATTTATCTGCTCCGCGCCGGGCGAACTGGTTGGAAATCCCGACCTGTTCACCCGATAGCACATTGACCGCGAAGCGGCCGGCCTCACGGATTTTCGGGTAGCTCGCCGAACTGGACATTACGCTGAACGAGACCAGTGGCGGGCTCATCGAGACGCTGTAGAAGGATTGGCAGGTGAACCCCAGCGGTTCGGTGCCGAGCTGCGAGGTCACCACCGTGATGCCGGAGGCGTAATGCCCGAGCGCCTCGCGGAACCGGGAGGGCTCGATGGCCGTGCAAGACAATGACATGGTCGATCCTGAAGGCAGAGGGGGCTTGGACTGATCCGCGAGCCCAGGCACTCGTGCGAGCTTTTCAGGCGAGTGTCTCCGGGCTGCGTATGCCGATACAGGCGTCGACGGGTCAGAGCTCTCGACGCACGATCTCGGCACCTGCACTCAAGGCCTGAAGCTTGCCTCGGGCCACCCCGCGAGGCAGCGGCGCCATGCCGCAGTTGGTGCAGGGGTAGAGCTTGTCGGCGTCGACGAACTGCAGCGCCTTGCGCAAGGTGGCGGCCACTTCTTCCGGCGTCTCGATGGCATGGTTGGCCACATCGATGGCACCCACCATCACCTTCTTGCCGCGGATCAGCTCGATCAGGTCCATCGGCACATGGGAGTTGTGGCACTCCAGCGAAACGATGTCGATGCTCGACTTCTGCAGCTTGGGGAACGCCTCTTCGTATTGCCGCCACTCCGAGCCGAGGGTCTTCTTCCAGTCGGTATTGGCCTTGATGCCGTAGCCGTAGCAGATGTGCACGGCCGTCTCGCATTTCAGGCCTTCGATCGCCCGCTCCAGGGTAGCGACGCCCCATTCGTTGACTTCGTCGAAGAACACGTTGAAGGCGGGCTCGTCGAACTGAATGATGTCCACGCCGGCCGCCTCCAGCTCACGGGCTTCCTGGTTGAGGATCTTGGCGAATTCCCAGGCCAGTTTCTCGCGGCTTTTATAGTGGCCGTCGTACAGGGTGTCGATCATGGTCATGGGGCCGGGCAGTGCCCACTTGATCGGCTGCGAAGTCTGCTGGCGCAGGTACCTGGCATCCTCGACGAAGACCGGCTTGCGCCGGGCCACGGCGCCGACGACCGTGGGCACGCTGGCGTCGTAGCGATCACGAATCCTGACGGTTTCGCGCTGCTCGAAGTCGACCCCTTCCAGGTGCTCGATGAAGGTGGTGACGAAGTGCTGGCGGGTCTGCTCACCGTCGCTGACGATGTCGATTCCGGCGTGCTGCTGCTCTTGCAGCGACAAACGCAGGGCGTCCTGCTTGCCCTGGATCAGTTCCTCGCCCTCGAGCTTCCAGGGTGACCAGAGTTTCTCGGGTTCCGCGAGCCAGGAGGGTTTGGGCAGGCTGCCTGCCGTGGAAGTCGGGAGTAGTTTGTTCATGATTCAGACCTTGTCCTTGTGAGGCTTCAAGCCGCGTAGCGGGCCGACCATTGTTCGAGCACCGCCTGGTAGGGCTTGATGAAGTGTTCTTCGGCGAATTTTCCTTGCTCGACGGCCAGGCGGCTGCGCTCCTCGCGGTCGTAGACGATGCGCGTCAGCGAATAGTCCGCATGCTGCAGGCTCGGTCGATAGCGCTGGCCGGCCGCCGAGTTGGCGTTGTAGATCTCCGGTCGATAGATGCGCTGGAAGCTGTCCATGGTGCTGATGGTGCTGATCAGTTCGAGGTTGCTGTAGTCGCCGAGCAGGTCGCCGGCGAAGTAGAACGCCAGGGGCGCGACGCTGTTGGCCGGCATGAAGTAGCGCACTTTCAGGCCCATCTTGGCGAAGTACTCATCGGTCAGCGAATACTCATCCTGCAGGTACTCGCAGCCGAGCACCGGATGGTGATTATCGGTGCGCTGGTAAGTCCTGCTGCTCGACACGCTCAGGCAGATGACCGGGGGCTTGCCGAAGTGCTGGCGGTAGGTGTCGGAGTTCACGAAGCTCTTGAACAGCTTGCCATGCAGCTCGCCGAAGTGTTCAGGCGTGGTGAAGTGCGAGCGGCCTTTGTTGTGTTCCAGCAAGACCACACTGAAGTCGTAGTCGCGCACATAGGAGGAAAAATTGTTGCCGACGATGCCGTCGATGCGGCTGTCGGTGTGCCGATCGACGATGGTGGTCTTGAGGATCTCGATCAAGGGCAGCGCTGGCGTGGCACGGCTGGCAGCGACTTCCATCTCCACCGACACGATGTCCAGCTCGACCGAGTAACGATCCGCCTTGGGGTTGTCCCAGTGGGCCAGGGTGTTGAAGCGGTTGTCGATCATCGCCAGGGTGTTGCGCAGATTTTCCTGGCGGCTGGCGCCCCGTGCCAGATTGGCGAAGTTGGTGGTGACCCGTGTGGTGTCCGAAGGCCGGTAGTGTTCATCGAAGCGCACGCGCTTGAGGGAAAATGAAAATGCCTGGCTCATGTTGGCTCGATACCCTGATCCGTTGACGGTCGCAGTGCTTCAACCATCGGATTCGACGGGCTGCACTGCCTGCAATGAGGGGCATCTTAGAGAGCTTGACGGGGCACTGACCAATGAATTGATTTCAGAAGATCTTTAGTTGCTCTCATGATCATAAATTTAAAGATGAATATTTTTCAATCGTAAAGGCCCATCTGACCAGCACCTCATCGAGGTGTGGGCGAGACCCTTCGAGGCAAGGCTTGACGGGTCGTCTACAACGTTTGGCGTGGGTTTGCTCGATCATCAGCACGCGGCTGCGGTGTGCTTGGCTCGACATGAAGGGTAGCTCGGGTAATCGACATCGCTGCGTATGTCAATTACCTGGCCGGATCGCTGCCTCGGTCAGCGGCCATCGGATCTGCTGACAGGGACGGGGCTCAGCCTTAGGGACGCGCGCTGCCGTTGAGCTCGCCGCGTTCCAGGCTCTGCACGCTGTTGCCCAGCGCGTCGGGGGTGTGGAGGTCGGCACCACGTTCGGTCAGGGCACGCAGCAGTTCCTGGCGATCGAACAGCGCTGCGTACATGGCTGCCGTCTGACCGGCACCGTTGCGCTGGTCGGTGCTGCAGGGTGCATCGATCAGGCGTCGGGCGATGCGCACTTGGCCTTTGAAAATCGCACCCATCAGCGCCGTATTGCCCCGGGCATCCTGGGCGCAGGGGTTGGCCCCGGCGGCCAGCAAGCGTTCGACCGCCTGCAGGTGTCCGTGGTAGGCCGCCAGGATCAGCCCGGTGTAGCCGGCGCTGTCCTGTACATCGAGGTCGTAGTGGGCGCGAACGAATTCCTCGAGCACGGTTTGGTCACCGCGGCGGGCGGCATCCAGAAACAGCTCGCGCAACTGGACGTGTACGGGCGGGGTTTCCTGCGCCTGGGCGGTGAGCGCGAGCAGCGCGAGGAAAGGTGCAACGATCCATCTTTGCATGATCGCAGGCCTCCGGTAGTCGATGTACCGGCCGGATCCCGTGCGGGAGCAGGCCGGCAACAGGGTCAGTCCTTCAACTGCTCGGCCATTTGCCGAACCCGCTGCACGTCGGCCTTGGCGACCTTGGCCAGGCCGGTGCCGTAGTCGCTGTCGGCTTTGTAGAAGTAGGACAGCATGATGTAGCGGCTCTGTTCATCGGTGATCGCCAGGGCCTCGCCCAGGCTCTGGATCAGGTCCTCGCGGTCCTTCTTGCCGTACGAGCGGAACAGCTCGCCGGTTTGCTTGAAATTCTGCTCGCGCTGGATCCTGGCCTGCTGGGTGGTACCGCTCAGGGGCACCTGCACGGCACGTGCGCTGGCCTGCTCTTCACGCGGTTGCAGGCGGCTGGGCTGATAGTTCACGCCGCTCTCGGTGTGCCCGGCGTTCATGGCACCATCCTGGTTGATGTTGTTGACTTCGCGACTTGGGCGGTTGACCGGCAGGCTCAGGCCATTGGCGCCGATGCGGTACATCTGCGTGTCGGCGTAGGCGAACAGGCGCCCTTGCAACAGGCGGTCCTCGGAGGGTTCGATGCCCGGCACCAGGTTCGACGGCGCCATGGCGACCTGCTCGGTCTCCTGGAAGAAGTTGTCGACGTTGCGGTCGAGCACCATCTGTCCGATCTTGCGCTCGGGTACGTCAGGCCAGATCTTGGTGGCGTCCAGTGGATCGAAGTCGAACTTGGCCAGGTCTTCGGGCTTGAGCACCTGGATATACAGGTCCCATTTGGGGAAGTTGCCCTTGCCGATGGCCGTGACCAGGTCGTGAGTCATGTGGCTGTAGTCGCGTGACTGGATCTCGGCGACCTGGCGCGGGTCCAGGTTCTTCTGGCCCTGCAGGCTCTTCCAGTGGAATTTCACGTAGTGCACGTCGCCCTTGGCATTGACCAGTTTGTAGGCGTGGACGCTGTTGCCGTCCATCTCGCGATAGCTGGCCGGGGTGCCCTCGTTGGAGTACAGCAGGGTCAGGGTGCGGGTGGCTTCCGGGACATGGGAGAAGAAGTCGAAGCGCCGCGAGTCGTCGTCCAGGTTGCTGCGTGGATCGGGCTTGAAGGCGTGGACCATGTCGGGGAACTTGATCGCATCGCGAATGAAGAAGGTCGGGAAGTTGTTGCCGACCAGGTCCCAGTTGCCGTCGGCGGTGTAGAACTTGGTGGCGAAACCGCGCGGGTCTCGCAGGGTTTCCGGCGAATGGTTGCCGTGCACGACGCTGGAGAAGCGCACGAACACCGGGGTATGTTCACCCTGGCGGAACACCTTGGCGGAGGTCAGGTCGCTGATGTCGGCGCTGGCGGTGAACTCGCCATGGGCACCCGTGCCCCGGGCATGCACCACGCGCTCGGGGATGCGCTCGCGGTCGAAACGTTGCAGTTTCTGCAGCAGTTGAACGTCCTGCAGCAGTACCGGGCCGTTGGCGCCGGCAGTCTGTGAATTCTGGTTGTCGCCCACCGGTGCGCCGCTGTCGCGGGTCAGCGGCGTCGCTTGCGCGGCACCGGTGCAGAACAGGCTGGCAGAGAAACTGGCGGCCAGCAGAATGCGGCTAGCGGGATAGGGGGGCGTGGTGGAAGGCTTCATGGCAGTACTCCTGAGATCGCTCGTCGTTTTTATGCAACAGCAACCTTAAGGAACAGCGCGGCGTAGGCTAAATTGATTGAGTCAAACCAGCTCATAGAAGATTTTCATGACTCCAATCGCATGTTTGGCCAACCCTGCGGTCATTTGCAGATAATTTCGCGTTCGCCGACCTATTCTCGAGGCTGGACTTCGCCGTACCCATGGAGGCTTGCCAGCCCGATGACCCAGAACACTTGTCGAACATCGATGCCGCTGGTTTCGATCGTTGCGCCCTGTTACAACGCCGAATCCTACCTCCAGGCCGCACTGGACAGTATTTTCGCTCAGGACTACCCGAACTTCGAAGTCATCATCGTCGACGATGGGTCTTCCGATCGCAGCGTCGACATGTTGCGGGCATTGCAGTCTCGGTACGATTTCACCTTGCTCACCCAGCAGAATCAGGGCGTGAGCGGCGCACTCAACACGGGACTCAAGCACGCTCGAGGCGTGTACGTCGCCACTCCCGACCTGGACGACATCATGCTTCCTCACTCGGTGAGCGTGCGCGCAGCCTACCTCGACGCTCATCCGCAGGTGGGCTGCGTAGGGGCGCTGATCACCTACATCGACCGCGATGGGCATGACATCAAGACGCAGAAACGCAGCCGGATCAGAACATTCGATTTCGCCGAGATACTCCATGATGCGGTGGTGATCGGCGCGCCAGCCTGCCTGTATCGGATGGAGGCGATGCGGGCCGCGGGCTTCTACGACCCGGACATCAAGGTGCAGGATTTCCAGATGACCCTGCGCATCGCCGCCCAGGGTTACCCGATCCATGAGCTGCCGGTGTGCGTGACCCGTTACCGTCGTCATCCGGACAATCTGTCACGCAAGTTCGAAGTGCTGCTCGAAGCAGACCTCAAAACCATTGAACCCTACCGTGACTGCCCCGGTTATGCCCATGGTCGTTCCGTGCTACTGCACAAGGCGCTCAAGTATGCAGTCGTCTCCGACAAGCCTCGCGCGTGGCGTCTGTTGCGGGAGATTCCTCTGAGCCACTACAACAGAACCACCTTCAGGCGCATCAGGCGCCTGATCTTCCACCGTTGAAATCCTCGAGGAGCGCGTGGCAATGAAGTTTTTCACGAACCTGCTCCAGCGCCGAGAGCGCAAGCGACTCCGGGCGATGGACAAGCTCGAGCGCGCCGCCGAGAAGATTCGTCTGCGCTACCCACGCAGCACCGTGGGGGTGGGCAGCTATGGCATTCCCCAGGTCACCGAGTTCGGGGACGAGTCGGTACTGCGCATCGGCAACTACACCTCGATCGCGGCAGGGGTCCAGGTGCTGCTCGGCGGTGAACACCGTACCGACTGGCTGACCACCTATCCGTTCCCGGCGATGATAGAAGGCCTGGAAGACATCAAGGACTACGCGCCGAGCAAGGGCGACGTGGTCATTGGCAGCGACTGCTGGATCTGCACCAACGCGGTGATCCTGTCGGGTGTGACCGTCGGCCACGGCGCCATCGTCGCGGCCGGGGCCATGGTCTCGCGCGATGTACCACCTTACGCGGTGGTGGGTGGTAATCCCTGCAAGTTCATCCGCTGGCGCTTCGATGAACCCGTGCGCCAAGCCCTGCTCGAAGCCGCCTGGTGGGACTGGCCGGTGGCGGAGGTCAAGCAGGTGGCGCGCCTGCTCAGCAGTGCCGACCTCGATGGCCTGCTCGAGTACATCGAGGCACGCCGGGCGCGCTGAGTCATCCTGACACCGTTTTCCGGGGTTCCAGCCGCTAGAAAATCTGACCCACCGCAGCGCCCTGGCCGTCGGGAATGCTAATCTTGCACTCCCGGCGCAGGTGCTGCGCCCTCCCAGCCCTATGGACAGCAATCGGTTCTATTCATGAAGAAATCAGTAGGCATCCTTTCCGGCCTGGCCGTCGCCATCGCCGTCGTCACCATCGCTGGCGCCTGGTACACCGGCAAGCAGTTGCCCGCGGAGCTTGAGCAATCCATCGCGCGCGGCAATGCCGAATTGCAGAAGGCACTGGTCGGCACCGGCGGCACCATGACCATCGAACTCGTCTCGCTGGACCAGCACCTGTTCACCAGCGAGGCGAAATACCGCCTCAAGGCCCGCGACCTGCGCCTCAGCCAAGGCGAGCCGGTGAGCTTCGAGGTCGGCGTCGACGATCACATCGAGCATGGTCCTTTCCCATGGTCGCGGGTCAAGACCCTCAAGCTGCTGCCGGTCATGGCCGTCAGCAACAGTCGTTTGCAGAAGGACGATACCACCGCCGACTGGTTCGCCGCCGCCGGCGACAAGACGCCGGTCACCGGCCAGGTCACTCTGGGTTATGCCGGCGGCGTGCAGAGCGACATCGCGCTGGCGCCGGTCAAGCTGGACGAAGGCGACGGCAACCTCATGGACTTCGGCGGCATGCAACTGCTGCTCAAGGGCGACAAGGAAGGCAAGTCGCTCGACATCCACGGTGAAGCCCCGCGCCTGGACATGACCCTGGTGGGTGACGACCATCCGCCGATCAAACTGCAGGCCAATGGTTTCAGGATCGGTGGCAAGCTCGACAGCACCGCTCACGACATGATCTACGTGGGCCACCTCGACCTGTACCTGGCCGATCTGCAGGCCACCCTCGGGCCCAAGCAGGACGTACTGCTGCTTAAAGGGCTGGAGCAGAACAGCGTGTACAGCGCCGAGGGTCAGGACCGGGTGGGCGGTCGTCTGGAGTACAAGGTCTCCGACATCACCTATGCCGGCCGCCAGGTGGGCAGCGGCCAGATGGTGATGAGCATGAAGTCGATCAACATGGCCGCCGCCCAGGCATTGGCCGATTGGTACCAGGCCAAGGCGCCGCAGATGCAGGCGGCGGCTGCCCAGGGTCAGCAGGGCCTGCCGGCCCTTGACATGACGCCCGAAGAGAAGGCCATGGTGCAGACGCACTTGCAGAAGCTGTTGGCCGACAAGCCGCAATTCGCCCTGGAAGACCTGTCGTTCAAGACCGCCAACGGCCAGAGCCGCTTCAACATGACCATGGACTTCGCCAACCCGGCGTCCTTCGATCTGCCGCCCGATCAATTGATGAAACAGTTGATCGCCCGGCTGCAGAGCAAGCTCACCGTGTCCAAGGCGATGGTCGGCGACCTCACCACCCTGCAGGCGCTGCTCGATGGTCAGAGCGACCCCCAGGCCATTGCCCAGCAGTCCAGCCAGGCTGGCGAAATGCTTGGGGTGATGGCTCTGCAAAGCGGCATGGCGACCGTGGAAGGCAACGATGTGGTGTCGAGCCTTAACTATGCCGATGGCATGGTCGAGCTCAACGGCAGGAAGATGCCCGTGGAAGACTTCGTGATGATGATGAGCGCGCAACTGGCGGTGTTGTCGCCGCAAGGCTGACACGCGCCTGGCACGCGGTGCCCGCCCGCCCGCAACCTTCGGCGCCCTGCCGTTGGGTGCGGGCGGCTGCGTTGCGTCGAAAAAGCGCTTTTGCATTGCCTCGATTGCCTGTAGCCTTCGCCGTCCGATAACAATCCGCGCCCGCAGAGGGGCCGCGATCACCCGTCATCAGGGGTGTGCGGCACATTTAGCCGATCTGCGCAGGCCGGGTGATCCACTCGATCGACGCGCACGCAGGTCCAGCGATCATGACCCAGATTTCCGAACGTCTCCTGGTTCAAGCCCACCTTGACGCCAAGCAACCCCATCCGCTGAGCCCCGAGCAGGAGGCCGATTATCGCGCCGCCATCGCTGCCGAGCTCAAGGCGCAGAATGCGGTGCTGGTCGCCCATTTCTATTGCGATCCGGTGATCCAGGCATTGGCCGAGCAGACCGGCGGTTGCGTTTCCGACTCGCTGGAAATGGCCCGCTTCGGCAACCACCATCCAGCCGAGACGGTCGTGGTGGCCGGGGTGCGGTTCATGGGCGAGACGGCGAAGATTCTCACGCCGGACAAGCGCATCCTCATGCCCACGCTGGAGGCGACCTGCTCCCTGGACCTGGGATGCCCGGTGGAGGCGTTCTCGGCGTTCTGCGATCAGCATCCGGAACGAACCGTGGTGGTCTATGCCAATACCTCGGCAGCCGTGAAGGCGCGTGCCGACTGGGTGGTGACGTCCAGCTGCGCCCTGGAAATCGTCGAGAGCCTGATGGACAACGGCGAGACGTTCATCTGGGGGCCGGACCAGCACCTGGGCCGCTACATCCAGAAGCAGACCGGTGCCGACATGCTGCTGTGGGATGGCGCTTGCATCGTCCACGAAGAGTTCAAGTCGCGGCAGTTGGCCGATATGAAGGCCCTGTACCCGGATGCCGCCGTGCTGGTGCACCCGGAGTCGCCGGAGTCGGTGATCGAGCTGGCCGATGCCGTAGGTTCCACCAGCCAATTGATCAAGGCGGCGCAGACGCTGCCCAACACCCGGTTCATCGTCGCCACCGACCGCGGCATTTTCTACAAGATGCAGCAGTTGTGTCCGGACAAGGAGTTCATCGAGGCGCCGACGGCTGGTAACGGCGCTGCCTGCCGCAGTTGCGCCCATTGCCCCTGGATGGCGATGAACACCCTGGAGCGCACCCTCGATTGCCTGCGCCATGGCAGCAACGAGATCTTCGTCGAACCGGCGCTGATTCCCCGGGCGATCAAGCCGCTCAGGCGGATGCTGGACTTCACCCAGGCAGCGCGACTGAAGCTGTCGGGCAACGCCTGACACGCCATTGAAAAGGGCCGCTGCTGCGGCCCTGGGTTCATCAGCGCATCATCTCCTTGACCATGCGCTGCTGCTCCATGATCTCCCGCTGGCGCTGATCGATCTGCGAGGCCAGGGGGAAATTGCTGCCGGCTCGGCGCTTGGCGAAGTCAAGTTGCTGAATCGCCTGGTCGAAGTCGCCCACCAGGGTGAAGTATTCGGCCCGTGCCCGATGCAGGCCGATGGTGTTGCCCGACAGGCCACGGACTTCGGCTACGTCGTACCAGACATCCGGATCGTCCGGACGGTTCTTGACCAGATCGTCCAGCACTTTCTCCGCCTCTGCCGGCTTGTTCTGCTTGACCAGAAGGTCGGCGCGCACCTGTTTCAGGGGATAGTTGCCCGGATACAGCCCTTGCATGCGCTCGGCGCGCTGCTGGGCATCGGCCAGGCGGTTGCTGGTGATGTCCAGGTCGAT
The DNA here is from genome assembly GCF_016518545.1 of Pseudomonas sp. S30. Taxonomy (GTDB): domain Bacteria; phylum Pseudomonadota; class Gammaproteobacteria; order Pseudomonadales; family Pseudomonadaceae; genus Aquipseudomonas. The sequence goes on from NZ_JACVTO010000006.1 coordinate 61,846, forward strand.
CTGCGCCAGGTTGTAGGTGATGTCGTTGGGCGCCTTGGCCAGCAGCGGCTTGAGGTTTTCGCGCGCCTCGTTCAGTTGGCCACCCTTGATCTGCGCCAGCGCCAGACCGTAGCGGGCGGCGTCCATTGCGGGCGTTTCGTCCAACTGGGCACGGAACCGCTTGGCCGCCAGGCCCGGCGTACCCTCGTAGGTGAGGGCCACGCGAGCGCGAATCAGCTGGTAGCGCAGGCTGTCCTCGACACCCCCCTTGGGCGCCTGTTCGGCGCGGTTGCGGGTGTCGGCGATACGTGACTCGGTCACCGGGTGCGTCAGCAGGAATTCGGGTGGCTTGGCGTCGTAGCGGTACTGGCGCGCCAGGCGCTCGAACATGCTGGGCATGTTGCGCGGATCGTAACCGGCTTTCTCCAGGTTGAGGATGCCGATACGGTCGGCCTCCTGCTCGTTTTGCCGGGAGAAGCGGCGTTGCTCCTGGATGGCGGCCGCCTGGGTGCCGGCGATCACTCCGATGCCCGCATCACCACCACCACCTGCGGCCAGCACGATACCGGCCAGCAATGCGGCCATCATCGGCAACTGCATGCGTTGCTGGGCCTCGACCCCGCGGGCGAAGTGACGCTGGGAAAGGTGCGCCAGTTCGTGGGCCAGCACCGAGGCGTATTCACCCTCGGTCTTGGCGTTGAGGAACAGCCCGCCGTTGACCCCGACGATGCCGCCAGGAGCGGCGAACGCATTGAGCTCGCGGCTGTCGATGAGGATGAATTCCAGTCGGCGGTCCTGCAACTGGCTGGTTTCGGCCAGCCGGTACACGCTGGTTTCCACGTAGTCCTTGAGCTGCGGATCGTTGAGCTGGTTGACCTGACCACGCAGCAGGCTCAGCCAGGCGCGGCCCAGTTGATGCTCCTGCTGGGGCGAGACGATGGCGGAGCTGGCGTCACCCAGCGACGGCAGGTCGTCGGCATGGCCGGGGAGGGCCATGAGGCAGGCCAGCGTCAGCAGGGTAGGGCGCAGTAGGTTCATGCACGAAGCTCGCGTCGATCAAAGCGCTTACTGTAGCCCGCTCGCACCACGCCGACCAGTGCAGGTATCCTAGCCGCATCGCTTGCCGTCACATCCCTGGAGCTCCTCGATGACCGATACCCCGACCTGCACCGCCGAACTGGACGCGTGCGGGCTGAACTGCCCGCTGCCGCTGCTCAAGGCCAAGATGGCGCTCAACCGCCTGAGCAGCGGCGAAGTGCTGAAGGTGGTGGCCACCGATGCCGGCTCGCAACGTGATTTCCGCACCTTCGCGCAGCTGTCCGGCCACGCCCTGCTGGCCGAAGCCGTCGAGGCCGGGGTCTATTCCTACTGGCTGCGCAAAGCCTGACTCTTTTTCTGCAAGGATCGTCGATGTTCAAGGTGCTTCGCGACTGGATGCAGCGTTACTTCTCCGATGAGGAGGCAGTGGTGCTGGCGGTGCTGTTGTTCCTGGCTTTCACCGTGGTGCTGACGCTCGGAGGCATGCTCGCGCCGGTGCTGGCCGGCCTGGTGCTGGCCTTTCTCATGCAGGGCATGGTCAATGCCCTCGAGCGCTTCAAGGTGCCGTCGCGCCTGGCGGTCTGGCTGGTGTTCGCGCTGTTCATGGGTGCCCTGGCGGTGTTCTTGCTGGTGCTGGTGCCGCTGTTGTGGCACCAGTTGATCACGCTGTTCAACGAACTGCCGGGCATGCTCGCCAAATGGCAGTCGTTGTTGCTGCTGCTGCCCGAGCGCTATCCGCACCTGGTGTCCGACGAGCAGGTGCTGCGGGCCATCGAGTCGGTGCGCGGGGAAATCGGCAAGTTCGGCCAGTGGGCCCTGACCTTTTCCCTGTCGAGCCTGCCCTTGCTGGTCAACGCCATGATCTACCTGGTGCTGGTGCCGATTCTGGTGTTCTTCTTTCTCAAGGACCGTGAGCTGATCGCGCGCTGGGTCAGCGGTTACCTGCCGCGCGAGCGCACCCTGCTGACCCGCGTGGGCGATGAAATGAACCGGCAGATCGCCAACTACATCCGCGGCAAGGGCATCGAGATCCTGATCTGCGGCATCGCCACCTACATCGCGTTCATCACCCTCGGCCTGAACTATGCCGCCTTGCTGGCGCTGCTGGTGGGGCTGTCGGTGGTGGTGCCCTACGTGGGGGCAGTGGTCGTGACCGTGCCGGTGACGCTGATCGCGCTGTTCCAGTGGGGCTGGAGCGACCAGTTCATCTACCTGATGGCGGTGTACGGGATCATCCAGGCGCTGGACGGCAACGTGCTGGTGCCGTTGCTGTTCTCCGAAGCGGTGAGCCTGCATCCTGTGGCGATCATCTGCGCGGTGCTGCTGTTCGGCGGCTTGTGGGGTTTCTGGGGCATCTTCTTCGCCATCCCCCTGGCGACGCTGTTCAAGGCCGTGCTCGATGCCTGGCCACGGCAGGAGCCGAGCGTCGCACCGCTGCTCTAGCGCGCTGCGGTCGTCTCGCTGCCGATCCGGCCGAGCTGGCGGCGGCGAGTTGGCGCTGCGATTGGCCCGCGGCCAGCTTCAGGCCTTGTCCAGTGCCTGCGCCGCCGCCAGCACCGCGTCCACGTGCCCGGGCACCTTCACCCCGCGCCAGGCCTGGCGCAATACGCCCTGCTTGTCGATGAGGAAGGTGCTGCGGTCCACACCCAGGTATTCCTTGCCATACAGTTTCTTGAGCTTGATCACGTCGAACAGCTGGCACAGCGCTTCGTCCTTGTCGCTGATCAGCTCGAAGGTGAAGCCCTGCTTGGCCTTGAAGTTCTCATGGGACTTCAGGCCATCGCGCGACACGCCGAACACCAGGGTATTGGCGGCCTCGAACGCGGCCATCTGGTCACGGAAACCCTGGCCTTCGGTGGTGCAGCCGGGGGTGCTGTCCTTGGGATAGAAGTACAGCACCACCTGGCGGCCCTGCAGCTCGGACAGGCGAACGGTGTGGCCGCCGGTGGCCTGGGCCTGGAAGTCGGCGACGGGTTGATCGAGGTCTACGGCCATGGGTGGGCTTCCTTACACGGGGTTCTGCGGGCGCCAGGGTTCGATCAGCGCATCCAGATTCAAGGCGTCGGCGAAGTCCAGGAACTGATCGCGCAGCCAGCTGATCTGGGTGCCGGCCGGCAGGATCACGGTGAACTGGGCATTGAGCATGCTGCTGCCGGTCTGCGGGGCCAGGTAGGTGTCGCAGGTCATGGCGTCGAGCTCGACACGGTGATCGAGGAAGAACTGGCACAGCTCGTTGATGATGTCCGGGCGGTAGGCCGCACTGACATAGGCGACGTACGGCAGGGCCTGAGGGCGCACCTCCTGCTCGGCGCTGCGCACCACGTCGAGGGTCAGGCCGTGCTTCTTGCCAAGGCCCGGCAGGGTGGTTTCCAGGCGCGCCAGGGCGTCCCAGCTACCGCCGACCTGCAACACCAGGGCACTGGTTTCGCCGTGGCGCGACAGGCGCGAGGTGACCACCGCGCAGCGGTTGTCGAACGCCGCGCGGCTGAGGACATTGGCCAGCTCCATGGGGTTGGGGCCCAGGGCACTGATGATGAGGAACTGTTCGCGGGGAGCGGTGGACATGCAGCATTCCTAAAGCGATGAGCGGTCGGCGCAGGACGAGGGCCCGCCTGCTTGCGGCCGATGCGAAGGGCGCCCTGGGGCGGCCGAACACCGACTGGTGGCACCGTCGACAGCCCGGCGGGCCGCACTGCGCCGATCAAAGGGTCAAGGGTAGCGAAAAGCGGCGCCGAGGGGAATGCTCCGCCTGCCAGCATCGCTTGTGCAAGGCCGATGGCGCCAGTACCATTACCGCTCTCTTTTTCCGGCAGGAGCAGTTTCATGATCGCGGGCAGTATGGTGGCACTTGTCACACCCATGGATGCACAAGGGCGTCTGGATTGGGTCAGCCTCGATAAACTGATCGACTTCCACCTGGAAAAAGGCACTCACGCGATCGTCGCCGTCGGCACCACCGGCGAGTCCGCCACCCTCGACGTCGAAGAGCACATCCTGGTCATCAAGCACGTGGTCGAGCGCGTCAAGCGCAGCCCGCGGCGCGTTCCGGTGATCGCCGGCACCGGCGCCAACTCCACGGCCGAAGCCGTGCACCTCACGCAGAATGCCAAGAGCGCCGGAGCCGATGCCTGCCTGCTGGTGGTGCCCTACTACAACAAGCCGACCCAGGAAGGCCTGTTCCAGCACTTCAAGCACATCGCCGAAGCCGTCGACATCCCGCAGATCCTCTATAATGTGCCCGGCCGCACCTCCTGCGACATGCAGGCCGAGACCGTGATTCGCCTGTCGAGCATCAAGAACATCATCGGCATCAAGGAGGCCACGGGCGACCTGGCCCGTGCCAAGGCCATCCTCGAAGGCGTGGACAGCGACTTCCTGGTCCTCTCCGGCGACGATCCGACCGCCGTCGAGCTGATCCTGATGGGCGGCAAGGGCAACATCTCCGTCACCGCCAACGTCGCCCCGCGGGAAATGGCCGATCTGTGCGAGGCCGCCCTACAGGGCAATGCCGAGAAGGCCCGCGCGATCAACGAGCGACTCATGCCGCTGCACAAGAACCTGTTCTGCGAAGCCAACCCGATTCCGGTGAAGTGGGCCATGGTGGAAATGGGTCTGATGCACAAAGGTATCCGCCTGCCGCTCACCTGGTTGAGCGAAGGCTGTCATGAACAAGTCCGTACTGCCTTGCGCCAGTCCGGCGTACTGGTTTAATCGAGGAAGTACACCGCATGAAGCGACTGGCTGGTCTTTCCGCTCTCGCCCTGATCATCTCCAGCACCAGTGGGTGTGGCTGGCTGTGGGGTGAAGATGGCTATTTCCGCGACCGCGGCAGCGATTACCTGCAGGCGCATTCCACTGCGCCCATGCAGTTGCCGCCCGACGCGACCCACGTCAAGCGCCTGGATCCGCTGCTGCCGATCCCGCGCAACGTGGCCGACGACACCGCCACTGGCGAGTTCGAGGTGCCCCGGCCGCAGCCGCTGTCGGCCACCGGCGAAATCAACGAGTTCACCCTGCAGCGCAGCGGCGCCAGTCGCTGGGTGCTGGCCCAGCGTGCACCTGCCGAGGTCTGGCCGGTCGCGCGGCAGTATTTCGAGGACAACGGCTTCCGCATCGCCGAAGAGCGCCCGCAGACCGGCGAGTTCAACACCACCTGGCAGCGTTTCGACGAGCTTTCCGCCTCCCTCGGCCAGCGCCTGGCCAGCACCTCCAGCAGCCCCGACAGCGAAGTGCGCGTGCGAGTGCGCATGGAGCCAGGCGTGCAGCGCAACACGTCCGAAGTGTACGTGGTCAGCGTCGAGCGTCCGGCGGGCAGCACTGCCGAACCGGGCTTCTCCAACACCTCGAGCAACACCGGTGTCGACGCGCTGCTGGTGGACGACCTGCTAGCCAGCATGAACCGCAGCGCCGAGAAGGGCGGGTCGGTGTCGTTGCTGGCTGCGCGCGACTTCGATGCGCCAAGCCAGGTCAGCCTCAGCGAAGACGGCAGCGGCAACCCGGTGCTGTTCCTGGGTTCGGACCTGGATCGCGCCTGGTCCGGCGTGGGCCGCGCCCTGGAGCAGGGCGAGTGGCGCGTGGAGGACATCAACCGCAGCCTGGGCCTTTACTACATCAACCTGTCCGAGAAACCCGAGGACAAGAACGACCAGCCGGGCTTCTTCAGCCGGATGTTCGGCAGTGCACCAACCAAGGAAGAGCGTGAGGCCCGGGCCGAGCGCTATCAGGTTCGCCTGAGCAAGGTGGGCGACAACGTCCAGGTCACCGTCGAGAAGAACATCAACACCGTGGCCCCGGCCGATGTCGCCCGCCGCGTGCTGAGCGCGATCCAGGACCGTCTGGGCTAAGTGCGCTTCGCGGTACTGGGAAGCGGCAGCCAGGGGAACGGCACGCTGATCGCCAGCCACGACACCTTCGTGCTGGTCGATTGCGGTTTTTCCCTGCGCGAGACCGAACGCCGCCTGGCGTTGCTCGGCGTGTCGCCGGCGCAGCTGAGTGCGGTGCTGGTGACCCACGAGCATGCCGACCACGTGCATGGCGTCGGCTTGCTGGCGCGCCGCTACGGTGTACCGGTCTATCTCAGCCAGGGCACCCTGCGCGGTTTGCGCAAGCCGGTCGAGGTAGCCGGTTTCCTCGGTTGTGGCGACGTGCTGGAGATCGGCGGCTTGCAGGTCAGCGCTGCACGGGTCGAGCACGATGCTCAGGAGCCGCTGCAGTACGTGTTCAGTGATGGGCGGCGCCGGTTCGGCATGCTCACCGACCTGGGCAGTTACGATGCCCACCTGCTGCAGCGTTACCAAGGCCTGGATGCCTTGCTGATCGAGGCCAACCACTGCCGTGATCTGCTGGCGCGCGGGCACTATCCGTACTTTCTCAAGCAACGGGTCGGCGGCAACCAGGGACACCTGAACAATCACCAGGCCGCCAACCTGGTGGCCGAGCTGGGCTGGCAACAGCTGCAACACCTGGTGCTGGCCCACCTGAGCAGCAAGAACAACCTGCCACAACTGGCGCGCCAGTGCTTCGTCGACACCCTGGGGTGCGATCCGGACTGGCTCCAGGTGGCGAATCAGGAACATGGGCTCGACTGGCGCGAGATCGCCTAGCCCAACCACTCAAGCAAGCGGAGCCCATCATGGAAAAACGCGACGAACTCTACCGCGGCAAAGCCAAATCGGTTTACCAGACCGACGACGCCGACCGCTTGATCCTGCTGTTTCGCAACGACACCTCGGCATTCGACGGCAAGCGCATCGAGCAGCTGGACCGCAAGGGCATGGTCAACAACAAGTTCAATGCCTTCATCATGCAGAAGCTCGAAGCCGCTGGCGTGCCGACCCAATTCGACTCACTGCTGGGCGACAACGAATGCCTGGTCAAGAAACTGGACATGATCCCGGTCGAGTGCGTGGTGCGTAACTATGCCGCCGGCAGCCTGGTCAAGCGCCTGGGCGTGGAAGAGGGTATCAAGCTCGAGCCGTCCACCTTCGAACTGTTCCTCAAGAACGACGAGAAGGGCGATCCCTTCATCAACGAATCCCACGTCGTCGCATTCGGCTGGGGCACGGCCGAGCAACTGGTCGAGATGAAGAAGCTGTCGCTGAAGGTCAACGACGTGCTGACTCAGCTATTCGACGACGCTGGCCTGCTGCTGGTCGACTTCAAGCTGGAATTCGGCGTGTTCCACGGCCAGATCGTCCTGGGCGACGAATTCAGCCCCGACGGCTGCCGCCTGTGGGACAAGGAAACCCGCAAGAAGATGGACAAGGATCGCTTCCGCCAGGGTCTGGGCGATGTGATCGAAGCCTACGAAGAAGTCGCCAAGCGTCTTGGCGTGCCGCTGTAACCTGTACCTTCACGCAAGCGCCTGATACCACGCGAATTTTTTTCGAAAAAGGTTTGCCAGAAAAGAAAACGCTGGTATGATGCGCGCCACTGGAGAGATGCCGGAGTGGTCGAACGGGACGGATTCGAAATCCGTTGTACTGGCAACAGTACCTAGGGTTCAAATCCCTATCTCTCCGCCATACGCGAAGTAGTCGAAGCCCCCGAAAACGTTGAAGTTTTCGGGGGCTTCGTCGTTTTGGGCCAGCCTCACGCGGGTGGAATCGATCGGCAGTCGTCATGTTCAGGTGCGCATCCAGCGTGCAGTCAGGCCTGCGTCGCCCGAGCGAGGTGTTGATGGCTAAAATCGCTGTCCTGTGCGACTTCGTCCTGCTGGACGAGGATGGATACAAAGTGGCAGGTTACCGGCACTGTCGCGCTGTTACACTGCCCCAATCGCCAGGTGCTATCGCGCAGCGCGTATCTACACGTGAGGGACGTTCCCATGCATCAGTTCGACATGCCTCAGGCCGAAGCCGAGAAGCTCCACGTCGAGATTGCCAAGCTCATGGCTGAAACCCGCAAGCTCAATGCCGAGGCCGGCAAGTTCAGCCGTGAAACCTTCTGGTATCCCGTCGCGATCGCCACAGGGCTGATCGGCACGGTGGCAACCGTTACCACGCTGATCATCAAATTCCTCTGATCGCTCTGCGCCTTTCCATCAAGACCCTGAAGGCGTGTTCGCAAGCCGCTCGTGGGTGGCCAGCTCTTCAGCGATGAATGCCGCGATCATTGCCCGGTAGACCTGCTCTACAACCTCGGCCGAGGCACCCGTCTCGTCGGCCATGTTCCGAACCTTCTCTATCACCTGTTCGACGCGGGCAGGCGCACGCACGTCATCGGTGGTCTTTTTGAAGCTCGCCGCCTGTGTCACGTACTGTCCGCGTTGGGCGAGCAGAGACACCAGGTTACGGTCTAGTTCATCGATTCGCTGGCGGACTTCGTCCAGCGACGTGCAGAGGGTAGTCATTGGGTTCGAGGTCCTTTTCATTAGGGAGAAGCCGGTTGAGATAAGGCGCTAACGACAGTTCGAAAGGCGTGGATTTCACGAGAGGTCGATCATGACTAGGGGCGAGACCAACGCCGCCGAATCAGCAGATACCGTAGTGCGTCCACGGTAACAGAAGGGCCGCGTCCATGAATGGCCAACTTGGCCCCAATCAATCCACTGCCCGATACAGTGGAGCAAGCGCCCATCCGAGCTGTACCATTGATGCGTACCTTCGATCAACCAACGAGCCCCCCCTGTGAGCATTCACTTCGATCTGAACGACCTGATGGCCTTCCGCGCGGTGGTGGAACAGGGCAGCTTTCGACGTGCAGCCGATTCCATCCGCATCACGCAGTCTGCCCTCAGTCGGCGCATCGAGAAGCTGGAAAACGCGCTGGCCGTTAAACTGTTCGAACGTACAACGCGCAAGGTCGCGCTGACCAATGTCGGCCGGGCCTTCCTGCCGCAGGTCGAGCGCCTGCTGGACGACCTGGATCTGGCCTTGCTCAGCATCGGCGACGGCGGCGTGTTGCTCAGTGGCACGCTCACCGTGGCCTGCGTGCCATCGGCGGCCTATTACTTCATGCCGCAGGCCATCCGCAGCTTCCGGGCGCGCTTCCCGCGCATCAAGATCAAGCTGATCGACGCCTCGGCCAACGAAGTCAGTGCTGCGGTCACGGCGGGGGAGGCCGACTTCGGAGTGAGTTTCACCGGAAACCTCGCGCCCGAGATCGAGTTCAGCCCGCTGATGGAGGAGCGCTACGTCCTGGCCTGTCGGCGGGATCATGCACTGGCTCAGCGTGCCTCGGTCACTTGGGCCGAGGCTTACCAGCACGACTACATTGCCTTGGCCAGGTCTTCGGGCAACCGACTGGTGCTGGATCGTGCGTTGCAGGGGGTGGACGTGGACGAGCGCAGCATCTGCGAGGCACGTCACGTCACAACGGCCCTCGGGCTGGTAGAAGCAGGCTTGGGGGTTGCGGTAGTGCCTTCGATCGCCATGCCCATGGGCGCGCACCCGATACTGGTGGGCGTCGCGCTGACCGAGCCCGAGGTGGTGAGGCAGCTGGGCATCCTCAAGCGCCGCGGGCGAACCTTGACGCCTGCGGCACTCGATCTGGAAGGTCTGATCCGTCAGTTGCCGGAGCGCTTAGCGCGGTACTGAGTCCAGGCCCGTGGCGCGCAGGGTGGCCTGGGCCTGCTCGGAAGACAGGCTGCGAAGCAGCGCCCTGGCCTGGGCCGGGTGCTCGGCATTGACTGGGATGCCTGCCGCGTAGCGGGTCACCGACTGCACGCTTTCCGGAATCTTGCCGACGAAGGTGGTGCCCGCGATCGGCAGTAGCTCGGCCACCTGCTGGAAGCCCACTTCGTAGTCCCCGCTGGCGACCACCGAGGCGACCGGAATGCGCTCGATCATCTTGCCCTTGGGCGCGAGCTGCTGTTCCACGCCCAGCTTCTTGAACAGCTGGTTCTGGATGTACACGCCGCTGGCGCTGTCCGAGTAGGCCACCGACCTGGCTGCCAGCAAGGTACGCTTGAGGGCTTGCTCGGTGTCGATATCGGGCTTGGGGGCGCCTGCCTTCACCACCATGCCGATGCGCGAGTCGGCCAGCTCCACGCGCGAAGCCGGGTCGACTTTGCCTTGCTTGATCAGATCGTCCAGTGCGTAGCCGACCATGATCACCACATCAGCGTGTTCGCCACGGGCCAGACGATTGGGAATGGCCTCCTGGGCCTTGCCCATCGAAGGGCCGAGCACGGTCTTCAAGGTGTTGCCACTGTGTTGGGCGAACTCCGGCCCCAGCCTCTGATAGGCGGCAGTGAATCCGCCCGAGGTCATGACGGTCAATTCCTCGGCATGAACCGCGTTGCTGAACGCGCAGACGGCGAAGGCGACGGCATTGAGGGACTTGAACAAGGGTTTCATGGCAGTTTCCTTATCAGGCGGTGGCCGGCGCGTGAGCGCGGGCGGCAATACGGCGGTACAGCACGAGCGTGGCGGCGAATGCACACAGCGCGGCGAACATCATCCAGTAAGCGGGAGCGGCCTTGTCACCGGTGGCGTGGATCAACCAGGTGGAAAGGGCGGGCGTGAAGCCACCGAAGATCGCCGTGGCCAGGCTGTAGGCGAGGGAGAAGCCGGCCACGCGCACCTCGACCGGCATGATCTCGGTGAGCGCAGGGATCATGGCGCCGTTGTACAGCCCGTAGAGGCAGGAGAACCACAGCAGCACCTCGAGCATGTGCGCGAAGCTCGGCGCCTGGGCCAGGAACGCCAGGGCCGGGTAGGCGGTCAGCAGGGTGAGAAGCGACATGACCGCCAGCAGCGGCTTGCGCCCCATGCGGTCACTCAGCGCGCCGCCGATCGGCAGCCAGATGAAGTTGGACACACCCACCAGCAGGGTGACGATCAAGGCATCGCTGGTGCTCAGTTGCAGCACCGATTTGCCGAAGGTCGGCGCATAGACCGTGATCATGTAGAAGGCCGTGGTGGTCATGGCCACCATCAGCATGCCCAGAATCACGATCGATGCGTTGGCGTACAGCGTGGCGAACACGGCCTTCATGGTCGGGCGGTGCTCACGCCTGGAGAACTCTTCGGTCTCCTGGAGGCTGCGGCGCAGCAGGAAGATGCATGGGATGATCAGGCAGCCGACCGCGAAGGGAATTCTCCAGCCCCATTGCGACAGCTCGGCAGGGCTGAGCCAGAAGTTCAGGCCATAGCCCAGGGCCGCGGCGAACACGATCGCCACTTGTTGGCTGGCCGACTGCCAGCTGGCGAAGAAGCCCTTGCGGCCCGGCGTTGCCATCTCTGCCAGGTAGACCGAAACCCCGCCCATCTCGGCGCCCGCCGAGAAGCCTTGCAGCAAGCGGCCTGCCAGCACCAGCGCTGGCGCCCACAAGCCGATGCTCGAATAGCCCGGCACCAGCACGATCAGCAACGTCCCGCTGGCCATGATCGCCAGGGTGACGATCAGCCCCTTGCGGCGGCCGACGTCGTCGATGTAGGCGCCGAGTATCACCGCTCCCAGAGGCCGCATCAGGAAGCCTGCGCCGAACACGGCGAAGGTCATCATCAGCGAAGCGAACTCGTCGCCGGCGGGGAAAAACGCGCCCGCGATCTGCGTGGCATAGAAGCCGAACAGGAAGAAGTCGAACTGCTCGAGGAAGTTTCCGGATGTCACCCGGAATACCCTTCCGGCCTTCGACGGATTCTTGGCAGGGGGTTGAGACGTACGCATGTTGCTCTCCAGCTTTTATTAAATGTTGTAAGTGCTTGTAACTGGAGATTCTCGACCAGTAGCACGCTGGCGATAAGCGTTCAATTTGCATGGATTGATGCGTGAATGCGATCAATCAGCCGCCACTGTGGCGGCTGAATGAGCGAGGTTGAGTCGGCGGCAGGCCGACCAGCAGGATGCAGGGCGGTCAGCTGAAGCGAATGTCCAGTGAGCGCAGGTAGGTTTGCAGCCCGGCATCCTGGATCGGGATCAGGTAGGCGTCCTGCTCCAGGGATTCGTTGTAATGCGCGTGCCAGTAGCCGGGCGGGGTGACGAACGCCAAACCCGGTTGCCAGTCAACCCGGGTGGGATTGACGATCTGGCCCTGTGGGTCCAGTGCGGTGCCTACCAGGGTGTAGCAACCCGTCGGGCAGTCGATGATGAAGTCCAGGGCGACCGATTGATGGCGGTGGGGCTTTTGCACGGCGCCGGCCGGCACGATGCCGTACATCGCCCAGAGCACGTGGGTCACGGTTCGGGTCTGCGGAAAGTGCTTGTTGCCAAGCAGGATGCTGACCCGGCTGCGGTCGGCGGCGCGTGGGTCGTTGGCGGCTTCCTGCAGCCTGGCATTGGCCACCTCCGCCGGGTAGAGCGTCGCGGCGAAGCGTTCGCAGGTGCTCTGCACACCCAGATAACGCAGCAGAGGTTCGTCGTGCACGTAATAAAGACGCGCGTTCGTGGTGGCCTGCAAGGTAGTGCTGCGCAGGCCCGGCATGGTGATGAAGCTGCCGCGCTGCCAGTCGAAGCGGGTTTCGTCATAGTCGAAACGGCCGGCGCCCTCGATCACGTAGAGCACCTGGGACGTGGCGTTGGGCTTGAGCGTCAGGCTGTCGCCCGCGTTCAGGCGAATGAAATTGGCGCAGAGACCAGGACTGGTGGCCGGGCCTTCGCTGCCCAGGCGGTCGCTCAGGTCCAGGGCAATCACGCGGCTCGGGCCGTCGTCGTAAAGCGTGCTGGGAAAGGTCTGGAAGGGCACTTGGGAGATCAGCTTGGCGGCGATGGGGTTGGCGGCCTTGCTGTATTCGAAGTACTGCGCGTCGTCCACAGGTGACGACACGGCGTGCAGGTCGGGAGCAGGTTTCATCGGGCTATCCTCATGATCACGAAAAGACGCACTGGCGTGCGCAGATGTGCTGACGATCAGAACAGCGTAGGCCAAGCGACCGGCAGTCACCTGGCTACTGCGCCCATGCCCGCGCTCCGTGCTTCGTGAAGAACACGCAAGCCGTTGATTTTACTTGTGCTATCGCCATGGCTGATTGTGCCGCCGATCTGGCAGGTATAGACTTCGCGCACTCTCACCGAAGGCCCCTCTGGTCCCTGTGACCGCCAGCCAGCATGAAACCGATCCAGTTGCCCCTGGGTGTGCGCCTGCGCGATGACGCCACCTTCATCAACTATTACCCGGGCGCCAATGCCGCGGCGCTGGGCTATGTCGAGCGGTTGTGCGAGGCGGATGCCGGCTGGACCGAAAGCCTCATCTATCTCTGGGGAAAACAGGGGGCAGGGCGTACGCATCTGTTGCAGGCAGCCACTCACCGCTTTCAGCAGCTCGGCGAGCCGGCAGTCTACCTGCCGCTGGCGCAATTGCTCGATCGGGGGGTGGAACTGCTCGACCACCTGGAACAGTACGAACTGGTGTGCATCGACGACCTGCACGTGATCGCCGGCAAGGCCGATTGGGAAGAGGCGATGTTCCACCTGTTCAACCGCCTGCGTGACAGCGGCAGGCGCCTGCTACTGGCGGCCTCCAGTTCGCCGCGGGAATTGCCGATCAAGCTTGCCGACCTCAAGTCGCGCCTGACCCTGGCGCTGATCTTCCAGATGCGTGCGCTTTCCGACGAAGAAAAGCTGCGCGCGTTGCAGCTACGCGCCTCGCGCCGCGGGCTGCACCTCACCGACGAAGTCGGACACTTCATCCTTACCCGTGGCACGCGCAGCATGAGCGCCCTGTTCGACCTGCTCGAACGCCTCGACCAGGCCTCGTTGCAGGCCCAGCGCAAGCTGACGATTCCCTTCCTCAAGGAGACGCTGGGCTGGTGATCCTCCAAGGTGCCGACGCCTTAGAACACAGAAGTCACATTTTTCTCGATAAAATTTGCAAATGATTCCGATAGAAGGCATAGTTTCCACCTTCCAACGGATCCCAGACACGGTCGTGCCCATGCTCAAGCGCTTCGCACCCCTCGTGCCCCTCGCACTTGTGACCCTGCTTTTTGGCTGCGCGGCCCAAGGCCCGACTTCCCAGCCCCAGGATCGCCCCTCGGTCACCGCACAAAGCGCGGTCAAATCCCAGGCTTCGCATTCGTCGATCTTCGACGAGCAGGACCTGGCGACCGAAGAAGACCTCCAAGCCTTCTCCAGCAACAGCAAGCCCTATGAACTCCCCGTGCTGGCCGACAGCATTCTGGAGCGTGGCATGGCGCTGATCGGCACCCGCTACCGCTTCGGCGGCACCTCGGAGCAATCCGGTTTCGATTGCAGCGGTTTCATCGGCTACTTGTTCCGCGAAGAGGCTGGCATGAACCTGCCACGCTCGACCCGCGAAATGATCAACGTCGATGCCCCCAAGGTGGCCCGCAACAAGCTCAAGCCCGGCGATCTGCTGTTCTTCAGCACCAACGGCCGTGGTCGTGTCAGCCATGCCGGCATCTATCTGGGTGACAATCAGTTCATCCACTCCAGCAGCCGCCGCAGCGGTGGTGTACGCATCGACAGCCTGGGCGATCGTTATTGGAGCAAAACCTTCCTCGAAGCCAAGCGTGCCTTGGCCATGGCGCCGACGACCACACTGTCACGAAACTAATGGCACGGTGCTGTACTCTGATCACGGCGATTGGCTGAAAAGCTAATCGCCGTGCGCATTTACGAATAGCGTCTAATCTAAATTCTCAACTCTATCTTCGGCTGCGGCCGATCGGTCTCAGACAGGTTCTGACCCATGGCGATCATGACGCGCTTCGCATTCCTTTCCCTGGTGGCATTGCTCGCTGCCTGCTCCAGCCGTCCTCCGGCACCCCCTCCCGTGGCTAAGAAGCCACCGGTGGTGTTCATCGACCAACCCTCGGCCTCGCCGGTGGCCGATGACGTGCTGATCCGCGCGATCGGCCTGGTGGGAACGCCGTACCGTTGGGGCGGCAATACGCCCGATGCAGGCTTCGATTGCAGCGGTCTGATCGGTTATGTCTATCGCGACGCCGCGAACATCAGCCTGCCGCGCTCGACCCGCGAGATGATCGTCATGCGCGCCCCGACCATCGACATCAACGCCTTGCAGTCCGGTGATCTGGTGTTCTTCGCTACCGGCGGCGGTTCGCGCGTGAGCCATGCCGGTATCTACGTGGGGGAGGGGCGCTTCGTGCATGCGCCTTCCAGTGGCGGCACCGTGCGCCTGGACTACCTCTCCAACAGCTACTGGTCCAGGGCCTACCTGCAGGCCAAGCGGGTACTGGCACCAGGGCATCTGGCGCAGAACCCCTGATCGAGGGCGCCCTGGGGCTCAGGCCTGTTTGAGCAGCACGGCGATTCCCGGGTGATACTGGCCCGCCTCGTTGTGCAGGTTGCGATAGGCGTAGGGGAAGTACCAGGCGATGACGCACGCCGTGTGCTTGCCCAGATCGTCCACCAGGTCCTGCAGCTCTTCCGGGCTGGCATGCTGGCCGGGCTTCCAGGGGCTGACGAACAACGCTCCGGCCTTGAACTGGCTGGAATAGCCGGTCATTCGCGCCAGTGCTGCGGTCTCCTGCAAGGCAGTCGCCAGATCCAGGCGGGCGATCCGCGGCCAGCGCTGCTCGACGTGCAGGTGCAAGGACTGCTCGGCATCGGCAATATTCAGGTCGCAGCGTGAGTCCCGCGCCCCTTCATCACGCTGCTTCTTGCCCTGATAGCGTTGCAGCGCCACACGCTCGGCTTGCCACGCTGCGGCGGCGAGTAGTCCGGCATTGGCTTGTGCACCGTGCCAGTAGGGCGCATCGGTATCACCGTGTATCTGGCTGAAGCGGTCGATACACTCGACCCAGCGCTCGAACACCGGGCGCAGGAACTCCATTTGCGGATTGTTGACGATCAAGCCTTGCATCACGCGCTCTCCTTGTAGTTATGACCGCGCACATCTGAAATGATGTCTATTTGATATCACTGTATCAGGCTTGAGACAAAGCGCCTGCCTGCCCGTCCAGCGGCGGTGTTCAATTGACGCTCCCGGTGCAACCCTCTAACCTTCGCGGCGTGTTTCAGGTGCTCGGCGGACAGGCTCCGCCAGAGTGAAACTGGGAAGCCGGTGGGCGCCATGGTGGCGCGAATCCGGCGCTGCCCCCGCAACGGTAGGTGAGTCGAGGCTGCGCAGGGCCACTGGAGTGCTCCGGGAAGGCGCGCGGCATCGGGCCAGGCTTCTATGGAGAAGTCCTGCCGCCCGGCTCACGAGCCCGGAGACCGGCCTGTCACTGCCAACGGCATCACGGAGGGTGATGCGCGCCGCCCGTGCCCCCGCCACGGCCATTGCGTGCTCCCGTCCGTGCCTGCCTGTCCTGATCACCTGTCGCTGCGCCGCCAGTCGGCGAAGGCTGAGCCTGCGTGGCGACAGTTTGCGGAGTACTGCTGATGAACGAATCCACCGACCGTGACGAACGCCACCTGGCGCGCATGCTGCGCAAGAAGGCGGTGATCGACGAGCGCATCGCCAATTCTCCCAATGAATGCGGCCTGCTGCTGGTGCTCACCGGCAACGGCAAGGGCAAGAGCAGTTCGGCGTTCGGCATGCTCGCCCGGGCCATGGGCCATGGCATGCACTGTGGCGTGGTGCAGTTCATCAAGGGGCGCAACAGCACCGGCGAGGAACTGTTCTTCCGGCGCTTTCCCGATCAGGTGCGCTACCACGTGATGGGCGAGGGTTTCACCTGGGAAACCCAGGACCGTCAGCGCGACATCGCCGCGGCCCAGGCGGCCTGGGCGGTGTCGCGGGAACTGTTGCACGACCCAGCCGTGCAGTTCGTGGTGCTCGACGAGCTGAACATTGCCCTCAAACATGGCTACCTGGACCTCGACCAGGTGCTCTCGGACCTTCAGGCGCGCCCGCCCATGCAGCACGTGATCGTCACGGGCCGAGGCGCCAAGCCGGAGATGATCGAGCTGGCCGATACGGTCACCGAGATGGGCATGCTCAAGCACGCCTTCCAGGCGGGCATTCGCGCGCAGAAGGGCGTCGAGCTGTGAGCCGAGCCGTTCGTCACTGTCCGGCCGTGCTGATCGCGGCACCGGCCTCCGGCCAGGGCAAGACCACCGTCACCGCGGCCCTGGCACGCCTGCACCGCAACCTGGGGCGCAAGGTCCGGGTGTTCAAGTGCGGCCCCGATTTCCTCGATCCGATGATCCTGGAGCGCGCCAGTGGCGCGCCGGTGTATCAGCTGGACATGTGGATGATTGGCGAAACCGAGAGCCGACGCCTGTTGTGGGACGCCGCCGCCGATGCCGATCTGATCCTGATCGAAGGGGTCATGGGGCTGTTCGACGGCACCCCGTCCAGTGCCGACCTGGCCCGTCATTTCGGCGTGCCGGTGCTGGCGGTGATCGACGGCACCGCCATGGCCCAGACCTTCGGCGCGCTCGCCCTGGGCCTGGCCCGCTACCAGCCCGATCTCCCGTTCGCCGGGGTGCTGGCCAATCGAGTCGGCAGCTTGCGCCATGCGCAGTTGCTCGAAGGCAGCCTGACCGAGGGCCTGCGCTGGTATGGCGGGCTGTCGCGCGAACGCGGCATCGAGCTGCCCAGCCGTCATCTCGGGCTGGTTCAGGCCAGCGAGCTCAACGACCTGGACGCCCGCCTGGACGCCGCGGCGCAGGCTTTGGGTGCCAGTTGCGATGCCGCTCTGCCGCCCCCTGTAACCTTCGCCGAGCCACCTTGCGTGCGCGTGTCGCAGAGCCTGCGCGGCGTGCGCGTCGGTGTCGCCCGCGACGAGGCGTTCGCCTTCCTGTACGGCGCCAACCTCGAGCTGCTGCGCCAGATGGGCGCCGAATTGCTGTTCTTCTCGCCACTGCATGACGCGCAGCTGCCGCAGGTCGACAGCCTGTACCTGCCCGGCGGCTATCCGGAGCTGCATCATCGAGCCCTGGCGGCCAATACCCCGATGTGCCAGGCGATCCGCGCGCATCACGCCCAGGGCAAACCCCTGCTGGCCGAATGCGGCGGCATGCTCTACCTGCTCGACGCGCTGACCGACGTGGCCGGTGAGCGTGCCGAGCTGCTGGGGCTGCTGCCGGGCGAAGCGGTGATGCAGAAGCGTCTCGCTGCGCTGGCCTTGCAGGCGGTCGAGTTGCCCGAGGGCACCTTGCGCGGCCACACCTATCACCATTCGCTGACCTCCACCGAACTGGTGCCCGTGGCCCGCGGCCAGAGCCCCAATGGCGGGCGTGGCAACGAAGCGGTCTATCGCCTGGGACGGTTGACGGCGTCCTACGTGCATTTCTATTTCCCGTCCGATCCGGAGGCGGCCGCCGCGCTGTTGCGACCATGAATGCCCACGCCTTTACCGACGCCGAACGGGCGGCGGTCTATCGGGCCATCGGCGAACGACGGGACATGCGCCATTTCACTGCAGGCGAGGTAGCGCCTGCGCTGCTCGCCCGCCTGCTCGGTGCCGCCCACCAGGCTCCCAGCGTGGGGCTGATGCAGCCCTGGCGCTTCATCCGCATCAGCCAAGCGGCCCTGCGTGAGCGCATCCAGGCCCTGGTCGAACAGGAGCGTCTGCGCACCGCCGAGGCCCTGGGCGAGCGCGCCGATGATTTCATGAAGCTCAAGGTCGAAGGCATCGCCGACTGCGCCGAGGTGCTGGTCGCGGCCTTGATGGACCGGCGCGAGGCACACATCTTCGGTCGTCGCACCCTGCCGGAGATGGACCTGGCGTCGCTGGCCTGTGCCATCCAGAACCTGTGGCTGGCTGCCCGCGCCGAAGGCCTGGGCATGGGCTGGGTGTCGTTGTTCGACCCGCAGGCGCTGGGCGAACTGCTGGGCATGCCGCCCGGCGCCAAGCCGGTAGCGGTCCTCTGTCTGGGGCCTGTGGCGCGCTTCTACGAAGCGCCCATGCTGGTGCTGGAAGACTGGGCACGCGAGCGGCCCTTGAGCGAGATGCTCTACGAAAATCACTGGGGAGCGCAGCCATGAGCATCGCCTTGCTCACCGTTGCCGGCGTGGCGCTGGACACGCTGCTGGGCGAACCCGAACGACGCCATCCGTTGGTGGCTTTCGGCAACTTCGCCAATCGGCTCGAACAACGCCTGAATGCCGGTGGCCGAGGCTGGCGCAGTCATGGCATCAGCGCCTGGTTCCTGGCCGTGGTGCCGTTGACCCTGCTGGCGCTGATCCTGTCCTGGCTGCCGGCCATCGGCTGGCTGGTGGACGCGCTTGCGCTGTACTGCGCGCTGGGGCTGCGCAGCCTAGGCGAGCATGTGCTGCCGGTGGCGCAGGCGCTGCGACAAGGCGATCTGAATGAAGCGCGGCGCCGCGTGGGGTATCTGGTGAGCCGCGAAACCGCCGAACTGGATGAATCGGCGGTCGCCCGCGCCGCCACCGAATCGGTGCTGGAAAATGGCAGCGACGCGGTCTTCGCCGCGCTGTTCTGGTTCGTCGTGGCCGGGGCGCCGGGCGTGGTGCTGTACCGCCTGAGCAATACCCTCGATGCCATGTGGGGCTACCGCACGCCGCGCCTGGAGCGCTTCGGCTGGGCAGCGGCACGCATCGACGATGTACTCAATTACATTCCGGCTCGCCTGGTGGCGTTGACCTACGCCGTCCTCGGCAAGACTCGCCTGGCCTTGCGCTGCTGGCGCAGCCAGGCACCACGCTGGGACAGCCCCAATGCCGGTCCCGTGATGGCGGCCGGTGCCGGTGCCCTGGGCGTCGAACTGGGCGGGCCTGCGGTGTACCACGGCGAGCTGCACAGCCGTCCACAGCTGGGCGAAGGCCAGGGGGCCGATGCCGACGCCATCGAGCGCGGTTGGAACCTGGTGCAGCGCGGCGTCTGGTTGTGGTTGCTGGTGATCTGTCTCGGGGGCTGGCTCTATGCTTGAACACGGCGGTCGTCTGCTGCGTGCGGTGCACCAATACGGCATCGCGCGTGAACAATGGCTCGACCTGTCCAGCGGTATCGCCCCCTGGCCGTTCCCGATAGCCCCCATACCAATCCATGCCTGGGCGCGTCTGCCGGAAGTCGAGGACGGTCTGGAGCAGGCTGCACGGGTGTACTACGGGGTGCATCGAGTGCTGGCGGTGGCAGGCTCGCAGGCGGCCATCCAGGCGCTGCCATTGCTGCGCCCCCGCTGCCGGGTCGGTGTGCTCGGGCCCTGCTACGCCGAGCACCCGCACGCCTGGCGAGAGGCCGGCCACAGGCTGGTCGAGCTGGACGAAGGACAGGTCGAGGGTGCCCTGGACAGTCTCGACGTGCTGCTGTTGGTCAACCCGAACAACCCCACAGGCCGCTGCGTGCCGCGTCAGCGCCTGCTCGACTGGCAGGCACGGCTGGCCCGGCGTGGTGGCTGGCTGGTGGTGGACGAGGCGTTCATGGACAACACCCCGCAGCACAGTGTGGTCGACCAGGCCGGGCGCGGCGGATTGATCGTGCTGCGCTCGTTCGGCAAGTTCTTCGGGCTGGCCGGCGTGCGTCTGGGCTTCGTGGTGGCCGAGGCGCCGCTGTTGCAAGCCCTTGCCGAACGCCTGGGGCCATGGACGGTGAGCGGCCCGACACGCATCGTCGGCCAGGCGTGCCTGGCCGATACCCACAGCCAGCAGGACCAGATCGCGCGCTGTGCCCAGGCCAGCGCGCGCTTGGTGGCGCTGCTCGCGGACAGCGGTCTGCCGGCCAGCGGTGGCTGCGACCTGTTCCAGTACCGGCGCGACCCCAGCGCTGCCCGGTTGCACGAGTTCCTGGCGCGCCGGGGGATTCTCGTGCGCCTGTTCGACACCCCGAGCGCCATACGCGTGGGGCTGCCTGCCAGCGCGGCGGACGAAGCGCGCCTGCGCCAGGCCCTGCAGGACTATCACAAGGAGTCGGCATGACCACCCTCATGGTGCAAGGCACCACCTCCGATGCCGGCAAGAGCACGCTGGTCACCGCCTTGTGTCGCTGGCTGCGCCGCCGAGGCATCGGCGTGGTGCCCTTCAAGCCGCAGAACATGGCGCTCAACAGCGCGGTGACCGCAGACGGCGGCGAGATCGGTCGCGCCCAGGCAGTGCAGGCGCAGGCCTGTGGCCTGGCGCCGCACACCGACATGAACCCGGTGCTGCTCAAGCCCAACAGCGACACCGGCGCCCAGGTGATCGTCCATGGCCGGGCGGTGACCAGCATGAATGCGCTCGCCTATCACGACTACAAGGCCGTCGCCATGCAGGCGGTACTGGCCTCGCACCAGCGTCTGAGCGCGGCCTATCCCGTGGTGATGGTCGAAGGCGCCGGTTCGCCTGCCGAGATCAACCTGCGCGCCGGCGACATCGCCAACATGGGCTTCGCCGAAGCCGTCGATTGCCCGGTTATCCTGATCGCCGACATCAATCGTGGCGGGGTCTTCGCGCACCTGGTAGGCACCCTGGAATTGCTCTCACCCAGTGAACAGGCGCGGATCCAGGGTTTTGTCATCAACCGTTTCCGAGGTGACATCGCCTTGTTGCAACCCGGTCTGGACTGGCTCGAACAGCGCACGGGCAAACCGGTGCTCGGCGTGCTGCCCTATGTCGGCGACCTGCACCTGGAGGCCGAGGACGGCATCGACCACCGGCAGGCGACGAAGGGCGAGCAGGTGTTGAAAGTCATCGTGCCGGTGCTGCCGCGCATCAGCAATCACACCGACTTCGACCCGCTGCGTCTGCATCCGCAGGTCGATTTGCAGTTCATCGGTCCCGGTCAGCCGATCCCGCCCGCCGATTTGATCATCCTGCCCGGCTCCAAGAGCGTACGCGCAGACCTCGCCCAGCTGCGCGCCCGTGGCTGGGACCAGGCCATCGCCCGCCACTTGCGCTATGGCGGCAAGTTGATCGGTATCTGCGGCGGGCTGCAGATGCTGGGGCGACAGGTACAGGATCCCGGTGGCCTGGAAGGCCCGGCCGGCACCAGCGACGGCCTGGGATTGCTCGACTACTCGACCGTGCTGGAGGCCGAAAAGCAGCTGCGCAACGTCGTTGGCCAGTTGAGCCTGGAGCAGGCGCCGGTAGGCGGCTACGAGATTCATGCCGGCGTCACCCAGGGGCCGGCATTGCAACATCCGGCGGTGCGGCTGGCCGATGGCCGCGACGACGGTGCCATCAGCGTCGACGGGCAGATCCTGGCCACCTACCTGCATGGTCTGTTCGAGGGCAGCGAGTCCTGCGCGGCATTGCTGCGCTGGGCGGGGCTTGAAGCGGTCGAGCCGATCAACTACCACGCGCTGCGTGAACGCGACATCGAGCGCCTGGCCGATCTGGTCGAGCAGCACCTGGACACTGCGCGGCTGCGCAGTCTGTGTGGAGTCGCCTGATGCGCACCCTGATCCTCGGCGGCGCCCGCTCGGGCAAAAGCCGCCTGGCCGAAGAGCAGGCTGCGGCCAGCGGCCAGGCCGTGACCTACATCGCCACCAGCGAGCCGCTGGATGGTGAAATGAACGAGCGCGTGCGCCTGCACCGCGCGCGTCGCCCGGCCGACTGGCGGCTGATCGAGCAGCCCCTGGCCCTGGCCCGCGTGCTGCGCGCCGAGGCAGCGGACGATCGCTGCCTGCTGGTGGACTGCCTGACCCTGTGGCTGACCAACCTGCTGATGCTCGACGACCCGCAACGCCTGGACGCGGAGCGCGAGGCACTGCTCGACTGCCTGGCGAGCCTTCCGGGCACGGTTATCCTGGTCAGCAACGAAAGCGGCCTGGGTGTGGTGCCACTGGGCGAACTGACCCGTCGCTACGTCGATCTCGCCGGCTGGCTGCACCAGGCCGTGGCCCAGCGCTGCGAGCGCGTGGTGCTGACCGTCGCCGGTCTTCCTCTCATCCTCAAAGGACCTGCTCTATGACTTCCAACTGGTGGCTCGATGCCTGCCGACCCCTGGACATCCACGCCATGGAGCAGGCGTGTGCCCGCCAGCAGCAACTGACCAAGCCGGCTGGCTCGCTCGGTCAGCTGGAGCACCTGGCGATCACCCTGGCAGCGCTGCAAGGTCGCGAGCGGCCGAGCCTGGAGCGCGTGGCAATCACCCTCTTCGCGGGCGATCACGGCGTGGTCGAGGAGGGCATCTCGGCCTATCCGCAGGCCGTCACCGGCCAAATGCTGCGCAATTTCGTCGGCGGTGGCGCAGCCATCAGCGTGCTGGCCCGTGAGCTGGCGGCGTCGCTGGAGGTGGTCGACCTGGGAACGGTGGATCCGACGCTGGAATTGCCGGGCGTGCAGCATCTGCGCCTGGGCGCCGGCACCGCCAACTTCGCCCGCCAGCCGGCGATGAGCGAGGCGCAGGTGCAGGCGGCGCTCGAGGCCGGGCGTGACAGTGCGCTGCGCGCGATCGCCCGCGGCGCTCAACTGTTCATCGGCGGTGAGATGGGTATCGGCAACACCACGGCCGCCGCCGCCGTGGCCAGCGCTCTGCTGGGCTGCTCGGCCACTGCCCTGAGCGGGCCCGGTACCGGCCTGGACAGCGCCGGCGTACGCCATAAGGCCGAGGTGATAGAGCGTGCGCGGAGCCTACATGGTTTGACCGAGGCCGATACCTGGCGAGCCCTGCGCTGCGTCGGTGGGTTCGAGATCGCGGCATTGACCGGCGCCTACTTGGCGTGCGCCCAGCAGGGCGTGGCCGCGCTGGTGGACGGGTTCATCTGCAGTGTGGCGGCGCTGGTCGCCGTGCGTCTGAATCCCCATTGCCGCCCATGGCTGTTGTTCGCCCACCAAGGGGCCGAGCCCGGCCATCGCGCCCTGCTCGACGCGCTGCAGGCCCAGCCGCTGCTGGCCCTGGACCTGCGACTGGGCGAGGGCAGCGGCGCGGCGCTGGCGGTGCCGCTGATGCGCCTGGCGTGTGCACTGCATGGGCAGATGGCGACCTTCGCCGAGGCGGCCGTGGCCGATCGTCCGGCATGATTCTCGACCTGTTGCGTCACGGTGAAACCGAACTGGGCGGTGGTTTGCGTGGCAGCCTGGACGATGCCCTGACGCCGACGGGGTGGGCGCAGATGCGCGCTGCGGTCGCCGCAGTCCCTGAGGCCTGCACGTGGCAGGCGCTGGTCAGCTCGCCCCTGCAACGCTGTGCGCGCTTCGCCGAGGAACTGGGCGCGGATCTGGGGCTGTCGGTGCAGCTGGAGGACGGTGTACGCGAGTTGCATTTCGGCGATTGGGAGGGACGCAGCGCCGCGCAGATCATGCAAGGCGAAGCCGACCTGCTGGGACTTTTCTGGGCCGACCCCTACGCCTGTACGCCGCCCGGCGGCGAGCCGGTGGGTGAGTTTGCCGCGCGGGTGCAGGCAAGCGTGCAGCGGCTTGCGCAACGCCACGCTGGCCAGCGGGTGCTGCTGGTGACCCATGGCGGGGTCATGCGCCTGTTGCTGGCCCAGGCCCGCGGATTGCCGCGCGAGCAGTTGCTGCAAGTGGAGGTCGGCCATGGTGCCTTGAAAAGCCTGGCCGTCGAGGCCGGGCGATTCCGGGAGCTCACGTGATGCTGCCGTTCTGGATCGCCCTGCAGTTCCTCAGCAGCCTGCCGGTGAGCCTGCCCGGCATGCCCGAGCCCCGTCTGCTGGGGCGCTCACTGTTGTATTACCCCGCGGTCGGTGCCTTGTTCGGGGCGTTGCTGTGGGCGGCCAGCGCAATGTTGCACGGCGCCCCCGCCCCGTTGCAGGCGGCCCTGCTGCTATGCCTCTGGGTACTGCTCAGCGGCGCGCTGCACCTGGACGGGCTGGCCGACAGCGCCGATGCCTGGCTGGGCGGCTTCGGCGATCGCGAGCGCACCTTGCAGATCATGAAGGACCCCCGCAGCGGTCCCATCGCCGTGGTGACGCTGGTGCTGGTGTTGCTGCTGAAGTTCTGTGCGCTCTGGGTGCTGCTCGAGCGCGACGCGGGGGCCTGGTTGATGTTGGCACCGGTCCTGGGTCGCGCGGCGTTGCTCGGGTTGTTCCTGTGCACACCGTACGTACGGGCCGGTGGCTTGGGGGCGGCGCTCGCCAAGCACCTGCCCAAGACGCAGGGCGGCTGGACGCTGCTGGCCACCGTGGCGGCCTGCGTGTTGTTCGGTGGCGTGACGGCGGCGCTGATCGTGCTGCTGGCCCTGGGCGTGTTCGCGGCGCTGCGCCGGCAGATGTGCCGGCGCCTGGGCGGCACCACCGGCGATACGGCCGGTGCCCTGCTGGAGTTGCTGGAGTCGAGCGTGGTGGTGGGGCTGGCCCTGATGGTGTGAGCGACCGCTGCGAAGGTTGGGAATGCTCTTGCACTCGGTGCGGAAAAGTCGCCCCCGGAGTCGCGCTAGGCTCGGTGTTCCCCCTCACTTCCGGAACCTCCTATGCTTCGCCGACTGCTCGCCTGGGTGCTTGCCCTGAGCACGCTGCCCGCCCTGGCCGCCGATCTCATCGATTTCTGGGACACACCGCGCCACGGCGCCAACAGTTTCAACCGGCTGCCGCCCGATCAGCGCTATTTCGACGCCCTCAAGGCGTATGGTGCCACCTGGGTAAGATTGTCCTACGACAAGTGGCAGCCGGCCGGCCGGGACTTTCTGCTGGGCGATGCCGACGCCTACGAAGGCCTGGTTCAGGCGGACCTGGACACGTTGATGACCACCCTCGACCGCGCTCACCAGGCGGGATTGAAGGTGGTCATCGCGCCGCTGTCATTGCCCGGCATGCGCTGGGCGCAGAACAACCACAATCGCTTCGACGATCGACTGTGGCAGGACAAGGCCTATTGGCAGCAGTCCGCGACGTTCTGGCAGGACCTGGCCGCCGCGCTCAAGGATCATCCTGCGGTGGCGGCCTTCAACCTGATCAACGAGCCGGCCCCGGAAAAGCTCGGGGGGCTGCGCGAGCATGCCTCGGCGGTGGACATGCAGCGCTGGTACGCGCAGGTGCAGGGCAGCGCTCGGGACCTGCCCGCTCTGTCGGCGACGCTGGTAGAGGCTATCCGCCGCGTGGACGCCGTCACGCCGGTGATGGTCGATGCCGGCTGGTATGCAGCGGCGGATGCCTTCGGCTATTGGCCACAGCCCTTGGCCGACGAGCGCGTCCTCTACAGCGTGCACATGTACGAACCCTACATGGCCACCTCGGCGCCGAACCTCAGCCGCAAACGGCCTTACGCTTACCCTGGCAAGGTGCCGTTCGCCGGCGTTCGCGAACACTGGGATGCGCAACGGGTGGCCGATTACCTTCAACACCCGGTACGCTGGGCCGAACAGCATGCGTTGCCGCTGTCGCGGCTGGTGGTCGGCGAATTCGGCTGCATGCGACGGCTGCCGGGCTGCGGGGCGTACCTGCAGGATGTGCTCGGTGCACTCGATCGCCATCGGCTGCATTGGGCGTTCTATGCCTTTCGCGAAGATGCCTGGGATGGAATGGACTACGAACTGGGCACCGAAGCAGTGCCCTGGCGCTACTGGAAAGCTATCGACGAGGGGGCGCCCGACCCGCTGCAGCGTACGCCGGGACCTTTGATGGAGCCGATCCTGCAGCGTTTGAAGGGGCAGGGGCCGTAGAAAAGTCTTGCACCGCTTCACCGCAAAGTATACACGCTGGAGGCTGATATGCCTGTCCTTCGTGCTGTTGGAGATAACAACAATGATATCCATCTGGCGAACCAGTGGCTGGGTGCTGCTGGGCGCTGCGCTGATCCTCGCGCTGTCGCTTGGCGTACGCCATGGTTTCGGGCTGTTCCTCAGTCCCATGAGCGCCGATTTCGGTTGGGGTCGGGGAGTGTTCGCCTTCGCGATTGCCTTGCAGAACCTGATCTGGGGCCTGGCGCAACCGTTCGCCGGCGCCCTGGCGGATCGGCTTGGCGCAGCGCGAGTGATCGTCATCGGCGGTATCCTCTACGCCCTGGGGTTGATGCTGATGAGCCTGGCCGACTCGCCCGGGTCGCTGTCGCTGAGCGCTGGCCTGCTGATCGGTCTAGGCCTGTCGGGCACCTCGTTCTCGGTCATCCTCGGCGTGGTCGGCCGCGCGGTGGCCCCTGAGCAGCGCAGCCTGGCCATGGGCATCGCCAGCGCGGCGGGCTCCTTCGGCCAGTTCGCCATGCTGCCCGGGACCCTGGGCCTGATCCAGTGGCTGGGCTGGTCGGCGGCGTTGCTGGTGCTGGGGCTGATGGTGGCACTGATCGTGCCTTTCGTCAGTTTGCTGCGCGACCGTCCGTTGCCTATGCAGGTCGGCGACCAGACGCTGTCCCAGGCCTTGCACGAGGCCTGTTCGCACACAGGTTTCTGGCTGCTGGCGCTGGGCTTTTTCGTGTGCGGCTTCCAGGTAGTGTTCATCGGCGTGCACCTGCCCGCCTATCTGGTCGATCAGCACCTGCCGGCCACCACTGGAACCACGGTGCTGGCGCTGGTCGGCCTGTTCAACATCCTCGGCACCTATACCGCAGGCTGGCTCGGCGGGCGGTTGTCCAAGCCGCGCCTGCTGACCACCTTGTACCTGCTCAGGGCAGGGGTGATCGTGGCCTTCCTGTGGGCGCCGGTCACCGCGTTCAGCGCCTGTCTGTTCGGCATCGCCATGGGCCTGCTGTGGCTGTCGACCGTTCCCTTGACCAACGGCACGGTCGCGACCCTGTTTGGCGTGCGCAACCTATCGATGCTCGGCGGCATCGTCTTCCTGTTCCACCAGCTGGGGGCGTTTCTTGGGGGGTGGCTGGGTGGCGTGGTCTACGATCGCACCGGCAGCTATGACCTGGTCTGGCAGATTTCGATACTGCTGAGTCTGCTGGCGGCAGCGCTCAACTGGCCGGTCCGCGAGCGCCCGGTCGCACGCCTGGCGGCGTCGACATGAATCGCCCTGTCGTGCGGGCCGGGTTGGCCGTTGGCGGCCTGCTGTTGGCACTCGCCATGGCCTGGTGGGGCTGGCAGCGAGGCGGTTTGGCCTTGATGCAACTGGGCATGAGCGTCTGTTAGGCGCTAACCTGCAAGGCAATCAAGGTTCTCAGGAGTATTGCAGCATGCCCATGCGTTGGCTCGTCGCACCCTTGCTGGCCCTGGCGGCCGCTACCCCCACCTGGGCGGTCGAATGCCCGGCGTTGCTCCAGGGCAGCCTGCCGGAGTTGCGCGGCAAGGAGCAGATAAACCTGTGTGAGCGTTACGCCGGCAAGCCGCTGGTGGTGATCAACACGGCCAGCTATTGCGGCTTCGCGCCTCAGTTCGAAGGGCTGGAGGCCACCTACCAGGCCTATCACGCCCAGGGCCTGGAAATGCTCGGTGTACCGTCCAACGATTTCAAGCAGGAGGACGCCGACAGCGAGAAGACCGCCAAGGTCTGCTACGCCAATTACGGCGTGACCTTCACCATGACCAAGGCCCAGCCGGTGCGCGGCGCGGACGCCATCGCGCTATTCGTCGAACTGGCCAGACAGAGCAGCGCGCCGAAGTGGAATTTCTACAAGTACGTGGTCGATCGTCGCGGCAAGGTGATCGGCAGTTTCTCGAGCCTCACCAAACCGGACGACCCGGCCTTGCGCGCGGCGATCGAGAAGGCCATCGCCTCCAAACCCTGAGCGTGAGGTCCGCCAAGGCATGAAAAAACCGCCTCGAGGGCGGTTCTTCCAAGAGCGGCAATGTGACTCAGAAGCGGTAGGTGAGCGATGCACCCAGGCCGTGGGCGCTGTTCTCGTACTTGGCCTGATAGGTGCCTTTGGTACGGCTGGCCAGGTTGACCTTGGTGTCTTCTTCCCACAGGTAGGAATAAGCCACGTCGATCGTCACGTCGTCGGTAGGGCTGTAGCCGGCGCCCAGGCTGAAGATCTTGCGATCGCCCGTGGGGATGCGCGGGGAGCGGTCCTGGTTGTTGGTCGGCGACTGATCGACGGTGAAGCCGGTGCGCAGGGTCCACTCCTTGTTGACCTTGTAAGAGGCGCCGACGGCATGGGCCCAGGTATCGTGCCAGTGCTGTTCCTCGCTGATCACGCCAAACTGACCGGCCAGTGGGGCTGGGACATCGTTGGTGACGGTAATGTCCTTCAGGCGGCTCCAGCGAGTCCAGGTGCTGCCCGCATAGATCGTCCACTGGTCGTCGAGCTCGTGGGTGACCGAGAAGTCCACCGACTCCGGCGTCTTGATCTTCAGGTCGGCGTCGAACTTGCTGCCACTGAACGGACCGATCAGGGCGTTGTTGATCTTGGTCTTGCCTTCGAGCTTGTAGTCGACCATGGAGTGGTAGGTCAGGCCCAGGCGGGTGCGATCGGTAGCCTGCACCATCACGCCGATGTTGTAGCCCACGGCGGTGTCGTCACCCTTGATCTTGACCTCGCCGTCGTTGCGGCCGGGGGTGAGCGGGTTGATGGTGTTGGAGCTGAGTTCGCCCTTGATACGGTTGATGGTCGGACCGAAACCGATCGACACCTTGTCGTTGAAGGCGTAGCTGACCGTTGGCTGGAAGGTCACCACTTCGACATGGCTCTTCTTGCCCCAATAGCGGGCGGCGTGGTTGCTGCCATAGTCGGTGACCAGGCCGAACGGAACGTAGACACCGAAGCCCACGCTCCAGTGGTCGTCGATCGGTTTGACGTAGTAGCCCATGGGTACGCCGACGAACGGCACCATGTCGCCGTCCATTTTTCCGCCCAGGTTGCTGCCAGCCCCGGAGAGGTCGGTCTTGGCGATGACGGCGGCGGCGCCGACGGTGGCCTGCTCGCGCTTCAGGCGAGACATGCCGGCAGGGTTTCCGTAAATGGTGCTGGCATCGTCGGCAGCCGACGAGCGTCCCGCGAAACCTGTCCCCATGCCGCTGACGCTTTGCTCGTTCAGGGCGAATCCGCTGGCGAAGAGTTGGCTGGAGGCGAGCGCGATCGCGACGCCGATGGAGGTTTTGAGCATGACTGTTTTCATTATTAGAACTCCTTGGGATCTCCGGGGCGAAACGCTACCAACAATTCGCGAACTACGCCATAGGCTGAATTCACCGAGATAGAGCGGTTTTGTAGGACAATCTAACCAGACAAGTCAGCGCATCTGGTTTTTATGTAGGACGGTTCTCAAGATGCGGCGATGAGCCCGGGGTTTACCCAACAATTCCAGGCCTGGGTAAAGTCGCGCAGGCGCCCTTGAGGGTGGAAGGTCTGTCGCCAGATACGCGCCAGCCCAAGCAGATCGTCCGCGACCGGCAGTGGCATCGCCTGTTGCTCGATGAGCATCCAGGCGATGGCGGTGGCGTAGCGTAGATTGACGGTCAGCTCCAGATGAGGACCGCCGAGAAAGGCATGTTGACTGGCCAGCCCACGAACGAGGCTGGCCAGTTCGGGATCGCGTGCGAGGTAGTGGTCCCACAGCATCTGGTGCCGCGTCTGACCGATACGATAGAGCCCGTGCCCGCGGCGGTCATGCAGCGCCTGGCCGAGGCTCGACTGACTGGCAGCGACACCCAGCAGCAACGCTTCGGCACTGGCGCAGTGACGACCCAGGTAGATCAGCGTGGGACGAATGACATGACGGCTCAACTCGTTCGCAGCGATACCCATGATGCCCTCGAACTGTCAGGGACCGGCGGGCGCTGGGAGCTTGGCAGCTGGTGGAGGATCAGGCCCGCCGGAAGCGGCCTGCACCGCTCGAGTTGAAGTGTAGTGTGATATTCATGGCGTAAAGGGCTGTTTTTAAATCGATTGCTGCCGCTGCAACCTGACCATATGCCTGTTGGCGATTAGGCCGGTGCAGCCGCTGCAGCAATCCACGCGGCAGGCATTCACGGGATGAATCCACCCCCATTCGTTCATGCGACCAGCGACTGCCGTGTACGGTCGATCACCGCCTGAAGCGGCGCGGTAGTGGTGTACTGCTCCGGATACAAGCGCTCGGTGTGGCAGGCCACGCCGTGTTCGTCGACCAGGGTGAAGCTGAAGCTGCCATTACGTGGGGCAACGATAAGGCACTTCAGTGGGGCGAAGGCCTGAGAAAGCGTGCCGAATGCGCGCTGGATGTGGTGATGATTAGTCATTTTTTTGAGATTCCTGCTCAAGACACGGGTTCGATCCGTGCACAATAGAAACGTTCCGGTGACGCCTTTATTAAGGGAGGCGAAAAACCTGACCGGAACAGAGCAGCCAGAGAGAGCGCAAGCACAATGTAGGCGCTGGGCTGACTGGTAGGTACTTCGGAAGGCGGGCAGCATCCCATGGACCAGGTTCGAGGCCAGTGGGTGAAGATCCCGATCAATCGTTCGTTGGCTGATTCGTGCTGGAAGGGCTTGAGCCGTTCAGTGAATCATCGCAGGGCCGTCCTGGTTTCAGCGAGCCCGCCCGGGGTGGACGTTGTCGCAAGGACTGTGTGGCCAGAATTGATTTCAGCTTGGTACTAACGCCGGCAACCCTACAGGAGCTGGGAGTACTTGGCAAGCCTTTTTTCAAGTGGCTTCAAGCCAGGCTCAGCGTGTGACCTGGAGGGCAGGTCCTGTGAACCCACCTGCGGCTGCCAGTCGGTTTCGAAGCCATGTGCGACGGCGGCCATAGCGGTTCGCTCACCGAGTTGTACACACGCGTGGCAAGACTTGTGACCGCTGTGCGGCCTGGCTTGCACGCTCCGCCAATGACTTGACTGGCAGGTTAAGTCAATGAAAAAAAACAGATATTTTTGCTGGTGAAAAAATCGTCAGTTTGACCGTAGGCCCCTTCCCACAAGGCTTTGCGGGCAGGTGAGGGGGGTTGTCCACCGAGTTATCCACAGTATCTGTGGATTGTGTTGCGAAGTTGCTCTAGCACGGGCATGTCAGGACCTCGGGCGAAAAACCAGCCCGCCGGAATCGAGCCATTCCGTGGCAGCTTCCCCACAGCGAAACGTCAAGAAAAGCACCATGGAAATTTTTTTACCAATGCCCGGGATGAGTGGCGAGCAGTGTTCGAAAAAAATCGGTAAAGTGGCGCGCCTCTCGAATTGCCTCTGCTGTATGTCATGAAGTCTCGTATTGCTGCTGTTGCAGGTGAGGTTACGCCTGCGTCGCTGGTGTCTCCCCGGCGTATTTCCCTCAAGGTCGCGCTATGGCTGCTCGACAGCCCGCGCCTGGGCGACAGGCCCGGCGTCAAGCATGTGGCCGGGCGCATGCTCAAGCAGCCTGCCCGGCAAGGTGTGGTGGCTGCGCAGAGTCGGCTGGGGCGCCTGCTCTGTCAGGACTGCGGTAACCCCCGCGACCGGCGCATCGGCCACGAGTTGCTGCGCCAGGCGGCGCGTGCCGGGGATCGGCTCGCCCAGCTCGAATATGGCCGGCTGTGCCTGAGCCACGATCCTGGCCAGGCGCGCCATTGGCTGGAACTGGCGGCAGGGCAGGGCTCGCCCGAGGCGGGGCGACTGCTGCAGCGACTGCATCCCTAGCGGCGCGAGCGGACAAACCCTGTAAGCTGCAGCCTGCACTGGAAGATTGATCGGGGTAAGCATGGCTGTGGATCTGGCCAGTATAGCGATAGGCATCATCGTGGCGGCGTTGCCCTGCCTGGGTTGGGCTCTGCAAGTGCAGCGCCGGCTCGCCACGCAGCGCGCCGATAGCGCGCTGCTGCAGGAACGGCTGAGCGCTGCACAGCTGGCGCAGGCCGGCCTGCAGGCACAGCTGGAGGCTGGCCGCGACGAGGTCAGCGACCTGGCCGAGGCCAACGCTCACAAGCAGGCGCAACTGGCGGCGCAGCACCGCGAGCTGGAGCTGCTGAACATCGAGCGCGACAACGCCCGTGACGCCGCCCACGCCTGGAGCCTGGAGCGCACTCAGCGAGAGTCCGAATTGCGCCGCCTGGAGGCCCAGGTGGCGCGCCTCGACGCCGAACTGCGCGAACAGCAGGACAGTCACAGCCAACGCCTGGAAGACTTGCAGCAGGCCCGCGATACCCTGCGTGCGCAGTTCGCCGAAATGGCCACACGGATCTTCGACGAGCGTGAGCAGCGTTTCGCCCAGACCAGCCAGCAGCATCTGGGACAATTGCTCGACCCCCTCAAGGAGCGCATCCAGGCGTTCGAAAAGCGCGTGGAGGAAAGCTACCAGCACGAAGCCCGCGAACGGTTCTCCCTGGCCAAGGAGCTGGAGCGCTTGCAGCAGCTCAACCTGCGGCTATCCGATGAGGCCACCAACCTCACCCAGGCTTTGAAGGGGCAGAAGACCCAGGGCAATTGGGGCGAGCTGATCCTGGAGCGGGTGCTGGAGCACGCGGGCCTGGAGAAAGGCCGCGAGTACCAGACCCAGGTCAGCCTCAGAAGCGCCGATGGCGAGCGGTTCCAGCCCGACGTGTTGATCATGCTGCCCGGCGACAAGCAGGTGGTGGTCGATGCCAAGGTCAGCCTGACGGCCTACCAGCAGTTCGTGGCCGGCAACGACGAAGCGGCGCTCAAGCAGCACGTGCAATCGTTGCGCAACCATGTCAAGGGTTTGTCCAGCAAGGACTACAGTCGCCTGGACGGTTTACACAGCCTGGACTTCGTGCTGTTGTTCGTACCCATCGAAGCGGCGTTCTCGGCGGCGTTGCAGGCCGAGCCGGGATTGTTCCAGGAGGCATTCGATCGACAGATCGTGATCGTCAGCCCGACCACGCTGCTGGCCACGCTCAGGGTCATCGACAGTTTGTGGAAACAGGAGCGCCAGGGCCAGAACGCGCGCGAGATCGCCGAGCGTGCCGGGTGGCTGTACGACAAGTTCGTGCTGTTCATCCAGGATCTGGACGAGTTGGGCGCGCGTTTGCAGCAGGTCGACAAGGCCTACACCGCTGCGCGCAACAAGCTGTGCGAAGGCCGCGGCAACCTGATCAGCCGCAGCGAGCAGCTCAAGCTGCTCGGCGCCCGGGCCAGCAAGAGCCTGCCGGCCGATCTGCTGGAGCGGGCACTGGCGGACGAAGGCGTTACTGCACCAGGCTCAGATGCCGATTGAGCAGGGCGCGCAAGGCCGCAGGCTTGACTGGCTTGGCCAGGTAGTCGAGGCCTGCCGCGTGCACCTGGGCGATGGTTTCGTTGCGCCCATCGGCGCTGATCACCACCCCCGGGATGGGCTCGCCCAGGCGTGTGCGTAGCCAGGCCACCAGCCCGGTGCCGGTTTCGCCGTGGTCCAGGTGATAGTCCACCAGCGCCAGGTGCGGGCGCATGCCTTCGCCCAGCAGCGCCTCGCACTCGGCCTGATCGCGGGCGGTCCACACCTGGCAGCCCCAGCGACCGAGCAGGCTGGTCATGCCGATCAGGATGCTGTCCTCGTTGTCCACGCACAGCACCTGCAACCCCGCCAGCGGCTGACTCGGCAGTTCGGTGGGCGCCGGCGGGGCCATCAGCGCTTGCGGGGCGATCGGTACCCCGACCCGGAACACGCTGCCCTTGCCCGGCCATGAGCGGACCTGCAAGGGATGCCCCAGCACCCGGCACAGGCCGTCGGCGATCGCCAGGCCCAGCCCCAGGCCTTTTTCCGCACGGGTCTGGTGGCTGTCCAAGCGCTTGAACTCCTGGAAGATCACCTGCAGCTTGTCATCGGCGATGCCGGGGCCACGGTCCCACACCTCCAGCCACAGCCGTTCGCCCTCGCGTCGTGCGCCCAGCAGGATCGGGCTGCTGCCATAGCGCAGGGCGTTGGTCAGGAAGTTCTGCAACACCCGGCGCAGCAGCTTGATGTCGCTATTGACGTGGACACGGCTGTCGCGCACGCGGAAGGTCAGGCCTTTTTCGGCGGCCAACACTGCGAATTCGGCGCCGAGGGTATCGAACAGCGTCCTGAGGGCGAACGGCTTGACGTCGGGGGTGATCTTGCCATTTTCCAGGCGCGAAATGTCCAGCAGGTCGCTGATCAGCTCTTCGGCCGAGCGCAACGAGCTGTCCAGGTGACGCACCAGTTGCCGGGCGTCGTCGCCCAGGTCTTCGGCCTGCTGCGACAGCGCGGCGGAGAACAGCCGCGCCGCGTTCAGCGGCTGCATCAGGTCGTGGCTGACCGCTGCCAGAAAGCGGGTCTTGGACTGGCTGACCGCCTCGGCCTGGCTCTTGGCCTCCGACAACGCCTGGTTCAGCTGAGACAGCTCGTGGGTGCGCTCGGCCACCCGCTGTTCCAGGCCTTCATTGGCGTCCTTGAGCGCTTGTTCGGCCTCGCGGAAGGGCGTGATGTCGGTGAAGCTCATGACGAAGCCACCGCCGGGCATGGGGTTGCCGATCAGCTCGATCACCCGACCATTGGGAAACAGCCGCTCGGAGGTGTGCGCCCGGCCCTGGCGCATCCAGTGCAGTCGCCGTGCTACATGGACCTGCGCCTCGCCGGGCCCGCACAGGCCACGCTCGGCGTTGTAGCGAATGATGTCGGCGATCGGCCGGCCCACGGCGATCAACCCGTCGGGGTAGTTGAACAGCTCCAGGTAGCGACGGTTCCAGGCCACCAGGTGCAGGTTCTGGTCGACCACGCTGATGCCCTGGTTGATGTTCTCGATGGCGCCCTGCAGCAGCGCGCGGTTGAACTGCAGCACTTCGCTCGCTTCGTCGGCGATGCGCACCACGTCTTCGAGCTGCATGTCGCGGCCTTCGATGGCCGCCTTGACCACCGCCCGGGTCGAGGAGCTGCCCAGCACGCCGGCGAGCAGGCGTTCGGTGTGTTCGATCCAGTCGCCGTCGGCGTTCTGGTTGGGATTGAAGCCTTTACCCTGGCGGTAGGCGAAACGGATGAAGCTCTGCCGGGCGCGCTCCTCGCCGACGAAGCGCGCGGCAAGGTTGAGCAGGTCGTCGATCTGCACCGCCAGCAGCGTGCGGCCGCTGGGACGGGCGCTGGTCTGCTGGCCGATGAAGCGACCGGCCTGCCAGTGCTCGGAGACGCGAGTACGGGAGAGGATCGAGACCCAGGCGAACAGCGTGAAGTTGCCGGCCAGCGACAGCACCACGCCCTGGGTCAGTGGGCTGATCGGCAGGTTCAACGGATTGCCGTGCAGCCAGGCCAGGCCCGGGAACAGCTGCAGCGACCAGTCCAGGCTATGGGCAGCGATGGGCAACACCAGTGTGTAGAACCACAGGAAGATGCCGGCCGCCAGGCCGGCGAACACGCCACGGCGGTTGGCCTGTTTCCAGTACAGGGCGCCGAGCATCGCCGGGGTCAGCTGGGTCACGGCGGCGAAGGCGATCTGGCCGATGGTCGCCAGGCTGGCGGTCGAGCCCAGCAGGCGGTAGCTGACGTAGGCCAGCAGCAGGATCACCACGATGGTCACCCGGCGTACCGACAGCATCCAGTGGCGGAAGGCTTCGAACGGTCGCTCGGCGTTGTTGCGCCGCAGCAGCCAGGGCAGCAGCATGTCGTTGGAGACCATGGTCGACAGCGCCACGGCTTCGACGATCACCATGCCGGTAGCGGCCGAGGCGCCGCCGATGAACGCCAGCAGCGCCAGGCTCGGGTGTGCTTCGGCCAGCGGCAGGCTGATGACGAAGGAATCGGAAATCACCGTGCCTGGCAGCAGCATCTGCCCGGCCAGGGCGATGGGCACCACGAACAGGGCCGCCAGCACCAGGTAGAGCGGAAACACCCAGCGCGCCAGGCGCATGTCCTGCGGCTCGATGTTCTCCACCACGGTGACATGGAATTGCCTGGGCAGGCAGATGATCGCCATCATCGCCACGGCGGTCTGCACCACCATCGACGGCCAGTTGATGGTTTCCTGCCAGTAATTTTCCAGGTGAATCGACTGGCGCGCCTGGGTGAACAGGTCGTCGACGCCATCGTACAGGTTGAACGCCACGAACGCGCCGACGGCGAGGAAGGCCAGCAGCTTGATCAGCGACTCGAAGGCGATCGCCAGGACCATGCCCCGGTGGTGTTCAGTGACGTCCAGGCTGCGCGTGCCAAAGACGATGGCGAACAGCGCCAGCACCAGCGAGACCACCAGCGCGGTATCCTGCACCCGCGTACCCGTGGCGTCGGCGTTGGCGCCGATCAGCAGGTTGACACCCAGCACGATCCCCTTGAGTTGCAAGGCGATGTAAGGCAGCACGCCGACCAGGCAGATCAACGCCACCACCACGGCCAGCGATTGCGACTTCCCATAGCGTGCGGCGATGAAGTCGGCGATGGACGTGATGTTCTGCTGCTTGCTGATCAGCACCATCTTCTGCAGCACCCAGGGTGCGAAGATCATCAGCAGCACGGGCCCCAGGTAGATGGGCAGGAACGCCCAGAGCTGTTCGGCCGCTTGCCCGACGGCGCCGAAGAAGGTCCAGCTGGTGCAGTACACGGCCAGTGACAGGCTGTAGACCCAGGCGCGCAGGCGCGGCGGCAGCGGTGTGCTGCGGCGGTCGCCATAGAAGGCGATGGCGAACATGATGGCCATGTAGGCCAGGGCGACCACGGCGATCAGCCCGCTGGACAACGACATGCACACTCCGAAGCAAGATGAAGGACGCGATCCTTGGCAGTCTGGCATGTCCCGCGGCCTTTCGTCAGTGCAGACGATGGTCGCAGTGGCACGCAGTCGCACCCAGGGCGGCGCTGTGATGAGTGTTCATATCTACTCAATAGATAACAGATAGAGAAAATACCCGTTATATAGATATATCACCGGCGCATAAGATCAGCTCATACGATGGAGGAATCTTCGATGACCTGCTCGCCTATGCGTCCCACTGTTCTACGCCCTTTCAATCGATTGGCGCGGCCCATGGAAGTGATCCGGCAATTCACTCCCAACTGGTTCGCTGCGACGATGGGTACCGGCGTGCTGGCGCTGGCAGTGCGGCAGATGCCGATACCCGGGGTTCAGGGAGTGGCTGAAGTGCTCTGGTGGCTGACCATCGGCTTGTTCGTCCTGTTCTGCATGCTCTACGGTGCGCGCTGGCTGTTGTTCTTCGGCGAGGCGCGGCGGATCTTCGGCCATTCCACGGTCTCGATGTTCTTCGGCACCATCCCCATGGGCCTGGCGACGATTCTCAATGGTGGCCTGGTATTCGGCCTGGCGCGCTGGGGCGAGGCGGTGGTGCCCTGGATCGAAGCGCTGTGGTGGCTGGACGTGGTCTTGGCCCTGCTCTGCGGCGTGGTGATTCCCTATCTGATGTTCACCCGCCAGGAGCACAGCATCGATCAGATGACCGCCGTCTGGCTGCTGCCAGTGGTCGCGGCGGAGGTGGCCGCAGCCAGCGGTGGCCTTCTGGTGCCGCATCTGGCCGACCCGCAGGGGCAGTATCAGGTGCTGATCGCCAGTTACGTGTTGTGGGCGGTGTCGTTGCCGGTGGCGTTCAGCATCCTCACCATCCTCGTGCTGCGCATGGCCTTGCACAAGCTGCCGCCGGCCAGCATGGCCGCTTCCAGCTGGCTGGCGCTCGGTCCGATCGGTACCGGGGCGCTGGGCATGATGCTGCTCGGCAGCGATGCTCCGGCCGTGTTCGCAGCCAACGGCCTGGCGAGCCTGGGCGAAGTAGCACGCGGGTTGGGCCTGGTCGCCGGCATCGTATTGTGGGGGGCAGGGCTGTGGTGGCTATTGACCGCGGTGCTCATCACTCTGCGTTACCTGCGCCAGGGCATGCCCTTCAATCTGGGCTGGTGGGGGTTCACCTTTCCGCTGGGGGTGTACGGCCTGGCGACGCTCAGGCTCGGCGACTGGTTGGGGCTGGGTTTCTTCCTGACGTTCGGCCAGGTGCTGGTCGGCCTGCTGGCTGGACTCTGGCTGGTGGTGGCAGCCAAGACCCTGGCCGGTGCGTGGCGCGGTGAACTGTTCGTATCACCGTGCCTGGAGACTCAATCGAGCAGCCGATAGACGGGGCATTGACAGCCTACGGGACAGGAGGAATACTTTGGCTAAATTCATATATATGTCTATATAACAAGACGAGAGACAGACCCTATGAACAGGTTGCCCGGCGACGCCCGCCTTCCCCGCTATCAGCAATTGCGCGATCACATGGTCGAGCAGATCAGCAACAACCGCTGGCGCCCCGGCGAGGCGATTCCCACCGAGGCGGCCCTGGCCAGTGAATTCCAGATGTCGGTCGGCACCGTACGCAAGGCGGTGGACGTACTGGTGACCGAAGGGGTACTGGAGCGCCAGCAGGGACGTGGCACGTTCATTCGCCGCCCGCAGTTTCAGTCCTCGTTGTTCCGTTTCTTCCGCTTCGAGTCGGTGAATGGCGCACGGGTAGTGCCCGAGAGCCGAATCCTGTCGGTCGAGCCGCTGCCAGCGCCATCGGCGGTGGCGCAGGCGTTGGGCCTGGCGGCCCAGGCCGAGGTCATCCGCCTCGTGCGCCTACGCTTGCTGGGCGCGCAGCCAGTGCTCGCCGAGGAGATATGGTTGCCACGCCAGACCTTCCAGCCGCTGCTGGACGTGGACCTGGACCGCGAGGGGCCGCTGCTCTACCCGATCTACGAAACCTTGTGCGGTCAGGTCGTGGCCTATGCCGAGGAAACCCTCACCGCCGAGCCGGTCGATGCCGTTCACGCACGCCTGCTGCAAATGCCGGAGGGGAGTCCGGTGGTGGTGATCGAGCGACTGGCCCGCGACTACGCTGGCAAGCCATTGGAATGGCGCCGTTCACGCGGCCATGCCCAGCACTTCCGTTACCGCATCGACATTCGTTGACCCGGTGCTGCGCACATCGCGCAGCACGCCGCTTGCGCCTGCCTGGCCGGTCTGCCACCGGCTTTGCTGCACGACATCGCCACAACACGACACAGAAGGATAAGAAATCATGTTCAGTTGGTACCGCCAAATCACCACGCGCGAGCGCAAGACGTTCTGGGCCTGCTTCGGCGGCTGGTCGCTGGATGC
Organism: Pseudomonas sp. S30; assembly: GCF_016518545.1. Taxonomy (GTDB): domain Bacteria; phylum Pseudomonadota; class Gammaproteobacteria; order Pseudomonadales; family Pseudomonadaceae; genus Aquipseudomonas. The sequence goes on from NZ_JACVTO010000006.1 coordinate 101,342, forward strand.
GCTGGAAGTGCAGATGTTCGGCCTGGCGATTCCCGCGCTGATCGCCGCGTTCTCCCTGAGCAAAGGCGATGCCGGCCTGATCAGCGGCCTGACCCTGGTCACGTCGGCCATCGGTGGCTGGCTCGGCGGTACCTTGTCCGACCGCTACGGCCGGGTGCGCACCTTGCAGTGGATGATCCTCTGGTTCTCCTTCTTCACCTTCCTGTCGGCGTTCGTCACCGGCTTCTATCCCTTGCTGTTCGTCAAGGCCATGCAAGGCTTCGGCATCGGCGGCGAGTGGGCCGCCGGCGCGGTGCTGATGGCCGAGACCATCAACCCGAAGTATCGCGGCAAGGTGATGGGCACCGTGCAGAGCGCGTGGGCCGTCGGCTGGGGCCTGGCGGTGGGGCTGTTCGCGCTGATCTACTCGCTGGTGCCCCAGGAGTTCGCCTGGCGGGTGATGTTCTTCGTCGGTCTGCTGCCCTCGCTGCTGATCATCTGGGTGCGCCGTAACGTCCAGGAGCCCGACAGTTTCCAGCGCCAGCAGCAGGCGCAGGTGGCGCCGCGCAGTCTGGCGGCCTCCATGGCCGGCATCTTTCGCCCCGAACTGCTCAGGGTGACCCTGCTCGGCGGCCTGCTGGGCCTGGGCGCCCATGGCGGCTACCACGCGGTGATGACCTGGCTGCCGACCTTCCTGAAGACCGAGCGCAACCTGTCGGTGCTCAACTCCGGTGGCTACCTGGCGGTGATCATCTTCGCCTTCTGGTGCGGCTGCGTGGTCAGTGGCCTGCTGATCGACCGCATCGGGCGGCGCAAGAACATCCTGCTGTTCGCCCTGTGCTGCGTGCTCACGGTGCAGGCCTACGTATTCTTCCCGCTGAGCAACACCCAGATGCTGTTCCTGGGCTTCCCCCTGGGCTTCTTCGCTGCCGGTATCCCGGCCAGCCTCGGCGCATTCTTCAACGAGCTGTACCCGGCCGATGTGCGGGGAGCCGGCGTCGGCTTCTGCTACAACTTCGGACGCGTGCTGTCGGCGGTGTTCCCGTTCCTGGTCGGCCATATGAGCGAATCCATGTCCCTGGGCGCGGCCATCGGCATCGACGCCGGCATCGCCTACGGCGTGGCGGTGATCGCTGCGCTGTGCCTGCCGGAAACCCGGGGCCGGAACCTGCAGGCCGAGCCTGCGGCGCCTGTCGCCCCAGTCGTCGCCCAGTGATGAACAAGCCTTTCCAACCTTTTCGATGAGCACCATGCCAGACGCCAGCGTTTCTCCGATCACCGCCATCGACAGCCATGCCCACGTGTTCACGCGTGGGCTGAGCCTGGCCGCCGAGCGCCGTTACGTACCGACCTATGACGCGCCACTGGCCGCCTATCTGGCGCAGTTGGCCGAGCAGGGCTTCAGTCATGGCGTACTGGTGCAGCCCAGCTTCCTCGGCACCGACAACACCTACCTGCTGCAGGCGCTGCGCAGTACCCCCCAGCGGTTGCGCGGGGTGGTGATGCTCGAACGCGACAGCGATCGCGAGCACCTGGAGCATCTGCATCGGCTGGGCGTGCGGGGCGTACGCCTGAACCTGATGGGGCAGGCACTGCCTGACCTGCGTGACGCCGCCTGGCGTCCCTTGCTGGGGCAGATCGGCGAGCTGGGCTGGCATGTCGAACTGCACCGTCAGGTGGCCGACATACCGGCCCTGGTGCAGGCATTGCAGCCTTCGGGCGTCAACATCGTGATCGACCACTTCGGCCGTCCCGATGCGCGCCTGGGTCTCGGCCAGCCCGGCCTGGCCGAGCTGCTGACCCTGGGTGGCCAGGGCAAGGTGTGGGTCAAGGTGTCGGGCATCTATCGCCTGGCTGGTACGCCAGAGCAGAACCTGGACTTCGCCGGCCAGGCGCTCGCGGCGCTGGAGGTGCACTATGGCGCCGACCGCTTGCTGTGGGGCAGCGACTGGCCGCACACCCAGCACGAAACGTCGATGAGTTTCGCGGCGTCGGTCGATCAGTTCGACGCGTTGGGCTGCTCGACGGCACTGCGCCAGGCCCTGCTCGTGGATACCGCACGCGCGCTGTTCGATTTCAGTTGACGATCAGGCTGTGCCCAAGGGGTAGCCGAGGCCACCCCGTTCGCCGCTGGCTCTGCGGCGGTAGTAGGAGCACCCGGGGCTAGAGCCTGAAGCGGCTGATCATCTGTTGCAGTTGACCACCCAGACGGGCCAGTTCGACGCTCGAGACCGAGGTCTGCTCACTGGCTCCGGCGGTCTGCTCTGAGATTTCCCGCACCGCGACGACACTGCGGCTGATTTCCTCGGCCACGGCGCTCTGCTGCTCGGAGGCTGCCGCGATCTGCTGGTTCATCGACTGGATGCCGGAGATCTGCTGGGTGATGCCTTCCAGCGCATGACCTGCCTCGCGCACCAGTGCCACGCTGCTTTCGGTGAGGTTCTGGCTTTCGTCCATCAGGTCGCTGACCGAGCGTGTGCCCTGTTCCAGGCTGCTGATCGCCGATTCGATTTCCTCGGTCGAGGCCTGGGTCCGCTGCGCCAGGCTACGCACTTCGTCGGCCACCACGGCGAAGCCTCGGCCTGCCTCTCCGGCGCGGGCGGCTTCGATGGCGGCATTGAGCGCGAGCAAGTTGGTCTGCTCGGCCACCGCCTTGATCACATCCATCACTTTGCCGATGCGCTGGCTGTCGCTACGCAGGGCGTCCATCGCCTGGTTGGTGGCGCCTACCTGGTCGGCCAGACGGTCGATCTGCGTCACGGCGCGGTTGACCACGCTTTCGCCTTCGCGCGCTTCCAGGTCGGTCGCGCTGGCGGCCGCCGACGCATCGCCGGCATTGCGTGCCACTTCCTGCACGGTCGCGGCCATTTCCTGCATGGCGGTGGCCACCTGATCGGTTTCCTGGCGCTGGTTGCTGGCGCCGGCGCTGGTCTGTGCGGTAATGGCCGAGAGTTCCTCGGTGGCGCTGGCGATCTGCGAAATGCCGTCACGCACGCCGCCGATCAGCTGGCGCAGATTGCCGGTCATGCCGTGCAGGCTGTTCTGCAACTGGCCGAGTTCATCGCGCCTGGAGCTGCTGGGCTGCTCGCTGAGATCGCCAGCGGCGACCTGCTCCATGGCCAGCAATACACGGCGCAGGGGCGGGCTGACCTGGCGGGCGATCAGCACGGCCAGCAACACGCCGAGCAGCAGCGCCAGTGCCGTGGTGATCAGTTGCAGAGTTCTGGCGGACTGGCTGTCGGCAGCCACCAGCGTGCCCTGGCCATCGAGCAACAACCCGATGGTTTCAGTCAGGTCGGCAATGTCCTTGGCCATGCTGATCCGCTGCTCGGCCAGTTTGGCGATCTCGTTGCGATAGGCCTCCACCTTGCCGCCATAGGCGCGCACCCGGTCGGTCATCTGGGCGGCCGCTTCACCGGCCTGGCCGTTCAAGGCTGCGATCAGGCCAGGCAGGCTGTTCAGCGTGGTGGCGAGTTGCTCGTTCATCGCCTTTTCGGTGTCGGCGTTGGTGTTGCCGGTGTAACCGCGAACCTGATAACGCAGCAGGATCAGGTTCTCACGAAGTTGGTTGACCGCCTCGCTACGGGCATCGCGCTGCTCGGCATCGGGCAGCGCACGGACTTGCTGGCGGATGGTCTTGAGTGCGGCGAAGGCCTGGTTGGCGAGGGTGCCCATGTCCTTTTGCGCCGAGCGCATGGTCTGGTAGGCCTGCAGGCTGAGATCCTGGGTCTTCACGTAGCTGGCCAGGTCCTGGTCGACCTTGTTCAGCAGTTCGACGTTACGCGGGTTGCGCACCACGTCATGCAGTCGTTTGAGTGGCACCTGCAGTGCATCGCTGGCCGCGAGCAGTGCCTGGGTCTGTTCGTCGTCGCCATTGGCCAGGGTGTGGCGCAGGCGCGCCTCTCGCAAGTCGCCCAGCGCGTCATTGAGCAGGGAGACCTCGCGCACCAGCTCGCTGCGGCGCACGATGCTGCCCAGGGCATCCCAGCCGATCGACGCTTGGATCAGGGTCAAGGCCAGGACCAGGCCGAAGCCGAGCGCCAGTTTGTGGGCGATCTTCAGATCGCCGAACCAGGTAAACATCTGCTGAGTGCTCCTTAGTCATGCAGGGAAGGCTTCGGACGGTTCCAGTGGCCCGACTCCGGTCATGTATATGAATATCGGCAGCACTGTAACAATCTGAAAGAAATTTGACGGCAAAATAGTGGCACTTGCCTCGCTGTGCGGTAGGTGGCAGTGCCGTTCCTCTTCCGTTGTTGCCAGATGTCGTGTGCAACGGGCAGATTTGTGGCCTGATGCACCGAACCTACCTCCAATGACAAAGCCCCCTCAGGAACAAGGACGAATGAGTCATTCCTCGCAGTTCACCTTGCTCGGCAAGCGACGCTTCCTGCCGTTCTTCATCACCCAGTCGCTCGGCGCCTTCAACGACAACCTGTTCAAGCAGTCGCTGATCCTGGCGATCCTCTACAAGCTCAGCCTGGAAGGCGACCGCTCGATCTGGGTCAACCTGTGTGCGTTGCTGTTCATCCTGCCGTTCTTCCTGTTCTCCGCTTTGGCCGGCCAGTTCGGCGAGAAGTTCGCCAAGGACGCGCTGATTCGCGCGATCAAGCTGGCCGAAGTGGCGATCATGGCGGTCGGCGCGCTGGGTTTTCTCAGCGATCACCTGGAACTGATGCTGTTCACCCTGTTCGCCATGGGGACCCATTCGGCGCTCTTCGGGCCGGTGAAATACTCGATCCTGCCGCAGGCGCTGCGCGAACAGGAGCTGGTCGGGGGCAACGGCCTGGTGGAGATGGGCACCTTCCTGGCGATCCTGGCCGGCACCATCGGTGCCGGGGTGATGATGTCTTCCAGCAACTACGCCAGCGTGGTGGCCGGCGGCATCGTCGGCACGGCAGTCCTGGGCTACCTGGCCAGCCGCTGGATACCACGTGCAGCCGCCGTGGCACCGCACATGAAGCTGGACTGGAACATCTTCAAGCAATCCTGGGCCACGCTGCGCCTTGGGTTGGGGCAGACGCCCGCCGTGTCGCGCTCGATCGTCGGCAATTCCTGGTTCTGGTTCGTCGGGGCGATCTATCTGACGCAGATCCCGGCCTATGCCAAGGACTGGCTGCACGGCGACGAGACGGTGGTCACCCTGGTGCTGACCCTGTTCTCGGTAGGCATCGCGGTCGGATCGCTGCTGTGCGAGCGCCTCAGTGGACGCAAGGTCGAGATTGGCCTGGTGCCTTTCGGCTCGTTCGGCCTGACCCTGTTCGGCCTGCTCTGGTGGTGGCATTCCGGTGACGTGCCGCAGGCCGACACGCCCCACGACTGGCTGAACCTGCTGGGCCTGCACCAGGCCTGGTGGATCATGGCTTCGATCGTCGGGCTGGGTGTATTCGGCGGCTTCTACATCGTACCGCTGTACGCCTTGATCCAGGCGCGCACGCCCCAGGACCAGCGCGCCCGAGTGATCGCCGCCAACAACATTCTCAATGCCTTGTTCATGGTGGTGTCGGCGCTGGTCACGATCGTCCTGCTAAGCCTGGCCAAGCTGAGCATCCCGCAGTTGTTCCTGGTGGTCTCGCTGTTGAACATCGCAGTCAATGCGTACATCTTCAGCATCGTGCCCGAGTTCACCATGCGCTTCCTGATCTGGCTGCTCAGCCACTCGATGTACCGTGTCGAGCATCGCGACCTCGAGCGCATTCCTGACGAAGGTGCAGCACTGCTGGTGTGCAACCACGTGTCCTTCGTCGACGCGCTGCTCATCGGCGGGGCGATTCGTCGACCGATCCGCTTCGTCATGTACTACAAGATCTACAACCTGCCAGTGCTCAACTTCGTATTCCGCACCGCCGGCGCCATTCCCATCGCCGGGCACGGCGAAGATGCCGCGGTTCATGACAGCGCGTTCGCGCGCATTGCCCAGTACCTGCGCGACGGCGAACTGGTGTGCATCTTCCCGGAAGGCAAGCTCAGTGCCGATGGCGAGATCGATGTGTTCAAGGGCGGCGTCAACCGAATCCTCAAGGAGACACCGGTGCCGGTGATTCCCCTGGCGCTGCAGGGGCTGTGGGGAAGCTTCTTCAGCCGAGACCCGAACAAAGGCTTCCTGCGCCGCTTGTGGTCACGAGTGACCCTGGTGGCCGGCCCCGCCATCGCGGCAGAAGCGGCCCGGCCGGAGGCGCTGCGCCAGCAGGTCGCTGCCCTGCGTGGCGAGCGCCGTTGAGGCGGGTGCCGGAGGTCAGCTGGCGCTGACCTTCAGGCCGATCAGGCCGGCGACGATCAGCGCCACGCTGATCAGGCGTACCAGCGCCATGGACTCGCCGAACAGGATGATGCCGGCGATCACCGTACCCACTGCGCCGACGCCGGTCCAGATGGCGTAGGCGGTGCCCAGGGGCAACTCCTTCATGGCCAGCCCGAGCAGGCCGAGGCTCACGGCCATGGCGGCGATGGTGAGTGCGGTGGGAAGCGGGCGAGAAAAGCCGTCGGTGTATTTCAGGCCGACGGCCCAGCCGACTTCGAACAGGCCGGCGAAGAACAGGATGATCCAGGACATGATGGCTCTCCATCGTCAGTTGATGGGGCCGTCCCCGGAGTGATCACGCGGTGCGTCGTGAGGTCGTCCTCACCGTGGCTACAACTACAGCACAGCCGAGCGGGCCCAGGCAAGCGACCCGCGCACGATCAGCGGCCAGTGTTGGCCTGCTCGGACGGTGCCTCCAGCCGCCTGAACCAGGTCGAGAGCAGTGCCCCGGAAATGTTGTGCCACACGCTGAACAGCGCACTGGGCACGGCCGCCAGGGGCGAGAAGTGCGCCGCAGCCAGCGCGGCGCCGAGCCCTGAGTTCTGCATGCCCACCTCCAGCGCCAGCGACTTGCGCTGGGCCAGCGGCAGCTTGCACAGCTTGCCGGTGAGGTAACCGAGCAGGAAGCCGAAGCTGTTGTGCAGGATCACCACCGCCATGATCAGCAGGCCCGATTCGGCGATCTTGGCCTGGCTGGCCGCGACCACCGCGCAGACGATCATCACGATGCTCACCACCGAGACCAGCGGCAGCACCTGCACGGCCAGGTGCACGCGCGCGCCGAGCAGTTTCTGCGCCAGCACCCCGAGCACGATCGGCAGCATCACCAGTTGCAGGATCGACCAGAACATGTCCATGAACGAGACCGGCAGCCACGCCGAGGCCAGCAGCCAGATGAGCGCGGGTGTCAGCAGCGGCGCCAGCAGGGTGGTCACCGCGGCGATGGCCACCGCCAGGGCCAGGTCGCCCTTGGACAACCACACCATCACGTTCGACGCCGTGCCGCTGGGGCAGCATCCGACCAGGATCACGCCCACGGCGATTTCCGCCGGCAGATGGAACAGCTGGCACAGCAACCAGGCCATGCCCGGCATGATCACGAAGTGAGCCACCACCCCCAGCGCGACCCGCCAGGGCTGGCGGGCGAGGGCGGCGAAGTCGTCGAGCTTGAGCGTCAGCCCCATGCCGAACATCACCAGCCCCAGCAGCGGCACGATGGCCACTTTCAGGGCGATGAACCACTGCGGTTGCATGAAAGCCAGCACGGCGAACACCAGTACCCAGAGGGCGAAGGTGTTGCCGACGAAGCGGCTGAGAGCGGCCAGGGCGCGCATGGTAAGACCTCCGGTCAGGTGCAGGCTGCAAGGTACGAACGGCTGGCGGCAAGCCCGAGGCCTGCCGCTTGAAGGTCACACGCCCTGCGGGATCTCTTCGCCACCCAAGGCTTCGAACAGCAGCGGCAGGAACTCGTTGAGGGTCATCATCATCAGCAGGAAGCTGGCGTCGAACTGCTGCTGAGCTTCATCACCGCCGTCCTGTTCGGCCTGTTCCTGCAACAGCTCCTCGAACTTCAGGCGCTTGATCACCAGCTTGTCGTCGAGCACGAAGGACAGCTTGTCCTGCCAGGCCAGGGCCAGCTGCGTGACCAGCTTGCCAGTGCTCAGGTGCAGCTGGATTTCCTCGCTGGCCAGGTCCTGCCGCTTGCAGCGCACGATGCCGCCGTCTTCGGCGGTGTCGCGCAGCTCGCACTCGTCCAGCGGGTAGAAGCCTTCGGCAGGCTGCTGCGACTTGACCCAGTCGGTCATGGTCGCGCTCGGGGCGATCTTCACCGTGGCCGGGCGCACCGGCAGCGAGCCCATCACTTCGCGCAGGGTGGAGAGCAGGTCCTCGGCGCGCTTGGCGCTGGCCGAGTTGACCAGGATCAGGCCCTGGCGCGGGGCGATGGCCGCGAAGATCATCGAGCGGCGAATGAAGGCGCGGGGCAGGAAGGCCTGGATGATCTCGTCCTTGATCTGGTCGCGCTCCTTCTTGTAGACCTTGCGCATCTGCTCGGTCTCGATTTCCTCGACCTTCTCCTTGACCGCGTCGTTGACCACGCTGCTGGGCAGGATGCGTTCTTCCTTGCGCGCGGCGATCAACAGGAACTCACCGCTGACATGTACCAGCGGGGCGTCCTCGCCCTTGCCGAACGGCGCGACGAAACCGTAGGTGGTCAGCTCCTGGCTGGCGCAGGGACGCGCGGGCTTGCTGGACAGTGCAGCTTCCAGTGCCTCGGCCTCGAACGGCACATCCTGGGTGAGGCGGTAGGTCAGCAGGTTCTTGAACCACATGGGACAGATCTCTCGTTAATGCATGAAGGCGGGCATTATTCTCCGAGCGAGCCTCGCAGGCCAACCCTGTCACAGGGCCAGCAGTGCAGATTCCTAGGTCATTGAAAGCGCTGAAAAATAATTTGAAAAAAGTGCTTGCCAGGGTGGAGGGTCCTCCGTAGAATGCGCGCCACACCGAGACGAAGGGTGATTAGCTCAGCCGGGAGAGCATCTGCCTTACAAGCAGAGGGTCGGCGGTTCGATCCCGTCATCACCCACCACTCGATGTATAGCGCAGCGGTAGTTCAGTCGGTTAGAATACCGGCCTGTCACGCCGGGGGTCGCGGGTTCGAGTCCCGTCCGCTGCGCCATATTCAAGCTTCCAGGGCCCACTGAACACCCGGAAGCCACAGAGAAAGCGACCTTAAGGTCGCTTTTTTTGTGCCTGTCATTCGCCGCGCCGCGCGGCTCCCACCGCCGTTCACAGGGTTCGGTACAGGCGCAGATGCATCTTCGCCTTCAACTCGTGGTCTCATTACGTCAGAATCGTCAGATACGCCGGATGCCGCCAGCAGGCCGCGCGCCCGGCTCTCATTCGTCAGCAGAGACCGAACATGCAGGATGCCAGCTCCTCTCCAACGCCCGACACCCCAGCGCCTTTGCTGGGCATCGACCTGGGTACCACCAACAGCCTCATCGCCGTCTGGCAGGAGGGCAAGGCTCAGCTCATCGCCAACGCGTTGGGCGAGGTGCTCACGCCCTCGGTGGTCAGCGTCGATGAAGACGGCAGCATTCTGATCGGCAGTGCTGCTCGCGCGCGCCTGACCACCCATCCTCAGCGCACGGCGGCGGCCTTCAAGCGCTTCATGGGCAGCGACAAACGCTTCGAACTGGGCGAGCACCGCTTCACGCCCGAAGAACTGTCGGCCCTGGTGCTCGGTGCCCTGAAGCAGGACGCCGAGGCCTACCTGGGCTGCACGGTGAACGAAGCGGTGATCTCGGTCCCGGCCTATTTCAGCGACGAACAGCGCAAGCGCACGGTGTTCGCCGCTGAGCTCGCGGGCTTGAAGGTGCAACGGCTGATCAACGAACCGACCGCTGCAGCCATGGCCTACGGCCTGCACGAGCAGAAGTTCGAGCGCACCCTGGTGTTCGACCTGGGCGGCGGCACCTTCGATGTCACCGTGCTGGAGTACGCGCTGCCGCTGATCGAGGTGCATGCCTCGACCGGCGATAACTACCTGGGCGGCGAGGATTTCACCGAGGCGCTGCTCAAGGCCTGCCTGGACGACTGGCAGCTGTCCATCGACAGCCTGGAGCCGCAGGCGCTGTCGAGCCTGCACGACGCCATCGAGCAGCTCAAGCGCGACATCGGCGAAGGCACGCGGACCTTGACCTGGAGCGGCGACGGCACGCCCCGTGAATGGGTGCTCGACCAGGCGCGCCTGCAAGCGATCTGGGCGCCGCTGCTGGCGCGGGTGCGGACCCCGATCGAGCAGGCCCTGCGCGATGCCCGGCTGAGTCCGCGAGAGCTGGACAGCCTGGTGCTGGTCGGTGGCGCGACGCGCATGCCACAGATCCAGCAACTGGTGGCCAAGCTGTTCGGTCGCCTGCCGTACCGCCATCTCGACCCCGATACCATCGTCGCCCTCGGCGCTGCCAGCCAGGCAGCGTGCAAGGCCCGCGATGCCGCGATCGACGAGCTGATCCTCACCGATGTCTGCCCCTACACGCTGGGGGTGGCCTCATCCCGTGGCGAGGAGGTCTCCGGGGCGTTCACCCCGATCATCGAACGCAACACGGTGATCCCTACCTCTCGCGTGCAGCGTTTCTACAGCACCCATCCCGACCAGAAAGTGGTGCGCATCGCGGTGTATCAGGGAGAGCGGCCGTGGGTGCGCGACAACATTCTGGTCGACAGCTTCGAGATTCCGCTGCAGTCCACCGGCGAGGTGCAGTCGCTGGACGTGCGCTTCAGCTATGACATCAATGGCCTGCTCGAAGTCGACGTGACCTTCCTGGAAACCGGCCACAAGCACAGTCACAGCATCGATCGCAGCCCCACGGGGCTCGACGGCGAAGCGCGCCAGGCCAGTCACGAGCGCCTGGCGCGGCTGAAGATCCACCCGCGCGATGCATTGCCCAATCGCACCCTGCTAGCCCGTCTGGAGCGGGCCTGGATGCAGAGCCTGGGCGATGAGCGCGACCTGATCGGCAGTTGGCTGGATGCGTTCAACGCGGTGCTCGCCGGCCAGCAGGCCAGTGAAATCAGCCGCCAGCGCCAGCAGTTGAGCCAGGCGCTGGACGAGCTGCGCTACTGAGCGTTGAGTCGGCGCAAGGCCACTTGCAGGCCCTGGGCCAGTTGCTCGGGGTCGTCGGGTGGCGGGCCATAACGGTTGGCCAGCTTGTCACCAGGGATGACCATCAGGGCCGCAAGCGAGAACAGCGCGAACAGGCTGATGGCCAGGGCGCCGAACAAGGCCAGCAGCCCCAAGCCGACATCGCGCAGGCGGCGCAGTGCCGAGCTCAACAGCGGCAGCACCATGAGCCCCTGCAGCGCCGGCACTTTGGTAACGCTGGCCAGCATGGCCGTGCCCATCAGCAGGACGAAGACATGGGCGACGAAATCGCCGCGGCTGATGCGACTGTCCAGTCGCCAGAACGCCCAGGACGGGGCCGCCGGTTTGCGCGCAGCGCGCTGCAGGTGGTACTCCGAGCGTGCCAGCAGCGCCATGGCGGCGCAGCGCAGGCCGGTATCCTGGTCGGCGTCGTCCTTGGCCTTCTGCAGCGCCTGCAGGTCGACGGTTCGCGGCGGCTTGTCCGATTTGACCAGCGTATTGAACGCATCCACGCATTTCTTCAGCAGTGCCCGGTCGAGCTGGTCCTCGCGATCGATCGCGCGGTAAGCAAGACTCGGCACGCGGCCGGCGAGCAAGCCGCTGCATAGCCTGGCCAACCAGGGCCTGCCGACCTGCAATGCGTCCATGCGTGCGCGCAGCCGCACCCGTTGCGTGCCGTCCAGTGCGGGGTCGTGGTAGAGCGTCGCGCACAACAGCACCTCACCCACCGGATGCTCTTCGAGCACATCGGTGCTGGCCTCGTAGCACTCGAACAGATGCACGGGGTCGGGTAACCGGGTGCTGGCGAAGACATAGGCCAGGTAGTGCAAGGGACCTGTCATCGTCGCCTGGACCGGATCCCGAGTGTCCAGATGACGCAGCAGGGCATTGTTTTCCTGGAACAGCGCAGGGGTGTTCAACAGCAACTGGTGAGTGCGGTGGAACGGGTGCTGGGTGGGGTAATGCAGTTGTGCTGGCAGTTGTGGCGTGATCAAGTCCAGCCAGCGCTGGGGCTGGGCAATGGTCGCCAGCATGAACAGGTGCTGACGGTGCCAGTCCCACAGGGCGTCGCCGTCGGGCAAGGCTGGCAGCTCGATACCCACCTGCGCCAGCTCGTTCATCAACCGCAGGCCAAAGGGCACGGTGAACATGCGGCGCATGTCGAACTGCTCGTTGAGTCGCTCCAGGGCGGCTGGCGAATACACGCGCATGCGCCGCAGCCATTCGCGGCAGACCGGGTGCAGCGTGCCCTCCTTGAGCGGCTCGGGCAACGGGGTGGCATGGGCACAGTGCTCCACCAGCGCCCGCACCACGGGGGAGTGCTGCAGCCAGTGCAATTGCTGCTGGGCCTGGCGTTGGAAACCTTCGAGGATCAGGCTGTCCAGGGGGTCGTGGCTGGGGGGGGAGGCCAGGATGCTGCGCAACAGGCCCGCTTCGCCGCGCTGCAAAGCCCAGGCTTGCCAGTAGCGGTGGCGCAGTTGCATGTCGGGCTGTTCGCCGAGCAACGCGGCCAGCAGCGGCAGCTCGTCGTCGCCGTCCAGTCGCCAGTCGACGAAGGTGGCCGCGAGGCCTTCCAAGCCCAGGCGAGAGGCTTCGTACCAGCGAGTCAGGGTCTGCGGGGATTGCGCCGGGCAGCCACACGCCTGGGCCGGATCGTCGAGGGCGTCTGGCCAGGCCTGCGGCACCGTCTGCTGATCCAGCGCCTGGATCAGCAGCGGCAGGCGATGAGGTTGGTACTGGGCGCACAGGTCGATCAGCCAGCGCTCGGCCTGGGGATGGCGATGCTCGCGCCACAGGCGCAGCCAGCAGTTGAGGGCCTGTTCTTCAGCGCCCAGAGCGCTGGACTGGCACGCGAGCAGGTACAGCGTGTCGACATCGTTCGGCGCCTGCTCATGCTGCTGTTGCAGGCGTGCATGCACGGTGCGGCTGCCCAGACCGGCCTGGCTGAACTGTACGACCAGGCGCTGCACCAGCTCTTCGTCGTCCGGAAAGCCTACGCAGGTGTGGGCCGTGGCGAACGGCACGTACTCGAACAGCGGTCGATCCCGATGGTAGTAGCTCAGGCTGCGGAAGTACCAGAGGGACTCCAGCTGCGCTGCGGCCGACCAGTCGCGCATCAGGCGGGTGTCGAAGGGGTCGGGCTGCTCGATGCGTTGCAGGAACCCGGCGATGTCCTGGGCCTCTTCCGGCGGCAGGCGCAACAGTTGCTCGGCCCAACCCAGGCGCACGGCCAGCAGGCGCACGCACTGGTGCGCGATAGGCCCGCACAGGCGCAACTGCTGCAACAGTTGCCAGCTCAGATCATCGAGTTGTTCGAGCGGCAGCTCGTCGAGCTGGCCGATGTAGTCCAGCCAGGCCTGGGGTTCGTAGCGGCGGGTGGAGTCCTCGAGCAGCGCCTGGAAAGCCTCCAGGCCTGGGTGGGCGACGGATGCCTGCTCCTCGGGCACCGAAGCCGGGGCCAGTTCGGCGTGCTCCCGGGCCAGGCGCTGAGCTTCCTCGTAGGCGGCACGCAGCGCCTGGAAACCTTCCGGATCGGTCTCCGGGTGGTGCGTCGGCAGGCGGCTGCGGTAGGCCAGGCGAATGGTGTCCAGGTCCTGGGTGGGCTCGATGCCCAGGCGTATCCAGCAACTCATGACCAGCAGTCCTCTTCCAGCGTCGAGGGGCGTTCCGGCTCGGGCAGCGGCAGCTCCCAGGGCAGCTCGGCGAGCAGTGCGTTGGCACCGGCGCGCAGGTTCAAGGCGATGCAACGGTTCCAGTGTTCGCTGCCCTGGCGCGCAAGGTCGGCGGCGAACGTGGCATCGCTGCTGTCGGAGGCGTTCCACAGCGCCTTGCCGATCAGGTAACCGGCGATGTAGGTGTCCCATCGGTTGTAGTAGTGACGCGCGCGCAAGGCCAGGCGATGGTGCAGGTAAAGGCTTTCCTCGCGGCTGATATGGCCTTTCTTCACCCCGGCGCGCAGCAGAAAACTCATGCGGCCGATATCCCAGGCGCGAGTACCGCCCGCGCCGCAGTCGGCGAAGGCGCGCGCGGCGTATTCGTACTTGACCCGATCACGGGCAGGCAGCGTTTCGAGCAGCGCCTGCCACTGGCTGGGCAGGCAGCGCTGGAACTGCCAGAAGGCATCGCTCAGCTCGCAGGCGTGGCCGTTGTCGGCCATGCCCAGCACGTCCAGCAATTGCGCCCGGGTGTGGATACCCCAGCCGCTTTCCAGGTCGGTCTGGTCATCGCCCTCGAAGTAGTCGGGGGCGGTGAAGCTGGCACCGTTGAGCGCTGCCATCGGCGCCGAAAGGGCATGCAGCCAGTGCTGTGCGGATTCGTCCATGAGCGGGTCCGAAGGGAAAAATGTAACGGCAATTGTAGGGAGAACCCGCAGGTCGCGGCAATCGCCAAGTCCTTCAGCGCGGGGTTTCTTCACCGCGCAGGGTCAGCACTTCGTAGCCGCTCTGCGTCACCGCCACGGTATGCTCCCACTGCGCCGACAGCGCGCCATCGCGGGTGATCACCGTCCAGCCGTCCTTGAGCGTGCGCGTGCCGCGCGCGCCCTGGTTGATCATCGGCTCGATGGTGAAGACCATGCCCGGTTGCAGCCGCATGCCCATTCCCCGCTGGCCGTAGTGCAGCACTTGCGGCGCCTCGTGCATTTGCTGGCCGATGCCGTGACCGCAGTATTCGCGCACCACGCTGTAGCCCGCAGCCTCGGCGAACTGCTGGATGGCGTGACCGACATCGCCCAGGGTAGCGCCAGGCCGCACCTGCTCGATGCCTTTCCACATGGCCTCGTACGTGGTGTCGACCAGGCGCCGTGCCTCTTCGCTCACGCTTGCGATGCAGTACATCTTCGAGGAATCCGCAATGTAGCCGCCCTGTTCCAGAGTGATGTCGACGTTGATGATCGAGCCTTCCTGCAGCACCTCGTCCTTAGCGGGCATGCCATGGCAGACGACGTGGTCCACCGAGGTGTTGAGCGCGTAGGGAAAGCCGTACTGGCCTTTGCTGGCCGGCCGCGCCTTGAGCGTCTCGACGATGAACGCCTCGGCATGGTCGTTGATCTGCAGAGTGGTCACGCCTGCGCGGATGAACCCGTCGAGCTCGGCGAACACCTGGGCCAGCAACTGCCCGGCGCGGCGCATCAGCGCCAGTTGCTCGGGATTCTTGAGGATGGGTTTGCTCATTGCAGCAATTCCTTGAGGGTGACCTGCTCCTGAGACAGCAGCGGGCGCATCAGTTCCGGGTGCATCGCTTCGGGGTGCAGCTCGGCCAGCCTGCCGACGCGGATCCAGCGCTGGGCCTGGGCATCGATCGACCGCGACATCGCGGCGCTGGCGATGCGCAGGTAAGGGAGGAGGGCGTCGCAGGTTTTGACGAGGCCCATGGAGCTCGATATGAAACATGTACGCGGCATCATATTTTACACGGCAGCGCTGTGTCACTTTGCTCGCTATGCAGGCACTTCAAGTGGCGGTCTCCTGCGGATTGAAGGAGAAAGTGACCTCTGCGCTCCTGCCTGATGCGGATTCTCCCGATCATCGGTCTTGATAGGCGTAAGTATAGGATCCTGCCAGCAACTCAACGTAACTGTCGTATCCTGCGATCAGGTAATGTTTCAGCTTGAGAAAGCGAGCGGGGTCGTAAATGGGAGTCTTTTCAATCAGCCAAGCGGAATCCAGCACCTGATAGATTTTTGGGTCGGGGTGATGGCCCGTGTTCTTCCAGTGTAGTAGGTCGCCCTGATCGGCTCCATGAATCTCATGGTTTCTATGATGGGACTCGTAAAAATTCAATGTGATACAGCGTAATTCGGCAACATTTCTGAAGTTTAGGTGGGTTTTTACGTAGGTACCGTTATCGTGGTTTTCCAGTCGTTGTGTGTCTACTGCGAGCAGTACGTTTCCACTCTCGTCGTAATGAGCGGACAATGAGGTCGTGCTGATGACGAACTCGGTCTTTTCAGGAGATAGCTTTATCAAGATTGGGTTGCTCCTCTGGGTCAAGAACATGGAGATATTCTGGTGATGAGCCCTCCTTGTTGTTCGCCATCCTTATTGTCCAGACGGCTGTGGGTCGCGAGTGGCATTGGTGACTTCGACGCGCCCATCGCTCACAGGGGGTAATCATCACTCGTTGATGCATCCACGAAATGTTCGAGGGAAAGCCCTCTGAGTTCTAGGATCTTCAGTAGTGAGTCCCATGATTCAATAGTCTGGTATGGGCCTACACGGTCATAGGATGGCTCCAATCCCTGTTCAATGTCTTGGGCGTTGAACGTGCTTTCTCGTATTCTGAATTGCGCGCGCTCGACACTGCATTTAATGAAATAGGGTGAGTGCCCTATTTTTGCATAGGGTTCAGTCCTGAACGGATAGTCAGGAACCAGGTCTTCCAGCAAGGAAAGCTCGAGCCAGACTCTATCTGCCGGAGTCGAGGCACGGAGTTCGCACAGCAAGATATTGCCTTTCATCAAGTTGTCCAGACTTTTACAGTTCATGATATCGCTCAGTCCGAGGTGCAGATCCTGAGTGCGATACAGGCTCATCGGCGAGCTCCTTGCCGGCGAAAGCTGCACCCTACAAAGTCGCCGCCCTTGCAGGCAAGTCTCGGCATCCGAAAATGCGATGGGATCGTTCCGAGCAGGCGGTGCCTTGCAGCCGGGCGCCGCAGGGTTAAACTGCCGCACATGAACCTCGATACCCGCATCAAGTACCGTCACCTGCTGTGCTTTCTCGAGATCGCTCGCCAGGGCAGTCTGGCCAGGGCCGCCGATGTCCTGGCGATCAGTCAGCCGGCCACCTCCAAGACCCTCAAGGAGCTGGAAGACCTGCTCGAAGCGCGCCTGTTCGAGCGGACCCGCCAGGGCGTAGAGCTGACGGCTGCGGGCGCTCGCTTCATGCGCCATGCCGGGCCCAGCGTACAGGCTCTTCGCGAGGGCATCGGCAGCGTGCGGGGCGAAGCACGGGCGCCTGCGCGGTTGCGCATCGGCGTGCTGTCCACGGTCGAGGGCCTGCTGATGCCGGAGGTTCTGTGCCGCCTGCATCAGCGGCACCAGGGTCTGGTGGTCGAGGTGATCACCGGCCCCGGCGCGCAGTTGCTGGGCCAGTTGCACCTGGGCGAGCTGGAGCTGGTGATCGGCCGCATGACCGACAGCCCGCAGATCCAGGGGCTTTCCTTCGAGCACCTGTACAGCGAGTCGATGAGCCTGGTGGTGCGTGCCGGTCACCCGCTGCTGGGGCGCCAGCCGCTGGACAGGGCAGGGCTGGGCGGCTACCCGCTGGTGCTGCCGCCGTCGGGCACGACCATTCGCCAGCACGCCGACAGCCTGTTCGTGCAGTGCGCCATCGACATGCCCGCGCAGCGGCTGGAGACCCTGTCGCTGGCCTTGAGCCGACGCTATGTGCTGGGCAGCGACGCGCTCTGGGTGGCGCCCCGCGATGCCGTGCTGATCGACCTGCGCAGCGGTGAACTGGTGACCCTCGACCTGGGACTGCGTGAGCCGGGCGGGTCGGTCGGTATCTGTCGAAATGCGGCCATGGCGCAAGGTCCACTGGCCCAAGCGCTGTGTCAGGTGTTGCGCGAAGTGGCGGGTGAGTACCGCGATGGCCACTATCCCTGACCGATCACCAGGGTGCCCCCTCTGACGAGCAGGTCGGCCCCTTTATGAACGTCCTGACATCCAGGAACTTCCCGCTACAAACCGGCTCCTATGCCGGTAGCCATCGGTCATGGCCGCCTGATAAGCTCGCGGCCTTACCCCAGTGCCCTCATGGCGCATGAACAAGGAAATAGCATGAAACAGCATCGTTTGGCGGCTGCGGTTGCCCTGGTCGGCCTGGTCCTCGCCGGTTGCGACGCTCAGACCAGCAGCGTCGAGCTGAAGACTCCGGCCCAGAAGGCCTCCTACGGCATCGGCCTGAACATGGGCAAGAGCCTGGCGCAGGAAGGCATGGACGACCTGGACTCCAAAGCGGTGGCCCTGGGCATCGAAGATGCCGTCGGCAAGAAAGACCCACGTCTGAAGGACCAGGAGCTGGTCGAGGCCTTCACCGCCCTGCAGAAACGCGCCGAGGAGCGCCTGGCCAAGGCCAGCGAGGAAGCGGTCGCCAAGGGCAAGAAGTTCCTCGAGGACAACGCCAAGAAGCCAGGCGTGGTCACCACCGCCTCGGGCCTGCAGTACGAAGTGATCAAGAAAGCCGACGGTCCTCAGCCCAAGCCGACCGATGTGGTCACCGTCCACTACGAAGGCAAGCTCATCGACGGCACGGTCTTCGACAGCTCCATCGAGCGCGGCAGCCCTATCGACCTGCCGGTCAGCGGCGTGATCCCGGGTTGGGTCGAAGGCCTGCAGCTGATGCATGTGGGCGAGGAGTACAAGCTGTACATCCCGGCCGACCTGGCCTATGGCGCCCAGAGCCCGAGCCCGTTGATTCCAGCCAACTCGGTGCTGGTGTTCAAACTCGAACTGCTGGGCATCAAGGATCCGAGCAAGCTCGACGCCGAGCCGGCCGCCCCTGCCGAAGCGCCTGCCCAGTAATCGGGTAAAGGCTGATCGTAACGCCCCGTCTATACGGGGCGTTTGCGTTTCTGGGGCCGAGTAGAACACTGCGCCTGCGTGAGGGTCAGACGTAGAGGCTCAGGCAAGCGTCAGGCCGTCGCTCGTTGAAACAGTTGTGTAAAAAACGCCCGATCCGAGTGGGAACCTTGTCCTGCGGGGCTGCGGTCCCGCTTAACGGCCCCCTGTTCACAAGGTTATCCACAAATAATGTGGATAACCTTGTGCCGATCACTGGAGGTTCCATGAGTGCACCCTGGAGTTTCGCCCGTTTCCTGCCATTGGCCGAGCGCCTGCTCAGCCGCGGACGTTTACCTGCGCTGCTGTTCGCGGTGGCGCGCAAGGGGCCCAAGCTGGGCAAGCTGCGCGATGACCTGCGCCTGATGCAGGGCCTGTGCCTGGCGTGGTGGCGAGGCGAATACCGCGCCGTCAGCAAGAAAGCGCTGGTGACCATCGTGGCGGGCTTGCTGTATTTCGTCAGCCCGCTGGATGCCATCCCCGACTGGATCGTCGGCGTGGGCTTTCTCGACGACATCGCCGTGCTGGGTTGGGTGATCAAGACCGTCGGCGATGAGCTGGCGCGTTTCAAGGCCTGGCGTGACAGCCAGGCGCCCGAACGCCTGCGCGTGGTCGAGCGCTTGCCTGACACGGTCGAAGCGCTGCGCCTCGAACGGCCCCGTCGCTGAAATCGAGGTGTTGTACACACGGACCTGCTGTCGGTCATATAATTGACGGATTGGCATCGTCATCATGCCGTCCAGTCACTGCAGTAGGGGGTCGTATGGGTGTGCAGGTCATCAGTCGTGACGGTCGGGCCGAATATGCGGTCATTCCCTGGAGCGAGTACCAGGCCCTGCTCGAAGCGGCCGGGCAGGTCGTTGCGCCAGCGCCGGCCGAATCCGCTGAGGCGCCGGCTACCGCGACCGCCAGCGCATCTCTGCCAGAGCTGCGCGAGCTGGCCCAGTTGCGCGACGCCAAGGGCCTGGCTGCTGAACAGCTGGCCCGCAGCGTCGGCATCAGCCCGTCCTACCTGGCCACGATCGAGGCGGGCGAGCGCGTGCCGGATGCCGCCATTCGGCGCAGCCTGGCCTGGCACCTGGGCATAGCCGGTTGGAGCGAGCCGGCATGAGTCAGGTCAGGATCAGCCGCCAGCAGTGGCAGAGCCTGCTGGCCGAGCTCGATCTGGCCAGGCGCCAGCGGCACCTGCTAACCTACCGGGCGCTGCTCGAGCGCCTGCAATTGCCCACTCCGGCCATGCAGACCCTCACGGCCGCCCTGGAGTACCTGGCGCTGCTGGACGCGCGGGCCGAGCAGCCGCTCAGAAGCTCGCTGGTGATCAGCCAGGGGGCCAGCCGCCTGCCGCGGACCGGCTTCTTCGAGTGTGTCGAGCGACTGGGCCGTTTCTGCGGCCCGGTGGATGGCATGGAGGCGGCATCCTGGCATGCCGCCGAAGTGGTGCGGGTGTTCGAGTTCAGCTACCCGGCCGAGACCGTTGTCGCGCAGGAGTGAGCCTGCAGCTTCTCGGTATCGATCAGGCTCAGGCTCGGCCCCGACGTTTCCTTGGCCTGGCGCTTGGCTTGCGAGGCCAGCTCGGCAAGCTGCGCCGCGTCCAGTTCATCGCAACGCTCGGGCCTCAGCCATACCACGCCGATCGATAGCGACAGCAATGCGAAGGTTTCTCGCTGCCCCTGGCGGTTATGGGCCACGAAGCATCCCGCCTGCAGATGCTCATCGCGATAGAAGCGCCTGCACTCTCCCAGAAAGCGTTCGATCAGTTGCTCCAGGCGTAACTGCCACTCTGGCGTGCCGAGCACCAGCATGAAGTCGTCTCCCCCGATGTGGCCAACGAAATCCTGATGGGGGTCGACGCAGTCGTTCAGGCATTGCGCCAGGCACAGCAGGACTTCATCGCCACGCGCATAGCCATAGATGTCGTTGAAGGGCTTGAAGCTGTCGATGTCCACATAGCACACCGCCGCTGCACGGCGTTGCTCCAGCAGCCGCGCAAGGCACTGATGGATCGGTACGTTGCCCGGCAGCAGGGTCAGCGGATTGGCGTAGCGCGCCTGCTGGATCTTCTGCTCGGTGATCAGCTTGAGCACATCGATCACTCGCCCCAGGCCTTGATAACGCCCGCCGTGGGTGATGATGAAGTCTTCCTCGATACGCTGACGCGCGCGGCTGGTGAGCAGTCGGCTGACCTGCTGCAAGGACTGGTTGCGTTCCACCGCGAGGAAGTCATCGCTCATCAGGCGGCTGATGGGCTTGCGTGCGAACAGGTCGGTACCATAGGGCTTGAGCAAGGCATCGGCCAGCGAATGACGGTGCACGATGCCCCGCGGCTGCCCCTGAGCATCGAGCACGGCCAGCGAGTTGAGATTGGCCTGGCGGCGAAAGGCTTCCAGCACCTGCTGGGTCGGTGTATCGAGGGCCACTGCGGATTGGGCGATCAGCAGCGTAGCCAGGTCGGTACTCTCCTCGCTGCTGGCCAGCGCCTGGCTGCGTTGCGCGGGCAGCAGACTCAACGCATCCCTCGGCGGATATTCCTGCGGCCGGCCAAGCAGATAGCCTTGCAGCAGATCGACACCCATCTCCGCCAGCACCGTCAGTTCTTCGGCCAGCTCGATGCCTTCGGCGATCACCTGCGCCCGTGACGCGCGGGCGATCTGTAGGATGGAGCCGACGAACTCGCGCTTGAGCGGGTCCTGGTGAATGCCATCGATGAAGTGGCGATCGATCTTGACGTAGTCAGGACGCAGCTCCGACCACAGGCGCAGGCTCGAATACCCCGCACCCAGATCATCCAGGGCTATGGAAAAGCCCATGTCCCGATAGTGATGCAAGGCGTTGAACAGCAGCTGGAAATCTTCCGTGGGCGTCTGTTCGGTCAGCTCGATCACCACCTGGCTGGGCTTGAGGCCCACCTGTTCGAGCATCTCCAGGGTACGACCGGAAGGGTGGTCGGGTTCGAGCAGCGACTCGGGCGAGACGTTGAGAAAGAGCTTCCCTTCCAGGTCCAATTCGCGAAAACGGCGGCAGGCAGTGGCTCGGCACAGCACCTCTAGCTCGCTCAGGCGGCCCGCCTGGCGGGCAATGGCGAACAGGTTCAAGGGCGAGTGCAGCGGACTGTTCGAGGGGCCGCGGCTGAGGGCTTCATAACCCAGGACACGTCGTTCGGAAAGGCAGATGATCGGCTGGAACAGGCTGTGGATACTGCGTTGAGCCAGGATGGCACTCAAGGCACTGAGCTGTTCGGTGACGGTCATGGCGGCTTCCTGAAAATGAAAGGGCCGGACGTCCCAGGCGTCCGGCCCCGTCATTTCACGACAGTGCGATGACTGTTTGATGACAGATCAAGTCAATCTGCCATCATTTCTTCAGTCGATCATTTCTTCGCCACTTGTGCGCTCAGGCGCAGGTAGTCCAGCAGGATTCGACCGGTCTCGGCCAGGTAAGCGTCGTCTTCAGGCTTGGCGTCGTCCTTGTCCTCGGGCAGGGCGTCCTCGTCCACCTTCTTCAGTTCCTTGAGCGGTTCCTCGCCCTTGGCCTTGCGCCGGGTGTTCTCCAGCGCCAGTTGCTTGGCCTCGATGGCGTCATGCTGGGCACGGCGGTCCTGCTCGTTGAGGCTGACGGTCTTCTCGTTCATCAACTGCTGGGTCAACGCCAGACGATCGCGGATATAGGTGAACTCGGCATCCTTGGCACTGCGTGCATCATGCTGGGCCTTGAGCTGGGCCAGGAACGGCTTGAACGGGTCCGCAGCCGGCTTGACCACGGGACGGATGGTGTCCCATGGCATCGCCTCAGGCAGCGCGCTCTCGCCGATTTCCTTGGTGTCGATGATCGATGGATAGTCGATGTCCGGCAGTACACCCTGATGCTGCGTGCTCTGCCCGGACACCCGGTAGAACTTGGCCAGGGTGAGCTTGAGTTCACCATGGTTCAGCGGTTGGATGGTCTGCACGGTGCCCTTGCCGAAGGTCTGGCCACCGATGATCAGTGCGCGGTGATAGTCCTGCATGGCACCGGCGAAGATCTCCGAGGCCGAGGCCGAGAGGCGGTTGACCAGCAAGGCCAGCGGGCCTTTGTAGAAGGCACCGGGGTTCTCGTCTTCGAGTACGTCGACGCGGCCGTCGCTGTTGCGCACGAGCACCGTCGGGCCTTTTTCGATGAACAGGCTGGTCAGCTCGGTGGCTTCCTGCAGCGAACCGCCACCGTTGTTGCGCAGGTCGATGACCACGCCGTCGACCTTCTCCTTCTGCAGCTCGGTGAGCAGCTTCTTGACGTCACGCGTGGTGCTCTTGTAGTTCGGGTCGCCGGCACGGTAAGCCTTGAAGTCCAGGTAGAACGCCGGGATCTCGATGATGCCCAGCTTGTAGTCGCGGCCATCCTGCTTGAGCTTGAGCACCGATTTCTTCGCGGCCTGCTCTTCGAGCTTGACCGCCTCGCGGGTGATGGACACGATCTTGGTGCTCTGATCGTTTGGCGCATTGCTCGCCGGAATGATCTCGAGGCGCACCACCGAACCTTTCGGCCCACGGATCAGCTTGACCACTTCGTCCAGCCGCCAGCCGACCACGTCGACCATTTCCTTGTTGCCCTGGGCCACGCCGATGATCTTGTCGGCAGGGGCGACCTGCTTGGTCTTGGCGGCAGGGCCGGCCGGCACCAGGCGCACGATCTTGACCTGGTCGTTGTCACTTTGCAGCACGGCGCCGATGCCTTCGAGCGACAGGCTCATGTTGATGTCGAAGTTCTCGGCACTGTCCGGCGACAGGTAATTGGTGTGCGGGTCGTAGGACTGGGCAAAGGTGTTGATGTAGGCCTGGAAGATGTCTTCGGCACGGGTCTGGTCCAGGCGCGCCAGCTGGTTCTTGTAGCGCTTGATCAGGGTTTCCTGGATCTGCTTCGGATCCTTGCCGGCCAGCTTCTGGCGCAGCACCTCATCCTTCACGCGCTTGCGCCACAGGTCGTCGAGTTCGGCCTCGGACTTGGGCCATGGCGCGTCCTTGCGGTCGACCAGCAGGTCTCCCTTGACGGTGAAATCGATCTTGTCGACGCCCTTGTCGAGCATCGCCAGGGCGTAGTCCAGGCGAGATTTGACCCGATCGAGGTAGCGCTTGTAGATGGTGAAGCCAGGATCGAGGTTGCCGTTCTTGAGGAAGTCGTCGAACTGCGTCTTCCATTTGTCGAACTCGGCGATGTCGCTGGCCATGAAATAGCTGCGCGACGGATCGAGCAGCTTGAGGTAGCTGTCGTAGATGATCACCGAACGGGCATCGTCCAGCGGTGGCTTGCTGTAATGATGGCGCTTGAGCAACTCGACCACATTGAGGCTGGCGACGACTTCGTCACGGTCCGGCTGCAAGCTGTCCCATTTGTTGGCGGCGGCCGCATTGCCACCGAGCGTGAGGCTGCCCAGACCGATGACGAGGGCGAGTGCGCTGCTGGGGAGGAAATGCTTCATGCTGATTCGACGTGGGGGCAATTGATCACGCATAGTAGGCCGTCTTTTCCTTTCGCCGGTTCCATGAAACCGGTTCGATACTGCAAAAAACCCGGGACGTGATGATCCCGGGTTCAGTCATGACTCAACTATGGAGGCACTGTGAAGGCATTGCAAGGCGTTGACGGGCATGTAGCCTGGGTCCAGGCGCAGCGTCCCGTGTGTGATGCGGGGCAGGTTCGCATTCGTGTCGCGGCGGCGGGATTGAACCGCGCCGACGTACTGCAGAAGGCCGGCCACTACCCGCCGCCCCCTGGCGCCAGCCCGTACATGGGGCTGGAGTGCGCGGGCGTGATCGAGGAAGTGGGTGCCGGTGCGGGCGCCGACTGGCGGGTGGGCGATCGCGTCTGCGCATTGCTGGCCAGTGGTGCCATGGCCGAGCAGGTGGTGGTCGATGCCCGCCATGTGCTGCCCGTGCCCGAGGGGCTGAGTCTGCACGAGGCGGCCGCCACTCCCGAGGTGTACGCCACCGCGTGGCTGAACATCTTCCAGCTCGGCGCGGTGAAGGCCGGGGAAAAGGTGCTGGTGCACGCCGGTGCCAGTGGCGTGGGTTCGGCGGCCATCCAGCTGTGCAAGGCCTTCGGCAATTCGGTGTGGGTCAGCGTCGGCTCCCAGGAGCGACTGGACTACTGCCTGGCGCTGGGCGCGGCGGGAGGTGTGGTGCGCAACCAGAACCTCGAGCAGCTCGAGGCGCTCGGGCCGTTCGACGTGGTGCTCGATCCGGTCGGCGCCAGCTATGGCGCGCTCAACCTCAAGGTGCTGGCCAGGGACGGACGCTGGGTGATCATCGGCCTGATGGGCGGCCGGCAGGTCGAACTGGACCTTGCACAAGTGCTGGGCAAGCGCCTGCAAATCACCGGCTCGACCCTGCGCAACCGCGATGACGCCTTCAAGGGCGAACTGTTGCGCGACCTTCGCCAGCAGGTCTGGCCACTGTTCAGCGAAGGCCGTCTGTCGCCGCAACTGGTCGACACCTATCCGGTCGAGTTCGCCGAGGCGGCGTACCAGGCGCTGGAGGGCAATCAGGTGTCGGGCAAGCTGGTGATGGTCATCGACCCCACCCTTGTCTGAACGCTTCGGGGGCGCATGTGCCCCCACGGCTTTCACGACCAGTTCAGAATGGGCCAGCCATGGCGCTGGGCATGTTCGCGCAGCGCAGCGTCCGGATTCACCGCGCAGGGATGGTCGACCTTGGAGAGTAAGGGCAGGTCGTTGCGCGAATCGGAGTAGAAGCTGGCGCCTTCGAGGTTTTCCTGCTCCTGGTCGAGCCACTCCAGCAGACGGGTGATCTTGCCTTCGCGGTAAGTCAGCACGCCGTGTGTGCGCCCGGTGTACACGCCGTTGACCGCCTCCAGGTCGATGGCCAGGTACTCCTCCACGCCCAGTCGCGCGGCGATGGGGCCGACCAGATGAGTACCCGATGCGGAGATGATCAGCACTCGGTCGCCGCGCTTGCGGTGCTCGGCGATGCAGCGACAGGCGTCGCCATGGATGATCGGCTCGATCACGTCCTCGACCCAGGGTTCGACCAGATGCTCGACTTCCTCCAGCGTTCGCCCGGCGATGGGCTCCAGGCTGAAAGCCATGTAGTCCTCCATCTGCAGATCGCCCCTGCCGTAGGCTTGCATCAACTCATGGTCACGGCGCAGGAACTCCTGGCCGTCGACCCAGCCCAGCCGGGCCATCTGTTCGCTCCACAGCGACGCGCAGTCACCGTCGATCAGGGTGTCGTCCAGATCGAAAATCGCCAATGCCATTGCCTGAATCTCCTTAAGCCACTTCCCGCAGTGCGGCGGGGTCAATCGACAGCGATACCCGCTGTCCGTCGGCGTACAGGTCGGCGGATGAGCGATTGAGCACATCCACCACCACTTCCACGCCGCGCGCCTGCACACGATACCGTATGACGTTGCCCAGCAGACTGTGACTGCGAATGCAGCCGTCCAGTTCGCCTTCCAGGCTCAGGCCGATGGATTCCGGGCGAATGGCCAGGCGAGCGCCTATCGGCCGTTGCAGCAGACGGCTGGCGCTGTCGGCGTCGAGCAGGTTGTAGTTGCCGATGAAACCGGCGGCGAACAGGTCCACGGGGGCGGTATAGAGGGTCTCGGCGTCGCCGCTCTGGACGATGCGCCCCTGGTTCATCAGGACGATGCGGTCCGACAACGTCAGGGCTTCCTCCTGGTCGTGGGTGACGAACAGGGTGGTCAGGCCGAGCTCACGCTGGATCGCGCGAATCTGTTCGCGCAGATGCTTGCGGATGCGCGCATCGAGGGCCGACAGGGGTTCATCGAGCAGCAGCAGGCGCGGCCGGGTGACCAGCGAGCGGGCCAGCGCCACCCGTTGACACTGACCGCCGGACAACTGCTGCGGATAGCGCCCGGTGAACTGGCTGAGCTCCACGAGCTCCAGCACCTCGCGTACGCGCGCCTGGCGCTCGTCGGCCTGGACCTTCTGCATGCGCAGGCCGAACGCGACATTCTGTTCGACGGTCATGTTGGGGAACAGCGCGTAGCTTTGGAACACCATGCCGATGCCGCGCTTCTGCGGGCTGAGCGGCACGATGTCCTGGCCGTCGAGCAGGATTCGACCGCCATCGACGGGCGTAAGGCCGGCGATGCACCGCAGCAGGGTGGACTTGCCGCACCCCGAAGGGCCGAGCAGGGTGACGAATTCGCCGCGCTCGACGTTGCAGTCGATGTTCTCGAATACCGTGCTGCCGGCGTAGCGCTTGTGCAGTTGCTGGACGCTGACGAAGCTCATCGGGTTTTGTCCTTGTTCAGGCGGTTGGCGACCCAGGTCACGACCAGGATGAAGATGAAGTAGGAAATCACCAGGGCGCTGTTGAAATGACCGCTGCTGTTGCGCATGTTGTTCAGATAGACCTGCAGGGTTTCGTAACGGGTGCCCACCAGCAGGTTGGCGAAGACGAACTCGCCGAACAGGAACGAGAACGACAGCAGCAAGGCCACCATCAGCCCCTTGCGCAGGTTGGGCAGTATCACCACCAGGGCCGCACGCAACGGGCTGGCGCCCAGCAGTTGGGCGGCGTCCATCAGGTCACGCAGGTTGATGGCCTGAAGGTTGTTGGTGATGGCCCGGTACATGAACGGCAGCGCGATGGTGAAGTAGCAGCCGATGAGTATCCAGGGCGTGCCGACCATGGCCATCGGCCCGCTGCCGTACAGTTGCAGCAGCCCCACCGACGACACCACCGGTGGCACCGCGAAGGGCAGCAGGATGAGGATGTTCATCAGCCCGTCGAGGCGGGGGAAGTGGTAGTGCACCACGAACAGCAGCGGCAGGATCAGCAGCACCGACAGCACCAGCGCGCCGACGCAGACCAGCAGCGACTGGCCGAAGGCGAGCAGGAAGCGCGGTTCGCTCCACAGCTGCGCATACCACTTGAGCGTCAGCCCGCTGGGCAGCAAGGTCGCCGACCAGCTGCTGGCCAGCGAATAGAGCAGGGTGCCGGCCAGCGGCAGCAGCAGGATCAGGAACAGCAGGTACACCACCGTGCGGTGATACCAGCCGCCGGAGGGAGATTCAGCGCGCATGGTAGCTCCTCTTCAGTAACCACTGATGGACCAGCGTGACCAGGGTCATGAGCCCCACCAGCACCATGGCCAGGGCGCTGCCCAGATGCGGATCGAGGGTGATGTCGCCGGCCACCAGGGCCGCGATGCGAATGGGCAGCACGTTGAAGTTGCCGGTGGTCAAGGCGTAGACCGTGGCGTAGGCGCCGAGCGCATTGGCCAGCAGGATGACGAAGGTGCCCAGCAGCGCCGGTGTCAGCACCGGCAGACCGATGTGGCGCCAGAACTGCCAGTGACTGGCGCCCAGCAGGGCCGCGGACTCGCGCCAGTCTTCACGCAGGGCGTCGAAGGCCGGATACAGCAGCAGCACCCCGAGCGGAATCTGGAAGTAGGTATAGACGATGATCAGGCCAGTACTGGAATAGATACTGAAATCGCCCAGTAGGCCGACCTCCTTCAGGGCCAGGGTGAGCGCACCGTTGAATCCGAGCAGGATGATGAAGGCGAAGGCCAGGGGCACGCCGGCGAAGTTGCTGGTCATGTTGGCGAAGGCACTGACGAAGTCGCGCAGCCGCGAGTCGACCTGGCGCAAGGAGTAGGCGCCCAGGGTCGCGATGACGATACCGAACAGGCTCGACCAGAAACTGATCTGCAGGCTGCGTTCGATGGCTTGCAGGTAGAATTTCGAGGCGAAGATCTTGCTGAAGTTGTCCAGGCCCCAGCCACTCTCGCCTTGCAGGCTGGCCGCGGCCACCCAGACCAGCGGCGCGATCTGGAAGATCACGAAGAACACGGCGAAGGGCAGCAGGCACAGCAGGGCCAGGTAGCGACCACGATGAGCAGTGTTCACGAGAGCAGCTCCCTGCACAGCGGTTTGTCGTGGGGGGCGCCGAGCAGTTCGCACAGGGTGCCGCACAGCTCGGTCTGCAAGGGCGAGGCGCCAGGGTCGAGGCTGAAGGCCTCGCCGAAAACGAACAATGGAACCTCGCGCTCTTCTGGAAGCAGGCCATTGTGCGAGCGATCGTCGTTCATGCCATGGTCGGCAGTGACGAGTACCTGGTGACCCTCGGCGAGCCAGCGGGGCAGGTAGTCCGCCAGCAGCACGTCGGCGCTGCGCGCCGCGTTGCGATACTGGCTGCTGTCCAGGCCATGACGATGGCCGGCGTCATCGATGTTCATCGGATGCACCAGCAGGAAATCGGGCGCATGTCGGCGACGCAGGAACTCGGCGTCGGCCAGCAGGTGCGAGTCGGGATAGTGGTCGGCGTAGTAGAACAGCCCGTGCTGGATGGGCAGCTCGGGCGCCTCGGTATGGCGGTCGCGCAGCGGATCGAACGGCGAGCGGTTGTACAGTTCGCTGACCCAGTGGTACGCCGCCGCCGCGCTGCTCAGCCCGGCGTCACGGGCGTAGTGGAACACGCTGCGCTGATTCGACAGGCGGGCGACCTGATTGTGCACGATGCCGCTGTCGATGGGGGCGACACCGGTGAGGATGCATTCATACAGAGGCCGGGACAACGAAGGCAGCTCGCATCGCAGGCGATACAGCGCGGCCCGTTCGGCCTCGACGTAGGCCTGCAGATGACCCATGGCGTGTGCGGCGACCTGGTAACTGAGGCCGTCGAGCAGGACCAGGATGACATGGTGGTTCATTCGCGACTCCGCAGGCGAAGGTGAAAGCTGCGCCCGGAGCCGGTCCGAGGCGCTGCGCGAGTGGGTTGTGGCGTGCGGGAGCGGATCCACTCGATGCCCGGCGCTGCGCCAGGCCGGTGTCGCTCGGCAGCTCGGCGCAACCGAGCGCGCTGGCATAGCACCGGCGGCTATAGGCCTGCCGTTCCCGGCACTTCGCGCCTCACTGCATTTCGATGATGACCTGCTCCTGCCATTTCTGCGGCAGGGCCTTGGACGTTCTTTCCCAGGCTTCGGCGTTTTCGATCGGCTTGGCCGCGCGGTACTGCTCATTGGGCAGCAACTTGGCCTGCACCTCATCGGGCAGCTTCAGATGGTCGGCACGAATCGGTCGCGCATGACCCTTCGCCAGGTTGATCTGCCCGGCGTCGCTGAAGATGTACTCGCGCGTCAGCTTGGCGGCGTTCGGGTGCTTGGCGTATTTGTTGATCACGGTGGTGTAGCCGGAAATCACCGAGCCGTCCTGCGGGATCAGGACCTCGAAGCGCTTGGGATCGATCTGCTCGCGATAGCTCAGGCCGTTGAAGTCCCACACCACGCCGACTTCGACTTCGCCTCTCTCCAGTGTCTGGATGGTCGGGTTGGCCAGCGACAGCCGCCCTTGCTGGGCCAGCTTGGTGAACAGCTGCAGGCCCGGTTCGATATTGGACTCGTCGCCCTTGTAGGCGATGGCAGCCGCCAGCACGCCATTGGCCGCCTGGGCCGCAGTGCCGACGTCGCCGATGGCCACCTTGTACGTGCCTTTTTCCAGGTCGTGCCAGGTCTTCGGTCGCTGGTCTTCCTTGACC
The DNA here is from genome assembly GCF_016518545.1 of Pseudomonas sp. S30. Lineage (GTDB taxonomy): Bacteria > Pseudomonadota > Gammaproteobacteria > Pseudomonadales > Pseudomonadaceae > Aquipseudomonas. The sequence goes on from NZ_JACVTO010000006.1 coordinate 131,329, forward strand.
AGGTCCTTGTTGATGATGAAGGCGATGGTGCCGGTATAGGCCAGGGCCCAGTGGCCGTCCTTGTCCCTTGCCCATTCCGGCACCTGGTCCCAGGTGCTGGGCTTGTAGGGCTGGGTCACGCCCTTGCTCGCGGCGATGGGGCCGAAGGCTGCACCCACGTCACCGATATCGGCGCTGGCGTTGTCTTTCTCGGCCTCGAACTTGGCGATTTCCTGGGCCGAACTCATGTCGGTATCGCTGTGCTTGAGGCCGTATTTGCTGGCCAGGTCGTCCCAGGTGCCTTTCCAGTTGGCCCAGGCATCGGGCATGCCCACGCTGTTGACCGTGCCCTCCTTGCGCGCCGCCTCTTCCAGGCTCTTGAGGTCGGTATCGGCGGCCATGGCCGTGGTGCACAGGGCGATGGCCGAGCCAAGCAATGACGCCATGAAGAACTTTTTCATCCGAAGCTCCTGGGTGGGTTGCCTTGAGGTCGTTGTGAGAACCGGGTGGTGAGTGAGCGGCCGAAGGCCGGGTTCGGGACTTGCCAGGCGATGTGGTCTAGGTCAGCAAACCTTGCGCCAAGGTAGGCCTTGCGCGTGACAATTTTATGTAGGGGGGAGCCCCTTCCTGGGTCAGCAATGCCTGAAAGCCAAGCGTAGACCACTGGTTGGCCCTTGCCTGGCACGCGTTGGGAGGGTCGGCCGGCGCCGGGCGCCAGCAGTGTCACGGGATGTTCATGGGCGCTGCCTAGGCTGGTCGGCAGTGTCCGAGCGCCCCCTGACAGGGCCTGGACTAGTCCACACAGGTAACTTTCGATGCAGTCGACCCCGGCCCGCGCGGTCACGACCATTTGCCAGGCCTTGCAGGAGCAGATCGAGCACGGTTTGCTGGTGCCCGGTGGCAAGTTGCCGGCCGAACGCACGCTCAGCGAGGTCTTCGCCACCACGCGCATCACCTTGCGCGAAGCACTGGTGCAACTGGAGGCCCAGGGCCTGATCTACCGGGAAGAGCGCCGCGGCTGGTTCGTCGCCCCCGAGCGCCTGACCTACGACCTGATCGAGCGCAGTCATTTCCATGCCATGGTCCTGGATCAGGGGCGTGCGCCGGCCACCGAGCTACTGTCTGCCCGGTTGCAGCCGGCCTCGGCCGTCATCTGCGCGCGCTTGCGTCTGCCGGCGCTGTCCAGCGTGGTGCGCATCTGTCGGTTGCGGCGGATCGATGGGCGAGGGGTGCTGTACGCCGAACACTACCTCAATCCCCGCTATTTCCCAGGCATCCTGGAGCTTGACCTGGGCCAGTCGCTGACCGAAACGTATGCCCGCGACTATGGCATTCGCTACGGCCAGGTGGGTTTCGAGATCGTCCCGACCGCGTTACCCCAGGCGGCGGCCAATGCGCTGCGGGTCTCGACCGGCAGCCCGGGACTGCACATCACCCGGGTCAATAGCGATCAGCATGGGCACCTGATCGACTGCGACCTGGAGTACTGGCGACACGATGCGATTCGCATCCGTGCGTGCGCGGGATGAGGCACACCGCCCGGCTGTTCAGCCGGAGGTCTGCGCCGGCGTGACCGCACCGCCACCGGCCGTCACCACCTGCACCGACAACCGTGGCGTCGCCAGATCCAGGCCTGCTTCGTCGAGCTGGCGCTTGAGTGCCAGGTTGAACGCCCGGGACACCTCCCACTGCTTGATCGGCGCGGTCTTGAAGCGCGCCCGCAGGATCGCCGAGCCGGACTCGAAACTCTCGACGCCCTGCAGCTCCAGCGGCGACCAGATGTTGCGGCGCATCAGCGGGTCGCTGCGCAGCTTCTGGCCCACTTCACGGATCAGGGTGATGGCCTGGTCGATGTTCATGTTGTGGGGGATCGCCACGCGGAAGATGGCGTAACCGAACTCCCGCGAGTAGTTCTTGATGCTCTTGATCTCGCTGAAGGGAATGGTATGCACGATGCCATCGATGTCGCGCAGGCGCACGGTGCGGATGGTCAGGCCCTCGACCGTACCCAGGTGGCCACCCAGGTCCACATAGTCGTCGATGGCCAGGCTGTCCTCGATGATGATGAACAGACCAGTGATCAGGTCCGCCACCAGCGATTGCGCACCGAAGCCGATCGCCAGGCCGATGACACCGGCACCGGCCAGCAGCGGCGTGACGTTCATGCCCATGTTGGCCAGGGCGACGATCACCGCGATGATGAAGATCGCCACGAACAGCACGTTGCGGATCAGCGGCATCATGGTCTGCGCACGGGCGTTGGCCATCCCGCGACGGGAGCGGATCAGGGCATGATGCACCGCGGTATCGGCGAGGATCCACACCAGCCAGGCGGCGATGAGTGTCCCGCCCAGGCCCATCAGGCGCACGCTGACGTCATGGCCTTCGCCCTCGGCGAAGCTGATCATCGACAGCCCCCACACGCGCAGGCCCAGCTCGATGAACAGCAGCCAGATGAACAAGTGCACCAGCGCATAGCCGAAGTTCTGCAAGCGCTCGGCGTACACCGCATGCCGCTTGTTGGCGTGCGCCGGCTTGGCGGCGTGGCGCCGCACCAGGCCGTTGAGCACCATGCACACCACGACCAGCACGGTGCACATCAGCGACTGGCGCAGGGCGGTGCTGGTGTCCCCGGCGGACACGAAGGTGGCGAACAGCGAGATGCCGACCAGAATGAGCGCCGGCACGTACCAGAAGCTGCCGAGCAGTTCGATGGTGTCGCTCAGGGTGCGGCGGGTAAGGCGTCGCGACAGCGGCTGGTTGCGAATCAGATGGGCGATCGGGCGGCGGAAACGCAGGATGAACAGGCCCGTGCACAGGGCTGCCAGCACGTTGGTGACCGTGGCGATGGCATGGGCCAGGTGGATGCCCAGGGCACTGGTCAGGCGTGGGTCGCTCATCGCCTCGCCGAACGCGGCGAAGCTGCCGATCAGCCACAGCGGGTTGAATGCCCGATGTCGCAGGATGTGCAAGGCACGGTGGCGGTGCGGGCCGTCGAGCAGTGAGAAGGCGATCACGCAGATCGCCGAGAAGCAGGTGCCGATGACCAGCGCATAGGCCAGTACCATGGCCAGGGACTTGCCCAGCGACGGCGGCAGGGCGAAGCTCAGGTACACGGTGAAGATCAGCGCCACCAGCCAGGGCCCGAGCTTGCGCAGGGCGAAGCGCACCAGGTCCCAGGTGCGCGGATGCTGGGGTAGCTCTTCGGTGAGGCCGAAACGAATCCGCACCCGGTGGCCGATCCAGTTGAAGGCATAGGCCAGCAGGCTCCACACCAGGATCACCGCGGCGAAGCCGAACAGGATCGCCGGCCACTGGTGCACCGGCACCACCAGCGCGGCCAGCTCGGCCTTGGCCTGCTCCAGCTCCTGGGACCAGCGCACGAACGGGCTGGCGTCGCCGCTGAACTGCTGTTCGAAGTCGTGCAAGGCGCCGCCGATCAGGCCAAGCACACCTTGCTCGACACTGGGCTGGGACTGCTTGCTGGCATCGCGCAGCTTCTTCAGGTCGGCCAGCAGCTTGGCCCGCTGCTGGTCGTTCTCAAGGTTCTTGATCACCTCGTCGAGCGATTTGCTCAAGGGTTCGCTGGCCTGGGGCTGCGCCGGCGCGCTGCTGCCCAGCAGACCGGGCAGGCCCGCCGCGTGGACTGGAGCGACGAAGATCAACAGCAGCAGGGCAAGGCAACGCAGGAAGGCTGGCACCGGGAAATCTACCTCAGGTCAATCGATCGACCGAGTGTAATGAGTTATGCGGGAAGTTTCTCCAGGATCGTCCAGCACGTGATGGCGAAGATGCCCAACGTACCGATCCACATCATCACCACGCCGACGTTGCGTGCGCGCAGGGTGAAACCGACGGTGAGCAGGAACAGGAACAGCAGCACGGGCAGGAACAGGGAGAAGAATGGCGACATGAACAGGATCCTTCTGTTGTCGTGGAAATGGCCCAGGATTCATCGCGGGCCAATCGCTCTGGCGAACCGCCGCTCCCTGGCGGGCGCGGCAGCTGGCCGAAGGCGTGGATCGCGTGGTCAGGGCAGTTCGCGGCTGCGATAGAACGCCGTCAGCACCTTCACCAGGTGCGCCAGGTCTTCGCTGCCGCACAGCTCGCGGATCGAGTGCATGGCGAACGTGGGCAGGCCGATGTCCACGGTGCGCACGCCCAGGTGGCTGGCGGTGATCGGACCGATGGTCGAGCCACAGCCCATGTCGCTGCGCACCACGAAACTCTGCACCGGCACTTCCTCGGCCATGCACAGGTGGCGGAAGAACCCGGCAGTCTCGCTGTTGGTGGCATAGCGCTGGTTGCTGTTGACCTTGATCACCGGACCGGCATTGAGCTTGGGGCCGTGGTTGCCATCGTGCTTGTCGGCGTAATTGGGGTGCACCCCATGGGCGTTGTCGGCCGAGACCAGCAGCGAGCGCTGGATGCTGCGCACGTACTCGTCGCCGTCGGGCAGCAGCCGCTGCAGGGTCTGCTCCAGCATCGGGCCGTCGGCGCCGCAGGCCGAACAGGAGCCGATTTCCTCGTGGTCGGTGCATACCAGCACGCAGGTCTCGTCGCTGTCGGCCTCGATCAGCGCCTGCAGGCCGGCATAGCACGACAGCAGGTTGTCCAGGCGCGCGCCGGCGATGAAGTCACCGTGCAGGCCGATCACCGCCGCGTCCTGGGTATCGTAGAAACTCAGCTCGTAGTCGAGCACCACGTCGGCGATCAGGCCATGCTCGCGTGCCAGTTGCTCGGTGAGCAGGGCGCGGAAGTCGACGCGCTCATCGCCGGCCACCTGGGCCAGAATCGGCGGCAGTTCGTTCTGCGGGTTGATCGCCCAGCCGTCGTTGGCGCCGCGGTTGAGGTGGATGGCCAGGTTGGGAATGATGGCGATCGGCAGCTTGAAGTCCACCAGCTGACTCTCCACCTTGCCATCGCGGCGGAAGGTGACCCGGCCGGCCAGCGACAGGTCGCGGTCGAACCAGGGGGCGAGCAGGGCACCGCCGTACACCTCCACGCCCAGTTGCATGAAGCCGTGGCGCTGCAGCTCGGGCTGCGGCTTGACCCGCAGGCACGGGCTGTCGGTATGGGCACCGACCAGGCGCATGCCGCCGATCAGTGGCGAGTGTCTGCCCAGGCGGATGGCGATGATCGAGGAGTCGTTGCGGGTGACAAAGTAGCGTCCGCCGGGAACCGTCGCCCAGCTGTCGCGCTCGTCCAGGCGCTGGTAGCCCGCTGCCTCCAGGCGCTTGGCCAGGCTAGCGGTGGCGTGGAAGGGCGTCGGGGAGGCCTTGAGGAATTCGATCAGGCCGGTGTTCAGTGCTTCGCGCATAACTCACTCCAGGTTCGAGCTTCAAGCGGCAAGCTGCAAGCTTCAGGCAAAGACCGCGCCTGGGCAAGCGCTCTGGCGCGGTTCTTGGCGATTGCCTGCACGTTCAGAAGGGGGCAGGGCACTCGAACTTCAGGCGCTGCCCGCTGACCGGGTGGGTGAAACTGAGCATCGAGGCATGCAGGCACAGTCGATCATGGGCGGCCAAGGCCTCCGGGTTGGCATAGAGACGATCGCCCAGCAAGGGATGGCCGATGGACAGCATGTGCACGCGCAACTGGTGCGAGCGCCCGGTGATCGGCGTGAGTTCCACCCGGCAATGATCGGTATGACGTGCCAGGACCCGCCAGAAGGTGAGGGCGTGCTTGCCTTGCTGGTGATCGACCACGTGGCGCGGCTTGGTCGGTGGGTCGTAGCGCAGGGGCAGGTCGATGCTGCCGCTGTCCAGTGCCGGCTGGCCCCAGCACAGGGCTGTGTAGGCCTTTTCGGTTTCCCGGTCGTGGAACTGGCGGGACAGCTCGCGGTGGCTGTCGGCATCGCGGGCCAGCAGGATGATGCCAGACGTTTCCCAATCCAGGCGGTGGACGATCAACGCCTCCGGGTAGCCATTTTCCTGCAAGCGGGTGATCAGGCAGTCCTTGTTGTCTTCGGCACGTCCTGGCACCGACAGCAGCAGCGTCGGTTTGTTGATCACCAGGACAGCAGCGTCCTGATGGAGGATCTGGATGTTCGACAGCGGCATTACGGGGTCTCTGCATGAAACACCGGGGCTGCTGCACAACCCTTTCGCAGCGCCAGGCCCAGGCCTCGCTTCACGAAAGGGCTGCACAGCAGCCCCGGTGTTCAACGCCGAATCAACGATCCGGCAGGGTGATGTTCAGTTCGAGGATCGAGCAGCTGCCCTGGCTTTCCAGTTCGATATGCACGTCATCGTTGCCGATGTTCACATATTTGCGGATGACTTCGACCAGCTCCTGCTGCAAGGCCGGCAGGTAGTCAGGGGTGCTGCGCTGGCCACGCTCGTGCGCCACGATGATCTGTAGACGCTCTTTCGCTACCGACGCTGTCGTCTGTTTTTGTCTGCCACGAAAGAAGTCAAGAAGGTTCATGTTTTATTTGCCTCCAAACAAGCGCGCGAAGAATCCTTGCTTTGGCACTTCGATGAAGCGCAGCGGCTTGGGCTTGCCCAGCAGGCGCTCGACCGTGTCGCTGTAGGCCTGGCCGGCATCGCTTTCCTCGTCGAGAATGACCGGCACGCCCTGGTTGGAGGCCTTGAGTACGGCCTGAGACTCGGGGATCACGCCCAGCAGCTCGACCGAAAGGATCTCCTTGACGTCCTCGACGCCGAGCATCTCGCCTTTCTCGACGCGCTGGGGATGGTAACGGGTGATCAGCAGGTGTTCCTTGATCGGGTCCTCGCCCAGTTCGGCGCGGCGGGACTTGCTCGACAGCAGGCCGATCATGCGGTCCGAGTCGCGTACCGACGACACTTCCGGGTTGGTCACCACGATCGCTTCATCGGCGAAGTACATCGCCAGGTGCGCGCCTTTCTCGATACCGGCGGGAGAGTCGCAAACCACGAAGTCGAACTGCTCCTTGAGCTCCATCAGCACCCGTTCCACGCCTTCCTGGGTCAGCGCATCCTTGTCGCGGGTCTGGCTGGCGGCCAGCACGTACAGGTTCTCGATCCGCTTGTCCTTGATCAACGCCTGCTGCAGGTTGGCCTCGCCATTGACCACGTTGACGAAGTCGTACACCACGCGGCGTTCGCAGCCCATGATCAGGTCCAGGTTACGCAGGCCGACGTCGAAGTCGACGATCACCGTCTTGTGCCCACGCAGTGCGAGACCGGTACCGATGGCGGCGCTGGTGGTGGTCTTGCCCACACCCCCTTTGCCGGAAGTAACCACGAGAATCTTGGCCAAGGTGTTTCACCCCTAAATAAATGGGACCTGAGGTCCCAGCAAATGCAAAGAAGGCAACGTAGGAAATGTTGCACTTAAAATGTCGGCAGTATCCGTTAAAGGCGGGTGATGTTCAACACGTCGCCGACCAGGCTGACCTGCACGCCCGAGCCCCACAGCGGGTCGCGGCGCAGGTCTTCGCACACCTTGTACTGGCCGGCGATGGAGACCATTTCGGCGGTCATCTGCTGACAGAAGATCCTCGCCCGGGTGTTGCCCTTGATACCGGCCAACGCGCGGCCACGCATTGCGCCGTACACATGGATGTTGCCATCGGCGAGAAGTTCCGCACCTGGGCTGACCGACGCGGTCACCACCAGGTCGCCGCCCTGGGCGTAGACCTGCTGACCGCCGCGCACGGGGCTGGTGATGATCCGGGTGGGACGTACCTCGGGTTCGGCCGGTGGCGGCGGGGGCGCGGGCGGCTCGGCCTTCTTCACCTCAGGCTCGGGCTCCAGCGGCCGCTCGCGAGCGCCGGAGGGCGGCAGCACGGGCAGGTCGATGGCAATGGCGGCAGCGATGTCCTCGATGCGGCTGGCGCGAATGGCCAGGGTGCGCAGGCCGTGGTGACGGCAGATGCGCATCAATCCAGGCAGGTCGATCGCGCCTTCGCCGGGCGGCAGCTTGTCCAGCGCCAGCACCAGCGGAGTGTTGCTGAAGAAATTCGGGGCCTGCGCGACCTTCGCCGCCAGTTGGCGGTCGAGGGCCTGGAGGTCGTTGTGCGCCAGTTCGAGCACCGTGATCGCGAGCATGCTGCCCTTGAGCTGGAACACGTTGGCGGAATCGGGGGTCTGATGGGGGCTCATGGTCTGCATAGACGACTTGTAGGCGAAAAAGTGCCCTGACTTATAGCGATAAGACCGATTGCCCGCAACCTGTGGCCAAAGGTTGTAGAATGCCGGGCCCTCGTTCTGTCGGAAGCTTCAATGGATCGCCCGCGTTTTCGTCCCTCTTTCCTCCATCCAAGATTCTGGGCCCTCTGGGTGGGCCTGGGCCTGCTGTGGCTGGTGGTGCAGTTGCCCTACCGGGTCCTGCTGCGCCTGGGCAGCGCCCTGGGCGCGCTGATGTACCGGGTGGCCGGGGAGCGCCGACGCATCGCGGCGCGCAACCTGGAACTGTGCTTTCCGGAACGTTCCTTCGACGAGCGACAACGCCTGTTGAAGGCGAACTTCGCCTCGACCGGGATCGCCTTCTTCGAAATGGCCATGAGCTGGTGGTGGCCGAAGGCTCGACTCGCCCGGCTCGCGCACATCGAAGGCCTGGAGCATTTGCAGACCGCGCAGCAGCAGGGTCAGGGCGCCATTCTCATGGCGGTGCATTTCACCACGCTGGAAATCGGCGCAGCGTTGCTGGGTCAGGCGCACACCATCGACGGCATGTACCGCGAGCACGGCAACCCGGTCTTCGATTTCATCCAGCGCCGGGGTCGCGAGCGGCACAACCTCGACTCGCTGGCCGTGGAGCGTGACGACGTGCGCGGCATGCTCAAGCTGCTGCGCGGCGGGCGGGCGATCTGGTATGCGCCGGATCAGGACTACGGCACCAAGCAAAGCCTGTTCGTGCCGCTGTTCGGCATTCCCGCGGCCACCGTCACGGCGACCACCAAGTTCGCCCGGCTGGGCAAGGCTCAGGTGATTCCGTTCACCCAGGAGCGGCTGGCGGATGGCAGCGGCTACCGACTGGTCGTTCACCCCGCGCTGGAGCACTTCCCCGGCGAAACCGAGGAGGCCGACTGCCTGCGCATCAATCAGTGGGTCGAAGGCGTGCTGCGTGCGTGTCCTGAGCAGTACCTGTGGGCGCATCGACGCTTCAAGTCCCGCCCTGAAGGGGCGCCACGGCTTTATGAGAAGAAGCGCTGAGCGCCGCGTGATCAGTGGGCGTCCAGCCCATTTCGGTCGATATCGGTGCTGTGACAGGAGCGGGGCGCCCGGCGCGAGGCCGCCGCCAATGGCCTTGAGCCTGGTCACATCGACCAGGTCGTGGCGCCACGCTCATTCGACCCGATTATCGGCCTCATCGTCTCGAGCGAGCGTGGCCAGCTTGCCTACTCGGCGACCTGCAGCTTGCGCGCCTGGGTATACACGTAGCGGATCTTCTCGTACTCGAACGGCGAGTTGGTCTGGCCGTAGCGGAAGTTGGTGGTGTAGCGGCGGTCGATGGCTTTCAGCAGGGTGATCTCAGGGTGGTCGCTACTGGTTTGCGCGACGTCCAGGAAGTTGGCCTCCCGCTCGCCCACGTAGTCCACCACCAGGCCGGTGGTGTCGCGCAGGTTGGACGGGCCGAAGATCGGCAGCATCAGGTACGGACCTTCCGGCACGCCGTAATAGCCCAGGGTCTGGCCGAAGTCTTCGCTCTGGCGCGGCAGCCCCATCTTGGTGGCCGGATCCCACAGCCCGCCGACGCCGATCAGGGTGTTGAACATCAGCCGTGCCGTAATTTCCGCCGAACGCTTGCCCTTGAGCTGCAGCAGGCTGTTGAACAGGTTGGGTACGTCGCCGAGGTTGTTGAAGAAGTTGCTCACGCCGGTGCGCACGAACTGTGGCGTGACGTAGCGGTAGCCGTCCACCGCCGGGATGAACACCCATTGGTCGAAGCGATAGTTGAAATGGTAGATGCGCCGGTTCAGCGACTCGAGCGGGTCGTAGACGTTCAGCGCGGCCAGGGTCGAGCGCTCGAACTCGCGTTGGTCTAGGCCGGGGTTGAATTTGAGCTCGCGCATCGGGTCGAGAAAACCGTCGGCCTCGACGACACTGGTCCGCGGCGCGGTTTCCGCCGCCAGGGCGCTGGTGCTGATGAGCAGGGCGAGGGCAAGTACGAGTCTGTCAGCCACGGAAGAACTCCAGCATGTCATTGGCGTTGACACGGTAGTTGAGGTTGCCGCAATGGCCGCCGTGTGGGTAAAGGGTCAGCCTGTCGCCGAACACCTTGCGCAGGAAACCGATGTCGCCCGGGCCGAGGATGACGTCGTCGGCGTTGTGCATCACGGCGATCTTCGGGCTGTTGCGCAGGTAGTCGGCGAGCGAGTACAGGCTGACCTGATCGATCAGTTGCAGCAGGTTGTTGCCATCGGTGCGCGCCCGCCACATGGGGATCACCTGCTCGGTCAAGTAGCAGTCGAAGTCGCACTGCAAGGCGCGCTTGAAGAAGGGCGTGAGGCTGGTGCTTTCGGTGATCGGGTACTTGGGCGGAATGATCAGCCCGCGGCGGTTGATCAGGTCGGAGGTGAAGGCGATGTCGGCGGCCGAGAACCGGAACGAGGTGCCGATCAGCATGGCCATCTGCTCGTTGGAGAGGTGCTCGCGCGACTGCTGGAAGTCGTACAGCAGCGCGTCGTTGAGGTCGACGAAGCCCTTGTCCTGGAAGTAGCGGGTGAGCTTCTCCAGCATCAACTCATAGAAGGTGGTGCTGTGGTCGATGCCCTTGACCTGGGTCTGCACCATCTTGTCCAGGTTGTTGATCGAGGTGTACAGGTTCACCGGCGGGTTGAGCAGCAGTACGCGCTTGAAGTTGAAGCTGCGACGGGTCTCGTCCAGGTGGCTGACGAAGGCTGCGTCGAGCGCGCCCAGGCTGTAGCCGGTGAGGTAGAAGTCGCTGACCGGCAGGCGCGGATGTTGAGCACGGACCGATTGCATGACCCGGTACAGGTCCTCGGCGTCTTCGCGGCTGATGCCGGGGGTGGCGAAGCGCGAGGCGGCGCTCATGAAGTCCCAGCTGGTGGGCGAGGACAACTGCACCACGTGGTAGCCGGCCTGGTAGAACAGTTTCTTCAGGTATTCGTTGATGGTGCTGCTGTAGGGCGCGCCGGTGCCGGCGATGATGAACACCAGGGGTGCCTTGTGATCCTGGCGTGCCAGGCGGTAGCGCAGTTTCTTCACCGACCAGAAGTTGTCCGGCAGGGTGAACTCGCGCTCCGGACGCAGCCTGAGGCTGTAGTCGGACTGGTCGATGTCGTCATCGCTGGGCAGCGTGGGCCGCTGGTCGGGCGGCGTGGTGGCGATGGTCGCTTCGAACGGGTTGGTCAATGGGTAGCCATAGGTGGCTGGATCAACGTCCCGGGCGGAGGCGGCCGAAGCCAGAAGCAGGCCGCACAGCAGGGCGACGAAGCGCAACGGTCGAAGCATGGAGAGTCCCCCAGGAGACGGCAAAGGCAGTGTGGAGCTAGGACCACTGCGATGATGGCAAAGTTGCCTGTCGCGCAGTCGTTTGTCGTGGCAGATGTTGCCGCGAAGTTGGCTGGCGCGGCAATGGTCGTTATCGCGATCCTGCCAGCGTCCTGTCAAGGGCACTTGCGCGGCCACCGGGGAGGATTATCCTGAACGCCGATGACATTTGTTCTGGAGCCTTGGATGAACCGTTCGTTGCCCGTGATCGCCCTGTTGCTGCTGGTGGCGATGGGGCTTGCCGCCAGTTATAGCGTGCGTTATGGCCTGATGGAGGACGGTCAGTGGGTGGGCCTGTGTGCGGTGCCGACCGAGCATTGGCAGTGTCAGGTGCGCGCCACTCTGGGTCTGTGGATCCATTTCCAGTGGATCGGTTGGTCGGCATTGACGCTGGCCGTGATCAGTCAATTCGTATCAGGCCGCGTCGGCAAGTGGCTGGCGGTGCTGGCACTGCTGGCCGGGCTACCGGCGCTGGTGCTCTACACCGCCAGCCTGGCGGTGTTCGCGGTGGTGCTGGCGGGGTTGCGCCTGGTCAGGTCCCACGGTGCAGCGCACTTGCCCGGCTGAAGGGCGCGTCGCTCAGACCCTGCGCAGGCTGCGCCACAGCGCGGCGACCATCAGCCCGCTGACGGCGGCCCAGATCCACGCCTGCGGGTTGTACAGGCCCTCCTGGTACAGTTGTGGCGCAATACCCAGCCCGACGATGCTGGCCAGCAGCGTCGCTTCGGCTCGACGCACGGGCACCGGGCGCAGCAGGTAGACCAGCGCCGGCATCAGCAGGGCCGCGCTGGGGAAACTGCGGTAGCGGGGGTCGAACACCATCGCCAGCATGCTCACCGCCGCGACGAAGCCTGCAGCCAGCAGCCAGGTGCCCGCGCGCGCCTGAAGCCAGGCGAACAGACGCTGGCGCCAGCCATCGCGGCGGGCCAGCGCCAGTGCGCCATGCAGCACGATGATGCCATTGAGCAGGGCCAGCAGTAAGGCCCAGGCCCACTCCGCGGCAAAGCGCGCCGTGGTCCATGTCAGCTCGCCCCACAGGCCCAGGCTGGCGCTGCCGAGCGCCACCAGCAACGGCATCCCCAGAGCCGCGCGCCGGTTCGCCGCAGGGCCTGTCAGCAGCAGGATCAGCGCCCCCAATCCGGCGCTGGCCATCCACCACCGCGGCCAGTCGGGCAGATTGCTGACCGGTCCTTCGAGCACGCTCTTGTCTTGCCGGTCGGCGTCGTAAAGCCCCCAGTAGCCGCCCACTGCACCCTCGTTGGCACGCTTCCAGGGCTGGTCGAAGGCCTCGATCAGGTTGTAGTGCCAGCCGTAGGTCTCGGCGAGCGCGACGAAGCCTCGGATGAAGCGCGCCTCGTTGACTCGGCTCGGCTTGGCCGTTTCCCGCTGGCGTCCGTCGCTCGGCCAGCCGGTTTCGCCGATCAGAATGTCTTTGGGCGCAAAGCGCTCGCCGAACGTCCTGCGCACATCGGCCACGTGCGCAAGGGCCGCGTCGATGCCGCGCGGGTCGTCCTCCCAATACGGCAGCAAGTGAATGGTGAGAAAGTCCACGGCCGGTGCCACCTGCGGATGTTGCAGCCAGAACTCCCAGACATCGGCGTAAGTGACCGGCACCTTCACCTGAGCCTTCACGCGGGCGATCAGCTCGGCCAGACGCGAACCGGTGACTTCCTTGCGCAGCAGCGCCTCGTTGCCGACGATGACCGCGCTGACCACGTCCGGGTTGGCGTTGGCCGCCTCGATCAGCAAGGCCAGCTCGCGGTCGGTATCGGCCGGATTGGCGTTGACCCAGGCGCCGAGCATCACCTTCAATCCATGCTTGCGCGCCAGCGCCGGGATCGCCTCCAGCCCGCTCATGGAATAGGTGCGAATGCACTGGAAACGTTGCGCCAGCAGTGCCAGGTCGGCGTCCATGCGCGCCGGACGCAGGCGAAACGGCTGGTCGTAGGGTGACTGGTCCTTGTCGAAGGGGGTGTAGGAAGCGCACTGCAATTTGTGCGTCGGGCTTGCCGCATCGGCAAGCGGCACCGGCCTGCCCAGCCCGTACCAGAGTGCACCCAGACCGAGCAGGGCGACCAGGCAGGCGATCGAGTAAACGAGGGTGGTGCGGCGTGTGCTGGGCATCGAGCGGTCCATCGTCTGGGCGGGTCATCGGAGGCGAGCCGCTGATAGTAGCCCGGCGCAGCGGCTTTTGGCATGCAAGGATCGCGCAGGGCGCCTGGCCGCCATGCCGTTAATGGCCAAGTGCTGTCGCTGATCGTTTCGTGGGGGTCGCTGGCGGAGCAGGTCGCGCTGGCCGGCAGGTCGATGATGCATTCTCCAAGACCTGACGAGGGGACGCTTTGATGGCGACTACTACTAAAAGAATGCGACGTTTCCTGGGCGCTGCCGGCGCCCTGGTCCTGGCCATGGGGGCGACACAGGCCATGGCCAAGGAAGTGAGCATCGGCTACGTGGATGGTTGGTCGGACAGCGTGGCGACCAGCAACGTGGCGGCTGAAGTGATCAAGCAGAAACTCGGATACGACGTGAAGTTGCAGGCCGTGGCCACCGGAATCATGTGGCAGGGTGTGGCGACCGGCAAGCTCGACGCCATGCTGTCGGCCTGGCTGCCGGTGACCCATGGCGAGTACTGGGCCAAGAACAAGGACAACGTGGTCGACTACGGTCCCAATTTCAAGGACGCCAAGATCGGTCTGATCGTGCCGGAGTACGTGACGGTCAGCAGCATCGCCGATCTCAAGGGTAGCAAGGACTTCAAGCAGAAGATCGTCGGCATCGATGCAGGTTCCGGCGTCATGCTCAAGACCGAACAGGCGATCAAGGATTACGATCTGACCGGTTACAAGCTCACCGCAAGTTCCGGCGCCGCGATGACCTCCGAGCTGGGCCGCGCCGAAGCCAAGAAGCAGCCGATCGTGGTGACCGGCTGGGTACCGCACTGGATGTTCGCCAAATGGAAACTGAAGTTTCTCGAAGACCCCAAAGGCGTATTCGGGGCTTCTGAAACGGTCAATAGCATCGGTAGCAAGGAACTGGCGAGCAAGGCCCCGGAAGTGGCGGAGTTCCTCAAGAAGTTCCAGTGGCAGTCCAAGGACGAGATCGGCGAAGTCATGCTGGCGATCCAGGAGGGTGCCAAGCCCGAAGCGGCGGCCAGGGACTGGGTGGCGAAACATCCAGAGCGCGTGAAAGAGTGGACGGGTAAGTAAGTTCGACGCACCCCTCTGAATGCGTACCGACCCGCTCGCGCCTGCAATGGCCTTGCAGGGGCGAGTGGGTCGGCACGTAATCATGACGTTTGTTGCGTGAACGGTAAAACACCGTTGCATCTAAGACTAAGGTCGTCTGGTTGACGTCCACCGGCAGCATACAGTTAACACGGGTACTCCCCTTACTGTGCTGCTAGGACAAAAACAATGAACGACAGCATCTACCGATCGATACAAGACAGTCCGCGTTTCAAGGAACTGGTCAGCAAGCGCGAGCGCTTCGCCTGGATCCTCTCGGCGATCATGCTTGGCCTGTACTGCGCCTTCATCCTCCTCATCGCCTATGGCCCGCATATCCTCGGCGCCAAGCTGAGCCCCGGCTCGTCGATCACCTGGGGCATTCCCATCGGTGTCGGCCTGATCCTCAGCGCCTTCGTGCTCACGGCGATCTACGTGCGCCGCGCCAACGGCGAGTTCGACGAGCTGAACAAGGCGATCCTCAAGGAGGTGCAGCCATGATCCGTCCTGCCAAAGCCCTGGGCGCCCTGGCCTGCGGTGTCTTCGCCCCCGCCCTGTGGGCGGCCGATGCGATCACCGGCGAGGTGCAGAAGCAGCCCTTGAACGTCTCGGCCATCGTCATGTTCCTGGCCTTCGTCTGCTTCACCCTCGGCATCACCTACTGGGCCTCCAAGCGCAACAAGTCGGCTTCGGACTACTACGCGGCCGGTGGGCGTATCACCGGCTTTCAGAACGGCCTGGCGATTGCTGGCGACTACATGTCGGCGGCCTCGTTCCTGGGGATTTCAGCCCTGGTGTTCACTTCCGGCTACGATGGCCTGATCTACTCGATCGGCTTTCTGGTCGGCTGGCCGATCATCCTGTTCCTGATCGCCGAGCGCTTGCGCAACCTGGGCAAGTACACCTTCGCCGACGTGGCCTCCTATCGCTTGGGTCAGAAGGAAATCCGCACCTTGTCCGCCTCCGGCTCGCTGGTGGTGGTGGCGTTCTACCTGATCGCGCAGATGGTCGGCGCGGGCAAGCTGATCGAGCTGCTGTTCGGCCTGGACTACCACGTGGCCGTCGTTCTGGTGGGTATCCTGATGTGCCTGTACGTGCTGTTTGGCGGCATGCTGGCGACCACCTGGGTACAGATCATCAAGGCGGTGCTGCTGCTCTCCGGCGCCAGCTTCATGGCGCTGATGGTGATGAAGCACGTCGGCTTCGATTTCAACACGCTGTTCTCCGAAGCCATCAAGGTTCACGCCAAGGGCGAGGCGATCATGAGCCCGGGCGGCCTGGTCAAGGACCCCATCTCGGCCTTCTCCCTGGGCCTGGCGCTGATGTTCGGCACCGCCGGCCTGCCGCACATCCTGATGCGCTTCTTCACCGTCAGTGACGCCAAGGAAGCGCGCAAGAGCGTGCTCTACGCCACCGGTTTCATCGGCTATTTCTACATCCTCACGTTCATCATCGGCTTCGGCGCCATCCTGCTGGTCAGCACCAATCCAGACTTCAAGGATGCGGCTGGCGCACTGCTGGGCGGCAACAACATGGCTGCGGTGCATCTGGCCAACGCCGTGGGCGGCAGCGTGTTCCTGGGCTTCATCTCGGCAGTGGCGTTCGCCACCATCCTGGCGGTGGTCGCAGGTCTCACCCTGGCCGGTGCTTCTGCGGTGTCCCACGACCTCTACGCCAGCGTCTGGCGCAAGGGCAAGGCCAACGACCGCGACGAGATCCGCGTGTCGAAGATCACCACGGTCGCCCTGGGCGTGCTGGCCATCGGGCTGGGCATCCTGTTCGAGAAGCAGAACATCGCCTTCATGGTAGGCCTGGCGTTCTCCATCGCCGCGAGCTGCAATTTCCCCGTACTGCTGCTCTCGATGTACTGGAAGAAGCTGACCACCCGTGGGGCGATGATCGGTGGCTGGCTGGGGCTGATCAGCGCCGTGGGCCTGATGATCCTCGGCCCGACCATCTGGGTGCAGATCCTGGGTCATGAGAAAGCCATCTACCCGTACGAGTATCCGGCGCTGTTCTCGATGATCATCGCCTTCGTCGGCATCTGGTTCTTCTCGATCACCGACAAGTCCAAGGCGGCCGATGAGGAGCGCGCGCTGTTCTACCCGCAATTCGTTCGTTCGCAGACCGGTCTTGGGGCGTCCGGCGCGGTGTCTCACTGACACGCTTCGTGCAGGACTTACCATGAAAAACGCCCCGGGATGCGGGGCGTTTTTCATGGGCAGGCGCAGGGACGCGTCAGATCCTGCCGAGCAGCAACAGGATCAGCAGCACCACCAGCACGACACCGACGATACCGGACGGGCCGTAGCCCCAGCTGCGCGAGTGCGGGAAGACCGGCAGGCCGCCGATCAGCAGCAGGATCAGGATGATGATGAGGATGGTGGTCATGGCGAAGTCCTTGCGTGGTTTGGGGGTAAAGGGCCATGAACCGCTGGCCTCTTGTAACGTCGGACTGGTGCCGCTTGCGAAAGATTCCATCGGCTGCGCGAGGCGCTGCCAACGCGACCGACTGCCCGGTCATGCCCCTGCATTCACTGCCCTGATGGATCCTGCCCCGCACGCGGCCCTTGATTAGACTCCAGTGCACTTCAATCAGCACAAGGCCTGCCACCATGCAAGACCGCATCATGATCACCGGCGCCGGTTCCGGTCTGGGCCGCGAGATCGCCCTGCGTTGGGCGAGAGAGGGATGGCGCGTGGCGCTGGCCGACATCAACGAGAGCGGGTTGCGCGAGACCCTCGAACAGGTGCGTCAAGCCGGTGGCGAAGGCTTCGTGCAGCGTTGCGACGTGCGCGACTACAGTCAGCTCACCGCGCTGGCCCAGGCCTGCGAGGCGCAATTCGGCGGTATCGATGTGATCGTCAACAACGCCGGCGTGGCCTCGGGCGGTTTTTTCGCCGAGCTGTCGCTGGAAGACTGGGACTGGCAGATCGCCGTGAATCTGATGGGCGTCGTCAAGGGCTG
Source organism: Pseudomonas sp. S30 (assembly GCF_016518545.1). Taxonomy (GTDB): domain Bacteria; phylum Pseudomonadota; class Gammaproteobacteria; order Pseudomonadales; family Pseudomonadaceae; genus Aquipseudomonas. The sequence continues at coordinate 148,944 of NZ_JACVTO010000006.1, forward strand.
TAAGGCCTTCCTGCCATTGCTCGAGCGCAGCAAGGGGCGCATCGTCAACATCGCCTCCATGGCGGCGCTGATGCAGGGGCCTGGCATGAGCAACTACAACGTGGCCAAGGCCGGCGTGCTGGCGCTGTCCGAGAGCCTGCTGGTGGAATTGCGGCAACTGGAGGTCGGCGTGCACGTGGTCTGCCCGTCGTTCTTCCAGACCAACCTGCTGGACTCGTTCCGCGGTCCGAACCCGGCCATGAAGGCGCAGGTCGGCAAGTTGCTCGAAGGCTCACCGATCAATGCCGCACAGATCGCCGATTACATCCATGCCCAGGTGATGGCGGGCGAATTCCTCATCTTGCCGCACGAGGCCGGGCGCGATGCCTGGCGCGTGAAATGCGAGACCCCGCAGAGGCTTTACGATGAAATGGCGGGCATGGCCGTGAAGATGCGGGCCAAGGCACGCCCTGCCCAATAGCTCCTATCGAGGACGTGTCTGTAGGCGTTTTTACCGAGATATGTAGGCTGGGTCTATTTTACCGACGCATGATTGATAACCGTCCAAGCCCAGAGCAGGCTCGGATTTTCCGTCGTTCTGGAGGATCCGAGCATGCTGGTTATGGGACGAGAGATCGGTGAGGTCATCACCATCGGCGATGATATCCGAATCAAGGTGATGGCCGTCGAGGGTGGGGTGGTGCGCTTTGGCATCAGTGCTCCGCGTCAGGTGACGGTTCACCGGGCGGAGATCCACAAGCGCATCAAGGAGCAAGAGAGCGAGCCGCTGCCGCCGCGCAGTCACTCGGCCTGATCGAGCAGCTCCACCGGCACCTGGTGCCGCGCCAGCAACTGGCATTGCTGGCTTTCGAGATCGAACAGGATGAAGGCCTGACCCTTGGCCAACGCCTGGCGCACGCGCAGCACGCGGGTTTCCAGGGGCGTGTCGTCGCCGTTGTCGGTGCCTTCGCGGGTCACGAAGTCCTCGATCAGGCGGGTCAGGGTCTCGGCTTCGAGTTGGTCGTAGGGAATGAGCATAAGGCCGTCGATTGAGAAGGGGTTGGCGGCATGCTACTGCAAATTCGCCAGGCGCAGGGATCGAAAGGTCAGTCGGCGGTAGAAGGCCGCCCCCGCAGGGGCGGCTCCCGGTCGTGACGGATCAGGGCTTGTTGCCAACCAGGCTGTCGACGGCAGGCACTCGGGTATCGCTTTCCATCTGCGCATCGTGTTCGAGCTGATGGCTGAAGCGCTCCAGCGACGGGTTGGCCGGCTGCGAGTCGCTGGCGAAGACCGGCGGGCTCAGCAGATAGGCCGACAGTAGCCGACTCAGGGCCACCAGGCTGTCGATGTGCGTGCGCTCGTAGCCATGGGTGGCATCGCAGCCGAAGGCGACCAGTGCCGTGCGGATGTCGTGTCCGGCGGTGACCGCCGAGTGGGCGTCGCTGAAGTAATAGCGGAACAGGTCGCGGCGCACGGGCAGTTCATGGTCGCCGGCCAGTTTGAGCAAGTGCCGAGACAAGTGGTAGTCGTACGGGCCGGAAGAATCCTGCATGGCCACGCTCACCGCATGCTCGCTGGACGCCTGGCCCGGCGCCACCGGCGCGATGTCGATCCCGACGAACTCGCTGACATCCCAGGGCAGGGCGCCCGCAGCGCCCGAGCCGGTCTCCTCGGTGATGGTGAACAACGGATGGCAGTCGATCAGCGGCTGCCGACCGCTCTCCACCACCGCCTTGAGCGCCGCGAGCAGTGCGGCGACCCCAGCCTTGTCGTCCAGGTGACGGGCGCTGATGTGCCCGCTGTCGGTGAACTCGGGGAGTGGGTCGAAGGCCACGAAGTCGCCGATGCCGACACCCAGCGCCTCGCAGTCGGCCCGTGTGGCGCAATAGGCGTCCAGGCGCACCTCGATGTGTTCCCAACTGATCGGCATCTGGTCGATGGCGGTGTTGAACGCGTGACCACTGGCCATCAGCGGTAGCACGCTGCCACGAAACACGCCGGTGTCGGTGAACACGCTGACCCGGCTGCCTTCGGCGAAGCGACTGGACCAGTGGCCTACCGCCGACAAGGCCAGGCGACCGTTATCCTGAATCTGCCTCACGCTGGCACCGATGGTGTCCAGATGGGCCGACACGGCGCGGTCGGGTGAGGTCTGCCGGCCCTTGAGCGTGGCGCGGATCGTCCCGCGACGGGTCAATTCGAAAGGAATGCCCAGCTCGTCCAGCCGTTCGGCCACGTAGCGTACGATGGTGTCGGTGAAGCCGGTCGGGCTGGGAATGGCGAGCATCTCCAGCAAGACCCGCTTGAGATAGTCCAGATCAGGTTCGGGGAGTTTTTCGGACATACAGACTCCTTGAGGTGTGGATCGCTGCATCGGTCAATCGTCGGCAAGCCCACGACTGGCCGATGCAGCCACCGCTCAAGCCAGGGGCCGGCTATGGGGAAACAGCAGGTCGACGAAACGTTCGGCGGTCGGCCGTGGCTCATGGTTGGCCAACCCCGCGCGCTCGTTCGCCTCGATGATGACGTACTGCGGCTGCTGCGGATCGTCGACCATGAAGTCCAGCCCCACCACCGGAATTTCCAGCGCTCGGGCGGCACGCACGGCCGCTTCGGCGAGCACCGGGTGCAGCCGGTCGGTCACATCCTCCAGCGTCCCGCCGGTGTGCAGGTTGGCCGTACGGCGCACGGCCAGGCGTTGGCCGGCTGGCAGCACGTCGCCCAGGCCCAGGCCGGCGCAGCGGACGGTGCGCTCGGTCTCGTCATCCATGGGAATGCGGCTTTCGCCGCCCGTGGCAGCCTGGCGACGACGGCTTTGCGCCTCGATCAGCGTCTGGATGTCGTGACGGCCATCGCCGACAATCTCGGCGGGGTGACGGATAGCGGCGGCGACCACCTCGAAGCCGATCACCACGATGCGCAGGTCGAGCCCTGGGTGACAGCTCTCCAGCAACACCCGGCTGTCGAACTGGCGGGCATGCGACACGGCCTGGCTCACCTCGTCGAATTCGCGCAGGTCCACCGCCACTCCCTGGCCCTGTTCACCGTCCACGGGCTTGACCACGATCGAGCCGTGTTCTTCGAGAAACGCCAAGTTGTCGTCCGCATTGCCGGCCAGTTGCTGTGCCGGAACCTGCAAGCCAGCTTCGTGCAGCACCTTGCGGGTCAGGCGCTTGTCCTGGCAGAGGGTCATGGTCACGGCGCTGGTCAGGTCGCTCAGCGATTCTCGGCAGCGTACACGGCGTCCGCCCAGGCTCAAGGTGTACAGGCCGGCGGCCGCGTCATCCACCTGGACCTCGATACCGCGGCGCAGGGCTTCATTGACGATGATCCGGGCATAGGGATTGAGCGCCGCCTCCGGGCCCGGGCCCAGGAACAGCGATTGGTTGATGCCGTTGCGGCGCTTGACGGCGAAGGTCGGCAGGTTGCGAAAGCCGAGCTTTTCATAGAGCCGTATGGCCTGGCGATTGTCGTGCATCACCGACAGGTCCAGGTACGCCAGGCCGCGACTCATGAAGTGCTCGACCAGGTGACGCACCAGCACTTCGCCCACGCCTGGGCGACTGCATTGCGGCGAGACCGCCAGGCACCACAGGCTGCTGCCATGCTCCGGGTCGTCGAACGCCTTGCTGTGGTTCAGGCCCATGACGCTGCCGATGACCGCGCCGGAGTCCTCGTCCTCGGCCATCCAGTAGACTGGGCCGCCTTCGTGGCGTGGCGTCAGCAGTTCGGGAGTGACCGGCATCATGCCGCGCGACTGGTACAGCGCGTTGATCGCCTGCCAGTCGCCTTCGCTCTGCGCCCGGCGAATGCGGAAGCCGCGAAACACGCGCTGGGCCGGGCGATAGTCGGAGAACCACAGGCGCAGGGTATCGGAGGGGTCGAGGAACAACTGCTGCGGCGCTTGGGCGAGCAGTTGATGCGGGGCGGCTACATACAGCGCGATATCACGCTCGCCCGCCTGCTCTTGCAGCAGGGCGTCGGCCAACTGCGCGGGAGCGGGGTAGGTATGGCCGATCAGCAGCCTGCCCCAACCGCAGTGCACCGCGCGAGGCTGGTCGTGCGGCTCGCTAGCATCGGCGGCCAGGCGAGCCTGAAGGCGCTCGTAGGACGGCGCCTGACCGCGCAGCAGGCGCTGTTCATAGGCACTATGGGGTTTCATCGAATCAGATTCCTTGTTCGCTGAGCCACAGGTTCAGGGCGGCCAGCTGCCAGAGCTTGGAGCCACGCAGCGGCGTGAGCTGACCCTGCGGATTGCTCAGCAGCCGATCGAGCATCGCCGGGTTGAACAGGCCGCGATCCTGGCTGGGATCGGTCAGCAGTTCACGCACCCAATCCAGGGTCGCGCCTTCCAGGTGCTTGAGACCCGGCACCGGGAAATAGCCTTTCTTGCGGTCGATCACCTCGTGGGGAATCACGCGTCGAGCGGCCTGCTTGAGCACCTGTTTGCCGCCGTCGGGCAGCTTGAAGCGGGCGGGGATGCGCGCCGACAATTCCACCAGGCGATAGTCGAGAAACGGTGTGCGCGCCTCCAGGCCCCAGGCCATGGTCATGTTGTCGACGCGCTTGACCGGGTCGTCGACCAGCATCACCGTGCTGTCCAGGCGCAGGGCCTTGTCGACCGCATCCGCTGCGCCCGGTCGGGCGAAATGCTCGCGGACGAAATCGCCGGCTGCGTCGTGGTCCAGCAGCCAGGGTGCCTGAACCGTGTCCCGGTACTCGGCGTGGCTGCGGTCGAAGAACGCGTCGCGATAGGCGGCGTAGGCGTCGTTGGCGCCGTCGACCTGCGGGTACCAGTGATAGCCGGCGAACAACTCGTCGGCACCCTGGCCGCTTTGCACCACCTTGCAGTGCTTGGCCACTTCCCGCGAAAGCAGGTAGAAGGCGATGCAGTCGTGGCTGACCATCGGCTCGCTCATGGCGCGGAAGGCCGCTGGCAACTGGTCGATGATCTCGTGCTCGGCAATGCGTAGTTGGTGGTGACGCGTGCCGTAGTGACGCGCGATCAGATCCGAGTACTGGAACTCGTCGCCACGTTCCCCGCCGGCATCCTCGAAACCGATGGAGAACGTCGACAGATCGTCCACGCCCACCTCGCGCAGCAGACCGACCAGCAGACTGGAATCGACGCCGCCGGAAAGCAGCACGCCAACATCAACTGCCGCACGTTGACGGATGGCCACGGCCTCGCGGGTCGCGTCCAGCACCCGAGTAGTCCAGCCTTCGAGGTCCAGTTCACGTTCGTCGGGGTTCGGCCCGTAGGTGAGCTGCCACCAGGTCTGACGCTCGACTTCGCCGTGGCGATCCACCCGCATCCAGGTGCCGGGCTCCAGTTTCTGGACATTGGCCAGCAGGGTCCGGGGGGCTGGGACCACCGCGTGGAAATTCAGGTAGTGATTGAGTGCCACCGGGTCGATCATCGGATCGATGTCGCCGCCCTTGAGCAACGCTGGCAAGGTGGAAGCGAAGCGCAGGCGCTCGCCGTTGCGCGACAGATACAGCGGCTTCACGCCCAGGCGGTCGCGGGCCAGGAACAGGCGCTGTTTGTCGCGCTCCCAGATGGCCAGCGCGAACATGCCGTTGAGCTTGGGCAGCAGCGCAGCGCCCCAGGCGTGGTAGCCCTTGAGCAGCACCTCGGTATCGCCGTCGGACCAGAAGCTGTAGCCCAGGTCCTGAAGTTCCTGGCGCAATTCGGGGAAGTTATAGATGGCGCCGTTGAAGGCCAGCGACAGACCCAGGGTGTTGTCGGCCATCGGCTGGGCCGAGCCGTCGGACAGGTCCATGATTTTCAGTCGGCGGTGACCTAGGGCGATCGGGCCGTGGCTGTGGAAGCCCCAGGCATCCGGGCCGCGCGGCGCCAGATGATGGGTGATTCGCTCTACCGCAGCGAGGTCCGCTGGGCGAGGGGCTTGGCCGAGGGGGGTGAAACGCAACTCTCCTGCTAATCCGCACATAAGTCCTTACCGGTTTTGCCGTTGGGGAAAAGTGCCCTCCCATGGGGCACCTTAAGGAACTGACCCAAGTGATTTGTGAGAGTTTTAGATCGATCGGTTATAAGTGACCGACGGTGAATCGTGAGCCATCAGCGATGGCTCATGATCGTGGCGCGCCAGCGCCCCTGGCCTGGAAAGCGAGTCGCTGGAATGTGCGCCTGGCAGCGAGCAGGCATAGACGAGGCTCAGTGCCCGCGGATCAACCGACGCAAGGCGAAACGGTTGGGATGGCAGGCCTCGGCCACCGCCCGAGGCAGCGGCAGAGGCTCGCCATTGACCCAGGCTGCAATCAGCTCGCCACTCAATGGCGCCGTAATCAATCCGCGCGATCCATGCCCGGTATTGACGTACAAGCCTGGCAGCCAGGGGCACGCCACCTCCGGTACCTGCCGCGCATCCTTGCCCAAGGATGCGTACACCTGGGCGAAAGCGCCGTGCTCGGCGATCGGGCCGACGATCGGCAGGTAGTCGGGGCTGGTACAGCGCAGCGCAGCACGTCCTTGCAAGTGTTGCGGGTCCAGCTCAGATGCACCCAGGCGCTCGCTGAGGTCCGCAGAGATGGCCTGCAGCAAGTCGAGGTTGCTGGCATGCTCGGCCGCCGTGGGGGTCAGGTCCTGGTTGTGGAAGTCGAAGCTGGCGCCGAGCGTGTGCTCGCCTTCTCTACCTGGAGCGATGTAGCCTTCGGCGCACACCACCGTGTTCAGCGACTGGCTGCGGGCGGTGCAGGGCAACCGGGTGATCTGCCCGCGAATGCCCTTGAGCGGGAGTTCGGCGCAGGGTGGGAAGTGGCGAACCTCGGCGGCGCCGGCCAGCACCACCACGGGTGCGCTGGCCAGCAGGCGATCGCCCTCCCAGGCCTGCCAGCCATCGTCCACTCGCCGCAGTTGCAACACCTGGTGATGGGGCAGCAGTTGGATGCGCGGGTGCTGCAATTGCGCCTGGCATAGTGCAGGGGGATGCACCCAGCCACCTTCGGGATAGAACAGTCCGCCGCAGGGCAGGCCGACGCCTGCGATGGCCTCGGCCTGCTCGCGCTCGACGCAGTGCAGCAGGTCGGGCGAAAAAGCATTGGCCAGCTTGGCCTGGCGCGCGCGCTCCTTGTCATCGAACGCCAGTTGCAGCACGCCGCAGCCGTCCCAATCACGTCCGCGCTGCAAGCCTTGCAGCCAGCGACGGGTGTAGCCGAAGCCCGAGAGGATCATCTGAGACAGGGCCGTGCCGTGGGCCGAGAGTTTCAGGTACAGCACCCCTTGGGGGTTGCCGGAGGCCTCGCGGGCCGGCGCGTCGTGCCGTTCCAGCACCTGCACCTGCCAGCCTCGCGCGGCCAGGGCCCAAGCGCTGGCGCAGCCAGCCAGCCCCGCGCCGATCACCAGAGCCTGGCGTGGCCCTGGGGGCACGGGCGGGCGCGCATACCAGGGCGCCGGGCATGGCGGCGCGGGCCGGTCTTCATTCCAGCCGACGAATTCGCCGCCCATCACCTCCCACTTCTTGCCCAGCCCGGGCACCTTGCGCATGGCGAACCCGGCCTCCGCCAGCGCCCGACGTACCCAACCCGTGGTGGTGAAGGTGCCGAGGGTGGTGCCCGGTCGCGACAGGCGCGCCAGCTGCACGAACAGCTCGGGAGTCCACATGTCCGGGTTCTTCGCCGGGGCGAAGCCATCGAGAAACCAGGCGTCGACGCTCGCATCCAGTAGCGGCAGCTGGGTCAGGGCGTCGCCGATCAGCAGGGTCAGGGTCACTCGCCCACCTTCGAAAGCGATCTGCTGGAACCCCGGGTGAATGGCCACGTATCGATCCAGCAGCGCCTGGCTGAACGCTGCCAGCTCCGGCCAGAGCGCCGCCGCGCGCGCCAGATCCGCCTGGCTCAGCGGATACTTCTCCACACTGATGAAATGCAGGCGCGCTTCGGGGTGCGCCGTTCGCTGGAACAGTTGCCAGGCGCAGAAGAAATTCATCCCGGTGCCGAAGCCGGTCTCGCCGATCACCAGGCAGGCATTGGCTTCGAGTTCGGCAAAGCGCTGGGCCAGGTGATTGCGTTCCAGGAACACGTACACCGTTTCATGTACGCCTTCGTTCTTGGAAAAGTAGACGTCGTCGTACTGCCGCGAATGGGGGCGGCCTTGGTCGTCCCAGTCGATCTGGGCATGCTGGAGGGGAGAGCTATCGGACATGAGGGTCGGCGCCGCGAGTGGCCGGCAGGAAGCCGTGCAAAACGCCAATAGTGGCACGCTGCGCTTTTTCTTGCAGCCTGCCGCTCGCAGCTTGTAGCTTAGGCCGATCCATTGAAGGAGCCCTCCATGTTCGAATCCGCGCAGATCGGCCACAGCATCGACAAGCACACCTACGACGCCGAGGTGCCAGCTTTGCGCCAGGCCCTGCTGGAGGCGCAGTTCGAACTCAAGCAGCAGGCACGGCTGTCGGTCATCGTGCTGATCAACGGCATCGAGGGCGCCGGCAAGGGCGAAACCGTCAAGCTGCTCAACGAGTGGATGGATCCGCGCATGATCGAGGTTCGCACCTTCGACCAGCAGACCGACGAGGAACTGGCGCGCCCGCCGGCCTGGCGCTACTGGCGTGCCCTGCCGCCCAAAGGGCGCATGGGCGTGTTCTTCGGCAACTGGTACAGCCAGATGATCCAGGGCCGGGTGCATGGCCAGTTCAAGGATGCGGTACTGGACCAGGCCATCAACGGCGCCGAGCGGCTGGAGCAGATGCTGTGCGACGAGGGCACGGTGATCATCAAGTTCTGGTTCCACCTGTCCAAGAAGCAGATGAAGGCGCGGCTCAAGACCCTGCGCGACGACCCGTTGCACAGCTGGCGCATCAGCCCCCTGGACTGGCAACAGTCGCACACCTACGACCGCTTCGTGCGCTTCGGCGAACGCGTGCTGCGCCGTACCAGCCGCGACTACGCGCCCTGGCACGTGATCGAAGGGGTCGATCCCAACTACCGTGCCCTGGCGGTCGGGCGCATCCTGCTGGAAAGCCTGCAGGCAGCGCTGGCCAATGCCAAGGACAAGCGCCAGGCCAACGTCGCGCCGCTGGGCCGCAGTATCGATGGCCTGAGCCTGCTCGGTGCGCTGGACCTGACCCGGCGCCTGGACAAGCACGATTACCAGGAGCAACTGGTGGCCGAGCAGGCTCGCCTGGCCGGTCTGCTGCGCCACAAGCGCATGCGCGAACACGCCCTGGTCGCGGTGTTCGAGGGTAATGACGCTGCGGGCAAGGGCGGCGCCATCCGCCGCGTGGCCGCCGCCCTGGACCCGCGCCAGTACCGCATCGTGCCGATTGCCGCGCCGACCGAGGAAGAACGTGCCCAGCCGTACCTCTGGCGTTTCTGGCGACATGTGCCGGCGCGCGGCAAGTTCACAGTCTTCGACCGTTCCTGGTATGGCCGTGTGCTGGTGGAGCGGGTCGAGGGGTTCTGTACCCCGGTCGACTGGATGCGCGCCTACGGCGAGATCAACGATTTCGAGGAGCAGTTGAGCAACGCCGGCGTGGTGGTGGTCAAGTTCTGGCTGGCGATCGATCAGCAGACCCAGCTGGAGCGCTTCGAGGAACGCGAGCAGATCCCGTTCAAGCGCTACAAGATCACCGAAGAAGACTGGCGCAATCGCGACAAGTGGGATGTCTACGCCGAGGCGGTCGGCGACATGGTGGATCGCACCAGCACCGAGATCGCGCCCTGGACCCTGGTCGAATCCAATGACAAGCGCTGGGCCAGGGTGAAGGTGCTGCGTACGCTCAACGAGGCATTGGAAGCGGCCTTCGCCAAGCATAAGAAGTAGGCACAACTCATCCGCCTGAGGTGAGCGGCTACCTGCCGCCACCGATTCGAGGACTTCAATGCACATCTCATCCGGACGCTGGGTGCGAGGCCTGGGCCTGGCCCTGCTGACCGCGTTCCTCTGGGGCATCCTGCCGATCAAACTCAAGCAGGTGCTGCAGGTCGTGGATCCCATCACAGTCACCTGGTATCGACTGCTGGTGTCCGGAGGGCTGCTGTTCGCCTGGCTGGCCGCCAACGCCCGGTTACCGTCGTTCCGCGGGCTGGGACGCAAGCGCCTAGGGCTGGTCGCGGTGGCCGTGTGCGGGCTGATGGGCAACTACGTGCTGTATCTGGTGGGGCTCAACCTGCTGAGCCCCGGCACCGCGCAACTGGTGGTGCAATTGGGTCCGGTGTTGCTGCTGGTGGCCAGCGTGTTCGTGTTCAAGGAGCGCTTCAGTCTCGGCCAGGGGCTGGGGCTGCTGGTGCTGCTGGCAGGGTTCGGGCTGTTCTTCAACGAGCGGCTCGCAGAGCTGCTGACCTCGCTCGGCGCCTACACCACCGGCGTACTGACGATTCTGCTGGCCACCAGCATCTGGGTGTTCTATGCCCTGAGCCAGAAGCAGTTGCTCACGGTGTGGCATTCACAGCAGGTGATGATGGTCATCTACCTGTGTTGCGCGGTCCTGCTCACACCCTGGGTGCACCCGCTGCAGGTCTTGCGGTTGACGCCGCTGCAAGGTTGGCTGCTGCTGGCCTGCTGCCTGAACACATTGGTCGCCTACGGGGCCTTCGCCGAGGCCCTGGCCCACTGGGAGGCGTCACGGGTGAGCGCCACCCTGGCACTCACGCCTCTGGTGACCTTCGTCGCGGTAGCCGCCGCCGCCTGGCTCTGGCCGGATTATGTGCATACCGAAGACATCAACGCCCTGGGGTACGCCGGTGCGGTGACGGTAGTGCTCGGTTCCGCCCTGGTCGCGCTGGGACCGTCGTTGATGGCCAGTTGGAGAAAGCGGCGCGGCGCAGCAAGCCGCCCCACCCATGGACCCCGGCATTCGCCGTGATCCACAGGGGGCGGCCGATCAGCCCTTGCCGCCTGGCGCCAGCATGGTCTGCGGCCGTACCCACTGGTCGAACTCGTCGTTGGTCAGGTACTGCAACTCGAGGGCCGCTTCGCGCAGGGTCTTGCCTTCGCTGTAGGCTTTCTTGGCAATTTCTGCCGCCTTGTCGTAGCCGATGTGCGGGTTGAGCGCCGTCACCAGCATCAGACCACGCTCCAGGTGAGCGGCCATCTGCTCGGCATCCGGCTCGATGCCGGCCACGCAGTGCTGCTGGAAGTTGCGGCAGCCATCGGCCAGCAGCTCGATCGACTGCAGCAGATTGTGGATGATCACCGGCTTGAACACGTTGAGCTGCAGGTGTCCCTGGCTGGCGGCGAAGCCGATGGTCGCGTCGTTGCCCAGCACCTGGCAGGCCAGCATGGACAGTGCCTCGCACTGGGTCGGGTTGACCTTGCCCGGCATGATCGAGCTGCCTGGTTCGTTGGCCGGCAGGCGCACCTCGGCGAGACCGGCACGGGGGCCTGAACCGAGCAGGCGCAGGTCGTTGGCGATTTTCATGAGGGCCACGGCCAGGGTCTTCAGTGCCCCGGCCAGGCTGGTCAGGGGTTCGTGGCCGGCGAGGGCGGCGAACTTGTTCGGCGCGGTGACGAAAGGCAATCCGCACAGCGCTGCCAATTCCGCCGCGATGGCTTCGGCGAAGCCCTGCGGCGCGTTCAGTCCGGTCCCCACCGCCGTGCCGCCCTGGGCCAGCTCGCACACCGCCGGCAAGGTCGCGCGAATGGCCCGTTGCGCGTAGTCCAGCTGGGCGACGAAGGCGGAGACCTCCTGGCCGAAGGTGATGGGCGTGGCGTCCATCATATGTGTGCGGCCGGTCTTGACCAGCTGCGAGTGGCGCGCCGACAGCTCGGCCAAGCCCGAGGACAGCTCGGTGATCGCTGGTAGCAACTGCTCCTGCACGGCCTGGGCGGCGGCGATGCTCATGGCGGTGGGGAAGCAGTCGTTGGAGCTCTGCGAGCGGTTGACGTGATCGTTCGGATGCACCGGCAGCTTGCCACCGCGACCTTTGCCGGCCAGTTCGTTGGCTCGTCCGGCGATCACTTCGTTGACGTTCATGTTGCTCTGGGTACCGCTGCCGGTCTGCCAGACCACCAGGGGGAACTGGTCGTCGTGCTTGCCGGCCAGCACCTCGTCGGCGGCCTGTTCGATCAGGCGCGCGAGGTCGGCGGGCAGGTCGCCATTGCGGTCGTTGACCCGCGCTGCCGCTTTCTTGATCAGCGCCAGGGCGTGCAGCACCGGCAGCGGCATGCGCTGCTGACCGATGGCGAAGTTGACCAGCGAGCGCTGGGTCTGCGCGCCCCAGTAGGCCTGTTCAGGAACTTCGACGGGCCCCAGGCTGTCTGTCTCGATACGGCTCATGCTGCGATCACTCCTTTGTAGAACGACATCGCAGTTTAGGTCCTGATTCGTCCGAGCGGTTCAATCGCTCGTCCTGCCACTTGAGCGCAGCGCCCCTGCGGCGCAGAATGCTCGACTCCGAGGTGTTCGCCTCACCCTCTCATGAAGGAATTGCAATGACCCGTCTTCGTGTCCTCTTTGCCGCCGTCGCCCTGGCCTGTGCCAGCGGCCAGGTCCTCGCCGCCACCCCAAGCCACAACGCCGCCGCCGAGAAGTTCCTGACCCTGGCCAATGCCGACAAGCTGGGCACCCCGGTGTACATGCAAGTGCAGCAGATGTTCGCCCAGCGCTTCGCTCAGACCAAGGCGCCAGAGTCCAAGAAGCAGGTACTGGCCAGCTACCAGGCCAAGGCCAACGCCGCGCTGGACAGCGCCATTGGCTGGAAGAAGCTCAAGCCGCAGATGGTCAACCTGTACACCACCACCTTCTCCGAGCAGGAGCTCAAGGACCTGGTCAAGTTCTACGAGTCGCCGTTGGGCAAGAAAGTCCTGCAGGAAATGCCCAAGGTCACCCAGCAGTCGGCCCAGCTGACTCAGCAGAGCCTCGAGCCTGCGGTGCCTGTGGTCAACAAGCTGCTCGAAGACATGACCAAGGAACTGGACCCGAACGCCGGCAAGGCCGCCGCGCCGGCCAAGAAGTGAGCCAGGCACGATGAGCATGCAGCAGCGCATCGAGCGGCAGCTGGCAGGGCTGGGCGACCAGCACCTGCAGGTGCTCGACGAGAGCCACATGCACAGCCGTGGCCAGCAGACGCACTACAAGGCGGTGCTGGTCAGCGAGCAGTTCTCTGGCCTGAACAGCGTCAAGCGTCACCAGAAGGTCTACGCTACCATGGGTGAACTGATGGGCGAGATTCACGCCCTGGCCATCCACACCTACACGCCCGAGGAATGGGCGCAGGTGGGCGCCGCGCCGGCCTCGCCGGTGTGTGCCGGCGGCGGGCACTGAAACTCGCCTGCCATTCTGGTAGAATCCGCGTCATCCGGGGGCCGCTTTTGCGGCCCCCAGCTTTTTGTCAAACCCGGTCCGCCCCTTACGAGGGCGACCACCAGGAGAAATCGATCCATGTCTGAACCCATCGTCGTGGCGGCGCTGTACAAGTTCGTCTCCCTGCCGGACTACCTCGAACTGCGTGAGCCGCTGTTGCAGACCATGCTCGACAACGGCGTCAAAGGCACCTTGCTGCTGGCCCAGGAGGGTATCAACGGCACCGTCTCGGCCACCCGCGAAGGTATCGATGGCTTGCTGGCCTGGCTGCGCAACGATGCACGCCTGGCCGACGTCGATCACAAGGAGTCGTACTGCGACGAGCAGCCGTTCTACCGCACCAAGGTCAAGCTCAAGAAAGAGATCGTCACCCTCGGCGTGCCGGGTGTCGATCCCAACCAGCGGGTGGGCACCTACGTCGAAGCCAAGGACTGGAACGCGCTGATCAGCGACCCTGAAGTACTGTTGATCGACACGCGCAACGATTACGAAGTGGCCATCGGCACCTTCAAGGGCGCCGTCGACCCGAAGACCGAGGCCTTCCGCGAGTTTCCCGCGTACGTGAAAGCCAACTTCGATCCCGGCAAGCACAAGAAAGTGGCGATGTTCTGCACGGGTGGCATCCGCTGCGAGAAGGCGTCCAGCTACATGCTCGGCGAGGGTTTCGAGGAGGTCTATCATCTCAAAGGCGGCATCCTCAAGTATTTCGAGGAAGTGCCACAGGAGCAGAGCCTCTGGGATGGCGACTGTTTCGTGTTCGACAATCGGGTCACCGTGCGCCACGACCTGTCCGAGGGCGAGTATGACCAATGCCATGCCTGCCGCCATCCCATCGATGCCAAGGACCGCGAGTCCGAGCACTATTCGCCCGGTGTCAGCTGCCCGCATTGCTGGAACACCCTGAGCGAGAAGACCCGGCGCAGTGCCATGGATCGCCAGAAGCAGATCGAGCTGGCCAAGGCACGCAACCTGCCGCACCCGATCGGTCACAACTACAAAGCCGAGGCCTGAGGCATGAGTGCTCGCCTGCTCTACGTGATGGACCCGATGTGTTCCTGGTGCTGGGGGTTCGCACCCGTGGCTGCGGCGCTGATCGCCCAGGCTGGCGAGGCCGGAGTCGCCACGCAATTGGTACTCGGCGGGCTGCGCAGCGGTAGCAGCGCGCTGGACGCCTCGACGCGCAAGTACATACTCGAGCATTGGCAGGCGGTGGCTCAAAGCACCGGCCAGGCCTTTCGCTTCGAGGGTGCGCTGCCCGACGGCTTCGTCTACGACACCGAGCCCGCCTGCCGCGCATTGGTCGCTGCGCGCAACCTCGACGAGCCACGAAGCTGGGCACTGCTCGCATCGATCCAGAGCGCGTTCTACGAGCAGGGCGTGGACATCACCCGGGCGCCCCGACTGGTGGAGCTGGCCGGTCAGGTCGGCTTCCAGCGCGAGGCCTTCGCGGCGGCCTTCTCCAGCGCCGATACCCATACGCGCACGGCGGCGGATTTCACCTGGGTACAGGATCTGGGTATCGCCGGTTTCCCGACCCTGCTGGCCGAACGCAACGGCCAGCTGGCGCTGCTGACCAACGGCTATCAGCCCCTCGAAACGCTGCAGCCGTTGCTCGCCCGCTGGCTGCAGCAGGCCGCCTGTGCTTGATCTGCCAGGCTCGTGCGACCCTGCGTCCAGTACGCCGGTGCCAACGCCCGAACGCCTGAGCTGGGCCCATGTCCGCCGCCTGGCCCTGCAGCATCGCAAGGCGCTGTGGACGGCCAATCTGGTGGCGGTGCTCGCCGCGTGCTGCAGTGTGCCGATCCCCTTGCTGCTGCCGCTGCTGGTCGATGAGGTCTTGCTCGGCCATGGCGATGCGGCCCTCAGGTGGATGAACCAGCTGCTGCCCAGCCAGTGGCAGTCCGCGCCCGGCTACATCGGCCTGATGTTGCTGGCGACCTTCAGCCTGCGCCTCGCGTCGCTGGCGCTCGGAGTGATCCAGGCTCGTCAGTTCGCCACCCTGGCCAAAGACATCGTCTATCGCCTGCGCATTCGCTTGATCGAGCGGCTCAAGCGTATTTCCCTCAAGGAATACGAAAGCCTGGGCAGTGGCACGGTGACCACGCACCTGGTCACGGACCTGGACACCCTGGACAAGTTCGTCGGCGAGACCCTCAGCCGTTTTCTGGTCGCCATGCTCACCCTCGCGGGCACTTCGGCGATCCTGTTGTGGATGCACTGGAAGCTGGCGCTGCTGATCCTGCTGTTCAATCCGCTGGTGATCTACTTCACCGTGCAATTGGGCAAGCGGGTCAAGCACTTGAAGAAGCTGGAGAACGACAGCACCGGGCGTTTCACTCAGGCGTTGAGCGAGACCCTGGACGCCATTCAGGAAATCCGCGCCAGCAACCGCCAGGGCTATTTCCTCGGCCGCCTCGGTCTGCGCGCTCGCGAAGTGCGGGACTATGCCGTGGCCTCGCAGTGGAAGAGCGACGCCAGCGGCCGGGCCAGTGGCCTGCTGTTCCAGTTCGGCATCGATATCTTCCGTGCCGCCGCGATGCTCACCGTGCTGTTTTCCGACCTGTCGATCGGCCAGATGCTGGCGGTGTTCAGCTACCTGTGGTTCATGATCGGGCCGGTCGAGCAGCTGCTCAACCTGCAATACGCCTATTACGCCGCAGGGGGTGCCCTGAGTCGCCTCAATGAGCTGCTGTCGCGCGAGGACGAACCTTTCTACCCCAGTACCTGCAATCCGTTCGACGGCCAGCGAACGGTCGGCATCGAGGTGCGCAACCTGCGCTTCGCCTATGCCGATGAGCCGGTGCTCGAACACCTGAACCTGAGTATCGCACCGGGAGAAAAGGTCGCCATAGTCGGGGCCAGTGGCGGCGGCAAGAGTACCTTGGTGCAGTTGTTGCTGGGACTCTACAGCGCCCAGGCCGGTACCGTCCGCTACGGTGGGGCGAGCCTGCAGGACATCGGCCTCGAGACGGTGCGCGAGCACGTCGCCGTGGTGTTGCAGCACCCGGCGCTGTTCAACGACAGCATTCGCGCCAACCTGAGCATGGGACGCGAATGCAGCGACCAGGCCTGTTGGCAGGCGCTGCGCATCGCCCAGCTCGATGCCACCATCCAGGCCCTGCCCCAGGGGCTGGACGCGGTAGTCGGTCGCTCGGGCGTGCGCCTGTCCGGCGGCCAGCGCCAGCGTCTGGCGATCGCGCGAATGGTATTGGCCGAGCCTAAGGTGGTCATCCTCGACGAAGCCACCTCGGCGCTGGACGCTGCCACCGAATACAACCTGCACCAGGCCCTGGCGCGCTTCCTCAGCGGTCGCACGACAGTGATCATTGCCCACCGCCTTTCAGCGGTGAAACAGGCCGATCGTGTGCTGGTGTTCGATGGCGGTCACGTGGCAGAGGAGGGCGATCACCAGCAATTGATTGCCGAGGGCGGGCTGTACGCCAAGCTCTACGGTCACCTGCAGCAGACCTGAAGCCAGCGCCGATCGAACGAGCCTCGCAACCGGGTTGTCCTACGTCTTGTGTGGCTGTTAGCTGGCCAATGGCCTACGCTGTGCTGGTCTGGGGCTATTAGCGCCATCTTCGCGGTGGACAGGGACGACATGAAGGGAAATCGGACGCTCCAAGCGCCAAGGTTGCTGGGAATCATCTGGCCCTTCGTCGCAGTAGTGGTTTTCCAGGTACTGCTGGGCAGCCTCAGCTTGTATTCGCTTTCGGCCATGCGCGCCTATGTGGCCGGCGAAAGTCTCTGGTCCAAAGCGCAGAAGGACGCCATCTACTTTCTCAGCCTGTACGCCCAGACCCAAGACGAGCAGGTCTTTCAGCGTTATCACCAAGCCATTGCCATTCCACTGGGCGACCGTCAGTTGCGGGTGGCGCTCGACCAGCGCACTCCCGATCTCGAAGCGGCGCGGGCCGGCATTCTGCAGGGTGGCAATCACCCGGACGACGTCAACCGGATCATCTGGTTCTACCGCAATTTCCGCCACATCAGCTACATGGAACGCGCCATCGACTACTGGAACACCGGCGACGATTACCTGCGCCAGCTGGATGTGGTCGCGCGGGAAATGCATGCCGGCTTCACCCGCGGCACGGCCAGTGATCGTGATGTGAACAGGTGGAAGAGTCGTATCGTGGCCATCAACGAGAGCGTGACCCCGGCGGCCAAGGCGTTCAGCAACGCCCTGGGCGAAGGGTCGCGGATGCTGTTGCGAGTGCTGATGTTCACCAACCTGCTGACTGCCCTGTTTCTCATCACCCTGGCGTGGCGTCGCTCGGCTCGCCTGCTGTCCCAGCGCCAAGCCTTCGCCAGTGCCCTGCAGATCGAGCGAGAGCGGGCGCAGACCACCCTGGAGTCGATCGGCGATGCCGTGATCACCACCGATGTGGAGGGCTGCATTCAGTACATGAACCCCGCCGCCGAACAGCTGACCCACTGGCAGGCCAGTCAAGCCCAGGGGTTGCCGTTGGCGTCGCTGTTCAGCCTGCTCGACGAGCGTTCCGAGCAGGACAGCATGACCCTGGTCGAGCAAGTGCTCAGCGGCAGCCTCAAAGGCGGTGCCGAGCACGCCCGGCTGATCCAGCGCCTGGACGGCAGTACGGTCTCGGTGAACTTGGTGGGTTCGCCGATTCACACCGATGGCCAGGTCAGCGGCATCGTGCTCGCCTTGCACGACATGACCCAGGAGCGTCAGTACATCGCCAACCTGTCCTGGCAGGCGACCCATGACGCGCTGACCGGGCTGGCCAACCGTCGCGAGTTCGAGTATCGCCTGGAGCAGGCCTTGAATGCCCTGGCCCGGCAGCCGGGACGGCACTCGCTGATGTTCCTCGACCTGGATCAGTTCAAGCTGGTCAACGATACCTGCGGACACGCGGCCGGCGACGAGTTGCTGCGGCACATCTGCGCAGTGCTCCAGGGTGGGTTGCGCGAAGGCGACACCCTCGCGCGGCTGGGAGGGGACGAATTCGGTGTGTTGCTGCAAAACTGCCGCCCCGAGCAAGCCGAGCGCATTGCCGAGCAGCTGCGCCAGACCGTCCAGAGCCTGCACTTCGTGTGGAAGGAGCGGCCATTCGTCACCACCGTCAGCATCGGCCTGGTGCACTTGGGGCAGTTACCCGGCACGCTCGAGGCGTCGTTGCGGGCTGCTGACATGGCCTGCTACATGGCCAAGGAAAAGGGCCGCAACCGCGTGCAGGTCTATCATGCCGACGACAGCGAGCTGTCCTTGCGCTTCGGCGAGATGGCCTGGATTCAGCGTCTGCACGTGGCATTGGAGGAAAATCGCTTCTGCCTGTACGCGCAGCAGATCGTTCCACTCAAGAGCGAGGGCGGCGAGGGCCACCTGGAGATCCTGTTGCGCCTGCACGACGAGAGCGGTCGCACCATCCTCCCGGACAGCTTCATCCCGGCGGCCGAGCGGTATGGGCTGATGCCTGCGCTTGATCGCTGGGTGGTGCGCAATGTCTTCCAGGTGATTCGCCAGGCACTGGACGCCAATGGCGAGCGGCCTGTGGCAATGTGCGCCATCAACCTGTCGGGCATCAGCCTGGGCGACGACAAGTTTCTAGAGTGCCTGCAACGGCTGTTCGACGAGTTTCGCATCCCGCCGCGGATGATTTGTTTCGAAATAACGGAGACTAGCGCTATAGCCAATCTGGGGAGCGCTATTCGCTTCATCAATGAATTGAAAGGCTTGGGTTGCAAGTTCTCCCTGGACGATTTCTGCGCCGGGATGTCGTCATTCGCCTATTTGAAACATTTGCCGGTAGACTTCCTCAAGATCGACGGAAGTTTCGTCAAAGACATGCTGGACGACCCGATAAACCGGGCGATGGTCGAGGTCATCAATCACATCGGCCACGTGATGGGCAAACGGACCATCGCCGAATTCGTCGAGACGCCCCAGATCGAACAGGCGCTGCAGGAGATCGGTGTGGACTATGCACAGGGCTACCTGATCGAGCGGCCCCAGGTGTTCACCGGCAGTTGCCTGCAGCGGCAAAGGATTGCAGCCAGGCCAACCTTGCAGCGCGCGCCAGGCGCTTTGCGTTGAGCGGGCGGCCAGCCGCATCATCACCAGCAAACAAGGAGTTGAGCGTGATAGACGCATTCGTACGGATCGGTCCGCTGATGGATCCCAGGAGTTATCCGACCTGGGCGCAACGGATGATCGAGGACTGTTCCCAGAGCAAGCGCCGGGTGGTGGAGCACGAGATCTACCAGCGCCTGAGTGACGGCACGCTGAGCCATCAAACGGTTCGGCAGTACCTGATCGGCGGTTGGCCGGTGGTCGAGCAGTTCTCGTTGTACATGGCCCACAATCTCACCAAGACCCGCTATGGTCGCCACCCTGGCGAGGACATGGCGCGTCGCTGGCTGATGCGCAACATCCGCGTCGAGCTCAATCATGCCGATCACTGGGTCAAGTGGTGCAGGGCTCATGACGTCAGCCTGCTTGACCTGCAGGCGCAGGACGTGCCCCCGGAGCTCGAGGGCCTGAACGACTGGTGCTGGCGAGTGTGCGCCACCGAGTCGCTGGCGATCGCCATGGCTGCTACCAACTACGCCATCGAAGGTGCCACGGGCGAATGGTCGGCCAGGGTCTACCCCGATACGCCCTACGCCCAGGGTTTTCTCGAACGCGGCGACAAAGCGGCGATGAGATGGCTGAAGCTGCACGCCCAGTACGATGACGAGCACCCTTGGGAGGCGCTGGAAATCATCTGCACCCTGGTGGGCGAGCGTCCCAGCGAAGCCTTGCAGCACGAGCTGCGCAAGGCGATCTGCAAGAGCTACGACTGCATGTACCAGTTCCTGGAGCGTTGCCTGGCCATGGAGCCCTCCCGGCAACGTACGGCCGCCAGGCCGGCGCTGGCCGCGGGCGGCTAGGCGGGGTGCCGCCGCCAGCGCTGGCTGGCGGCCTGCATCACTGCGCGTTGAACGCCTGGCCGTTGACGCCCTGGCTGTCCGGGCCCATGAGGTACAGGTACACCGGCATGATGGCCTCGGGCAGCGGGTTGTCCTGGGGGTTCTCGCTGGGATAGGCCATCGCCCGCATCGCCGTGCGGGTGGCGCCGGGATTGATGCTGTTGGCGCGCACCGGCGCCACACCTTCCAGTTCGTCGGCCAGGGTCTGCATCAGGCCCTCGGTGGCGAACTTCGAGACGCCATAGGCGCCCCAGTAGGCTCTGCCCTTGCGTCCGACGCTCGATGAGGTGAACACCACCGAGGCGTCCTCGGACAGCTTGAGCAGTGGCAGCAAGGTGCTGGTGAGCATGAACGTGGCATTGACGTTGATGTGCATCACGCGCATGAAGTTGTCGCCGCTCAATTGCTCCAGCGGCGTGCGCGGACCGATGATCGAGGCGTTGTTCAACAATCCGTCGAGGCGGCCGAACTGCTCCTCGATCATCGCCGCTAGCTCGTCGTACTGGTGGGGCAGGGCGGTTTCCAGGTTGAACGGGATGACCGCTGGTCTGGCCAGGCCCGCCGCTTCGATCTGGTCGTAGACTTCGTTGAGGTTGGCTTCGGTCTTGCCCAGCAGCAGCACGGTGGCACCCACGGCAGCGTACGCCTTGGCGGCAGCCGCACCGATTCCACGGCCGGCGCCGGTGACGAGGATGATGCGACCCTTGAGCAGGTCGGCGCGTGGGGTGTAGTCGAACATCGTAGGATCCTTGTCTCTGCCCGCCGCAGGCGGGCATTGTCCGTTAGGTCAGCAGCCGCACAGGGCGTTGTCGATCACTTTGCGCAGGTCCAGCGGGTGATCGACCACCACGTCCGCGCCCCAGTGGTTGGGGTTGTCGTCTGGGTGGATATAGCCGTAGCGCACGGCCGCGGTCCGGGTGCCAGCGTCGCGGCCGGACTCGATGTCGCGCAGGTCGTCGCCGACGAACAGTACGCTGGCCGGGTCCAGGCCGAGTGTCTTGCAAGCCAGGATCAGCGGTTCGGGGTCTGGCTTGCTGCGAGTCACGTGATCCGGGCAGATCAACAGTGACGAGCGCTCGGCAAGGCCCAGTTGCTGCATGATCGGCTCGGCGAAGCGCACCGGCTTGTTGGTCACCACGCCCCACAGCAAGCGGCCTTTCTCGATATCGGCCAATAGCTGCTCCATGCCGTCGAACAGGCGACTGTGGACCGCGCAATCGCGCTGGTAGCGCTCGAGAAACTCCAGGCGCAGGGCCTCGAAGCCATCGGCATCGGGGTCCATGGCGAAGGTGGTGGCGACCATCGCCCGCGCCCCGCCTGAGATCACCCCACGGATCAGCGCGTCATCCACCGCCGGCAGGCCGCGCTCGGCGAGCATCGCCTGGCAGATGGCGATGAAGTCCGGCGCGGTGTCCAGCAAGGTGCCATCCATGTCGAACAGTACGGCTCGCAGGCGCATGCTCATTCCTCGCGCAGGGTCTGGATCATGTAGTTGACGTCGACGTCGCTGGCCAGCTTGTAGTGCTTGGTCAGCGGGTTGTAGGTCAGGCCGATGATGTCCTTGACCTCCAGTCCGGTGGTCCGGCACCAGGCGCCCAGTTCGGAGGGACGAATGAATTTCTTGAAGTCGTGGGTGCCTCGCGGCAGCATCTTGAGAATGTACTCGGCGCCGACGATGGCCAGCAGATAGGCCTTCGGATTGCGGTTGATGGTCGAGAAGAACACCTGGCCGCCGGGCTTGACCAAGCGCTGGCAGGCGCGGATCACCGAAGAAGGGTCCGGAACGTGCTCGAGCATCTCCAGGCAGGTGACCACATCGAACTGGCCCGGCATCTCCTCGGCCAGCGCCTCGGCAGTGATCTGCCGGTAATCTACCTCCACGCCCGATTCCAACTGGTGCAGACGCGCCACCGATAGCGGCGCCTCGCCCATGTCGATGCCGGTCACCGTGGCGCCGCGCTGGGCCATGGCCTCGCTGAGGATGCCGCCGCCGCAGCCGACGTCCAGCACCTTCTTGCCTGCCAGGCTGGCGCGCTCGTCGATCCAGTTGACGCGCAGCGGGTTGATTTCGTGCAGCGGCTTGAACTCGCTCTCGCGGTCCCACCAGCGGTGGGCCAGGGCTTCGAACTTGGCGATTTCGGCGCGATCGACGTTGCTCATTCAACAGTTCCTCGGAAAACTTCGAAAAATAGGGTCACGGGTACCAGCCTTGGCGGCACGCCGATCATGGATTGCCTGCGCGGATTCGCTCGCCCCACTGGCGGGCGCTGTCGATCAGCGCGGCCTCGTTCATTTGCGTCAGCCGACCTTCTTCGACCAGGCGCTTTCCAGCGACCCAGACGTCGCGCACACGGTCGCGACCGGTGGCGTAGATCAGCTGCGAAACCGGGTCGTAGATCGGCTGCTGGGCCAGGCCGGAAAGGTCGAACACGGTGAGGTCGGCGGCCTTGCCCAGCTCCAGCGAGCCGATGCACCCCTCCAGCCCCAGTGCCCTGGCGCCGTTGAGGGTGGCCATGCGCAGAGCGCGGTGGGCATCCAGGGCCGTGGCCGAGCCGGCGACGGCCTTGGCCAGCAGCGCCGCGGTGCGCGCCTCGCCGAGCAGGTCCAGGTCATTGTTGCTGGCTGCGCCATCGGTGCCCAGCGCGACGTTGACCCCTGCCTGCCACAGGCGCTCCACCGGGCAAAAGCCGCTGGCCAGCTTGAGATTGGATTCCGGGCAGTGCACCACGCTGGTGTTGCTTTCTACCAGCAACGCCAGGTCGTCCTCGCTGACCTGGGTCATGTGCACCGCCTGCAGCCGCGGGCCCAGCAGGCCCAGGCGGGCCAGGCGCGCCAACGGCCGCTCACCGTGCTCGGCCTCGGCGCGCTGTACTTCCTCGGCAGTCTCGTGGATGTGCATGTGCAGCGGCGCATCGAGCTGGTCGGCGATCACCCGGATCTTCTCCAGGTTTTCGTCGCTGACCGTATAGGGCGCGTGCGGGCCGAGTGCGATGCTCAATCGAGGGTGATGGCGCAGGTCGCCGAACAGTTCGATGGCCAGGTGCAGCGCCTCGTCGAGGCTGCGCGCGCCGGGCATGGCGAAGTCCATCAGGGCCACGGCCACCTGGGCGCGGATGCCACTGCGGTGCACGCGCTCGCAGGTCTCGCGTGCGAAGAAGTACATGTCGGAAAAGCAGGTGATGCCGCCCTTGAGCTGTTCGGCGATGGCCAGGTCGGTGCCGTCGCGCACGAAGGCCTCGTCCACCCAACGCGTCTCGGCGGGCCAGATGTGCTCGTGCAGCCAGGTCATCAACGGCAGGTCGTCCGCCAGGCCGCGGAACAGGCTCATGGCGGCGTGGCCATGGGCGTTGACCAGCCCCGGGGTGAGCAGGCAGTCGGGCAGTTCCAGCACTTCGTGCGCCTGTGGCGCCCGCTCCCTGGGGCCGAGCCAGGCGATCAGCCCATCACGAATACCCAGGGCGTGACCTTCGAGCACCACGCCGGCCGGTTCGACCGGCACCAGCCAGGCCGGCACGAGCAGCAGGTCGAGGGGCGAGGAGGCTGGGGGCATGCTCAGGGTCCCGGATTCTGACGAGTGAGTGTGCAGTATACCCGAGCGCCTGGAGCCTGGGTTCGCTATAATCGCCGGCTTTTGATCAGTAAATGGCAGGGAGAGGCGATGCGCGAGCGACTTTTGGCGGCGGAGAAGGTGACCGGCATCCAGTGGCGTGATGGCACCCTGCATCTGCTCGACCAGCGTCTGCTGCCTGCCACTGAACAATGGCTGGTCTGCGACGATGTCGCCGCCGTGGTCCGGGCGATCCGCAGCATGGCCGTGCGTGGTGCGGCCGCCATCGGCATCAGTGCCGCCTATGGTCTGGTCCTGGCATTGCGCCAGCGCCTGGCCGAGGGCGACTGGGAGCAGAGCCTGGAAGAAGACTTTCTCGATCTCGCCGAGGCGCGTCCGACCGCCGCCAACCTGTTCTGGGCGCTCAACCGCATGCGTGAGCGCCTGCAGCGCCTGCGCCCGGACGAAAACGTGCTGGCGGTGATGGAGGCCGAGGCCGTGGCCATTCACCAGAGCGACCGCGAGGCCAACCTGACCATGGCCCAGTACGGTATCGAGCAGATCCGCCGTCACCAGGGCAGCGAGCAGACCCTGCTCACCTGCGGCAATGCCGGCGCGCTGGCCAGCGGCGGTTTCGGTACCGCGCTGGGGGTCATCCATGCGGCCTACCTGGAGGGCATGGTCGAGCGCGTGTATGCCGGCGAGACGCGCCCCTGGTTGCAGGGCTCGCGCCTGACCGCCTGGGAGCTGGCCCGTGAAGGCGTACCGGTCACTCTGTGCGCCGACTCGGCGCTGGCCCACCTGATGAAGACCAAGGGCATCACCTGGGTGATCGTCGGCGCCGACTGCATCGCGGCCAACGGCGACGTCGCCAGCAAGATCGGCACCTACCAGACGGCGGTGTCGGCCATGCACCATGGCGTGCGCTTCATGGTGGTGGCTTCCAGTACCAGCATCGACCTCAACCTGGCCAGTGGCGACGACATTCACCTGGAGGAGCATGAGGCCGATGAACTGCTGGAGGTTGCCGGCAAGCGGGTCGCGGCGGACGTGGAAGTCATCAACACCGTATTCGATGTGACGCCGGCGGACCTCATCGACGTGATCGTGACCGAAAAGGGCATCGTCGAGCGACCTGACACCGCCAAGATCGCCCAGCTCATGTGCCGCAAGCGCCTGCACTGACCGAGCCGCGCCGCCCTCCGAGTGGTGCGAAGTTCAGCGCCAGCGGCGCCCCGCGCCATCTCCCACCGTGCATCCCTTTGTGATACCATTCGACAGTTTCCAAGGTCGCTCTTTTCGGCGCCCTTCATTGCGCAGATCCTGGGCTCAACTCATTGATTTGTCGTGTGCCGCCCCACCGTCCAACGTTGTGGCGGCGAGCTTCGTCGGTCCCCCTATGGACATCGCGAAGTTTCACCAGAAAAAGGAATCAGGCTTCTCATGGGCGAACTGGCCAAAGAAATCCTACCGGTCAATATCGAAGACGAACTGAGACAGTCCTACCTCGACTACGCGATGAGCGTGATCGTCGGGCGGGCGCTGCCCGATGCGCGTGACGGCTTGAAGCCCGTGCATCGCCGCGTGCTGTTCGCGATGAGCGAGCTGGGCAACGACTGGAACAAGCCGTACAAGAAGTCCGCCCGTGTGGTCGGTGACGTGATCGGTAAGTACCACCCCCACGGCGACACCGCCGTATACGACACCATCGTGCGCATGGCGCAGCCGTTCTCGCTGCGCTACCTGCTGGTCGACGGTCAGGGCAACTTCGGCTCGGTGGATGGCGACAACGCCGCGGCCATGCGTTACACCGAAGTGCGCATGACCAAGCTGGCCCACGAGCTGCTGGCCGATCTGCACAAGGAAACCGTGGACTGGGTGCCGAACTACGACGGCACCGAGCAGATCCCGGCGGTCATGCCCACCAAGATCCCCAACCTGCTGGTCAACGGTTCCAGCGGCATCGCCGTGGGCATGGCCACCAACATCCCGCCGCACAATCTGGGCGAGGTGATCGACGGCTGCCTGGCGCTGATCGACAACCCGGAGGTCACGGTCGACGAACTGATGCAGTTCATCCCGGGCCCGGACTTCCCCACCGCAGGTCTCATCAACGGCCGGCAGGGCATCATCGAGGCCTATCGCACCGGCCGTGGCCGCATCTACATGCGTGCCCGCTCGCAGATCGAAGACATCGACAAGGTCGGTGGCCGCCAGCAGATCGTCATCACCGAGCTGCCCTACCAGCTGAACAAGGCACGCCTGATCGAGAAGATCGCCGAGTTGGTCAAGGAGAAGAAGCTCGAGGGTATCACCGAGCTGCGCGACGAGTCCGACAAGGACGGCATGCGCATCGTCATCGAGCTGCGCCGCGGCGAGGTGCCCGAGGTGGTGCTCAACAACCTCTACCAGCAGACCCAGCTGCAGAGCGTGTTCGGCATCAACATCGTGGCCCTGATCGACGGGCGTCCGCGTCTGCTCAACCTCAAGGACCTGCTCGAAGCCTTCGTCCGCCACCGCCGTGAGGTGGTGACCCGCCGGACCGTCTTCGAGCTGCGCAAGGCGCGCGAGCGCGGGCACATCCTTGAAGGCCAGGCGGTGGCGCTGTCCAACATCGATCCGGTCATCGCCCTGATCAAGGCCTCGCCGACGCCTTCCGAGGCCAAGGAGGCGCTGATCACCACGCCGTGGGAATCCAGCGCCGTGCAGGTCATGGTCGAGCGGGCCGGTGCAGAGTCCTGCCGTCCCGAGGACCTGCCGGAGCAGTACGGCCTGCGCGATGGCAAGTACTGGCTGTCGCCCGAACAGGCCCAGGCCATTCTCGAACTGCGCCTGCATCGCCTGACCGGCCTGGAGCACGAGAAGCTGCTGGCCGAGTACCAGGAAATCCTCGAGCAGATCGGCGAACTGATCCGCATCCTCAACAGCGCCCAGCGCCTGATGGAGGTGATTCGCGAGGAGCTCGAAGCGATCCGCGCCGAATACGGCGACGTGCGCCGCACCGAAATTCTCGATGCCCGCCACGACCTCAACTACGGCGACATGATCCCGGAAGAAGAGCGCGTGGTGACCATCTCCCACGGTGGCTACGCCAAGACCCAGCCCTTGTCCGCCTACCAGGCCCAGCGCCGTGGCGGCAAGGGCAAGTCGGCCACTGGCGTCAAGGACGAGGACTACATCGAGCACCTGCTGGTCGCCAACAGCCACGCCACCCTGCTGCTGTTCTCCAGCAAGGGCAAGGTGTACTGGCTCAAGACCTACGACATTCCCGAGGCGTCCCGCGCGGCCCGTGGCCGTCCGATGGTCAACCTGCTGCCGCTCGAAGACGGCGAGCGCATCACCGCCATGCTGCAGATCGACCTCGAGGCCTTGCAGCAGAGCGATGAGCTCGACGAAGAGCTGGACGAGGCCGAGGACGCGGTGCTCGAAGGTGAAGTGATCGAGCCGGACGACATCGACGAGGAAGAGGGCGATACGCCCGAGCTGGTCGCCGAGCCCACTGGCGCCTATATCTTCATGGCGACCGCCTTGGGCACCGTGAAGAAGACCCCGCTGGTGCAGTTCGCCCGTCCACGTTCCAATGGCCTGATCGCCGTCAAGCTCAAGGAAGGCGACACCCTGATCGCCGCGGCGATCACCGACGGTGCCAAGGAAGTGATGATGTTCTCCAGCGCCGGCAAGGTGATCCGCTTCGCCGAGAGCGTGGTTCGCCAGATGGGCCGTACCGCCCGCGGCGTGCGTGGCATGCGCCTGGGCAAGGGGCAGGAAGTGATTTCCATGCTGATCCCCGAATCCGGCGCGCAGATCCTCACCGCGTCCGAGCGCGGCTACGGCAAGCGCACGCCGCTGTGCAAGTTCCCCCGTCGCGGTCGCGGCGGGCAGGGCGTCATCGCCATGGGTACCAAGGGGCGTAACGGCCTGTTGATCGGCGCCATCCAGGTCCACGAAGGCGAAGAGATCATGCTCATTTCCGACCAAGGCACCTTGGTGCGCACCCGGGTCGGCGAGGTCTCGAGCCTGAGCCGAAACACCCAGGGCGTCACGCTGATCAAGCTGGCCAGCGACGAGACGCTGGTCGGCCTGGAGCGTATCCAGGAGCCTTCCGAAGAAGAGCTCGACGAACTGGTCGAGCTGGAGGAGGGCGCCGAGGTCGATGCCCAGGCGCCGGACGATGACGTCGCGGACGCCGACGAGGTGCCGCAGGAGTAAATGAGCGCAAGACCCGAACGGGGCGACCAAGGTCGCCCCGTTCGACTGATTGCAGCAGACGATTCCGGCCGCGCACAGGCCGGGGTGCCTGCATGAAACGACTGTGTTCTATTTGTCAGAGCGAGAGTGGATGTGAGCAAACGAGCCTTCAACTTC
Organism: Pseudomonas sp. S30; assembly: GCF_016518545.1. Taxonomy (GTDB): domain Bacteria; phylum Pseudomonadota; class Gammaproteobacteria; order Pseudomonadales; family Pseudomonadaceae; genus Aquipseudomonas. The sequence continues at coordinate 177,030 of NZ_JACVTO010000006.1, forward strand.
TGCGCAGGCCCTGCCGCGCTTCCCGATGCCGTGCTGCAGCGTGCCCAGGCCGAGATGCTGGACTGGCATGGCAAGGGCTTGTCGGTGATGGAGATGAGTCACCGCAGCGACGACTACGTCGCGATCGCCGAGAAGGCCGAGCAGGACCTGCGCGACCTGCTGTCCATCCCCTCCAACTACAAGGTGCTGTTCCTGCAGGGTGGCGCGAGTCAGCAGTTCGCTGAAATCCCGCTGAACCTGCTGCCCGAGAGCGGCACTGCCGACTACATCGAGACCGGCATCTGGTCGAAGAAAGCCATCGACGAGGCGCGCCGCTTCGGTCACGTCAACGTGGCCGCCAGCGCCAAGGCCTATGACTACATGGCCATTCCTGGGCAGAACGAGTGGCAACTGACCGCCAATGCCGCCTATGTCCACTACGCGTCCAACGAAACCATCGGTGGCCTGCAGTTCGACTGGGTGCCCGAGACTGGCGACGTGCCATTGGTCGTCGACATGTCTTCCGATATCCTCTCGCGTCCCATCGACGTTTCGCAGTACGGCCTGATCTACGCTGGCGCGCAGAAGAACATCGGCCCGAGCGGCCTGGTGGTGGTGATCGTGCGTGAGGACCTGCTGGGTCATGCCCGCAGCAGTTGCCCGACGATGCTCGACTACAAGGTTTCGGCCGACAACGGTTCGATGTACAACACCCCGGCCACCTATTCCTGGTACCTCTCGGGGCTGGTCTTCGAGTGGCTCAAGGAGCAGGGTGGCGTGGCTGCCATGGAACAGCGCAACCGCGCCAAGAAAGACCGTCTGTACGGGTTCATCGACGCCAGCGCGTTCTACACCAATCCGATCAGCGTCAATGCCCGCTCCTGGATGAACGTGCCTTTCCGCCTGGCCGACGAGCGGCTGGACAAGGCTTTCCTGGCCGGCGCCGACGCCCGTGGCCTGCTCAACCTCAAGGGGCATCGTTCGGTGGGTGGCATGCGCGCTTCCATCTACAACGCCCTGGGGCTGGAGGCCGTCGAGGCGCTGGTGCAGTACATGGCCGAATTCGAGAAGGAGCACGCCTGATGGCCGAGCAGGAACTCAAGGCGTTGCGCGTGCGCATCGACAGCCTCGACGAGAAGATCCTCGAACTGATCAGCGAACGCGCCCGCTGCGCCCAGGAAGTGGCGAAGGTCAAGACGGCATCGCTCGCCCAGGGCGAGTCGCCGGTCTTCTATCGCCCGGAGCGCGAGGCGGCCGTGCTCAAGCGTGTCATGGAGCGCAACCAGGGGCCGTTGAGCAACGAGGAAATGGCCCGCTTGTTCCGCGAGATCATGTCCTCCTGCCTGGCCCTCGAGGAACCGCTGAAAGTGGCCTACCTGGGTCCTGAAGGTACGTTCACCCAGGCGGCGGCGATGAAGCACTTCGGTCATGCGGTGGTCAGTCGGCCCATGGCCGCCATCGACGAGGTGTTCCGCGAGGTGGCGGCCGGTGCGGTCAACTTCGGCGTGGTTCCGGTCGAGAACTCCACCGAGGGTGCCGTCAGCCACACGCTGGACAGCTTCCTAGAGCACGACATGGTGATCTGCGGCGAAGTCGAGCTGCGCATCCATCACCACCTGCTGGTGGGTGAGAACACCAAGACCGGCAGCATCACGCGCATCTATTCCCACGCCCAGTCACTGGCCCAGTGCCGCAAATGGCTGGACGCGCACTATCCCAACGTCGAGCGCGTCGCCGTGTCCAGCAACGCCGAGGCGGCCAAGCGGGTCAAGGGCGAGTGGAACTCGGCCGCCATCGCCGGTGACATGGCGGCCAACCTCTACGGCCTGACCCGCCTGGCGGAAAAGATCGAGGATCGCCCGGACAATTCCACGCGTTTTCTGATGATCGGAAGCCAGGAAGTGCCACCCACTGGCGACGACAAGACCTCGATCATCGTGTCGATGAGCAACAAGCCCGGTGCGTTGCACGAACTGCTGGTGCCGTTCCACGACAACGGCATCGACCTGACCCGCATCGAGACAAGGCCTTCGCGCAGTGGCAAGTGGACGTACGTATTCTTCATCGACTTCGTCGGTCATCACCGTGACCCTCTGATCAAGGCGGTGCTCGAGCAGATCAGCCAGGAGGCCGTGGCGCTGAAGGTGCTGGGCTCCTATCCGAAGGCGGTGCTTTGAGCGTCGACCTTCGACAATGCCGGGTGGTGCGTGGCGATACGGCGCTCCGGGCGCAGACAATGTGCAGGCCCTGCAAGCGCATCGGCCTGCGTAGCAACGGCCAGGTGCCGCGCAGTGCTGCCGAGCAGCCCTGTGGCGCGCCGGCCGTCTGGATTTCTGAACAGGGCTCGTAGCAGTGGTCAATGCAGCAACAAACCAACCCTCGCCTGTCATCGACCGTCTGGTCGTCGTGGGCCTGGGCCTGATCGGCGGCTCGTTCGCCAAGGGCCTGCGTGAAAGCGGCCTGTGTCGCGAAGTGGTCGGTGTCGATCTGGATCCTGCCTCGCGCAAGCAGGCCGTGGCCCTGGGCGTAGTCGATCGCTGCGAGCAAGACCTCGCCCGCGCGTGCATCGGGGCCGACGTCATCCAGTTGGCCGTGCCCATCCTGGCCATGGAGAAACTGCTGGCCTACCTGGCCGAGCTGGATCTCGAGGGTGCAGTCATCACCGATGTCGGCAGTGCCAAAGGCAACGTGGTGCGCGCGGCGCGTGCGGTGCTGGGCACCCAGCTGTCGCGCTTCGTTCCCGGCCACCCGATCGCCGGCTCCGAGCAGAGCGGCGTCGAGGCCTCCAACGCCACGCTGTTCCGTCGGCACAAAGTCATTCTCACGCCGCTGGCAGAGACCGAGGCGAGCGCGCTGGCGCTGGTCGATCGCCTGTGGCGCGCGCTGGACGCCGACGTCGAGCACATGCCGGTCGAGCGTCACGATGAAGTCCTGGCCGCCACCAGCCACCTGCCTCACCTGCTGGCATTCGGTTTGGTCGATTCGCTGGCCAAACGCAATGAAAACCTCGATATCTTCCGGTACGCTGCCGGGGGCTTTCGCGACTTCACCCGTATCGCCGGCAGCGATCCGATCATGTGGCACGATATCTTCCTCGCCAATCGCGACGCTGTGCTGCGCACGCTGGATACATTTCGCAGCGACCTCGACGCCTTGCGCGATGCGGTCGATGCTGGGGACGGGCACCAGCTGCTGGGTGTGTTCACCCGCGCTCGGGTTGCCCGCGAGCATTTCAGTAAAATCCTGGCCCGCCGGGCCTATGTGGACGCTATGAACGCCAACGACCTGATTTTCCTGGCCCAACCTGGTGGCCGCCTGTCCGGACGGATTCGCGTACCGGGCGACAAATCCATCTCCCATCGCTCGATCATGCTGGGCTCCCTGGCCGAGGGCACCACTGAAGTGGAAGGCTTCCTCGAAGGCGAGGATGCCCTGGCGACCTTGCAGGCCTTCCGTGACATGGGCGTCGTGATCGAAGGCCCGCACCACGGCAGGGTCACCATCCATGGCGTCGGCCTGCATGGCCTCAAACCGCCGCCCGGCCCCATCTACCTGGGTAACTCGGGTACGTCCATGCGCCTGCTGTCCGGGTTGCTGGCCGGGCAGCCATTCGATGTGACCATGACTGGCGATGCGTCCTTGTCCAAGCGCCCGATGAACCGCGTCGCCAACCCGCTGCGCGAAATGGGTGCAGTGGTCGAGACCGGCCCTGAAGGGCGTCCGCCGCTGACCATCCGCGGCGGCCAGTCGCTCAAGGCGCTGGACTACACGCTGCCGATGGCCAGTGCCCAGGTCAAATCCTGCCTGCTGCTGGCCGGCTTGTACGCCGAGGGCACCACCACGGTGACCGAGCCGGCACCGACCCGCGATCATACCGAGCGCATGCTGCGCGGCTTCGGCTATGCCGTGCGCAGCGAGGGGCCCAAGGCGTCGCTGCAGGCCGGTGGCACGCTCACCGCCACGCATATCGAGGTGCCGGGCGACATCTCGTCGTCGGCGTTCTTCCTGGTCGCCGCCTCCATTGCCGAAGGCTCGGAGCTGGTGCTCGAACATGTCGGCATCAACCCGACCCGCACGGGTGTCATCGATATCCTGCGCCTGATGGGCGGTGACATCACCCTGGAAAACCAGCGCGAGGTCGGCGGCGAGCCGGTGGCCGACCTGCGCGTGCGCGGGGCGAAGCTCAAGGGCATCGAGATTCCCGAAGCGTTGGTGCCGCTGGCCATCGACGAGTTTCCGGTGCTGTTCGTCGCGGCCGCCTGTGCAGAGGGTCGGACCGTGCTGCGAGGCGCCGAAGAGTTGCGCGTCAAGGAATCCGACCGGATTCAGGTCATGGCCGATGGCCTGCTCAGCCTGGGTGTGCGCTGCGAGCCGACGGCCGATGGCATCATCATCGACGGCGGTCCGATCGGCGGCGGTGAGGTCCATGGCCACGGCGACCACCGCATAGCCATGGCCTTCAGCGTCGCGTCGCTGCGTGCCAGTGCGCCGATCCGCATCCACGATTGCGCCAACGTCGCCACCTCCTTCCCGAACTTCCTCGCCTTGTGTGCCGAAGTGGGGATTCGTGTGGCGCAAGAGGACAAGTCGTGAATTCGCTGGCGCCGGTCATCACCATCGACGGGCCTAGCGGTTCGGGCAAAGGCACGGTGGCGGGGCTCATGGCCCGCGAGCTGGGCTGGCGCCTGCTGGACTCCGGCGCGCTTTATCGTCTGCTGGCGTTCAATGCCACCAACCACGGTGTCGACCTGACCAACGAGGAGTTGCTCAAGGCCCTGGCGGCTCACCTGGATGTGCAGTTCATCGCTGCCGAGCCTGGCAAGCTTCAGCAGATCATTCTCGAGGGCGAGGACGTCAGTCATGTCATTCGCACTGAAACCGTGGGGGCGGGTGCGTCGATGGTCGCGTCCTTGCCGGCCGTGCGCGAGGCACTGCTGCAGCGCCAGCGGGCATTTCGCGAAGCGCCGGGGCTGATCGCCGACGGGCGCGACATGGGCACCGTGGTGTTTCCGGACGCGCCATTGAAGGTTTTCCTGACTGCCAGCGCCGAAGAGCGTGCTCGACGCCGTTACCTGCAGTTGAAGGGCAAGGGTGAAGATGTTAGTCTGTCAAGTCTGCTAGATGAGATTCGTGCGCGCGATGAGCGCGACACCCAGCGCGCAGTGGCCCCGCTCAAGCCGGCGGCCGATGCGATCCAGCTGGATTCCACCGAATTGTCCATCGAGCAGGTGCTGCAACGGATCAGAAGCGAGCTCGCCCTGCGCGATCTGCTCTGATCGTCAGGAAAGCGGGCAGGGGCACCAGTCATCGTCCTGCCTGCTTTCCTTTACTTAAACGAAACCCACATTGTCTGGAGTGTGGCGATGGGCGTCTGTTTCGCCCGAATCTACAGGAATTAAAATGAGCGAAAGCTTTGCAGAACTCTTTGAAGAAAGCCTGAAAACCCTCAATCTTCAGCCGGGTGCCATCATCACCGGTATCGTCGTCGACATCGACGGCGACTGGGTTACCGTACACGCCGGTCTGAAATCCGAGGGCGTCATCCCGCTCGAGCAGTTCTACAACGAAGCTGGCGAGCTGACCATCAAGGTCGGTGACGAAGTGCACGTTGCGCTGGACGCGGTCGAAGACGGCTTTGGCGAAACCAAGCTGTCCCGTGAAAAAGCCAAGCGCGCCGAGTGCTGGATTGTTCTGGAAGCCGCTTTCGCTGCCGAAGAAGTGGTCAAGGGCGTTATCAACGGTAAGGTTAAGGGCGGCTTCACGGTCGACGTTAACGGCATCCGTGCGTTCCTGCCGGGCTCCCTGGTCGATGTCCGCCCTGTGCGCGACACCACCCACCTGGAAGGCAAAGAGCTGGAATTCAAGGTCATCAAGCTGGACCAGAAGCGCAACAACGTTGTCGTTTCCCGTCGCAGCGTGCTGGAAGCCGAGAACAGCGCCGAGCGCGAAGCCCTGCTGGAAACCCTGCAGGAAGGTCAGCAGGTCAAGGGTATCGTCAAGAACCTCACCGACTACGGCGCCTTCGTGGACCTGGGCGGTATCGACGGCCTGCTGCACATCACCGACATGGCCTGGAAGCGCATCAAGCATCCGTCGGAAATCGTCAACGTGGGTGACGAAGTCGACGTCCGCGTTCTGAAGTTCGACCGTGAGCGCAACCGCGTTTCGCTGGGTCTGAAGCAGATGGGCGAAGATCCGTGGGTTGCCATCACCTCGCGCTACCCTGAGGGCACTCGTGTCACCGCTCGCGTCACCAACCTGACCGACTACGGCTGCTTCGCCGAGCTGGAAGAGGGTGTCGAAGGCCTGGTACACGTTTCCGAAATGGACTGGACCAACAAGAACATCCACCCGTCGAAAGTCGTTCAGGTTGGCGACGAAGTGGAAGTCATGGTTCTGGACATCGACGAAGAGCGTCGTCGTATTTCCCTGGGTATCAAGCAGTGCAAGTCCAACCCATGGGAAGACTTCTCCGGCCAGTTCAACAAGGGTGACAAGATCACCGGTACCATCAAGTCGATCACCGACTTCGGTATCTTCATCGGTCTGGACGGCGGCATCGACGGTCTGGTTCACTTGTCCGACATCTCCTGGAACGAAACCGGCGAAGAAGCCGTACGTCGTTTCAAGAAGGGCGACGAGCTGGAAACCGTCATCCTGTCGGTCGATCCAGAGCGCGAGCGCATCTCGCTGGGCATCAAGCAGCTGGAAGACGATCCGTTCTCCAACTTCGTTGCTGTCAACGACAAAGGTGCAATCGTCAAGGGTACCGTGAAGGAAGTTGACGCCAAGGGCGCTATCATCACCCTGGCCGATGACATCGAAGCGACTCTGAAAGCTTCCGAAATCAGCCGTGACCGCGTTGAAGACGCGCGCAACGTCCTGAAGGAAGGCGAAGAGATCGAAGCGAAGATCATCAGCGTCGACCGCAAGTCCCGCGTCATCAGCCTGTCCATCAAGTCGAAGGACGATGCTGACGAGCGCGAAGCGATCCAGAGCCTGAAAAACACCGCTCCGGAAGCTGCTGCCGACACCACCATGGCTGCGCTGCTGCGCGAAGCGATGGCCAAGCAGAACTGAGTTCTGTTTGAGTGGCAAGAAAAAGGGCGACCCTCGGGTCGCCCTTTTTTTGTTCGTCTCACTTGGCGCTTAAGGCTACTATCCGTGAATCGGTAGAGTTCTAGCTTACCCCGACTATTTTTCCCTACTGCCTGCAGAGCCAATATTACCCCTTATCCTGGGGTCTTCGGGTTCGGAGTCGGAGTCGGGGTGAAGATGACTGCATATCGGCTCAAATCTTTTTCATTGCGTTGGAAATGTACAGTTATCTTTTTTCCTTCCCACGAACTGGCTCTGATTTCATAAGAAGCGCCAGACGTCAATTGGATCCTTCGGCTCACGCTTGAATTCGGTTGGCCTAAGGTGTCGGTGAGGAAATCGTCAACTAACTCGAGGCTGCTGGCATTGCCGGTAAGCATCATCTGAGTGATCGCATCGCCCTGGGTAGTGGCGAACAGTTGGTATCCGGAACTAATGGGAATATAGGGAAGGCCTCGGATTTCATACTTGGTGGGGTCGGAAGTTGCGGAACGGCAAATTGTGGTAGGCCGCTCGGGTTTCTCCGGGCATTCGGGGACATTTTTCAGGAAATTTCCATGAAAAGGTACGCCTAGGAAAGCCGTGGGCTCGTTTTCCCATGAGTGGGATTCATTGGCCGGGTCGGCGACTGCTAGGGGGGCGGCCAGTCCGACCGCGAGCATGATCGAAACAGACAGTTTTTGCATAAACGATCCTTGTGGTCACTACAAAAGAGCAAGGGGTCAGGCATCAAGCGGTTGTTGGTGTTCTGGTGTCAGAGTCATCTGAGGTGCGATTATGACAAATCCTACAAGTCTTTGGTGCAAATCTGTGGCTAGATTAGGGTGTCATAGGGATAGGTTGGTGGTGTGGGGCCATGTGTGTGGGTGGCGCCAGAGGCGGATCCACCAGGATCCTTTGTCGAGAATTCGCTGATCACTCGCGCAGGCTCTGTTCAAATGGCCTCGACCATGTTAAAACCTGATCAAGCATTGATCTAGCTGCTTGATAACGAAGGGAAAATCATGACGAAGTCGGAGCTGATCGAACGGATTGTCACACACCAGGGGCTGCTTTCTTCGAAGGATGTGGAGCTGGCCATCAAGACCATGCTTGAACAGATGTCCCAGTGCCTGGCAACCGGCGACCGGATCGAGATCCGTGGCTTCGGAAGCTTTTCTCTTCATTATCGCGCCCCTCGGGTAGGTCGTAACCCGAAAACCGGCCAGTCTGTGGAGCTTGAGGGCAAATTCGTGCCACATTTCAAGCCTGGAAAGGAGCTAAGGGATCGAGTTAACGAGGACGAGCATTCTGATCTTTGATGCGAGGAATGGCTAATGCGAGCTTTCCAGAAAATTGTCACTATCATGATGGTGCTTCTCATAATGCTTGTGGCTCTCCTCTTTGTGCTGGAGAATCAGCAGTCCGTGGTTGTTGGGCTTGTGGGTTGGTCCTTACCCCCAATGCCGATAGCGGTGATAGTGCTAGGAGCATTGATTGCAGGCCTCCTGCTTGGGACTTTTTTTCACTTGGTCCGCGCGTTTGGGGCTGGGCGCAATTCTCGAGCTTCAGGAAGGTGAGCTACCTGTGACGGCTAGGCCTGAGTTGTATAGTTTTTTTGCGCGTGATCGCGACTGTCATTTTGTTTCTCCGGTCTCGGATGGGTGCTTGTCGGCTTCGGAGCCAGCCAAAGCGCCTGTAGGGCTCCGTCGCAAGGTTCCAGTGCTTTACTGGTCGATGGTTGCATGAGGACTGATGATTTACGTGCCTATCGAGGTAATCGAGGGATCTGGTGAGGAACTTATGGGGTGTGACTGGATCTACTCCCGATTAATGCGGTGCGGGGCTGTCTGCTAACTGTGGTTGGTGCTGATGGGGCTGATGCCCCGCTTCTATGTCTGGCGTGTCTCTGTTGTGAGTCAGTCAGGCGCCTCTAAGGAAAAAATGCTAAATGCGCAATGAACGCGAGCACCTGAACGGTGGTGGTGAAATCGATTTGATAGAGCTTCTTCAAGGCATCTGGCAGCAGAAGCTTTGGGTTGTCCTGGTAGCAGTACCGATCATCGGTGTTGCCATGCTTTACGTTCTGCTGGCGACTCCTGTCTACCAGTCTAAGGTATACATCCGGCCGCCTACTCAAGATGAAATTTCACAGCTCAATTTCGGTCGGGGCGAAGGTACGGGTCTGGCACCGCTTACCGCGAATGACGTCTATGGCATCTATGTCAAGGCTTTGCAGTCTGAGTCGGTCCGCGATAAATTTTTTCGCACTACTTTTTTGCCGTGGTTGAAAGAAGATGAGCGAAAAGATTCGCGCGATGTTCTCTACGCCAAATTCAACGGTATGTTGTCTGTTGAGCAAGTTGTTAAGGATGGTGCCGACCGTTATCTGATCACTTCGAACGTCGAAGATCCAAGGGTTGCGGCACTTTGGGTGTCGAGTTACGCAGAAATGGCCGCGAAGCAAGCGAAAGGCGAGCTTCTGGGTGGTACACGCAGCGATATTTCCATCATGGCGGATAATTTGGAGCAACAGATTAGAGCGTCGCGTGCTACTGCAGATACTCAGCGCACTGACCAGATTGCTCAACTTGAAGAGGCGCTGGTGATCGCCAAGTCAATCGGTTTGGAAAAGCCACCTATCATATCCAATACACTGTCAGGTGAAGTTTCTGCGGGTATGGGTGGGGCGCTTACGTACATGCGTGGTAGTAAAGCGCTCGAAGCGGAAATTTCCAATTTGAATTCTCGATCTTCCAACGACCCCTATATCGCTGGTCTGCGCGAGCGTCAAGAGCGGCTGACTTTTCTTCGTAATTTGAAGATTGATCCTTCATTGGTGGCTATGTATCAGCAAGATGGTGCTGTTTTCCAGCCCGACAAGCCGGTAAAGCCACGGAAAGCTCTAATCGTGGGTATTGCGGTGTTTGGCGGGCTTGCATTGGGATTGGTGGTGGCATTTGTGCGACAGTTCTGGGTGGGTGCGCGGCGCACTCGCAAAGTTAGTTGAATTCCTGCCCACTTTCTATAGGTCTTGGAAGGTTGGGTTCCCAGCCCAGCTTCTGAGGCCTTCTTCCGTCTTCGGGCCTCATCCCTCAAGTGCTCGGGATTTAGATCAGGGAAATTGCGAGTATTATCCGGCCGGGTGGAGGATTGCTTCGTGGTAAGTGATTATTGTTAGGTGCTTCCGAACGCTGCGTTGCACTATATGAATTCTGATCAGCGCTTGGCGCGGTTTCTTTCCTGATCAAGCTTCCCTATGCCCCCTTACTAGACTCGTAATGATACATTGGGCATGTTTTGTTGGCGAAGGCAGATGTCCTGCGCTACTGCCCTATGCCTGGACGCGTCTGAGGTTTTGACTGGGATCTGTCTGAAAACCCTTGATACTTGGTGATGCTGCGTTGAAACCAGCCTGGAGCTCCAGCCCGGTCGGAATGCTCATTTACAACCCGTAAACTCCGCTTCCTCGGCTGTTTTCGCCTTGCCTGACCTTCGTCTCAAGACTTTTCAGACAACGCCTGGATTGAGCGGGGTCAAGCGCTTTATGCGGTTCATGGCGTTGCGCTGTCAAAAGAAATAGATGTCCACTTTCGTCAAGATTTGGGGTTGCGGCTGAAAAAGGGTGCCGACAAGCCATACAGGGACGACCACCATCTTTTGTTGTGTTTACGAATGCGTTTCAGTGTCTCTCGGGTGGGCCTATCGTCGTAGCTTATGTCGATTTTTTTGAGCAGACATCGCCTGGTGCGCAGCTTACAGGGTCCAGTGCTCCGGACAGGAGGGCGCGATCGCTGAGATCGTTCGAGCCCGTGGACCCGACGCATCACTGCGCCCAGGTAGAAGGCATGTGTGCTGCTCGTATGATGGCGGGGCAGTGGCAAATTGGTATTCAAAACCTCTATGGTGCGAGACGGCTAAAGAGATTATGATTGGAGCCTTTGTGTCGCGTCTAACTAGATGCCTGTGCGAGACAGTCTAAGCCGTGTCGAGCGCCGGAAATTCAGCAGCTGAATGTGCTGAGATGATTCCACGTGTTTTCTCAAGCCTAACGGCGGCAGTGCTTATGGCGCCTCGATCAAGATTCGGTTGTGACGCTATTTATTTGGGAAGTCAATTCGGAATTCGTCAAGCGCACCCGGTGCGGTGATGGTGGAAGGATTGAATTATCTGAAATGATTTGAAGTAGGTCTTGACGGATTTGCTAGGGTGTGATCTGCAGGATCGATCTCGGCAAAAAAATTCACTAAAATTAATGGTAGTTGCATGACGCTCAGAGTTTTAAGCGTGTTTGGCACTCGACCAGAAGCGATCAAGATGGCATCCCTCGCGTTGGCCTTGCGTGCGGACGAGCGCTTTGACGCCCGGATCTGCGTGACTGGCCAGCACCGCCAGATGCTGGATCAGGTTCTGGACCTCTTCGAACTCACACCTGACTATGATCTGCAGATCATGAAGCCCGGGCAGGACCTGACCGACGTGACCGTCGCCATTCTGCAGAAGCTCAAGGAAGTGCTGGGTGAGTTCAAGCCGGACATCGTCCTGGTTCACGGCGATACCGCGACTACGTTCGCGGCCTCTCTTGCCGCGTACTATCAACAGATTCCTGTGGGGCATGTGGAGGCTGGGCTACGCACCGGCAATCTGTATTCGCCCTGGCCGGAAGAGGCCAATCGCAAACTGACCGGCGCCCTGGCTCGCTTGCACTTTGCTCCCACTGCCCAATCCGAGAAGAACCTTCTGGCCGAGGGCGTGCCTCCCACGCATGTGCATGTCACTGGAAACACCGTCATCGACGCGCTGCTCGAGGTCGTGCGTAAATTGCAGCGTCCTGAGTTTGCGGCGTCGCTGGACGAACAGTTTGCCTTCCTCGACGCGTCACGTCGTCTGCTACTGGTCACGGGCCATCGTCGCGAAAGCTTCGGCGACGGGTTCGAGCGAATTTGCCAAGCGCTGGTCAAGTTGGCTCAGGATCATCCGGATATCGAGATCGTCTACCCGGTGCACTTGAACCCCAACGTCAGAGAGCCGGTCAACCGTCTGCTCAAGGATGTGGACAATATCCACCTGATCGAGCCTTTGGATTACCTGCCGTTCGTCTATTTGATGAATCGATCCCATTTGATCCTGACCGATTCGGGGGGTGTGCAGGAGGAGGCGCCGTCCCTAGGCAAGCCCGTGCTGGTCATGCGCGAGACCACCGAGCGACCGGAAGCCGTTCAGGCTGGTACGGTTCGGCTGGTGGGTACTGACCTGCAGGCCATCATCGACAACGTTGAGCAACTGCTCGAGGATGACGAGGCCTATCGCACCATGAGTGTAGCCCACAATCCTTACGGGGATGGGCTGGCTTGCGCCCGCATCATTGATGTTCTTGCCAATTTCAAAACAAGGTAGTGCTATGAGTATTTCCAAGGTTTCCGTCATTGGCCTGGGTTACATCGGTCTCCCGACTGCGGCCGTGTTCGCTTCGCGTAAAATTCAGGTGATTGGCGTCGATGTCAACCAGCACTGCGTCGACACGATCAATCGTGGGCAGATTCACATCGTCGAGCCAGACCTGGATATGGTGGTTCACGCTGCGGTTACCGAAGGCTATCTGCATGCCAGTACCACGGCGCAGCCAGCTGACGCCTTCCTCATCGCAGTGCCCACGCCTTTCAAGGAAGGATTCAAGCCCGACCTGAGCTACATCGAGTCGGCGAGCAAGGCCATCGCCCCGGTTCTGAAGAAAGGGGATCTGGTCATCCTCGAGTCCACGTCCCCGGTAGGTGCGACCGAGCAGATGGCCGCGTGGCTCGCTGAGGCACGGCCTGATCTGAGCTTTCCTCAGCACCAGGGCGAGGCTTCCGACATTCGTGTAGCGCATTGTCCTGAACGCGTCCTGCCTGGCCATGTACTGCGCGAGCTGGTACAGAACGATCGCGTGATCGGCGGCATGACCGAGAAGTGTTCGCTGGCAGCCCGTGCGCTGTACAAGACTTTCGTGGAGGGCGAGTGCGTGCTGACCAATGCACGTACCGCCGAAATGTGCAAGTTGACGGAAAACAGCTTCCGCGACGTGAACATCGCCTTTGCCAACGAGTTGTCGATCATCTGCGAGGAGCTCAAGGTCGATGTCTGGGAGCTCATCAGGCTGGCCAATCGACACCCGCGGGTCAATATCCTTCAGCCTGGTCCAGGCGTGGGCGGCCACTGCATTGCAGTCGACCCATGGTTCATCGTCGACTCCGCGCCAGAGCAGGCCAAGCTGATCCGCACCGCCCGCCAGGTCAACGACGCCAAACCTGCATGGGTGATCGAAAAGCTGCATGCAGCCATTGGTGAACACCTCAGCAGCCACCCTGGCAAGACTGCCCAGGAGGTGGTGGTGGCGTGCTTCGGCCTGGCGTTCAAGCCCGATATCGACGATCTTCGGGAGAGTCCGGCTCTGGAGATCACCAAGGAAGTCAGCAAGCGTCATGCGGGCAAGATCGTCGTGGTCGAGCCGAACATCCACATGTTGCCCGCCTCCTTGGATACAGCCGTGCTGTCCACCGTGGAGGAAGCGATCGAGCAAGCTGACGTTCTGCTGCTGCTGGTCGACCACAAGCCATTCAAGGCCATTGCGCCGCAGTCGCTCGAAGGTCTGCAGATCGTCGACACGCGTGGGATCTGGCCGGTATGAAGGTCCTTCCGGTTATCATGTCCGGTGGGTCGGGTACCCGCCTATGGCCGTTGAGCAGAACGCTATATCCGAAGCAGTTTCTAGCATTGTATGGCCGTGAAACGCTGTTCCAGCAGGCCATCGAGCGTCTCATGAAAATTGCGCCGAAGGATTGCGAACTGCTGCCTCCCTGCATCGTGGCCAATGACGAGCATCGGTTCCTGTGTCTGGACCAACTGCGCGAGATCAAGGTCGAGCAGGGAACTTTGATTCTCGAGCCGGTAGGGCGCAATACTGCCCCAGCCTTGACGCTGGCGGCGCTTCAGGCTCGCGACGGCTTCGCAGCCGATGCCGATCCGGTGCTGGTGGTCATTCCAGCAGACCAGACCATCCATGACGTCGCAGTCTTCACACGTGTCGTGGAAAAGGCCGTGGAAGTCGCTGCACTAGGCGCGATTGTCACCCTCGGTATCCAGCCTGACCGTCCCGAGACTGGGTATGGCTATATCCACTCGGCCGATGTCGCTGAGGTCAAGCATGTCGACTCCTTCGTCGAGAAGCCCGATCTGGAAACAGCTCAGCGCTATCTCGAGTCTGGTAGCTACTACTGGAACAGTGGCATCTTCATCTTGCGCGCTTCGGTGTGGCTGCGTGCCTTGAAACACTACCGAGCCGATATCCTGGAGGCGACTGAAAGAGCCTGGGCCGCCCGTAGTGCGGACAACGGCTTCGTCAGGCCTGACGTCGGCTGTTTCCAAGCCATTGCGGCGGAGTCCATCGACTACGCCGTGATCGAGCACTGCACGCGGTCGCCAGTTCCAGGACTGGAGCTCAAGATGCTGGCCATGGACGCCGGCTGGTCCGACCTTGGCGCCTGGGATGCCGTATGGCGCTCCGGCGAAAAGGATGCTCAACACAACAGCGTCCACGGCGATGTGATCCTTGATTCAAGCACCGATACCTTGGTGTACGCCTCCCACCGCCTGGTGACTGCTGTCGGTCTTGACAACATGGTCATCGTCGAAACGCCAGACGCCGTTCTGGTCGCTGATAAAAGCCGTTGTCAGGGCGTGAAGGCCATCGTCGAGGCACTGGGCCGGGACACGCGTAGTGAATCCAAGCTGCACCGCCGTGTCCATCGCCCTTGGGGCTGGTACGACAGCATCGACAGCGGTTCCCGTTTCCAGGTCAAGCGCATATTGGTCAATCCCAAGGCGACGTTGAGCCTTCAGAAGCATTATCACCGCGCCGAGCATTGGATCGTCGTCTCCGGTACCGCCGAAGTTACCTGCGAGCAGCAGGTGTTCCAGCTCAACGAGAACCAAAGTACCTATATCCCTGTCGGTCATGTCCATCGGCTTTCCAACCCCGGTACCATTCCGTTGGAAATCATCGAGGTGCAATCGGGAAGCTACCTTGGCGAAGACGATATCGTCCGATTCGATGACACCTATGGCCGTATTTAAGGTTTGAATTTTAGTGGAGTGGCAAATGCAAAAGAGTGCGCTGATTACGGGCATCACCGGGCAGGACGGGGCTTACCTTGTCGAGTTGCTGCTGGGTAAGGGTTACAAGGTCTATGGCACCTACCGTCGGACCAGTTCGGTGAATTTCTGGCGGTTGCAGGAACTCGGTTTGCTGGGCCATGAGAACCTGCAACTGGTCGAGTTCGACCTGACCGATCTGGCAGGTACTGTGCGCCTGCTGCAGAAAACTCAGCCCGACGAGGTCTACAACCTCGCTGCGCAGAGTTTCGTCGGTGTTTCCTTCGATCAGCCCATCGCTACAGCCCAGATCACTGGCGTTGGCGCGCTGAATCTGCTGGAGGCTATCCGCATCGTCAATCCGGGCATCCGCTTCTACCAGGCTTCGACTTCGGAAATGTTCGGGTTGGTGCAGGCCGTGCCGCAATCGGAGTCGACTCCGTTCTACCCGCGCAGTCCTTACGGCGTCGCCAAGCTGTTCGCGCACTGGACCACGATCAACTACCGCGAGTCGTACAATATATTCGCTACCAGCGGTATCCTGTTCAACCACGAGTCCCCGCTGCGCGGCAAGGAGTTCGTGACACGCAAGATCACCGACGCCGTCGCTAACATCGAAGTGGGCACTCAGCAGGTGCTGGAGCTGGGCAACATGGACGCCAAGCGCGACTGGGGCTTTGCTCGCGAATACGTCGATGGCATGCATCGCATGCTGCAGGTCGACCAGCCCGATACCTTCGTCCTAGCCACCAATCGAACCGAAACGGTACGTGACTTCGT
This sequence comes from Pseudomonas sp. S30, assembly GCF_016518545.1. Taxonomy (GTDB): domain Bacteria; phylum Pseudomonadota; class Gammaproteobacteria; order Pseudomonadales; family Pseudomonadaceae; genus Aquipseudomonas. The sequence continues at coordinate 192,996 of NZ_JACVTO010000006.1, forward strand.
CAGCATGAGTTTCAAGGCAGTAGGGGTGGATATCGAGTGGCGCGAGAGCGGCGAAAAGGAGTTCGGCGTAGACCGCCGTACCGGGATTACTCGCGTCAAGGTCAATCCGCAGTTCTACCGTCCAGCCGAAGTCGAGCTGCTGATCGGTGACGCCTCCCTGGCCAGGGAACGCCTTGGCTGGCAGCCCACCACCAGCCTCGAGCAGCTTTGCCAACTGATGGTCGAAGCAGACCTGAAGAGGGCCAAGCATGGCACTTCGTTCTGACAAGACCGTCCTCATCACCGGCCTGTCTGGCTTCACCGGTGCGCATCTTGCGCACCGCCTGAGCGAAGAAGGTTGGCGTATCGTAGGGCTGGGTGGACGTCGCCTGGCGTGTGAGGCCGAGCATCTGGAGGCGGATCTGAATGATACCGCGCGCCTGACCGAGTGGATCGGTCAGGTCAAGCCTACGCATGTCGTTCACCTTGCCGCTCTGGCGCACGTCACCGGTAGTGATGCACTGTCTTACTACCGAGTCAACGTGCTGGGTACCGAAAGCTTGCTCACGGCTCTCCAGGACAGTGGCGTGGCCTTGGAAAAGGTCATCATTGCCAGCAGTGCCAACATCTATGGCAATGCGTTGAAATCGCCGATCGCCGAAGACAGCGAGCCGCGGCCGATGAATCACTACGCGTTGAGCAAGTTGACCATGGAGGCACTGGTTGGCAAGTGGTTCAGTCGTTTTCCGATACTGGTCACCCGGCCGTTCAACTATACCGGCCCAGGGCAGTCCGAAGCTTTTGTTTTCGCCAAGATCGTCGCCGCCTTCGCGCGTCGTCAAACCGAACTCCGTCTAGGCAATCTCGATGTGTCCCGTGATCTGTCGGACGTTTGCTACATCGCTGAGGCCTACGCGCGACTGCTGAAGTGCCAGGCCCAAGGGCATTTCGTGAATCTCTGCTCCGGACGCAGCGTCTCTCTGATGCAAGTCATCGACACGATGGCGGAAATTGCAGGTTATCGTCCACAGGTGCAGGTAGACCCTGCCTTCGTCCGAGCAGATGAAGTCAAGGAGTTGTACGGCACTCCACAACGGCTCTACGACCTGGTTGGTACCATCGAAGTATCTCAGCTGTCCGACACCCTGCGATCGATGTACGAATGCAATCTTCAGGCCCCAGCCAAGTGAATCACAACGGATTGGTATAACTGTGCGTATCTGTTTCTTTGCCAATATGTCTGCTCACGCCAACTGGCGTGAAATGTTCGACAAAGTCGAGTTCTACCGCGTCGACATCAGAATTCTGCAGGAGCTGGGGCATGAGGTCGTGCTGGCCGGTTCGCCCGCGAGTCTCGACTGGAAAGCCGATCTTTATTACTGCTGGTGGTGGGGCCACTCGCCGTTTCCACTGTTGGCCGGAAAGCTGCGCAGAAAGCCCGTCGTGGTGACAGGAGCATTCGATTACTCGACCTGCCGCAAGGAAATCCCTGGCCTCTGCTACCTGGACCGTCCGCTTTGGCAAAAACTGGTGTTGAAAACCTCGTTGCGCCTGGCTGATCGCAACCTGTTCATCTCCATGTCCGAATACGACGAAGTGACCAGCAACCTCGCCGTTCGTAATCCTGTCTATGCCACGCTGGCGGTGGATACGGCGTATTACTCGCCAGCGGCGCAGGTCAGCGAACCGTCCGACTACTTCTTCACGGTGACCTGGACCAGCCGTACCAATGCTATCCGCAAAGGCTTGGTGCCCAGTATCGAGGCGTTCGCTCGAATCGCCAAGGATCACCCGCAGATCCGCTTCGTCATCGCTGGCAAGCATGGTGACTATCTCCCTCAATTGCAGGCGTTGGCACAGCGTCTGGGTGTGGCCGAGCAGGTCCAGTTCATCGGCATGATCTCGGATGAGGAAAAACGGGACCATTACCGTCGTTGCCTGGCTTATGTGCAGCCCACCCTCTACGAGGGTTTTGGCCATGCCATCGGTGAGGCGCTGGCATGTGGTGCTCGAGTCATCACTTCACCGCGTGGGGCTGTACCAGAAGTGGCAGGCGAGTTCGCGCACTGGGTGCAGCCGGATAGCCCGCAGGAAATCGCTGCTGCGATGGAGCAGGTATTGGCCACGCCGGTTGGCGAGCCAGAGGCTCTGGCTCGCCATCGCTGGATCTCCGAGAAATACTCGATCGACGCACGCCGCCAAGCACTCAAGGCTATTCTCGAGACATTAGTTTGACGTGCTGAAAACTTGGCATTCAAATGAATAATAAAGGTGTACATGTGTGCTAGCTCGTGTCGTAAGAACTTTTCAGACCTCTAGATTGCTACAGTTATTCATTGTGACTGCCTGCATTCAGGGCGGAGTCATAATAAGCCAGTTTTTAATCGCACCGTTTGTTGAGCCAGGTGTGGTCGGTGTCGTCCGCTCATTGGAGACAGTCTTGGCACTGGTGGTGCTTGGCGGAAGCCTCGGGATGCAGAGCATTGCTATTCGCGACACGGCAGCCTGTGAACATCGAACTACTCAGCAAGCCGTACTGCGTCAGGTGTTTCTGCTGGTTCTGCTGACGTCAAGTTTCGTGATGTTGGGAATATACGCTGTACACAAGTTGATATTAACAACTGCGATCAGCTACTACGTGTTCCTCACGTGTGGTTTGGTATTGGTCACTAATTTACTCCGTGTGACGACAGGTTTCGCCCAGGGCGTGAAAGCAATCCATCAGGTCTACCTGCCGCTGATGTTCGTGACCGCGCTGGGCATAGTCGTGCATGTGGTACTGACCTGTTACTACGGAGTACAAGGCTGGATGGCGGCTCGCTACCTCACGGAGCTCTCATGTCTGATGGCGGTCTGGTGGCGTCTGCGCGCATACGTGGTGCCCGCCTTGCACCTGACCCGTGTTAAAAGCAGTGAGCTGAGAGCCACAGGTTTGTCTGGGTTGACAATCAATGCAAGTCTGTTTGTGCGCCTTCTGGTCGATAGTTTACCCGTTCTGATTATGACGGCGCTTCATGTCAAAACGGATGAGATCGGATTTTTCGGTCTCGCTAGCTTGAGCCTGGTTCTGGGTCTACTGCCTCTGGCTATTATTGCCCAGCGCGCGATACCCGATTTAGTGGAGGCGTTGCAGAATCCGTCTGCCCTGCGGGGTCAGTTCAAAGCCCTGATAAAAATGATGTTGCTAGTTTCGTCAGCAGTTGCAATTGCACTAATGGGCGCAGCGGGAGGCTGGCTATTGCTTGTAGGCGGCAAGTATGAGACGGCCGCGCACTATGTGCTGCTACTGGCCTTGAGTCTGCCGCTCAAGGCAGTGACACTTGCATGCGGTACGATGTTGGTGGCACTTCGAGTGTTCGGGCTTAGTTTGAAAGTCAATATTCTCGAGGGTGCATTGGTTGCCGTGATTCTTTATTTCGGCATTCCAACGGTTGCCGGATGGGCAGGAGTGGTCGCCTATTTCGCTGGGACGATGCTGTCATTGGTACTTTTGCTATCTGCCGTAAAGATGCGCGTGGCGAGCCTCGAAGGAGAGTGTGATGATGCAAGGGGATAATCGCGCGGTGACAACAGGGCAGAACTTCAGCAAAAGCGCTGGCTTCGATTGCTTTTCAGCCGGTTTTTTCTTTTTTGTGATCTGGTGCGTAGGGGTACTTGTTCCACTGTATCCGTTCATCGTCTCCATTGATGGATTTAGCCTTTTCTGGGATTTCACATTTCTGGACAAAGAGGCGTCAGTTCTTCAAGCCTTGATGATCTATAGTGCCGCATTGCTGACAGTCATGGTCGGTGTGCTGTTGGGCCGCAAGTCCCAGCTGAATTTTCCTGGGACGCCTCGATACATTGTCAGGTCGCGTATTTTCCTGCAGCGATCGATACTGTTCAGCATCGCAGGTTTAGCCGCTTTTTGCGTGATACTGATAATTCTGGGAGGTTTGACCGGGCTTCTTCAGGGGGCCAGCGACAGGATCAGAGCCTTTGCGGGGCTCAATGGTCTTTTTTTGCTGCAGAATCTTCTGCTTTCGGTGACCCTGGCCTGGTACATCCGCTTAACACGTGGGTGTTCGGTATCCCGACGCGAGCGTGTGGTCTTTTGGGGTTTCTTCATAGCCGCACTGATGGTGTGTGCTTTGCAAGGACAAAAATCCACGATATTCATCGCAATTCTTTCCCTTTTGGTCGTTCGTCACTATCGGGTGAAGCGAATAAATTTGTTCAAAGGCGCCGTGATGGGGGTCGCGATGTTTGTGTCCTTGATGACCTATCATATTTTCAAGCAGGAATTTCTTGCTACTGGGCACTTTTATTTCATCAAAGAAGACCAAGGCGTCTTCCTCTCTTTTATAAATTTTCTAGCCACCCAGTTCACTGGCAATCTCATGCAGCTGCAAACGATGACTGTTCTAGTCGATGCCATGCCCGAGGGACTGCCATGGCAAAATGGGTCAACGCTCATGATGGTTGTGCTGATTCTGATTCCATCGACCCTGTTCCCGGACAAACCGCTTACGGCTGCTGGAGTTTTTACCGCTGCATTCTGGCCCAATAAATGGCTGATGGAGGGCACTACGCTCCCACCTGGTGTCTTTGGTGAGTTCTACATGAACTTTGGCATTTTTGGGGTGCTGGCCGGCGGTTTCATCCTGGGCCTCGTGTGGGGAAGGCTGTACGGTGCGGTCATCTACAATCCCGGAAATGATCGGGCACTTGGCTCCTACGCCCTGGCCATTGCCTCGATGCTCCATCTTTTCCGCGGCGAGCTTTCCTCGGTCTTGTTGCTGCTGGCCTCCATCTGGTTGCCGTTCCTTCTTTTGAGCTCCAGGCGCGAGACGCCTGCCACTTACCCGAACTAGAGATACAGGCATGTGCGGAATTCTGGGTTATCTACACAATGGCACCAAGACGTCGATTGACTTCTCATCGGCGCTTTCATTCATTCGCCGTCGCGGGCCGGATGACCAGGGGATATGGTCCGATACCGAGGTTGGCGTTTGGCTGGGTCAAGTTCGACTGTCCATCCTCGATACCACCTCGGCCGGCCATCAACCGATGGTTTCGCCTGATGGCCGTGTAGTGATGGTGTTCAACGGCGAGATCTACAACTTTCGTGAACTGCGAGCCGAACTGCAACGTGACGGTGTAACGTTCACTAGCCAATCCGATTCCGAAGTACTGCTGGCCTTGTTCTGCCGGGACGGTATCGATTGTCTGAAAAGGCTCAATGGCATCTTCGCCGTGGTGTTCTGGGAGCGAGACAGTCAGACCCTCTGGGTCGCGCGGGATCAGCTGGGCGTAAAGCCGCTCTACGTCTTCAACGATGGCGGTTGCTTTGCATTCTCCAGTGAGATGAAAGGCTTGCTCAGAGGCGGTTTCAGTACCCCTCAAATCGATCCTCGGGCAGTGCTCGCTCATCTGGGCTATCTCTGGTCTCCAGGCGAGCGCACCATCGTGCGCGACATCACCAAAGTTCTACCTGGACAGGTATTACGGGTGCGCAATGGCCAGGTCGAAGAGAAGTGGTTCTACTATCAGTTGCCAATTCAGGAGCAGCCTCTGACCGAAAGCGTCGAGCAAACCGCCGCTGCCGTCGCCGAGGCTGTTCGTACCGCGGTCAATCGCCAATTGGTTTCCGATGTTCCCCTGGGATCTTTCCTGTCTGGAGGTCTGGACTCCAGCGCGATCGTCGCTTTCGCCGCCGAGCAGATGCGTGACAAGGAACGGCTGCAGTGCTTCAGCATCCGAGTCGACAACGGCTCGACGGCCAATGAAGGGTTCGCCGACGATCTGCCGTACGCGCAACGAGTCGCCAAGCATCTGGGTGTCGATCTGCATGTGGTCGGTGTCGGTGACGAAATGATGGATCGTCTGCCGGAGATGGTCTACCTGCTGGACGAGCCAACTCCTGATCCAGCTGCGCTCAATGCGTTGTTCATTTCGGAACTGGCCAGCCAGAATGGCATAAAGGTGTTGCTGTCCGGAGCTGGCGGAGACGACATCTTCACCGGCTATCGTCGCCATTTCGCGTTGAGCCAGGAACGCTGGTGGGGCGGCCTTCCCGCTCCCTTGCGCGGCGCGTTGGCTGCCAGTGCCAACCTGCTGCCAGCGTCCTCGCCCCTTTCGCGCCGTCTGGGCAAGGCTTTCCGCTACGCTGACCTGCCAAGTGACGACCGCTTGATCAGCTACTTCTTCTGGCTTGAGCCCGAGCAGGCTCACGGCCTGCTGGCCCCCGAACTTCTGCGGCAACTGGCTGCCGATGAGCTGTTCGCGCCGCTTCGCGAGACCTTGTCTCGAGTGCCTGCTGGTGCAACGCCGCTAGACAAGATGCTCACCTTGGAGTGCAAGCATTTCCTCACCGATCACAATCTCAACTACACCGACAAGATGGGCATGGCCGCCGGTGTGGAAGTTCGCGTGCCCCTGCTCGACATGGACCTGGTGAAGCTCGCCGGTGGCCTGCCTGCTTCGATCAAGCAGAAGGGGCGCGAGGGCAAGTGGATCTTCAAGAAGGCGATGGAACCGTACCTGCCGCACGATATCATCTATCGACCCAAGACCGGCTTTGGCGTGCCTCTGCGCAACTGGCTGCAAGGACGTCTCAAGCCACTGGTCGACGAGGTGCTGTCGCCTGCTTCCCTGCGCAATCGCGGCATCTTCGATCCTGATGCGGTAGCGCGACTGATCGCGGCCGACCGGGCAGGGCGCATAGATGCGGCCTACACGTTGTTCGGCATCGTCTGCATGGAGTTGTGGTGCAAGCAATATCTGGATGGCAACTTCGCTCTCGACCGCTGAGAACGTTGTACTGGGCCAAGGGTCGGTCGAGGCGAGTGACGCTCCCGGCCCAAGGTGATGAGAGCACGCACGGTTTTTTCAATCTTATTGGTGGCAATTCATGAAACAAGTGGTTCAGAACATGGCGAGCGGTGAAACCTCCCTGGTGCAGGCGCCGGTGCCAGCAGTGCGCGGTGGCGCCCTGCAGATCAATACCAGCCGGACGCTGATCTCGGCGGGTACCGAACGTATGCTGGTTGGATTCGGCAAGGCCAACTGGATCGAAAAGGCCCGTCAGCAGCCCGACAAAGTTCGTATGGTGTTGCAGAAGGTCCAGACCGATGGCCTGGCAACGACGGTCGAGGCCGTGCGCTCAAAGCTCGCTCAGCCGCTGCCGCTGGGTTATTGCAACGTAGGCGTGGTGGCGGCTGCTGGAGCCGGGGTGTCGGATTTCAAGCCCGGGGACCGGGTCGTCTCCAATGGTCCGCACGCCGATGTCGTGGTGGTACCGAAGAACCTGTGCGCGCGAATTCCCGATGCAGTCAGTGACGAGGCGGCATCGTTCACCGTGCTCGCCAGCATCGGTCTGCAAGGTATCCGTCTGGCCCAGCCTACGCTTGGAGAGGCGTTTGTCGTTACCGGTGTCGGCCTGATCGGCCTGGTCACCGTGCAGTTGCTGCGCGCACAAGGTTGCCGAGTGTTGGCCATCGACTTCGATGAGCAGAAGTTGGCACTGGCCCGTAGCTACGGCGCCGAGAGTTGCAACCCTGGTCTGGGCGAAGATCCGGTCGCCGCTGGTATGGCCTTCAGCCGAGGGCGCGGTGTCGATGGTGTGATCATCACCGCCTCCACCAAGTCTTCGGATCCGGTTACCCAGGCAGCGAACATGTGCCGCAAGCGCGGTCGCATCGTGCTGGTAGGCGTCACCGGACTCGAACTTAACCGAGCAGACTTTTATGAGAAGGAACTGACCTTCCAGGTTTCGTGCTCCTACGGTCCAGGTCGGTATGACCCCAACTACGAAGAAAAGGGCAATGACTTCCCCATCGGGTTCGTACGCTGGACCGAACAACGTAACTTCGAGGCCATTCTCGACATGCTCGCCAGCGGCCAGCTCAACGTCGACAAGCTCATTTCCCATCGCTTCGCCTTCGAGGAGGCGGGTAGCGCCTACCAGACCCTGACCGGCGAGAGCTCGGCGCTCGGCATCCTCCTTGAGTACCGCTCCGCGCCGCAAGAGCGTCACATCAAGGCGGTGTCGCTTTCACCCGAGTCGATGCCCGTGTTCGACCCGGTCAAACCCGTAGTGGGCTTCATCGGCGCGGGCAACTATGCATCGCGCATGCTGATTCCAGCGTTCAAGTCTGCCGGTGCCCAGTTCCATACCATCGTCACCGCCGGCGGGCTGAACGGCGTGATCCATGGCAGCAAGGCAGGCTTCGCACAAGCCTCCACCGATGTCGCTGCCATGCTGGATGATCAAGCGATCAACACCGTGGCCATCGTGACTCGGCACGACAGTCATGCGCGTTTCGTGTCACAAGTGCTCGAAGCTGGCAAGCATGTGTTCGTCGAGAAGCCGCTGGCGATCGACGAGCAAGGCCTGGCTCAGGTGCAGGACGCCTACGCCGGCGCGGTCGAGCGTGGCAGCAAGCCGCATTTGATGGTGGGCTTCAACCGCCGCTTCTCGCCGCAGGTGCAGAAGATGAAGGCGCTGCTGAGCGCTGTCCGAGAGCCGAAGTCGTTGATCATGACCATGAACGCCGGGGCCATCCCCGCCGAACACTGGACCCAGGACGAGGCCGTGGGTGGCGGTCGTATCATCGGTGAAGCCTGCCATTTCATCGACTTGATGCGCTTCCTGGTCGCCAGCCCGATCATTTCTATCCAGGCTCGTAGAATGGGTGATTCCGGCGCGGTGGCTGTCACCGAGGACAAAGCCTCGATCACGCTGGGCTTCGAGGATGGCTCTTTCGGCACCATTCTTTACTTGGCCAATGGTGCCGCGAGCTTCCCCAAGGAGCGCGTCGAAGTCTTCGCGGCGGGCCGCGTCCTTCAGCTGGACAACTTCCGCAAGCTCAAGGGGTTCGGCTGGCCAGGCTTCGACAAGCTCAATCTGTGGAAGCAGAACAAGGGACAGTCCGAGTGCGCAGCTGCGTTCCTCGAGGCGGTCGCGCAAGGTAAGCCTACGCCTATCCCCAGTGATGAAATCTTCGAGGTGGCTCGGGTCAGTATCGAAGTGGCGCGGATGCTGCGAGCTCAATGAGTCTCTTTCTCGTGAAGGCGCGGACCGCGCTGGCATTGGGGCCTGGCAATCTTTGCCGGGCGCTGGGCTACAGGCTGGGGGTGAAGACCGGGCTGAATCCCGTGCGCCGGCTTCAGGCGCAGACGCCTGAAGGGCCATTCTTCGTCGCGCCTCAACCATCGCTTCGGCAATTGCCGGTGACCAGCCAGTGGTACGAGTCGGTGCTGTACTACGGTTACTGGACGGTCGCCCAGCAGGACAGCCCGCCCGATTGGCATCTGAACCCATTGACCGGTGTACGCGTGCCTTCCCCCGACCGGCCCTGGTGGCTGATCGCCGATTTCGATCCATCGGTGGGCGACATCAAGAGCATTTGGGAGGCTTCGAGATTCGACTGGGTGCTTGCCTTCGCCCAAGGTGCCTGTCAGGGAGACTCGACGGCCCTGACACGCTTGAATCTCTGGCTTGCCGATTGGTGCCGACACAACCCGCCCTATCACGGACCGAATTGGAAGTGCGGGCAGGAAGCGTCGATTCGCGTCCTGCACCTGGCCATGAGTGCTGTACTCCTTGGCCAGCATGACGCCATCCAGCCGGGGCTGGCTGCACTGATCGAGGTGCACCTCAAGCGTATCGCGCCCACCATCAGCTATGCCATGGCCCAGGACAATAACCATGGTACGTCCGAAGCTGCCGCGCTCTATGTCGGCGGCAGCTGGCTGATGAGCAGCGGCCATCCCGCTGCCAGGGGCTGGTTCGAGGCAGGGCGGCGCTGGCTGGAAAACCGGGCGGCACGGCTGATCGAACGCGACGGCAGCTTCAGCCAGTACTCGGTCAATTACCACCGGGTGATGCTCGACACCTTCTCGATGGTGGAGGTATGGCGGCGCAAGTGCGAGCTGGCTCCTTTCAGCCCCACGTGGTACGCCCGGGCGAAGGCTGCGTCCCAGTGGCTGTTCGTGATGACCGACGCAGCCACGGGTGATGCTCCCAACCTGGGTGCTAACGACGGCGCGCGCTTGCTTGCCCTGAGCGATACCGATTACCGGGACTATCGTCCGTCGGTGCAGTTGGCGATGGCCTTGTTCGATGAGCGGCGTGCCTACGCCGATTCCGGCTCGTGGGATCTCCCCTTGCAGTGGCTGCAAGTGACCCAGCCAGAGGCCTTGGCCGAACGGCCCGTCAGCCGGTTGTTCGATCAGGGTGGCTATGCGGTACTGCATCAGCCGGGTTGCAAGGCAGTGTTGCGTTATCCGCGTTTTCGATTCCGGCCAGGACAGGCCGATGCCCTGCATGTGGATTTGTGGCTCGAGGGTAGAAATCTGCTGCGAGATGCAGGCAGTTTCAGTTACAACTGCGAACCGCAGTGGTTACGGTACTTCCCTGGTACGGCCAGTCATAATACCGTGCAGTTCGACGACCGCGACCAGATGCCGCGCCTGAGTCGATTCCTGTTCGGCGACTGGTTGCGTGCCGTGGATGTTCAGCCTCCATGCGATGGGGGCGACACGACCAGCTGTGGCGCGACCTACACAGACGGCAAAGGCGCCCAGCATGCGCGCAGCCTGAGCCTGGGACCGCGCAGCCTGCAGGTGCGCGACCAAGTCAGCGGCTTTTCCAGCAGAGCAGTGCTGCGCTGGCGCTTGGAGCCCGGAGACTGGGTCCTCCAGGACAATGGCGTGAGCAACGGCTCGCACCGGCTTTCGGTCACCGGCGATGTGCCACTCGTGCGCTGCGAGCTGGTCACTGGCTGGGAATCGCGTTACTACCTTGAAAAAACACCAGTACCAGTGTTGGAAGTCGAAGTGGCGACCGCTGGGGTCTTGATTACGGAGTATCACTGGTAACCATGAGAGTTCTCTATTTCCACCAACATTTCTCGACTCCCAATGGTGCGACTGGGATTCGTTCCTACGAAATGGCGCGTCGACTGGTTGCCGAGGGCCATCAGGTGACGATGGTGTGTGGCAGTTACGGCGGTGGCAATACCGGTCTTGACGGGCAATTCGTGTCCGGCAAGCGCACGGGGCAGGTGGCGGGGATCGACGTCATTGAGTTCGACCTGGCTTATGCGAACAGTGACGGCTTCCTCAAACGGGCGATCAGCTTCCTGAAATTTGCGGTCCGTAGCATCGGGGTCGCCCTGACGCACCGCTATGATCTGGTCTTCGCCACGACCACCCCGCTGACCGCGGGTATCCCGGGTATCTTCGCGCGCTGGCTGCGGCGCAAACCCTTCGTCTTCGAAGTACGCGACTTGTGGCCGGAGCTGCCAAGGGCCATGGGGGTGATCAAGAATCCAGCAGTGCTTTGGGCCATGTCTGTGCTCGAATGGGTCAGCTATCGTTCTGCGCACCGGCTGATCGGCCTGTCGCCGGGCATCGTCGAGGGCATTGTCTCGCGGGGCGTCGATCCTGTGAAGGTCGCCATGATTCCCAACGGCTGCGATCTGGACATCTTCGATGCGCCGGTACCGCCTTGGCGGCCGGCAGGCGTGGCAGCCGAGCAACTGATGGCCGTTTTCACCGGCACCCATGGCATGGCCAACAGGCTCGATGCCGTACTGGATGCCGCTGCCCGTCTGAAGGCCCGTGGTCGTGACGATATCCGCCTGGTGCTGATCGGGCAGGGCAAGCTCAAGCCCGGCCTGGTAGCACGCGCCAAGGCCGAAGGGTTGGATAACGTGGTGTTTCACGATCCGGTCAACAAAGAGCGATTGGCGGGGCTGATGGCCAGTGCCGATCTGGGCTTGCAGATTCTCGCCAATGTCCGCGCGTTCTACTTCGGAACGTCGCCCAACAAGTTCTTCGACTACATCGCATCGGGTTTGCCAGTGTTGAACAACTATCCGGGATGGTTGGCGGAGATGATCACCAAGGAAGACTGCGGGTTCGCCGTCGCACCCGAGGATCCCGACGCATTCGCCGACGCCTTGGAGCGAGCGGCCTCGGACCGGGACGAGCTCAAGGCCAAAGGCTTGCGCGGGCGTCAGCTGGCGATGCGCAGCTTCGATCGCAAGATGCTCTCCGGACAATTCGTGCGTTGGCTGGAGGGTACGCCAAAATGATCAAGCGATTATTCGACGTGGTCGCGTCCGCCTGCGCCTTGTTGCTGCTGTCACCGGTGATTGGGCTCGTGGCGTGGAAGGTGCGCAAGAACCTCGGAGCCCCTGTGCTGTTTCGTCAACAACGCCCGGGGCTGCATGGCAAACCCTTCGAGATGGTCAAGTTCAGGACCATGCGTGACGCAGTGGATGCGCAGGGTAATGTACTGCCAGACGCCGAGCGCATGACACCTTTCGGCAGTTTCCTGCGTGCCTCCAGTCTGGACGAGCTGCCGGAACTGTGGAATGTGCTGCTTGGTCACATGAGCCTGGTCGGGCCACGTCCGCTGTTGATGGAGTATCTTCCTCTCTACTCGCAGCAGCAGTACCGTCGCCATGACGTACGTCCCGGAGTGACGGGCTGGGCGCAGATAAACGGCAGGAATGCGCTGAGCTGGGATGAAAAGTTCAAGCTCGACATCTGGTACGTCGACAACCGCAGCTTTTGGCTCGACATCAAGATCTTGCTGTTGACAGTCAAGAAAGTGGTGAAGAAAGACGACATCACCGGCAGCGGCGAAGTGACAATGAGCAAGTTCACCGGAAACGAACCATGAGACGTCTGGCCATCCTGGGTGCGAGTGGACACGGCAAGGTACTGGCCGAAATCGGCGAGCTATTCTTCGACGAAGTCGTGTTCTACGACGACGCCTGGCCCTCGCGACAATCGAACGGCCTCTGGCCGATCGTCGGCGACAGCGCGGCCCTCGTCGAACAGCTGGGTAGCGTCGCGGGTGTGATCGTCGGTATCGGCAACAATGAGATACGCCAGAATAAACAGCGTGACCTGGCGGGCGTCGGCGCGCCTATCGTCTCTCTGATTCATCCACAGGCGGTCGTCAGCCCGCGATGCAGCATTGCCAAGGGCAGCGTCGTCATGGCCGGTGCAATCGTGAATATCGATGCTCGGATAGGCGAGGGCGCCATCCTCAACACGGGTTGCAGCGTCGATCATGATAGTCTGCTGGGCGACTTCGTACATATCAGTCCCGGTGCTCGCCTGGCAGGTGGCGTTAGCGTCGGCAGCCTCAGTTGGATAGGCATTGGTGCCTGCATCCGTCAATTGATCCAGGTTGGGTCGCGGGCGGTGATCGGTGCCGGGGCCGTAGTGGTCAAACCCGTGGCCGACGGCGTCACTGCCGTAGGCGTACCTGCTCGCACACTGGCCGACCCGCACTGAATCAACGGGTTTCGCTTCGTATCGGATTATGGATCTATCGACATGTTGAATACTGCTTTCGCACCATGGCCCTCCTTCACGGAGCAAGAGGCCAATGCCGTCCGTGACGTCATTCTTTCCAACAAGGTGAATTACTGGACGGGCCAGCAATGCCGTGAATTCGAACGCGAGTTCGCCAGTTGGGCGCAGACCGATTATGCCGTCGCCGTGGCCAATGGCACCGTCGCCCTGGACCTGGCCCTCGAAGCGTTGGGAATCGGTGAAGGCGATGAAGTCGTCGTTACCTCGCGCACCTTCCTCGCCTCGGTGTCGTCGATCGTCAACGCAGGCGCCGTGCCTGTCTTCGCCGACATCGACCGCGACTCGCAGAACATCACCGCCGATACCATCAGTGCGGTGTTGACCGATCGAACTCGAGCAATCATCTGCGTACACCTCGCTGGCTGGCCGTGCGACATGGACCCCATCATGGCACTGGCCGAGGAGCGTGGCCTGAAGGTCATAGAGGACTGTGCCCAGGCGCACGGCGCACTCTACAAGGGACGTGCGGTAGGGTCGATCGGGCACGTCGGAGCCTGGTCGTTCTGCCAGGACAAGATCATGACCACCGGTGGCGAAGGTGGCATGGTGACGACGAACGACAAGGCGCTGTGGTCGGCCATGTGGTCCTACAAGGACCATGGCAAGAGCTGGGAGGCCGTCTACGAGCGGCAGCATCCGCCGGGTTTCCGCTGGTTGCATGAAAGCTTCGGGACCAACTGGCGGATGCTCGAAGTCCAGGGGGTCATCGGCCGCCTGCAGTTGCAGCAGATGCCCCAGTGGCAGGCGCAGCGTAGCGAAAATGCCCAGCGCATTCAGGCTACAGCGGCGCGGCTCCCAGGTTTGCGTGTACCGCAGGTCCCTGATGACGTTCGCCATGCTGCCTACAAGTACTACGTGTTCGTCGAGCCCGCTGCGCTGGCTCAAGGCTGGGACCGTGATCGTATCGCCCGGGAAATCAACGAGGCCGGCGTGCCGTGCTTCTCCGGTTCCTGCTCCGAGGTCTACCTGGAAAAAGCGTTCGACGGTACGGGCTGGCGTCCCGCGCAGCCGTTGCCGGTGGCTCATGAACTGGGTGAGACCAGTCTGATGTTCCTGGTGCATCCAACATTGCGTGCGCAAGAGATCGAGTTGACCTGTGATGTCTTGGCGTCGGTCATGGAACGTGCAGTAGCACGGTGAGTTGCCCAGTGACTGGGTGTGAAATGTTACTGAGGGATGTATGGACAGACTACGCTTAGGGTTGCTGAACCTGAACCGCAGCCAGAAGCGGCTTATCCAGGTCACCACCGATGTGATCCTGGTGTGGGTCGCGCTGTGGCTGGCATTTGCGGTGCGCCTGGGTGTCAGCGAAATGGATAACCCGATCACTGAGCATCCCTGGTTGTTCCTGAGTGCACCATTCACTGCCATACCGTTGTTCGTACGCTTTGGCATGTATCGCGCCGTGATGCGCTACCTGGGCAACGACGCGCTGATTGCCATCGTCAAGGCGGTCACGCTGTCGTCGTTGATCCTGGGGCTGGTCATTTTCTGGTACAGCAATCATCTTCCGCTGGTGCCGCGTTCGATCGTGTTCAACTACTGGTGGCTGAGCCTGATCATGGTCGGTGGCCTGCGCCTGATCATGCGCCAGTACTTCCTGGGCGATTGGTTTGGTGCTCCGCCCAGTGCTCCGTTCGGTACGCGCGACAACGGCTTGCCGAGAGTGGCGATATACGGCGCGGGTGCAGCGGGCAATCAACTGGTAGCAGCGTTGCGAATGGGCAAGATGATGCGGCCCGTCGCGTTCATCGACGACGACCCCAGCATCACCGACAGGGTCATTTCGGGTCTGCATGTCTACGGGTCCGACAAGATTCAACGAATGATCGACGATACCGGTGCAGAAGAGCTGCTGCTGGCATTGCCTTCGGTCAGCCGTGTACGCAGGCGCGAAATTCTCGGCTATCTCGAAGGCTTCCCTTTGCATGTTCGCAGTGTTCCGGGCTTCATGGACCTAGCGAGCGGGCGGGTCAAGGTCGACGACATCCAGGAAGTCGACATTGCCGATCTGCTCGGCCGCGATGCCGTGCCCGCTCAGGCGGATTTGTTGGCCCACTGCGTGCAGGGACAGGCAGTACTGGTGACGGGGGCTGGCGGCTCTATCGGGTCAGAGCTATGCAGGCAGATACTGAGCCTGCGACCGCGAGTGCTGCTGCTGCTGGAACACAGCGAGTTCAACTTGTACAGCATCCTGTCGGAGCTGGAGCACCGTGTTGCTCGTGAGTCCTTGTCCATCAAGGTGCTGCCGATTCTTGGGTCGGTACGCAACCCGCATCAGTTGATCGATGTCATGCGCACCTGGCGGGTCGACACCGTTTATCACGCTGCCGCTTACAAACACGTACCGATGGTCGAACACAACATCGCTGAGGGCATCCACAACAACGTCATGGGGACGCTGAACACGGCGCAAGCGGCTGTGCAGGCGGGCGTGCCGAACTTCGTACTGATCTCCACCGACAAGGCCGTGCGTCCGACCAATGTAATGGGAAGTACCAAGCGCTTGTCGGAAATGGTCCTTCAGGCGCTCAGTAAAGAAGTGGCACCTGTGCTGTACGGCGACCGTTCCAACGTCGCCCAGGTGAACAAGACGCGTTTCACCATGGTGCGTTTCGGCAACGTGCTGGGCTCGTCGGGATCGGTCATCCCGCTGTTCCATCGGCAGATCAAAGAGGGGGGGCCCGTCACCGTCACCCATCCCAAGATTACCCGTTACTTCATGACGATTCCCGAAGCAGCGCAGTTGGTTATCCAGGCTGGCTCCATGGGGCAGGGCGGAGACGTCTTCGTGCTGGACATGGGCGAGCCGGTGACGATCGTCGATCTGGCCGAGAAAATGATCCACCTTTCCGGGTTCAGCGTGCGCTCGGAGAATAACCCGCACGGCGATATCGCCATCGAATTCACGGGACTGCGGCCTGGGGAGAAACTTTATGAGGAGTTGCTGATCGGCGACAACGTGATCCCTACCGGACATCCGATGATCATGAGCGCTGCGGAGGATTTCCTACCATGGGAGGCGCTCAAGGATTCCCTGCGTGAACTCATGCAGGCGGTTCAGGATGACGATTTCGTGCAGGTGCGCAAGCTGCTGCGTGAGACGGTGGTCGGTTATGCACCAGAAGGAGAAATCGTCGACTGGATCCACCAGCAGCGTCGCCTGGAGGGGTAACGTTTCAGGCCGTCTGGGGCGCGTGGCAACGTCCCAGGCTGTCGTCGAGGCTACTCCAGTGCAGGCGTGGCGTCAGACACTCATCCATTCCAACGAAGCCGTAGGCAATCCCGCCTGGTCATGATCTGTGGCTTTTCCTTTACCTGACCCACCTTCTCCCTGATCCAGCGCTTCCGAGCTTTTCCTCCAGCCGGGTGCGTGTCGTTTGGAAAGGTGCCGTCTTTGTGTCTCACCCTTGTAGCATTTCGAAATCCTCTCTGAATCTCATGTGACGTCCTGATGTGACTGGCTTGTCAGGTCCAGAATGGGAAATGCACCGTGAGCGCTCCATGGACCCTACATCCAAAGCCCTTAGCTGACTCCCGATGCTGTGCTCTCGACTTAATTGTGGAGCCCGAAGCGGTCAGCAGTAA
The DNA here is from genome assembly GCF_016518545.1 of Pseudomonas sp. S30. Taxonomy (GTDB): domain Bacteria; phylum Pseudomonadota; class Gammaproteobacteria; order Pseudomonadales; family Pseudomonadaceae; genus Aquipseudomonas. The sequence continues at coordinate 209,943 of NZ_JACVTO010000006.1, forward strand.
TTCACAAACCACGCTGTCAGCTGTGATCGCTGACCGGCGAACTCAATGGCATGAACCACGATGAGTTACACCACCTTCCAGGACACGACCAGCGCTTATACCTGCGTGGTATGTCATTCAACTCGGCGTGACGTCCCGATGCCCAGCTGTTTCTGGGGCCATCATCCGCAAAGGACACTGCCAGATCGGCCGGAGTAGACCGCAGTTCCCGTGCGCTGCCACGGAGGCTTCACCAACCCGTCATATGGATACACTGCCCTGGCCGCGGCATGTGCTACGTCCGCAAGGCGATTCAGGTGAGATGCTCTGAAAAAAGAGCTATGTCTGATTTGGTAAATATTCGCTGGCAAGAACCAATGGCAGGATCTCATGCAGGTCGTTAAGTTGACAGCGGTCGAGGAAGCGACTGATTTGTGACTCACTCCAGGGAGCGTTCGAGCATGCGAAAAATCTTTATCAGTGCTTTGCTGTTGCCTCTGTGCATCAGCCTGGCTACATCCACCGCAGCGGCTGTACCTGGGTGTCCTCCCCAGCGACTCGTTGAACCATCCCCGTCGGGGCTGGAGCGTCCAGTCAATCTGAATACGGCCAGCGCCGAAATGCTGCAGAGGGCGCTCAGTGGAATAGGTAGGGCCAAGGCTGAGGCTATCGTGGCCTATCGCAAAGCCAATGGCGCCTTCCGCAGCGTAGATGAGCTGCTCGAAGTGAAAGGCATAGGCAGCGCATTGGTCGAGAAGAACAGAAAAAGGCTCGTCGTGCACTAGGCCCTACTCGGGGGTCTTGGACGAAGATCAGGGGAGGCGAAAGCTGGGCTGCCGATGGTCCAGGAGTATCAGGGGACTTGCTTGATTGGCGGGGGCCATGGCCACCTTGGCAGTGGCGCCGCATCCAGTTCAGCGTCCCAGACCGTCTCGAGCGCTCCATGCTTGAAAGTCACGGTCTGGAGAAAAAAGCGACGTGACGCGGGAAGTACTGATCAGTATCCCAGCCTGGATCGAGCTGAGCGACTAATTCCTGGCGTCACGCGCATCGGCTTCGGCATTGCGCTCATGGACCTTTTTCAATTGCTCCTCGCTCAACGGCAACTTTTTCGCCGTATCACGCAACATCATCAGGCCACCGACGATGGATCCGAGGGCCACGATGAGGATAAGCCAGGCATACCATGGCATGGTCGTTCTCCTTTGACAGTGAGGGCATGCTCGTCATGTCCTTCGACCAGCGGCAGCCAAGGCGCGTTCCCTGGCGGTGATGGCCGTCAATACACTGCCCCGTCGCCTCTCGCCGCCAATCGAGCCGTCATTTCGTTTACAATGCGCGCCGTTCACGACTTGCCACAGAGACCCCGACCATGTCCGCCTGCCAGACGCCCCTGATCGTCGCCCTCGATTTTCCGACCCGTGAGGCTGCTCTGAAGCTCGCCGACCAGCTCGATCCCGCACTGTGCCGGGTCAAGGTGGGCAAGGAGCTGTTCACCAGCAGCGCTTCGGGGATCGTCGAGACCTTGTGCGACAAGGGCTTCGAGGTGTTTCTCGATCTCAAATTCCACGACATTCCCAACACCACGGCGATGGCGGTCAAGGCTGCCGCCGAGATGGGCGTGTGGATGGTGAACGTCCACTGCTCCGGTGGCCTGCGCATGATGTCGGCCTGCCGCGAGGAACTGGCCAAGCGCAGCGGCCCGCAGCCGTTGCTGATCGGTGTGACCGTGCTGACCAGCATGGAGCGTGAGGATCTGGCGGGCATCGGTCTGGACATCGATCCGCAGGAGCAGGTGCTGCGCCTGGCTGCACTGGCGCAGAAGGCGGGTATGGACGGGCTGGTGTGCTCGGCCCTGGAAGCCTCGGCCCTCAAGGCGGCGCACCCCTCGCTGCAGTTGGTCACCCCCGGGATTCGTCCGGCCGGGAGCGCGAAGGACGATCAGCGACGTATTCTCACACCACGCCAGGCGTTGGACGCTGGCGCCGACTATCTGGTCATCGGCCGTCCCATCAGCCAGGCCGCCGATCCGGCTCAGGCATTGGCAGCGGTGGTGGCCGAGATCCGCAACTGAATGCACACCAGCGGGGCCGCCAGGCGGCCCCGTCGCGCTCAGACCTTCAGCACCAGCTTGCCGAAGTTTTCGCCGCTGAACAGCTTGAGCAGCGTCTCGGGGAACGTCTCCAGCCCCTCCACGATATCTTCCTTGCTCTTGACCTTGCCGCTGGCCAGCCAGCCGGCCATTTCCTGTGCGGCCTTGCCGTAGTCCTTGACGTGGTCCATCACCACGAAGCCCTCCATGCGCGCACGGTTGACCAATAGCGACAGATAGTTGGCCGGACCCTTCACCGCTTCCTTGTTGTTGTACTGACTGATCGCGCCGCAGATGACCACCCGTGCCTTGAAGTTCAGACGGCTGAGCACGGCGTCGAGGATGTCGCCTCCGACGTTGTCGAAGTATACGTCGACTCCTTTGGGACATTCGCGCTTGAGGCCAGCCAGAACGTCTTCGGCCTTGTAGTCGATGACGCCATCGAAGCCCAGTTCATCCTTGAGGTACTGGCATTTCTGTTCACCGCCGGCGATGCCGACGACATGACAGCCTTTGATCTTGGCGATTTGTCCGGCGATGCTGCCGACCGCACCGGCGGCGCCGGAGATGACCACGGTATCGCCACTTTTGGGCTGGCCGACTTCCAGCAGAGCGAAGTAGGCGGTCATGCCCGTCATGCCCAGTGCGGACAGGTAGCGTGGCAGTGGCGCCAGGCTTGGATCGATCTTGTGCAAGCCCTGTGGCGTGCCGGTGAAGTAGTCCTGGATGCCCAGCGCACCGCTGACATGATCGCCCGGTTTGTAGTCCGGATGCCTGGAGGCGACGACCTCGCCCACGCCCAGCGCGCGCATGACCTCACGCAGTCCGACCGGTGGAATGTACGATTTGCCTTCGTTCATCCAGCCGCGCATGGCCGGATCGAGGGAGAGGTAAAGGTTGCGCACCTGGATCTGACCGTCGCCGGGTTCAGCGGCCGCGACTTGCTGATAGTCGAAGTCTTCACGGCGCACGGCACCTGTCGGGCGCTTGGCGAGCAGGAATCGGCGATTGGTCTGAGTCATTGGAGAAGCTCCGCGTAGAGGGCAAAGTGCGTTGATAAACCGTCGGGTATGGCCAGGCAAGGTCGACACACGTGGCGAATGCCGATCGATTCATTTGATTGATGCTAGGTCCATTGGACAATCACTGCAACCGATGCTGACACAACTGCGGACTCAATGGTGCTGCCCGGTGCAAGCGCCCGCGCACTAGACTCGCGGCGTCTGAGTCGTTCATCGCACTGGGGGCTGAAATGAGCATGACGTTTTCCGGGCAGGTAGCGTTGGTAACCGGCGGCGCTGCGGGCATAGGCCGTGCTGCCGCACTGGCATTCGCGGCAGAGGGGCTGAGGGTGGTGGTGGCCGATCGGGATGCGCTCGGCGGTGAGGCGACGGTGGCACAGATTCGGCAGGCAGGCGGGCACGGCCTGTTCGTCGCCTGCGACGTGACTCGGGACAGCGAGGTTCGGCAATTGCACGAGCGCATCGCCGAGGTCCACGGGCGGCTGGACTACGCCTTCAACAATGCTGGCATCGAAATAGAGCGGGGACGCCTGGCCGAAGGCAGCGAAGCCGAGTTCGATGCGATCATGGCGGTGAACGTCAAGGGCGTGTGGCTGTGCATGAAGTACCAGCTGCCGTTGATGATGGCCCAGGGTGGCGGGGTGATCGTCAACACCGCCTCGGTGGCCGGCCTGGCCGCTGCGCCGAAGATGAGCCTCTATGCTGCGTCCAAGCATGCGGTGATCGGCCTGACGAAATCGGCGGCCGTCGAGTATGCCAAGAAGGGTATTCGCGTCAACGCCGTATGCCCTGCGGTCATCGACACCGACATGTTCCGGCGTGCCTACGAGGCCGATCCGCGCAAGGCCGAATTCGCCGCGGCGATGCATCCGGTAGGACGGATCGGCACGGTGCAGGAAGTCGCCAGTGCGGTGCTGTATCTGTGCTGCGATGGGGCGAAATTCACCACCGGTCACAGCCTGGCTGTTGACGGCGGCGCCATGGCCATTTGACGGCTGCACCCTTTGTACCGAGCAAGGCCATGGCCACGGCGGCGCAGCCCAGTATCAGCACTGCGCCGAACAGGCGCAGGGCCACGGAGTCGCCCAGCTTGTCCGTGAGCAGCCCGGTAATGATCACCGGCAGGCTGAAGCCTAGGTAGGCGAGCAGCAGAAAGCCGGCACTGGCGCGGGTTTTCTGGGTGCCGGCCAGTGCATTGACGGCCGCCAGCCCGCCCAGGTAGATGAACCCATAGCAGGCACTGCTCGCCGCCACGGCGCCGGCCAGTACCGCGGCGAGCACGCCGTTGTGTGCGCCCCAGGCCAGCAGCAGGTAGCTGGGCGGCAGGATGGCCAGGCCCAGTAGGGTGGCGCGGGCGCTGCTCAGGCGGCGGGCCAGCGGCTGGAACAGCAGTCCGCAGCTGATCACGCAGAAGGTCGAGAAACCTGACCAGTGGCTCAGGCCTTGCTGGCGCAGCACGCCTGGCACCAGGGCGATGACCAGCCCGGTGCACGCCCATGCCAGCAGGATCGCCAGGCCGTAGGGCAGGCTGCCGGCCGGGTAGCACGGCAGGCGCAGCATGGAGACACGCTGTGCCACGCGCGGGTCGGGCAGGTGCCAGACCAGCAGTATGGCGAGCCCGGCCAGCAGTAGCTGCAGGTGAAAACTGGCCGGGCTCAGGCTGGCGCCGAACAACAGGCACAGGCTGGTCAATGCGGCGCCCAGTCCGAAGCCCAGTGAGGTGCTGGCGGTCACCCAGTTGGCCGCTCGGGCGTCGTCCCCGCCACCTTGCAGATCGTACATGTAGCCCGTGGCACAGGCAGTCGCCAGTGCCGTGCCTGCCCCCATCAGCAGACGCGCGAGCGCCAGGATTTTCAAGCCGGGTGCGAGCAGCAGCAGGCTGGTGGCGAGCATCGACAGCATCAGCGCGGCGATGATCAACGGGCGACGGCCGACGCGCTCGGACAGACCGCCACACAGCAGTAATACCGGCAGCACACCCAGCACGTAGCCGGAGAAGGCCAGCGCCGTGCCTGTGGCGCCGTCGCCGGACAGCTCGGCGTAAGCGGTGTAGAGCGGAGCCTGAAGGTTCACCGCCAGGGTGATGAGGCACAGGGCGAAAGCCAGGCGAGCGTGCATGCGGTAGGGATCCTGGGAAGGTTGAATGGAGAAGGCGGCCAGGATGGACGGCCCCGAGGGCACGGACAAGGCACAGTCCCGTAGTATTTATGCTTAACTGTTTCCCCGAAATCAGCGAACACTTGCCATGCAACTTCCCCTGGACCGCACCAGCCCTCGACCGCTGGTGCAACAGCTCACCGACCACCTGCGCGCCTGGATCGAGGGACAGCGGCTGCGCCCTGGCGCGCGCCTGCCGTCGATTCGGGCACTAGCATGCAGTCATCACCTGAGCCAGTCTTGCGTGATCGAAGCCTATGACCGGCTGGTCGCCAGCGGATGGCTGGAAGCCCGTCATGGGGCAGGGTTCTTCGTGGCCGAGGGGCGTGGCGCTCAGCCCCCCGACGATGCCGACACCTGGGGCGACGCCGTCGACGGCCGCTGGCGTCAGTTCAATGACGAGCATGCAGCGCTGCTCAAGCTCGGCTGCGGCTGGTTACCCACCTCGTGGCAGGGGCGCGACGCGCTGGCGCAGGCCATACGTCAGGTGGGGCGGGGCGACCCCGAGGACCTGTTTCGCTATTGCCCGCCGCTGGGTCTGGCCAGTCTGCGCCAGCAGTTGCACAAGCGCCTGACGCGCCTGGAGATCGTCAGCACGCCTGAGAGCATCCTCACCACCCACGGCGCCAGTCATGCGCTGGATCTGCTGGTGCGTACGCTGCTGGTGCCCGGGGACACGGTGATCGTCGAAACGCCGGGTTACTACAACCTGTTCAACCTGCTGCGCCAGCACCAGGTGCAGATGCTGGCGCTGCCGCGCACGGCGGCCGGTCCCGATCTCCAGGCACTCGAGCAGTTGCTGGCGACGCACAGGCCCCGCTGCCTGTTCATCAACAGTCTTTACCAGAACCCGACGGGTTCCAGCCTGAGCGCGAAAATGGCCTACCGCCTGCTGGAGCTGGCGCGTGAGCATGACCTGCGCATCATCGAGGACGATATCTATGCCGACCTTCAACAGGGGCCGGCCACGCGCCTGGCGACACTGGACAGCGAACGCCGGGTGATCTACCTGGGAAGCTTTTCCAAGACCCTGAGCAGTGCCTTGCGCGTGGGCTTCATCAATGCGGAGCCGGCATTGATCGCACGCCTGGCGCAGCTGAAGATGATCGCCGGCATCGGCACCTCGCGCTTCGTCGAGCAGGTGGTCGGGCAGATGCTCGCCACCGGCAGCCATCGCAAGCATGTTCAGCGGCTGCGCGCTCGCCTGGCCGAACACATGGCCACGCTGCTGAGGCAACTGGAGGCAGGCGGCTGGGAGGTGTTCTGCGAGCCCTATGGTGGCATGTTCGTCTGGGCGCGCGTGCCGGGAAGAAGCTTTCCCTGGTTGGACCGCAAGGCACTGGCGAACGGCGTGCTGCTCACACCAGGCAGCGCTTTCGATCCGATGGGTGAGGACAGTCCCTGGCTGCGTATCAATGTCGCCTACGCACAAGATGTGCGTGCTCAGACCTTCCTTGCAGAGGCGGGGCGACCTGCGGTTGGCTGAGAATGACAACGGCACAGCCATTTACCACGATTGCGGTCCCGAGGTCCTGTGGCCACGGCCTTGCGATGACCCCCCTAGGCTTTTCAGGCAGAGCCTAGTGTGGTGTATCACAAGTAAACGCTATAAATGCCGGCGCTTTTCATGCTCATGCGGCGTTGCCGCTCCTCGCCGTAGCTGGGCTACGACTCGTCGCGGCGCCTTGCCTGAGCATGAAAATCACTCGGCCTTTATCAGCGTTACTTGTGAAACACCACACTAGTGCTTGGCGCAACGCCTTGGAGGATGAACGGTCCCAAAGGCCGCCTTGCCAACCCCGGTGCCTCAGGCCGCTTTGCGTGGATTCAGGATCAGCAGGGTGATCACCCCGGCGACGATGCCCCAGAACGCCGCTCCGATGGAAAACAGCGTCAGCCCCGAGGCGGTCACCATGAAGGTGATCAGGGCGGCCTCGCGTTCGCGTGCTTCGCCCATGGCGACGCTCAGCCCGTTCATGATCGAACCGAACAGCGCCAGGGCCGCGATCGACAGCACCAGCTCCTTTGGCAGGGCGGCGAACAGGGCGGCCAGGGTGGCGCCGAACACGCCGGCGATGCCGTAGAACACCCCGCACCATACCGCGGCGGTGTAGCGCTTGGCCGGGTTCTCGTGGGCATGCGGACCGGTGCAGATCGCTGCGCTGATCGCCGCCAGGTTCACCCCGTGGGAGCCGAACGGCGCCAGTAGCAGCGAGGCCATGCCGGTCGCCGTGATCAGCGGCGAGGCCGGCACCTGGTAGCCATCGGCGCGAAGCACCGCCACCCCGGGCATGTTCTGCGAAGTCATCGCCACCACGAACAGGGGAATGGCGATGCTGATGGTCGCGGCCAGCGAGAAGCTGGGCGTGGTCCACACCGGATGCGCCAGCTGCAGGTCGAAGTGGCTGAAGTCCAGCAGTCCGAGCGCGCCCGACAACGCCGTGCCGACCACCAGTGCGGCCAGCACGCAGTAGCGCGGTGACAGGCGCTTGACCAGCAGGTAGCTAAACAGCATGCCGATCACCAGTAGGGTGCGGTGCTGGGCCGCGACAAAGATCTCGCTACCGATCCTGAACAGGATCCCGGCCAGCAGGGCTGCGGCGAGAGACGCTGGAATGCGCCGTACCAATCGCTCGAAACTGCCGGTCACTCCGCAGATCAGCACCAGCACGGCGCAGGTGATATAGGCACCGATGGCCTCGCCGTAGCTCACTCCACCCAGGCTGGTGACCAGCAGCGCCGCCCCTGGCGTGGACCAGGCCACGGTGATCGGCGTGCGATAGCGCAACGACAGGCCGATGCTGCACAGCGCCATGCCGATCGACAGCGCCCATATCCACGAAGAGATCTGCGCGGTGCTCAACCCAGCCGCCTGGCCTGCCTGGAACATCAGCACCAGGGAGCTGGTGTAGCCGGTCAGCATGGCGATGAAGCCGGCGACCACGGCTGCCGGCGAGCTGTCGGCCAGCGGCCGAAGGGGCGTGGAAGTAGCGTGGGTCACGGGGACGATCCTTGTGCAGACGAACAGATTGCGCAGCCTAGCGCGTGGCGTGGCAATACGGTCCGTACAGCAATCATTGCATTTAGCCGTACAGTCCCCAACTATGGAGCGCTGACCGGCCACTGCACAGGAGGGGAGGGGCAATGTACAAGGTCTATGGGGACTATCAGTCGGGTAACTGCTACAAGGTCAAGCTGATGCTGAGCCTGCTGGGGCGCACCTGCCAGTGGCATGCGGTGGACATTCTCAAGGGCGAGACCGAGACCCCAGAGTTTCTGGCACGCAACCCCAACGGCAAGGTGCCAGTGCTGGAGCTCGAGGATGGCACGTGCCTGTGGGAGTCCAACGCGATCCTCAATTTTCTCGCCGACGGCAGCGAGTACCTGCCCGAGGAGCCGCGGCTGCGCACCCAGGTGCTGCAATGGCAGTTCTTCGAACAGTACAGCCATGAACCCTACGTGGCGGTGGCGCGTTTCATCCAGTTCTACCTGGGGCTGCCGCAGGAGCGTCTGGAGGAATACCGCAAGTTGCACAAGGGCGGCTACAAGGCGCTGCGGGTGATGGAACGGCAGTTGCACATGACGCCGTACCTGGTGGGCGAGCAGTATTCGATCGCCGATGTGGCGCTCTACGCCTACACCCACGTCGCTCACCAGGGCGGCTTCGATCTGACCGAGTATCCAGCGGTACGCGCCTGGCTGGAGCGTGTCGCCAGCCACCCGCGGCACGTGCCGATGGTGAGTTGAGTCAGATCGCGCCGAAGCGCTTTTCCAGGTAGGCGATGATGTCGTTGGACTCGTACATCCAGGTGCTACGGCCCTCTTCGTCGATGCGCAGGCACGGCACCTTGACCCGGCCGCCACCCTCGAGCAGCGCCTGGCGGTGCTGCGGGTCGTGCTTGGCATCGCGCAGCGCTACGGGCACGTTCAGCCGATGCAGGGCGCGACGGGTCTTGACGCAGAACGGGCAGGCATGGAACTGGTAGAGCGCCAGGTCCTTGGCCTGCGCTTCGACCTGGGCCTGGGCGGCCGCATCGCGCTTGCGCTTGGCCGGGCGGCTGATCCAGTCGCCGAATACGATGAGCTGGCCGAGGCCGACCCGCAGGGCTTTGACGATCATGGGCTACTCCTGATCCGCTGGCTCGCTGGCCAATAAAAAGCCGACCCCCAAAGGGTCGGCCCAGGGTCGACGCCGATCATTTGATCAGGCTGAGGAACTCGCTGCGGGTCGAGGCATTGTCACGGAACTCGCCGAGCATCACCGAGGTGATCATGCTGGAGTTCTGCTTCTCCACGCCGCGCATCATCATGCACATGTGCTTGGCTTCGATGACCACCGCCACTCCGGCCGCGCCGGTGACCTGAGAGATCGCCTCGGCGATCTGCCGGCTGAGGTTTTCCTGGATCTGCAGGCGGCGTGCGTACATGTCGACGATCCGCGCCACCTTGGACAGCCCCAGCACCTTGCCCTTGGGCAGGTAGGCCACGTGGGCCTTGCCAATGAACGGCAGCATGTGGTGCTCGCACATCGAGTACAGCTCGATGTCGCGTACCAGCACCATCTCGCTGTTGTCTGAAGTGAACAGCGCGCCGTTGGTGACTTCCTCGAGCGTTTGTTCATAACCGCGGCAAAGGTACTTCATGGCCTTCGCAGCCCGCTTCGGCGTGTCGAGCAGGCCTTCGCGGGAGACGTCCTCGCCGAGTTGGCTGAGGATCTCGGTGTAGTTCTGTTCCAGGGACATGGATCTACCTGTGGGGAGAAAACGCAAAAACGAAGGGTACGGCGGCGCAGGCTGCGCTGCAAGCGTCAGATCACTCGTCTCGCCCTTCGAGCATGGTCCGCTTGAGCATGACGTAAAGGGCGCCCGTACCGCCGTGGCGTGGCTGGCAGGAGGCGAAGCCGAGCACCTGCGGATGCTGGCGTAGCCAGGTGTTGACGTGGCTCTTGATCATCGGACGCTTGCCATCCAGGCGCGCCGCCTTGCCATGGGTGACCCGCACGCAGCGCACTTCCAGGCGCGTGGCCTCGGCGAGGAAGTCCCACAACGTCTCGCGGGCACGCTCGACCGTCATGCCGTGCAGGTCCAAGCTGCCCTCGAAGGCGATCTGTCCCAGCTTGAGCTTGCGCACCTGGCTTTCCTGCACACCGTCGCGGCGCCACATCAGCTCTTCTTCGGCGCCTACGTCGATGACGAACTGGTCCGAGAGGCCATCGACCACCAGCGCCTGGCCGCTGCGCACGCTGGCAGCCTGGCGCAGGCCTGCCAGCCGCGCACGGTCGGCCTTGGGCTTGCCGACATCGGCACGATCGTGGGCGATCGGCTTGACGCCGCGCACCTGGGTACGAAACAGGGAGAAGTCGTCGTCTTGCATGTGTGCCTCCGCGTGGGCGGCGTAGTCTACGTGATCGGCGCAACCTCGTCAGCCGTGCGCGAGTGGCGGGCGAGCCTGACTCGCACCGGCTCAGTCGTGCCGTTTCATCAGGTGCGGCGAGAGGTTGAGGTCGCGACTGCGGCGCAGACGAATACGACTCATGCGCCACAGGCGTACGCCCAGGTACAGCAGCGCCAGGCCGAAGACCACCAGACCCGCAGCCAGCGGATGATTGGCGTTGAGCTCGGCCAGGGCGTCGTAATTGCCCAGCAGACCGGCGATGCCTGCCATGGCCAGGAGGATGCCCAGCGTCGCGAGCAGTGCCGACAGCGCCGCCGTCAGGCGCGCGCCCCAGTTGCCCGGTTCACGCGGGCGCAGGCGTTTGGCATCGAAACTGCCCTTGAGCTTCATGACCGTGGTCCTCGGTGGCTATCGCGATTCGACCTGCACCAGTGCGTGCGGTTCCGCAGCGCTCAGATCAGGCTGGCGGTGGGCGCCACGCAGGCGAAGTTGTCAGCCATCACGGCCATTTCGTTTAGATGGATCTGCGCGGCCGGAATCACCCTGTCCTTGAAGGCCAGGTCGCGGGTGGCCGAGGCGTCTTCGACCAGGGTGCAGCGGTAGCCATAGTCCTTGGCTCGGCGCACCGTAGTGCTGACGCTGGAATGGCTCATGAAGCCGCAGACGATCAGGTCCAGATGACCCAGGCCTTGCAGCGTCTCGTGCAGGGCGGTGTTCTTGAACGCGTTGGGCATGCGTTTTTCGATGACCACTTCGTCGCCCTGCGGCTCCAGGCCGGGGATGAACTCGCCAGCCGGGCCCTGGGGGTCGAAGCGTCCGCCAACCGTGCCGAGGTGGCGCACATGCACGATCGGGCGACCGGCCTGGCGGGCCGCCTCGAGCAACCGGGCGATGTTGGCCACGGCCTCGTCCATGCCGGACAGCGCCAGTGGGCCGCTCAGGTATTCCTTCTGCGCATCGATGACGATCAGGCTGGCCTGGCTCAGCCGAGCGGGCGGGTAGTCGCGACCGGTGAGACGGAACATGGTGGTTGGAACGGACATCAAGGGCTCCTCGAAAAGGGCTTACATGGCGCCATTGTCCCCTGCCTGGGCGTCAATGTGAATGGTTGACAACGCATATGGCGTCGTTGCTGGCCTCGGGCTAGCTGGGCCGCATCAGGTGGAACATTTCAGCGTCGGGGCTGTTAGACTTTTGTACAGTCTGAAAAGGAGTACTCCGTGATCACTTCCCGTCTGCGCACCTTGCGCGATCATATCCGCTGGGCCGTCAGCCGATTCCACGAGCACGAGCTGTTCTTCGGCCATGGTGCCGACAACGCCTGGGACGAGGCGCGCCTGCTGGTGCTGGGCGCGGTGCACCTGCCCTGGCAGGTGGCCGACAGCTACCTGGACTGCCAGCTGGAGGATGACGAACGGGTACGCCTGCAACATCTGCTCAAGCGCCGGATCGAGGAGCGTGTGCCCACCGCCTACCTGTTGGGCGAGTCCTGGTTCTGTGGCATGTCGTTCATCGTCGACGAGCGCGTGCTGGTCCCGCGCTCGCCGATCGGCGAACTGATCGAGAAGCGCTTCGAGCCTTGGCTGGCCAGCGAGCCGGCGCGCATCCTGGACCTGTGCACCGGTTCAGGCTGCCTGGGCATCGTCGCCGCCGACGTGTTCCCTGAAGCCGAAGTGGTGCTGGCCGACCTGTCGTTCGAAGCGCTGGAAGTGGCCAACCGCAACATCGAGCGGCACGGGCTCGATCAGCGTGTGTTCACCGTTCAGGGTGACGGCTTCGCCGGTCTGCCGGGCCAGCGCTTCGACCTGATCCTGTCCAACCCGCCCTATGTGGACGCCGAGGACTTCGCCGACATGCCCGCCGAGTACCAGCACGAGCCGGAACTGGGACTGGCCTGCGGCAAGGACGGCCTGGACCTGGTACGCCGGATGCTCGCCGAAGCGGCCGAACACCTGAACGAAAAGGGCCTGCTGATCGTCGAGGTGGGCAACAGCCAGGTCCACGTCGAAAGCCTCTACCCGGAAGTGGATTTCACCTGGCTGGACTTCGAGCGCGGTGGCCACGGCGTGTTCCTGCTCACGGCGCAGCAATGCCGCGATCATCAGGAACTGTTCGCTTCGCGGGTGTGATCCTCGACGACGCGGGGCAGGGCGGCCCCGCGCCGGCGTCTCAGCGGGTGGCGATCCAGATCAGCAATCCCGCCTGGAACACCGCGAAGGCCACCAGGCAGGTGATGGTGAAGCGCAGCCCGGTGTCTTCACGACGGTACTTGGCCACACGCTCGTCGCGTTCGCGGATCTGCATGTCCTTTTCGTGCAGCTTCTGGTCGGCCTGCTGCAACAGCGTCGCTGCTTCGAGCAGGTCGACACGCTGGAGCTTCTCGCCGCTCCAGCCCCCCTTGAGCTGGCCAACCGGGGTGTCGACGGTGCGCGCCTTGAGCGTCTGGCCTTCGGCGTATTCCACTTCGATGCCCAGACTGCGCAGCACATGGTCGCGGCGCAGGCGCGAGTCCTCGCTCAAGGCATCCTTGGTCGGCAAGGCCATGCCCTCGACCCGATAGTGCGACCACTTGCGCTGCAGCCACTGCACGGCCTGGCCCAACAGGTAGCGTCCCAGCCCTCGATTGAGTGGCTCGAGCTGCAAGCCAGCAGCTTCGGCGATGTACACCCGGTGCTGCTGGTGATCGACTCGCACGTCCAGGCGATTCTGTTCCTTGCGTACTTTCTGTCCCGGGAGCATCACTTCCAGGCGCAGCAGGCTGCTGGTCTTGTCATGGCGCTCGGCATAGCCGAACTGCACGAAACGCAGGGGCCGCGCACCGGTGCTGCGGTCGGTGGGCAGCTGGGCCAGGCGCAGCAGCTGGAAATGCTCGGGCGCCAGATCGGCCCAGGGCAGCGGCGGGCTCTCGGGCTGTTCTTGTTCGGTCGCCTCGGCGGCGGGTGCATCGGTCATCAGGCCATCCTCGAATGCGGCGGTCGATGGTGATCGTGTGCACGTGCCAACGCTGCGCGCGAATCCACCGCCTGTTGTCCTGCGTTATCGGCAGGACAGGGCAAGACCTGAGGCCGGGCGCTGTCAGCCCGCTTGCAGACCACGGATGAAGGCGACCACCTGCTCGCCCAGTTCGCGGGCCAGGGGCAGGTCGGGGTTGGTGTAGCTGTCGCGTTGCTGGCTCATGGCCTTGGGCGTGATGCGCAGCATGTGGTTCATGCCATCGATCAACACCAGGTGCGCATCGGGTTTGGCCGCCTTGAGCCGTTCGGCATCCTGTACATCGACCTGCACGTCGTTGCGGCCTTGGACGATCAGCGCCGGCACCTGCAACCGCGCGAAGGCGGCAGCCGGGTCCTGGCGGAACAGCGAGATCAGATAGGGTTGCACGGTGGGGCGAAACACCTCGCGCAGCGAAGCGGGCACGTCCAGGCTGGTCTGCCCGGCCTGCAGGCGATCGAGCAGACGATCGCCGCGCACCCGTTGCGCCGGCGCCAGGCGCTCGGCCAGCTGTTCGCGCAGCACCTGGGCGATGGGCCTGCCGCTGCCGGCCAGGGTGATGACCGCGCGGGCATCGGCCTGGGGCGCGGCCAGGCTGGCGATCAGTGCGCCTTCACTGTGCCCGATCAGCACCAGGGGGCCGAAGCGTGGATCGGCGTGCAACTGGTGCGCCCAGGCCACCACGTCGGCGACATAGCCTTCCACGCTCAGGTCGCGCTCATCCGGTGCGGCCGGTCGGCTCGCGGCCACGCCACGCTTGTCGTAGCGCACGCTGGCGATACCCTCGCTGGCCAGCAGTTGAGCCAGGCGCTTGAGGTTGTCCAGACGTCCGGAGGCCGGGTTGTTGCCATCACGGTCGGTGGGGCCGGAGCCGGAGATGATCAGCGCCACCGGCGGCGGCGTGTCCTGCTGTGGCAGCAACAGGCTGCCGTGCAGCACGCCGGTGCCGGTGTCCAGATCGATGGGGCGCTTGATGACGACGGGGGCGGCAGCATGGGCCAGGCTGGTGCACAACAGCAGGAAGAGGGCGACGAGGCGCATCGAGAAATACTGCGTGGGGAGGTGCTCGGTTTGACCGAGGCGCTGGTGGAAGGTTCTCGGGTTTTTTGTCGCAGGGCCCCGGCTTTCCGTATACTGGCGGCCTTCCCAAATTCAGGCTGATTTCGCGGAGCGTCCATGTCCGGCAATACCTACGGCAAGCTGTTCACCGTCACCACCGCAGGCGAAAGCCATGGCCCCGCCCTGGTGGCCATCGTCGACGGCTGCCCGCCCGGCCTGGAGCTCACCCTGGACGATCTGCAGCGTGATCTGGATCGGCGCAAGCCGGGTACCAGCCGCCACACCACCCAGCGCCAGGAAGCCGATGAGGTCGAAATCCTCTCCGGCGTGTTCGAGGGCCGCACCACGGGCTGCTCGATCGGTCTGCTGATCCGCAACACCGACCAGAAGTCCAAGGACTACTCGTCGATCAAGGACCTGTTCCGCCCGGCACACGCCGACTACACCTATCACCACAAGTACGGCCACCGCGATTACCGCGGCGGCGGCCGCAGCTCGGCCCGCGAGACCGCCATGCGCGTGGCCGCCGGCGCCATCGCCAAGAAGTTCCTGGCCACCCAGGGAATCCGCGTGCGTGGGTACATGAGCCAGCTCGGCCCGATTCCGATTCCGTTCAAGACCTGGGACAGCGTGGAGCACAATGCCTTCTTCTGTCCCGATCCAGACAAGGTGCCTGAGCTTGAGACCTACATGGATCAGCTGCGGCGTGATCAGGACTCGGTCGGTGCGAAGATCACCGTGGTCGCCGAAGGCGTCATGCCCGGGCTCGGTGAGCCGATCTTCGACCGCCTCGACGCCGAACTGGCCCATGCGCTGATGAGCATCAATGCGGTCAAGGGCGTGGAAATCGGTGCCGGTTTCGCCAGCGTGGCTCAGCGTGGCAGCGAACACCGCGACGAGATGACCCCCGAAGGCTTCGTCAGCAACAATGCCGGTGGCATCCTTGGCGGTATTTCCTCGGGCCAGCCAATCGTCGCGCATCTGGCGCTCAAGCCGACTTCCAGTATCACCGTGCCTGGCCGTTCCGTCGACGTGCAGGGCAATGCCGTGGAAGTGGTGACCAAAGGTCGTCACGACCCGTGCGTGGGCATTCGCGCCACGCCGATCGCCGAGGCGATGATGGCCATCGTGTTGATGGATCACCTGCTGCGCCACCGGGCGCAGAACGCCGAGGTCAAGGTGAGCACGCCGGTGCTCGCTCAGCGCTGATTCGAGGCAGCGCTGTCGCCATTGAGGTGACAGCGCCCGCTCGGCATCGCTGAGGTCGCCCCATGCTGCCAATTCCCTACTGGCGTCTGTCCAGCTTCTATCTGTGCTACTTCGCCCTGCTGGGCGGCACGGCGCCCTTTCTGGCGCTGTATTTTGATCACCTGGGATTCACTCCGGCCCGAATCGGCGAGCTGGTGGCGATTCCCATGCTCATGCGCTGCGTAGCGCCCAACCTGTGGGGTTGGTTGGGCGATCGCAGCGGGCGCCGGCTGTTGATCGTGCGCCTAGGGGCAGTGAGCACGCTGGCGAGCTTTTCGCTGATCTTCATGGCCAAGAGTTATGCCTGGCTGGCCTTGGTGATGGCCCTGCACGCCTTCTTCTGGCACGCCGTCCTGCCGCAG
Source organism: Pseudomonas sp. S30 (assembly GCF_016518545.1). Classification (GTDB taxonomy): domain Bacteria; phylum Pseudomonadota; class Gammaproteobacteria; order Pseudomonadales; family Pseudomonadaceae; genus Aquipseudomonas. The sequence goes on from NZ_JACVTO010000006.1 coordinate 226,247, forward strand.
TTCGAGGTCATCACCCTGGCGCACTTGCAGGGCCAGAGTGCGCGGTACAGCCAGGTGAGGCTGTGGGGGTCGGTGGGATTCATCCTCGCCGTGGTGGGGCTGGGTCGCTTGTTCGAATGGCTCAGCCTGGACGTCTATCCGCTGGCGTTGGTCGGCATCATGGCCGCCATCGTCCTGGCCAGCTTGTGGGTGCCCAGCGCACAGCCCGTGGAGCAGGCGGCACGTCCCGGCGCCGAAGGCTTCCTCGCGCAGCTGCGCTCGCCTGGAGTGCTATCGTTCTATGCCTGCGTGGCGCTGATGCAGTTCAGTCACGGGCCTTACTACACCCTCCTCACGCTGCACCTGGAACAACTGGGCTACGGACGAGGCGCCATCGGACTGCTGTGGGCGCTGGGAGTGGTAGCGGAGGTGGTGATGTTCATGCTGATGAGCCGAGTCTTCGCCCACTTCACGGTGCGCACCGTGCTGCTGGCGAGCTTTCTGCTCGCAGCGCTGCGGTGGGGCCTGCTGGGCAACCTGGCGGCACTGCCCGCGGTGCTGGTGTTGGCCCAGGTGCTGCACGCAGCCACCTTCGGTTGCTTCCATGCGGCGTGCATCGCCTTCGTGCAGTCGAGCTTCGGCGCTCGCCAGCAGGGCCAGGGGCAGGCATTGTATGCCGCGTTGTCCGGTACGGGCGGCGCACTTGGTGCATTGTTTTCCGGATATGCCTGGAGAGACCTGGGTCCCGCTTTCACCTTCGCCATGGCCAGCCTCGCGGCGTTGGCGGCTGCCTTTATCATCTCCCGTCATTCTTCATCGAGCAGGAGCAGTTCCTGATGAGCATTCTCAGCGTCTTTCATTCCGACAGTCCTCTACATCCCTACAAGGTTCTCACTCATTATGAGGACATCGTCGCCACACTGGCCGAGCAGGGGATGGAGCTGTCCAAACGCGCACAGATCCAACCGCTTTGCCCAGGGGAGGGCGAGCAGTCGGTAATGCATGATGTGCAAGAGATGATCGACTCGATGCGGATCGAAGAGGGCGCCGTGGCGTGGGATCTGCTGGATCATGCAAGTGACCAGCCGGTGACCGGACGATGGCATGAAGAACATGTTCACGAGGCGCAGGAGACGCTGACCGTTGCGGCTGGACGTGCTCAAGTGAGTGTGCGCATCGGTGAGTTGATTTACTCGGTGCTCTGCGAACGAGGTGACAGCCTGCGCATTCCCGCGCGTGCCCGACGCTGGATCGATTTGGGGGACAGGCCTCATTGCCTGGCCATACGCATATATCGAAGCGGTCAGGCCCCTGTCTTCACCGGCGACGAAACGTGCCGCGAACTTCCCGGCATGAGCGAGCTCTAAAGCCGCATGGGGCAACCGTGGGACCCTCCTGCCCCTGCGCAATCCCCTCAGGGCGCAGGAGTGCCTCACGCTCTTGATCGGCTCTCAACGGTAGGTCGGCAGTGCGAAGCGTTGCTGGCTCTGAAGCATGGAGATCACTGGCAGCTCGCTCGCTTGTTCAGCCAAGTCGCGGCGAATGGCGCTGATTGCCCAAGACAACTGCTCGGCACTGTGCAGTTGACCATAGGACAGTACCCGGCGGGTCACGGTGCCGTTGGCTGCACGTAGGGTCAGCAGAATGCCACCGTCTGGACGGGGCTTGGTGTCGACTTGGTAGGCGGAAAAGACCGAAACGAATTTTTCCTGAATAAGGTCCATATCAACTCCTGAAGCGTAAGTGTTGGCAATCGTGAGTAGGTAATTGCAGTCACCGTGCCAGCATTGCGTTTTAGATATTTTCCTTATTAATCAAATACTTATAGCGTTTTTCGAGAACCCCTTCCATGCAATGTGCATGGTCATGCAATTTGCACAGTGCATTTTGCAATGCCATAGACCCGATCTTCGGTATCGATAGAATCTGAACCTTTGCCATCGCTCCTGGGCCTGACACAGAATGAGGTCGTCCCTAATTGCCAGGAGGTTGCAGAATGTCCGATGCCCAGCCCGTCACCATGACTGAAGACGAGTCCGCCGCGTTCGCCGCGGAGGTGTTCGAACGTGCTCGGCGCGGCGACGCTGCGATGATCGAGCGTCTGCTCGAAGGTGGGCTGCCTGCGAACTTGCGTAACCACAAGGGCGATACACTGCTTATGTTGGCCAGCTATCACGGCCATCATGACGCAGTGAAAGTGCTGCTGGCCCATGGGGCCGATCCGCTGATCGCCAACGACAACGGCCAGTTGCCGATTGCCGGGGCCGCGTTCAAGGGCGACCTTGCCATGATTCGCCTGCTGGTCGACCACGGGGTGCCGGTGGATGCGGCTGCACAGGATGGTCGTACGGCGCTGATGCTGGCGGCGATGTTCAACCGCAGCGAGATCCTCGACTACCTGCTGGCTCAGGGCGCAGACCCAGCGCACAGGGACGCGCGCGGCGCCACTGCGCTGGTGGCGGCGCAGACCATGGGCGCCAGCGAGGCAGCTTCGCGCCTGCAAGCCTTGGCCGGCTGAAGGGGCTGGGGGTATCCTTGGCGCCTTTTCGCAAACCGCCAGGCGTGCCCCCTCATGGAACAACAGTTGCTCGAATTCATTCGCCTCATCGGCGCTGGCTGCATGCGCGACGCGGACATGCAGCGCATCGCTGACGAAGCCGCCCAAGCCTACGCTGATCCCGCTGCCTTCCTGGCCGCCAACCCCGACATCAATTACGACGACAGTTTTCCCATCCCGCTCGGTGAATGGGTGGTGCTCGGCAGCCTGCCGGACACCGTGCTGTTTCAGGCCGACACCTATGAAGGGTTGTTCCAGGCCATCACCGAGTCCTTCGACCGCAGCATTGCGTTCACCCTCAAGCCGAAGCAGCTGGCCCGCACCGAACCCCTGACCGCGCTCAATCGCATTCAGGTTCAGATGGGCGCCTTGAACAAGGAGGCAGGTGGCTACATGCTGCTCAACTTCAGCCAGTTGCTCGATGACGAACTGCAAGTGGTAATGGTGGGCCAGCACGACCTGGCGCGCGTGGTCGAACTCGGCGACGCCCTGGGTATCCGCGTGGAGCCTGCGTTGCAAGCCCTCAGGAACGCCCAGCACGTCTGACCGGCCGAGCGGTACTGTTGCACCGGCCCTGCGAGCCTAGCCCAGGGCCGTATCAAGAAACATCATCACTGCGAAACCGCCCATCAGGCCCAGGGTCGCCGAGGTCTGGTGGCCGTTGCGGTGGGTTTCGGGAATCACTTCGTGGGACACCACGAAGATCATCGCACCCGCAGCCAGGCCCATGCTGATCGGGTAGGCGAGGGCGAATCCGGTGGAGATGCCCAGGCCGATGACCGCGCCCAGGGGCTCCATCAGGCCCGAGCCGATCGCCACCAGGGCCGCCTTGAAGTTCGACAGCCCCGTTGCGCGCAGGGCCATGGCCACGGCCAGTCCTTCGGGAATGTCCTGGATGGCGATGGCGCTGGTCAACGGCAGGCCGATGCTCATGTCGCCGTTGGTGAAACTCACGCCGATGGCCATGCCCTCGGGCAGGTTGTGCAGGGTGATGGCCAGCACGAACAGCCATACGCGGTTCACGCGCTCGGCCTGCGGGCCGCAGGGGCCGGTGCTCTCGTGTTCATGGGGGGTGAAGCGGTCCAGGCCGAGCATCAGCAGCACGCCCAGGGCCATGCCCAGCACCACCACAGCGGCCGCGGCCGGCCCGTTGCCGGTGATGTCCCGCGCCGCATCCAGGCCCGGCAGGATCAGGGAAAACGAGCTGGCGGCCAGCATCATGCCCGCGGCGAAGCCGAGCATGACGTCCTGGCTGCGGCTGCTGACATCGCGCAGTACCACCGCCAGCACGGCGCCCAGTGCCGTGGCAGCGAAGCCCGAGAGACCGCCGAGCGCTGCCAGGTGCAGGTTCTGCGAATGCTCGCCGTGCACGGCATTCCAGAGGCTGGCCACCAGCAGCATGACGATAGCCAACAGGCTCAGGCCAAGGCCGGCACTCAGCCACGGCGTGGTCTGCAGCTGCTTGCGCCAGGCGTCGATGAGCGAAGGCGCGTTGGCACCGTGGGAGTGAGCAGGGGGCATGGGGACCTCGAAGCGGAAATGACCTCAGTCTACTCAGTGACCGGTGCCACGTGCCAAGGATTCCCTTCCATGGCCGCGATAGCCGACTATGCTGTGCATCATTCACGTCAATGCGGGAGTCATCGCATGGGATCCACCTTCAACGGCCTGGTCGGGCTGATCATCCTCGCGCTGGACATCTGGGCCATCCTCCACGTGCTCAAGAGCACCAGCGAGGTCGGCATCAAGATCCTGTGGATTCTGCTCATCCTGTTGCTGCCCGTGCTGGGCCTGATCATCTGGGCGATCGCGGGTTCGCGAGGGAACCTGCGTTTCTGAAGCCCGATGATGGCGCTCGGATGATAGAAGCCGCGACCATAAAAACTTCGGTGACAAAATTTTCACAGGGGATTCACCAAACTCCGCGCCGCACGTTTAATCTATGGCCCCCTGCCGGTCAGCGTCCGGCGAGGGTCGAAAGCGGCGCGCCAGCGTCTTTTCCTTCTTTCTGAAACCCTAGGATCCTCCCATTCATGGCTAACTCGGATGCCTTGAAGCAGCGGCCCGCGTCGGTGCCGTTCGCGCCGACCGTCAAATCGCACATCGCCTATACCCTGCTCAGCGCCCTGCTGATCATGCTGATGCTCAGCCTGGTGCGACTGGCCCTGCTGGTCTACAACAGCGACATGATCGGCGACACGCCGACCTCCACCGTGGCGGAGGGCTTCCTCAATGGCCTGCGCTTCGACCTGCGAGTGGTGGTCTACCTGAGCATTCCGCTGCTGCTGGCCACGCTCAGTCCCTGGGCCATGGCCCGACGCGGCCTGTTCCGCGTATGGCTGACCGCCAGCGCCAGTGTGGTGATGTTCCTCGGCCTAATGGAGCTGGACTTCTACAGGGAATTCCACCAGCGGCTTAACGGCCTGGTGTTCCAGTATGTCCAGGAAGATCCCAAGACCGTTCTGAGCATGCTCTGGTACGGCTTTCCGGTGGTGCGTTACCTGCTGGCCTGGCTGATCGGCACCTGGCTGCTGAGCCTGCTGTTCAAAGGTATCGATCGCCTGACCCGTGGCAGCGCCGCGCCGGTGGCCGGTGCGCGTCACGTGGCGCCCTGGTATGGCCGCCTGGCCGTGTTCATGGTGCTGCTGCTGGTGGCGGTGATCGCGGCGCGCGGCACCTTGCGCCAGGGACCTCCGATGCGGTGGGGTGATGCCTTCACCACCGACTCTAACTTCGTCAACCAGCTGGGCCTGAACGGTACACTGACCCTGATCGATGCCGCCAAGAGTCGCTACGGCGAGGACCGCGCGAACATCTGGAAGCCAGTGCTGGAGACCGATGTGGCGCAGCAGAGCGTGCGCGACATGCTGCTCACGCCCAACGACACGCTGGTGGACGCCGACCAGGCTGCCATCCGCCGCGACTTCCGGCCCCCGGCCGAGCGCACGCTGCCGATCAAGAACGTGGTGGTCATCCTCATGGAAAGCTTCGCCGGCCATTCGGTCGGTGCGCTGGGCAGCCCCAACAACATCACGCCCTATTTCGACAAGCTGGCGGGCGAGGGGCTGTTGTTCGACCGCTTCTTCTCCAATGGCACCCATACCCACCAGGGCATGTTCGCTACCATGGCCTGCTTCCCCAACCTGCCGGGCTTCGAGTACCTGATGCAGACCCCGGAGGGCGGCCACAAGCTGTCCGGTCTGCCAGCGTTGCTCAGCGCTCGGGATTACGACGACGTCTACGTCTACAACGGCGACTTCGCCTGGGACAACCAGTCCGGGTTCTTCGGCAACCAGGGCATGACCACCTTCATCGGCCGCAACGACTTCGTCAATCCGGTGTTCTCCGACCCGACCTGGGGCGTGTCGGACCAGGACATGTTCGACCGGGCCAATGAAGAGCTGGCGCACAACTATGGCAAGAAGCCGTTCTATGCGCTGTTGCAGACGCTGTCGAACCACACCCCCTACGCCCTGCCGGAAAACCTGCCGGTGGAGAAAGTCACCGGCCAGGGTCGTCTCGACGAGCACTTGACCGCCATGCGCTATTCGGACTGGGCGCTCGGCCAGTTCTTCGAGAAGGCGCGCAAGCAGCCCTACTTCAAGGACACGCTGTTCGTGATCGTCGGCGACCACGGCTTCGGCAATCACCAGCAGGTCACCGAGCTGGACCTGGGCCGCTTCAACGTGCCGCTGCTGCTGATCGCTCCAGGCATCCAGGAGAAGTTCGGCAAGGTCGATCACACGGTGGGCACCCAGGTCGACATCGTGCCCACCATCATGGGGCGGCTGGGTGGTGAGACCCGTCATCAGTGCTGGGGACGCGACCTGCTGAACCTGCCGGCCGGAGACCAGGGCATTGGCATGATCAAACCCTCCGGCAGCGAGCAGATCGTCGGGCTGGTGCAGGGTGACCAGTTGCTCATCGAGTCCAAGGACATGAGCCCACGGTTGTATCGCTACCAACTGGGCCGTGAGTTCAAGGCCGAGTTGATCCAGAGCCCCGATCAGCCGGAAATGCTCCAGCGCCTGGAAGCGTTCATCCAGACCGCGACCAAGAGTCTGCTGGACAACACGGCAGGTGTGGTGCACGGCAAGCCGCAGTAAGCGCCGAGCCTAATCGAAAGCCCGCCCTGATCCGGCGGGCTTTTTCGTGTGTGGGGTGCCAGGAACGGAGGGTGGATAGAGGCGATCCTGAAAAAAACTTCACGCCGCGGCCCTCGCCATTCTGAACAACGTCCCAGCCCGATGGTCAGCTATTTACAGGCGTTACCCACGTTGTGCTTCGAGTGAGGATCTATCAATGAAAGCATGGGAAGTCATCTTTCTCGACCAGAAAGGTGTGAAGCAAAGTCTGCGTTTCGAGAGCGAGCGCGAGCCCAGCTTCGAAGTTGCAGCGCATGAAATTCTGTCCAAGTGGTTTCCCGTGACCCAACGACTGGACCTCAACGATTTCGAGGACCGCAACCCCACGCCGACGGTCGAGTTGCTCAAGGAGCATCACGGCGTCACTATCCACACGATTCAAGAGGCGTCCTGATCGGTCTTGTGGTCGGACGCTGCACGACGTACTACGCTGCAATCAGGCACCCCCGCACTCTTGGTGGTGCCTTTTCGATCCACCACTCCCAGCCACCGCTCGCATCAGCTCGAACTGCCACATCACCTGCCTTCGCGCAGGGCGTCATTGCACGGAAAGTCTATCCCTAGGGTTCTTCAGGAGGACGTTTCATGAGCAGCCAGAACGATGACATCAGCACCAGCGTACTGCGCCAGATGAAAGCAGGCGGGTTCGATTTCACCCGCATTCATCCCATCGAGTTCTATGCCGTGTTTCCCGACGAAGACGGTGCGCGTCAGGCCGCCGGCCAGTTTCGTGGCGAGTCGATCAATGCCCAGGTGCACGAGCGCGACGATGGCGCCTGGCATCTGGAACTGAGCAAGGTGATGTACGCGACCCACCGTGGCATCGGTGCCTTCGAACAAGCCTTCGAGTCGGTCATCGTGCCGTTAGGCGGCGAGGTGGAGGGCTGGGGCGTGAGACAGGAGCGCTGTGTCGCCTGAAACCCGGGGGCCTGGATTGGCCCCTTCTCCCTGCTCAGGGTCGGCGCTTGGCCATGTGGGCGAGGTAGTCGATCACCGCGTCCAGATCCTGGTCGCTCAGCACCGCTTCGGGAAATCCCGGCATCCGCGCCTGCGGCCAGTGCCTGAGGCTCTGCGGATCGCGCAGGTATCGGCGCAGAAACCCCGGTTGGAAATACTCGGTAGGGTTGTGCGGTAGATTGAGGTCGGGCCCGAGCTGGGCGTCACCCGCGCCATTCAGGCGATGACAGGCCAGGCAGTTTTGCTGAAACAACGCGAAGCCTCTGCGTATCGGGCCTTGCTCGGGGAGACCGGGTGCGGGCCGCAATTGGGGAAAGCGCGATTCCACCGAGGGCAGACGGCGCAGACTTGCCATCTGATACGGCCACTGCTCCGGGCGGATACCGCTGGCGGCAGGGTTCGTCCATACCAGGTAGAAAGGACCCGCGCTCGGTTTGTCGGCCCCCAGCCCTGGCCAGGGGTGCCGGGAATCTTGCACGGCGACCCATGCCCGCGCGGGGCCGTCTTGCAGCAGCGGCGATGCGGGCATTTCGGCGGCGAATCCGTCGAGTGCCACGGCCTGTAGATGTTCGTCCGGCGTGACGCCTTCCAGCAGCACCGCCAGAGGAATTGCGCGGTAGTGCATGGCACGTTTGTAGGCGACGTCCTGGACGATGTCGATGTCTTGCGCATCGGGATGCTGCAGCAGCTCCTCGGTTTGCCAGCTACGCTGGACGCTACCCAGGTCCAGGGTAAGCTGCGCGGCTGCCAGCGGTGCGCTGATCAACGCCAGCAGCAGGGCAAGGTAGTTGCGCACGTAGACTCTCCAACCCGTCAAGGACAGGCAGAGTACCCGCTGACTGGCGCAGGATGCCAGTTTCGCCTCAACCGAATAGACGGGTCAGGTTGGGGAGAATCAGCAGCAAGGTGGTGGCGAAGAGTATGAGCCCCGCTTGGCGCACTTTCGAGTGTCTGAACATGGCTGACCGCCTTTTTGTTGTTATTCCTGGAAACCCACGGCGTCCTTGTCGCGCGAAGGGTCGATCATCGGGCGTCCCGGACGCCTTGACACTGACCTGTCATCAGTGTCTACACCCAAAAGTAGGGCGTTTGTCACCTGTCTTTCAGATCAGTTCGTTCTAACGCTAGAATCATGCATGCCCAGCTGTTCTGGACTGGACCCAGCACGAGCTGGCGACCTCTGGCTAGACACCTGCGCAGTAGGAATGAACAAAGACGCGGATCCCTGCCGTTCGTCAGTGCGCACCTCTTGCTTGTACGTGTCTTTCGCGTCAGTCTCTAGCGCTGACATTTACTCTTGTCGTTCAGGACTATCCCTATGTCGTTACGCATCTGCATCCTTGAAACCGATGTTCTGCGGCCCGAGTTGACGGCGCAGTACCAGGGCTATGGCAGGATGTTCGAGCAACTATTCTCTCGTCAGCCGATCGCTGCCGAGTTCTGCGTGTACAACGTGATGAACGGCGACTATCCGCCGGAAGACGAATCCTTCGACGCCTATCTTGTGACCGGCAGCAAGGCCGACTCGTTCGGTTCCGATCCCTGGATTCAGACACTCAAGGCTTACCTGCTGAAACTTCACGCTCGCGGCGAGAAGCTGCTGGGTGTGTGTTTCGGGCACCAGTTGCTCGCACTGGTGCTCGGTGGCAAGGCCGAACGCGCCGACCGCGGCTGGGGGCTGGGCACCCATCGCTATCGGCTGGCCGCCCATGCGCCGGGCATGGACCCTGAAGTGAAGGAACTGACCCTGCTCATCAGTCACCAGGATCAGGTGACCCAGTTGCCTGAAGGCGCGACGCTGATCGCCTCCAGCGACTTCTGCCCCAACGCGGCGTATCACATCGGCGATCAGGTGCTGTGCTTCCAGGGGCATCCTGAATTCGTGCACGATTATTCCCGGGCGCTGCTCGATGCGCGCCAGGACCGCCTGGGTAACGAGGTGTACAACCAGGCAGTGGCCAGCCTGAGCACTGCCCATCAAGGTGATCTGGTGGGCGAATGGATGCTGCGTTTCATCCAGCACCCGCGCAAGCAGAGCGCTGCCTGAGGCCGTTGCGCTCGCGTGGCCGACGGGGTCGCGCGAGCGCGGGTGCTCAGGGGCCGGCTACAGCCACCCTGAACGCTTGAAGCTTGCGAACAGCCCCGTGCACCCCGTGCCGATCACTCCCAGCACCACGAAGTAGCCGTAGTGCCAGCTCAGCTCCGGCATGTTCTGAAAGTTCATCCCGTAGATACCGGCGATGGCCGTGGGGAAGGCGAGGATCGCCGCCCAGGCGGCGAACTTGCGCTGCACGATGCTCTGCCGTGAAGATTCCAGCAACATGCCGATCTCGATGGTCTGGCTGGCGATGTCGCGAATGCTGACCAGGTCTTCCATCTGCCGGGTGACGTGGATCTGCACGTCACGGAAGTACGGCCGCATGTTCTTGTCGATGAAGGGAAAGCTCAGGCGCTGCAATTCCTCGCCGATCTCCACCATCGGCGCCACGTAGCGGCGCATGCGCAGGATGTCCCGGCGCAAGCTGTGCAGGCGGCGGATGTCCTGCTCGTGCAGCGAGCCACTGAGCACGTTCTGTTCCAGTGCTTCGATCTCGGCGTGGATCGCCTCGCTGACCGGCTGGTAGTTCTCGGTCACGAAGTCGAGCAGGGCATAGAGCACGAAGTCCTCGCCATGTTCGAGCAGCAGTGGCCGTGCTTCGCAGCGCTGGCGCACCAGGGCGTAGGATTTGGAATGGCCATTGCGGCAGGTGATGACGTAACCCTTGCCGGCGAAGATGTGGGTTTCGATGAACTCCAGGCGACCGTCCTGGCGCACGGGCGAGTAGGTGACGATGAACAGGGCATCGCCGAAGGTTTCCAGTTTCGGCCTGCTGTGCTTTTCCAGGGCGTCTTCGATGGCCAGCTCGTGCAGACCGAACTGGTGCTGCAGGTTGGCCAGTTCCTGTGCGGTGGGCTCCTCCAGACCGATCCAGACGAAATGCCCCGGTTTGTTGGCCCATTCGCTGCCTTCGTCGAGACGGATGTTGGTGACCTTTCTTCCGGCGCTGTACACCGCCGCTGCAACGACTCGACCCATGGCTGCCTGCTTGTTCGGTTGATGGTGCCGACAGCTTGGGCCGTGTGGCGGCGAACGGCAAGCCGAGTGCTCAGGTGGGCGGCAGTTCCTGCTCCATGCGCTCGATGCAGTGCTGCATCTGCGTGCGGCAGCGCTCCATCAGCGCTGGCAGGTCCTGCTGCCCCAGGCCCTGGGTGGGGATCGGTGGCAGCGAGCGCACCATCACCGTACGCTGCCGCCAGCTGTTCAGGCCCAGGCGGCGGGCATAGCGGCTGACGCACACTGGCACGATGGGCACGCCCGCTTCCAGCGCGGTGTGAAAGGCGCCTTTCTTGAACGTCAACAGTGCATCGGACGGGTTGCGCGTGCCCTCGGGAAAGATCCAGATCGAGGTGCCTTCGCGCAGGATGCGCGTGGTGAGGCGCAGCGCCCTGCGTGCCTGGTAGGCGTTCTTGCGGTCCACCAGCACGTTGCCACCGAGCCAGAACAACTGGCCGAACAGTGGAATCCAGCCCAGGCTCTTCTTGCCGATTGCCACGGTTCGGCGCGGCACGACCTGACCGAGGATGAACAGGTCATAGTTGGATTGATGGTTGGCCACGATCACGCAACCGGGCGGCTGATCCCACAGCGGCCCCACTTCGGCCTGCACGCGGATGCGCAGTAACCAGGCGGCCGGGATGCTGTAGAGGCGGGCGAACAGCCGGCTGTTGTCGGGATTGAAGGGACGGCACAGGCCGATGATCAGGCCCACGACGCCCACCAGCAGGAAGTGCAGGCCCAGGAGCAGCATGCGAAGCAGATAGAGCATGATATGACTCACACCAGACAGTCGCGGGGCAGTGTACGGCCGTGCACTGGCGGGGGCAAACGCCGCAGCCTGCACGGCGACGCATTGCCCGGGCGGTTTCAGCCCAAGTGGGTCTGGTCGGCGAGGATCGCCTCGTCGAGCTTTTCCAGCAGCGCCTTGCGCACTTTCAGCTTGGTGTTCCTGTGCGCCTGCATGTTCAACGCCTTCAGCCCGCGCGCTGCGTCCAGCGCGGCCTCACGCAGTCGCTCGGGAGCCACGACCAGGTCCAGGAAGCCTGCCGCGCGGGCCGCCTGGGGATCGAACACTTCGGCATTGTTCACCGCGCGCTGGAAGCTGGAGCGGGTCAGGCGATCGCGGGCCAGTTCGATACCGGCGTGGTGCATGGTCATGCCGATCTGCACTTCGTTCAGGCAGATCTTGTAGGCGCCTTCCACGCCGATGCGGTAGTCGGCCGACAGCAGCAGGAAGGCGCCCTTGGCCACGGCATTGCCGGGGCAGGCGACGATGACCGGGAACGGGTGCGAGAGCAGCCGGCGCGACAGAGTAGAGCCGGCGGTGACCAGCCCGATGGCCTCCTTGGGGCCGGCGGTCATGACCTTGAGGTCATAGCCGCCGGAAAGAATGCCAGGCTGGCCAGTGATGATGACTACGGCGCGCGCTTCGCTGGCACGGTCCAGGGCAGCGTTGAAGGCGGTGATCAGCTCGGGCGAGATCGCATTGACCTTGCCATTGTTCAGGGTCAGGGTGACGATGCCGTCTTCGGCGTGGTAGGTAATCAGCTCGCTCATGGCAGAGTCCTTTGGTGGGCGTGGAGCCGACGTTACCCAGCGCCGCACGCCAGGTAAAGCGCTTAGGCTGACCATGCGGTCAGCGGCGAGCCGCCAGGCCGCGTGCCTTCGGCCATGCTAGCGACTGCAGGGAAAACCGCTGGACTGATTGGCCGTAATGCCATGGTCAGACGGCGTTTTCGGCAAAAGGGCTTAAGCGCATGAAAATTCTGAAAAAAATGCTTGCCAAAGAAAAGCGCTTCTACTAAATTAGCGCGCCTCGACGGGCTGAAAGGCGCGGCGGGATCCGGTGAAGTGTCCGAGTGGTCGAAGGAGCACGCCTGGAAAGTGTGTATACGAGAAATCGTATCAAGGGTTCAAATCCCTTCTTCACCGCCACTTTCATGCAACCCCTGCAAATCCCAGATTTGCAGGGGTTTTTGCATTTCAGGGCGCGTCAGCGCGGGTTGACCAGGTGCCGGGGTCGCTCACCGCGCAGTGCATCCAGCAGGTTATCCACCGCGCAGCGGGCCATCGCTTCGCGCGTCTGCACGGTGGCCGAGCCGATGTGCGGTGTGGCTACCACATTGGCCAGGCCCAGCAAGGGTGAGTCCGCAGGCAGGGGCTCGTGCTCGAACACGTCCAGGCCGGCTGCGCGAATGCGTCCGCCGCGTAACGCCTCGATGAGTGCAGCCTCATCCACCACTCGGCCGCGGGCGATGTTCACCAGGATCGCCTCGGGCTTCATCAGGCCCAGCTCTCGGGCGCCGATCAGGCCTTCGGTGCTGGCGCTGAGCGGCACCGTGAGGCAGACGAAATCCGCTTCGCCCAGCAGTGCGTCCAGGCTTCGATACTGCGCGCCGTAGCGTGTTTCGGCGTCCGGCTTGGGCCGGGTGCTGTGGTACAGCACGCGCATGCCGAAGCCTGCAGCGCCACGCCGAGCCAGGGCCTCGCCGATGCGGCCCATGCCGACGATGCCGAGGGTCTTGCCCTGAACGTCGGTGCCGAAGTGCGCAGGGCCCAGGCTCTTGTGCCAATGCCCTTCGCGCACCCACTGCGCCAGTTCCACCACGCGCCGCGCGGTCGCCAGGATCAGGGCAAAGCCGGTATCGGCGGTGGTTTCGGTGAGCACGTCCGGTGTGTGCGTGAGCATCACCCCGCGCCGGGTCAGGTCCGGGATGTCGTAATTGTCCACGCCCACCGAAATGCTCGACACCACTTCCAGTTGCGAGGCCAGATCCAGCAAATCCTGCCCCAGGGGCAGGCTGGCGCCCAGTAGTCCATGGGCGCCGGGTAGCGCATCGCGCAGGCGCGCCAGGCCATCGGCGGCGCTCAGGTCCACCTGGGTCACTTCCACCTCTGCCTGGAGGCGCTTCATCAGCGCCTCGGACAACGGCTTGTAGAGAACGATACGTTTCTTCATGAATGTCTCCTAATGACTGGTAGCCAGTCGCGTCTCGCGCCTGGGCGGGCGCTCGGCGACGTGCGGGGGTTTGAGTGCGGCGGTCAGCGCCACGGCGGTGAGCAGTGCGCCGGCCATGAACAGGTAGGAGCTGCCCGGTCCGCCGGTGATGCCATTGAGATAGCCCACCAGCCAGGAGCCGCCGAACGAGCCGAGCGCGCCCATGCTGTTGATCAGTGCCATGGCGCCCCCGGCGACGTTGCTGGGCAGGATCTCGGGCACGATGGCGAAGAACGGCCCATAAGGGGCGTACATGCAGGCACCGGCGATCACCAGCAGGGCATAGGACAACCAGAAATGCTCGGTCCCCAGTGCGTAGGAGCCATAGAACGCGACTGCTGCAATCAGCAGCGGCGGCCAGACGAAGCGCTTGCGTTTCTGCAGGCGGTCCGAAGCCCAGGACACCCCGACCATCGCCAGCACCGCCGCCAGGTAGGGCACCGAGGCCAGCCAGCCGGCCTCGACGATGTCCACCTGGGCAGCCTGTTTGAGGATCGACGGCAGCCACAGGACGAAGCCATACACACCGATGCTCCAGCAGAAGTACTGCAGCGAGAGAATGATGACCTGAGGCGAGCGGAAGGCCTCGCGATAGTTCTTCACCGGTTTCAGACCTTGCTGTTCGGCGACCAGGGCTTCGGCCAGCCGGGTCTTTTCAGCCTCGCTCAACCAAGTGGCCTGAGCCGGCCGGTCATCCACCAGGCGCCACCAGACGAATGCCCAGAGCACTGCCGGCAAGCCTTCGATGATGAACATCCAGCGCCAGTCCAGTTGACGGATCAGGTAGCCCGACACCACTGACATCCACAGAATGGTCACCGGGTTGCCGAGCATCAGGAAGGTATTGGCCCGCGAACGCTCGGCGCGGGTGAACCAGTGGCACAGGTACACCAGCATCGCCGGCATCACCACCGCCTCGACCACGCCCAGCAGGAAGCGGATGGCGATCAGCAGGTAGACATTGCTGACCATGCCGGTGAGGGTCGCCAGGCCGCCCCAGAGGATCAGGCTGGCGAAGATCAGCTTCTTGACGCTGCCCTTCTGCGCGTAGAGCGCGCCGGGAATCTGGAAGAAGAAGTAGCCGAGGAAGAACAGCGCCCCCAGCAGTGACGACAGGGCAGGGGTGATCCTGAGGTCGTCGGCCATGCCCGATGCCGCGGCGAAGCCGTAGTTGGCGCGGTCCAGGTAGGCCAGGCTGTAGGTGATGAACACGATGGGGATCAGGTACCACCAGCGCCGAGGCGCCAGGCTGTTGGAATGCATGATGTATCTCCTGAGCTTGTTGTTCTTGTCGCAGCAGGGCCGGCATGCCGGCGTGGGTCATCAGGCGCTTGCGCGCAGGTTGTGGCTCTCCAGTTCATGGCGCAGCGGCAGGCCCTCCATGTCGCCAGGGCTCTGCACGGCGCGGCTGCCGCACCAGTTGCCACGGGCCAGCGCGGCGTCCAGAGACAGGCCATCGAGCAGGGCACTGATCACGCCCACGGCAAAGGCGTCGCCTGCGCCGACGGTGTCCACCACCTGGTTCACCGGAACGGGCGGGACCAGGCCATCGCCCGTGGCGTCGCGGTAATACGCGCCAGCCGCACCGAGCTTGATCATCACCCGCTCGACGCCGTGGTCCAGATAGAACGCGGCGATCTGCTGCGGGGTGTTCTGGCCGGTCAGCACCCGGCCCTCTTCCAGCCCGGGCAGTACCCAGTGCGCCTTGATCGCCAGCGCGTTGATCTCGCGGACCGTGGTTTGGCGGTCCGGCCACAGCGAAGGACGCAGATTGGGGTCGAATGAGACGCTCGCGCCGGCCTCGCGCATCCGCTCGACCAGGCTATGGGACAGTGCCCGGCAACTGCGGGAGAGGGCCGGAACGATACCGGTGGCGTGCAAGTGCCGGGCGCTCAGCAGTCGCGGATCGAGGTCCTGGCTCGACAGGTGGCTGGCCGCAGAGCCTGCGCGGAAATACTCGACCAGCGGATCGCTGCCGTCGTCGCAGCGGCTCTTGAGCTGAAACCCCGTGGGATGGCGCGCGTCCACCGCCACGTGACTGCAGTCCAGGCCTTCGCGGCGCAGGGTGTCGAGCACGAACCGGCCCAGTGCGTCGTTGCCTACACGGCTCAGCCAGCGTACGCGCAACCCCAGGCGCGACAAGCCGATCGCCACATTGCTGTCGGCGCCGGCGATACGCTGGGCGAAGGTCTGCACCTGGGCCAGGTCGCCGGTCTGCTGCGCGGCGAACATCGCCATGGTCTCACCGAAACATACGACGTCCACTTCAGGCATGACTCACCTCCGGGTGGCCGCCCAACCGGGCCAGCGCGCAGGCATGCAGGTGGGTCACGGCCTTGAGGTCCGCGCCCACCAGCGGATACTCCGCCGCGCGCGGAACACCCGGTGGAAAGTGGCGGAACAGCCGCTCCCAGGCGGCGAGCTCGTCAGGCTGAGGCGGCACCGCGACCAGTCGCCCGTCACGGTTGCGCTCCACGCCCTTGCAATGCACGTAGCGCACCCATTGGCCCAGCTGATGGGCCGCCTGTGTCGCGGATTCGCCCTGCCACTGCCAGTTGCCGATGTCGAAGGTCATGCCGACCGGCAGCTCGGCCTGTTGCGCCCGCTGAAAGAAGCTCAGCAGGGCGTCCAGCCGCCCACCCTGGGCGGTCTGGTCGTTCTCGATCAGCAACAACGGATCGCCCGCCTTGAGCCAGGGTTGCAGGGCGGCCAGATCGCAGTCTGGACGCAAGTGGCCCAGTGAAACCTTGAGCGCGACGGCGCCGAGCGCGCGGGCGCTGGCCAGGGTGTGCGGCAAGCGGGGATCCGGCCCTCCCTGGCGCGTCCACAACTCCAGGGGTGAGGAGTAGACGCATTCCAGACCGCTTTGGGCGAGCGCCTGCTTGAACACCGGAACATCCGGCGGCGTGTCGAATAACTCCTCGCGCAGTTCGATGCAATCGACGCCGGCATCGGCCAGCAGCTCGATGAAGTGCAGTTGGCCGTATTGACGCACCAAGTCCGCGCCGTAACTGGAGAGGCTGATGGAGACAGGGTAGGGCTGCATTGTTGTTGTCCTTATCGTTGCGATGAAACCGGTTTCATTGTTCGGCGGAACGACCGCTTGGCCGTTCATGCGTGCTTAAAGCTGCTTGGGCGTGGAGCCGCGCACGATCAGCTGCGCTTTGAAATCGAGCCGACGGGGCGCGGCCTCGCTGCCGCGCAGGCGTTCGAGCAGGCACTCGAAGGCGGCGCTGCCGATGCGTTCGGTCGGCTGTGCGAGTGCGCTGATGCCATCGCCCACCAGCGGGTACCACTCCAGTTCGTCGATGGCGATCAGCCCCGGGCCCTCCGATGCCAGTCGACCAGCCGCCTGTAGCGCCCGGGTGACCGCCAGGGTGGCGACTCCATTGAAGGTGAGCAGGGCCTGGGCGCCGTGATCGTTGCGCGCCAGGGCGTGCTGCAGGAGGTTGGGCAGTGCGTCGTCGAGCGTCAGCACGCGGCCCCGCAGGCCCTGGCGTCGCTGCACCGACGCGGTGAACGCCTGCACCCGTTCATGACGGGAACTGGTGCCGTCGAGCGGCTCGCCGATGGCGATGACGTCGCGGTAGCCCTGGGCGTACAGGTGATCGAGGGCTTGTTCGACGGCGTCGGTGTTGTCCAGGCCGACCATATCGACCTGCAGGTCCTGCAGTTGCCGATCCACCAGCACCATCGGCAGGCTGCGATGCAGTTGCAGCAGCGCCCCCGGCTGGTGGCCGAGGGTATTCACGATCAGGCCTTCGACGTTGTAGGACTGCAAGGCGTGCAGGTGATGGCGCTCCTGCTCGTCGTCACGGTTGGTGTTGCACAGCATCAGGCTGTAGCCATGGCGGCGACAGGCCGTTTCAACGCCGTGGATCACCGCGACGGAGTAGGGGTTGAGAATATCGGCCACCAACATGCCGATCAGCCGCGTCTGGCCGCGCTTCAGGCCGCGGGCCATCTGGTTAGGGCGATAGCCCAGGTGCTCGATGACCGCTGCCAGGCGCTGTGCGGTGGCGTCGGCGAGCAGTCGCCGATCACCGCCGATGTAGCGCGATACCGTGGCCTTGGAAACGCCTGCGGCTTTCGCCACTTCGCTGATGGTGACCCGGGCAGGGGTGAGGGATTCGGTGGTCATTGCGGGCCTTGTTGGCGTTGTAATGGGCGAATGAAACCGGTTTCAATACAGCAAATGTTGGCTGATTCGTCAACCCACCGCTGGTCTGGAATGTTGCGCGGCCTGATCCATACCGCGTTGAATTCCGGGCGATTCGCGACCGCCTGGCGGCCACGGTCCGTCAGCCGATCATGCTCGAAGATGGCAGCGCCCAGTCAGGTGCCAGCATCTGTGTGGTGCTGTGCGAGCCGGGCCATGGACACGACGGCGACGCGCTGCTCGAGGCTGCCGACGCGGCGATGTAGCAGGCCAGGCAACTGGGCAAAGATCGCTGGCTGTTCGCCGACGAATGCAGCGCGCAGCCCGAGGACTAGGTCTAGGACGGATCCCCGCGTCCGTTGTCCTGACTGACCGACGCAGGCTTCAGAAACTGACCGAGGCGCTCAAGCGTGCCGTACGCGGTGCACCTTGGAACAGGTAGTCGTCGCCCAAGTAGTCGCCCACGTCACGCCAGTAGCGCTTGTCGAACAGGTTATCGACGCTCAGGCGCACCACCGTGTCGTAGTCGCCCAGGCGCAGGCGGTAGCGACTGCCGAGGTCGAACACGGTGTAGCCGCCGACCTGCACGTTACCCGCCTGATTGGCGTATTTGCTGGCGCTGTAGCGCACCCCGCCGAGCAGGGCCAGACCGGGCAATGGCAGGCTGTATTCGGCTTGCAGTGCGGCACGCAGGCGCGGCACGTTGATCGCCTGGTGATCTTCGTAGGCCTGGGTCCCGGTGTCCTGCACGCGGGCGCGGATCGCGGCGGCGCTGGCATGGACCTGCAAGGTGGGCGTGACCCAGCCGCTGGCGCCCAGCTCCAGGCCGGTGTTCTTCTGCTGGCCCTGCTGCACGTAGGTAGGCGCCGCGCCTTCGTTGGGACGGGCGTACTGGTAGGCCTGGCGGATCTGGAACAGCGCTGCAGTCAGGCTGATGCCCTGCCATTGGTGCTTGATGCCCAGCTCCAGCTGGCGCGACAGGGTCGGGGCGAGGATTTCACTGGCATTGCTGGCGAACCAGGGCGCCGTGCCGCCGGCCGACAGGCCCTTGGACCAGCTGGCGTAAAGCGTGGTGTCGGGCTGCGGCTTGTAGATCAGCGCAGCGTTGGGCAGCAGCTGGTACTGGCGAGTGTGCCGGCCGGCATTGCCAACCTGGTCCCAGGTCCGCTCGTCCAAGCGCACCTCACGGGCGCCGAGTACGGTCTGCCAGTGGTCGTCGAAGCTGATCCGGTCGCTGACGAACAGGCCGTACTGGCGGCTGTCCAGTCGACGTTCACTGTGCCCCAGCGGATTGTCCGAGGGGGTGTAGGGCGGCGCGCCGGTGTCGATATTGCCAATGCCGCGCCACTCGTTGTAGGTGGGCCGCTGATCCAGCGTGCGGCGCTGCGCGCTGCTGCCCAGGGTGAGGGCGTGAGCGACGCCCAGGGCCTGGAACTGGCCTTCCAGGGTAGCCTGGAGCATGTCGGTACGGCGGGTGTCGTCGGGGCTGCGGTAGTCGTAGAGGCCGTAGTCTCCGTTGCTGGCGAAAAAGGCGTCGTCGTTCGAGCCCCAAGCGAATGCGCTGTAGTCGTCGATCACCACCTGGCTGCGCGAGGCACCGAGGGTGGCCGTCCAGGCGTCGTCCAGGCGGTACTGGTAACGCCCGCCCAGGTTCAGCGAATCGTTCTGCACAGGCTTGGCCCATGACTGGTAGGCGAGGCGGTCGTGCGGATCGATGTCGCGTGGCACCTGGGCGCCGCCGAGCAGCTGGTAGCCGGGTACCGAGTACTGCTCGCGGTGCTGGTATTCGGCGTCGAGTTGCAGCGTGGCGTTGGCGTCGATCTGCCAGTCGAAGGCCAGGGAGGCGAAGTCGCGCCGCCCGTCGGCATGGTCGACATAGCTGCGCAAGTCTTCATGGGCCAGGTTCGCACGCAGGCCGAACTGCTTCTGGCTGCCGAACCAGCCGCCCAGGTCGGTCGCCAGGTAGCGCTCGCCCTGATCGTTGGTGGAGACGGTCACCGAGCGCACGTCCTCGGCGCGCTTGGTCACGTAGTTGATCAGCCCACCAGGTTCCGACACGCCGCTCTGCAGGCCGCTCAGTCCTTTGAGCAATTCGACCTGCTGCTTGTTTTCCAGCGCGACGTTCTGCTCGCCGGCGATGGTCTGGCCGTTGATCCTGTAGCTGTTGGCGGCATCGAGGGTGAAGCCGCGCACGTTGAAGTTCTCGTAGTAACCGATCGGCGCGTAGCTTTCGCCCACCGAGGCATCGCTCTGCAGCACCTGGCTGAGCAGGCGCACCTGCCGGTCATCGAGCAGTTGGCGGCTGAAGACACTGATGGAGGCCGGTGTGTCGAGCACCGGGGCCGACCCCCAGCCGCCGACCTGGGCTTGCGTGGCCTGGTAGTCCTGGTCCGCCGAGCGTTCGCTGATCTGCACGGGAGCCAGTTCGAGCTGCTCGGCGGCATGACCTGGCCAGGCCTGCAGCGCCAGTCCCAGCCCCAGCAATCCAATGGGTAAACGAGGGCGAAGCGGGGACATGCGCGAGCTCCTGGGGGACGAGGCGGCGGCCAGCGGGCGGCGGCGGGGAAAAGGGCCGACATCCTAGCAGGCTGGCGATGGGGACGGGGGAACAAGCGACGCAGCAGGGGCGAGGGAGCCGTCGACTAGTGGTACGAATGTCGCGCAACGCGCATCAGGGTGATCAGGAATGATGCCAGTGGCGTGTCGCCTTTTCATAATTAAAGTTCTCGCTGGTGAATAATGAACCGTGGGTCACGATATGAACGGTGGTCCTGCTCCCTATTATCGGCGGTTATCTGTTTGCGCAAATAACCCTAAACTTCGACAAGGTTGGCAATTCGAATAACTGGCGTCAAAAAAGTGCTGGACACCAAGTTTCAATATGTGTCAGTTTTTTTGCGCCTCACAAGGGCGAGTGACAGGATGCTCTCGCCGATGTTTGAGAGTTCCTGTCGAACTTCAATCATTTCCGCAAACAAGGAAGTGTCTGCATGTCCAAAGTCAACGATAAGGCAATACTGGCTGCCGCTTCGGTGCTGCAGCCCAGTGGAAGCAGTTCGGCCTACGGGCTGATCAACAGCTTCGCCCACCAGTACGATCGCGGTGGCGCGAAGATCAACGGCAAGACTTCGTTCACCGTCGACCAGGCCGCCAACCAGCTGCTGCGCGACGGCGCGTCCTGGAAGGACCTGAACAAGGATGGCACCATCAGCCTCACCTACACCTTCCTGACCAAGGCACCGTCGGACTTCGTCAGCCGTGGGCTGGGCACCTTCAGCCAGTTCAATACCCAGCAGAAGGCCCAGGCCAAGCTGGCCATGCAGTCCTGGTCCGATGTCGCCAAGGTCACCTTCACCGAGTCGGCTTCCGGTGGCGACGGGCACATGACCTTCGGCAACTACAGTGCCAACGACGGCGGCGCGGCGTTCGCCTACCTGCCGTTCGACGGCGCCGGGTCGCACAAGGGCGAGTCCTGGTATCTGGTCAACAGTGGCTACCAGGTCAACATCAGCCCGGATACCGGCAACTACGGGCGCCAGACCCTGACCCACGAGATCGGCCACACCCTGGGCCTGTCACACCCTGGCGACTACAACGCCGGGGAAGGCAACCCCAGCTACCGGGACGCCTCGTATGCCCAGGACACCCGTGGCTACAGCGTGATGAGCTACTGGAGCGAGAGCAACACCGCGCAGAACTTCGTCAAGGGCGGCGGCCAGTACTACGCTTCCGCGCCCTTGCTGGACGACATCGCGGCGATCCAGAAGCTCTATGGCGCCAACTACGCCACGCGCTCCGGCGACACGGTGTACGGCTTCAATTCCACCGCAGACCGCGATTTCTACTCCGCGACTTCGGCCTCTTCCAAACTGGTGTTCACCGTGTGGGACGGCGGTGGCAACGATACCCTGGACTTCTCCGGGTTCACCCAGAACCAGAAGATCAACCTCAACGAAACCGCGTTCTCCGACGTCGGCGGCATGGTCGGCAACGTCTCGATCGCCAAGGGCGTGACCGTGGAGAATGCGTTCGGTGGCTCGGGCAACGACCTGCTGATCGGTAATGCGGTAGCCAACGTGCTCAAGGGCGGTGCCGGCAACGACATCATCTACGGCGGTGGCGGGGCCGATACGCTGTGGGGGGGCAGTGGCGCGGACACCTTCGTCTACGCGGCGGTCAGCGACTCCACCGCCAAGGCGCCGGACCGGATCATGGATTTCGTCAGCGGTCAGGACAAGATCGATCTGTCGGCCATCCCATCCTTCGCCCAGAGCAAGTTGCCACTGGCCTTCGTCAACAGCTTCAGCGGCCATGCCGGCGAAGCGGTACTCAGCTATGACCAGGCCACCAACCTGGGCAGCCTGGCGATCGACTTCACCGGCAACAGCCTGGCGGACTTCCTGGTGACCACCGTAGGGCAGGCGGTCACCACGGATATCGTGGTCTGACCTGACGAGGCGGCCCGCGAAGCATGCGGGCCGCCCTCGCCACGGAGGTGGACGAATGCCGTTAGTCAAACCCATGATCGCGCTGGGCGCGATCGCCCTGATATCGATGACCGAGGTAGGTATGGCGAGCAGCCTGCTACTCCCCAGCGCCGCGCAACTGGCCGGGCGCTGGCAGCTTCATGCGCAACCCGGGCCAGCGCAGCCGTGCACCCTGCACCTGGACGCTGCGCAAGGTGCGTTGGACGGCGACCTGAGCTGTGCCCAGGCGCTGCTTGGCATGCGCCCCGCCAGTTGGTTGATCACGCCGGATACCTTGGCGCTGGTCGCTGCCGATGGCAGCACCGTGGTGCATTTCAGCCGGCAGGATGAGCACCGCTACAGCGGCACTTCGCCCGAGGGTGGAACGCTGCTGCTCGAACGCCTGGATATTCACTGACCCGGCCAAGTTACAACGGTAATAAGGGCGAAACATGAAACTTCCGAGCCACAAGCCCGGTGCACTTCTGTGGGCGGCACTTGGCGAATTCAAATCGACGTTGATCAGCGTGGGTTGTTTCACCGCGCTGATCAATATTCTCATGCTGGTGCCATCGATTTACATGTTGCAAGTGTACGACCGTGTACTCAGTTCGCAGAACCAGACAACATTGTGGATGCTGACCTTGATGGTGGTCGGCTTCTTTTTCTATATGGGCGTGCTGGAGGCGGTACGCAGTTTCATCGTGATCCGCGTCGGTCACCGGCTGGAGCAACGCTTCAACCTGACGGTGTATCGCGCCGCCTTCGAGCGCAACCTGCGCCAGGGTGACGGCGCCGCAGGTCAGGCGCTCACCGACATGACCCAGGTACGCCAGTTCGTGACTGGCCCTGCCTTGTTCGCCTTCTTCGATGCGCCCTGGTTTCCGGTGTACCTGGCGGTGATCTTCCTGTTCAACGTCTGGCTGGGGGTGCTGGCCAGTGCCGGTGCGGCGCTGCTGGTGGTGCTGGCCGTGCTCAACGAGCGCCTCACCCATCGCCCGCTGGCCGAGGCCAGCCGCTTGCAGCAGCAGTCCAGCCACCTGGCCGCCAGCCAGTTGCTCAATGCCGAGAGCATCCAGGCCATGGGCATGCTGGGTGCCCTGCGCCAGCGCTGGTTCGCCCTGCATGGGCGCTTTCTGGAGCTGCAGAACCAGGCCAGCGACACCTCGGCGGTGATCACCGCGACCAGCAAGGCCCTGCGCCTGTGCTTGCAGTCGCTGGTGCTCGGGCTGGGGGCGCTGCTGGTGATCGAGGGGCAGATGACGCCGGGCATGATGATCGCCGGGTCGATCCTGATGGGGCGGGTCCTGGCGCCGATCGACCAGCTCATCGCGGTATGGAAGCAGTGGAGCGGCGCGCAACTGGCCTATCGTCGCCTGGATGCACTGCTGTGCGAGCACCCCGAGCCGCCGGCACCCATGCCACTGCCGGTGCCTACCGGGCAATTGTCGGTGGAGCAGGTCAGCGCCGGGCCGCCGGGTCGTCAGCAGGCGACCGTGCAACAGGTGAGTTTCGCGCTTGCGCCGGGTGAGGTGCTCGGCGTGCTGGGCGCTTCAGGCTCCGGCAAATCGACGCTGGCCAGGCTGCTGGTCGGTGTCTGGCAGCCGCTGGTGGGACACGTGCGGCTGGACGGCGCCGAGTTACGCCAGTGGGACCGCGATGCACTCGGGCCACACATCGGCTACCTGCCCCAGAGCATCGAGTTGCTGCGTGGCAGCATCGCCGAGAACATCGCCCGCTTTGGTGAACTCGACGGCCACCAGGTGGTGGAAGCCGCTCGCCTGGCAGGGGTGCACGAGTTGATCCTGCGCCTGCCGCAGGGGTACGACACGCGCCTGGGTGAAGGAGGCGCAGACCTTTCGGGTGGGCAGAAGCAACGTATCGCGCTGGCCCGTGCGCTCTATGGTCATCCCTGCCTGGTGGTGCTCGACGAGCCCAACTCCAATCTCGACAGCCTTGGCGAAGCGGCGTTGGCCAGCGCCCTGGTGCAACTCAAGGCCCTGGGCCGTACCGTCGTGCTGGTGACCCATCGCAGCGCCGCGCTGGCCCAAGCCGACAAGCTGCTGGTGATGAACGACGGGCGCATGCAAGCCTTCGGCCCGGCGCGGGAGGTGCTTCAGGCGTTGGGGCAGGGCGCGGTGCAACGACCTTTGCAAGCGGGAGGTGGCGCATGAGTGCTCGAGGCGATACGCCAGGTTTCTGCGTCCGCCTGGGTTGGCTGCTGACGCTGCTGGGCTTTGGCGGCTTCATGCTCTGGGCCAGCCTCGCGCCGCTCGATCAGGGCGTGGCGGTGCCGGGCACCGTGGTGGTGTCAGGCAAGCGCAAGGCCGTGCAGTCGATGGCGCCGGGCGTGGTCAGCCGGATCATGGTCAGCGAGGGGCAACGGGTGCGCCAGGGTGATCCGTTGCTGCGCCTGGACCGCACCCAGGTGCAGGCGGACGTCGAAGGCTTGCAGGCGCAATACCGCATGGCTCAAGCCAGCCTGGCACGTTGGCGTGGCGAGCGGGACAACCTGGAGCAGGTGCTGTTTCCCGAGCAATTGAACGAAGCCTCCGATCCGCAGCTCGGCGCGGTGCTGGAAGGCCAGCGTCAGCTGTTCGACAGCCGTCGCCAGGCCCAGGCCCGCGAGCAGGGTGCGCTGGCGGCCAGTATCGAGGGCTCGCGAGCCCAGTTGCAAGGGATGCGTCGGGCCAGGGGCGACCTGCAGGCCCAGGCCGATTCCCTGCGCGAGCAGCTCGACAGCCTGCGACCATTGGCCGGAGAGGGCTACATCCCACGCAACCGGGTGCTCGAGTACCAGCGCCAGTTGTCCCAGGTGCAGCGCGATCTGGCGCAGAACGCCGGCGACAGCGCGCGGCTGGAGCAGGGCATCGTCGAGGCGCGGCTGACCCTGCAGCAGCGCCGCGAGGAATACCAGAAAGAGGTACGCACCCAACTGGCCGAGGCCCAGGTGAGAACCGCCACGCTGGAGCAGCAGCTCAACTCGGCGCGCTTCGAGTTGCGCCACAGCGACATCCTCGCGCCCGCCGACGGCATCGCCATCAACCTGGGCGTGCACACCGAGGGCGCCGTGGTGCGTGCCGGTGAAACGCTGCTGGAGATCGTGCCCCAGGGCACGGCCCTGGAGGTGGAAGGGCGGTTGCCGGTGAACCTGGTGGACAAGGTCGCGCCGCAGCTGCCCGTGGACATTCTGTTCACCGCGTTCAACCAGAATCGCACGCCGCGGGTCAGCGGCGAAGTGGCGCTGGTGTCAGCGGATCAGTTGCTCGATGAGCGCACCGGGCAACCTTATTACGTGCTGCGCAGCACCGTCAGCGAAGAAGCCCTGGCGCGCCTGCATGGGCTGTCGATCCGTCCCGGCATGCCCGCCGAGCTCTTCGTGCGTACTGGCGAACGCTCGTTGCTCAACTACCTCTTCAAGCCCCTGCTCGATCGAGCCGGCAGCGCCTTGACCGAACAATGAGGACGCTGTGATGAAGTTATCTCACCGGGGCCTGCTGTTGGCCTGCATGCTGCTGCCAGCCGGCGCACAGGCGACCATGGGCCCGTTCCAGGTGTACGAGCAGGCCCTGCGTCGCGACCCGACCTACCTGGCCGCCTTCAAGGCTCGCGAGGCCGGCCAGGAGTACCGCGCCATCGGCCGGGCCGGCTTGCTGCCGAACCTGTCCTACAACTACAACAAGGGCCGCAACGATTCGAAGGCTACGTACCTGGGAGACTCGCGCCGCACCAGCGAGAACCGCCGCTACGACAGTTACGGTTCGAGCTTCATCCTGCAGCAACCGCTGTTCGACTACGAAGCCTACGCCGCCTACCGCAAAGGCGTGGCGCAGACGCTGTTCGCCGACGAAAGCTTCCGCGACCAGAGCCAGCAGTTGCTGGTGCGGGTGATGACCAGCTATACCCAGGCGCTGTATGCCCGCGACCAGATCGCGATCAGCGTGGCCAGCAAGCAGGCCTACCGTCAGCAGTTCCAGCAGAACCAGCGGCTGTACCAGGCCGGGGAGGGCACGCGTACCGATATCCTGGAGGCCCAGGCCCGCTTCGAGCTGGCCGATGCCGAGGAGATCCAGGCGCGCAACGACGAGGACGCCGCCCTGCGCGAGCTGGGCGCGCTGATCGGCGAACCCGCGGTGCTGATCGACGACCTGGCTCCGCTGCGCAGCGGCTTCGCGCTGCCAGTGATGACACCCAGCGGTTACGAGGCCTGGCAGTCGCTGGCGCTGTCGAGCAACCCTGTGCTCGGGTCCCAGCGGCATGCCTTGGAGGTGGCTCGTTACGAGGTCGAGCGCAATCGCGCTGGCCACCTGCCCAAGGTCAATGCCTTCGCCACCTCACGTCGTCAGGAATCGGACAGCGGCAACACCTACAACCAGCGCTATTCGACCAACACCGTGGGTATCGAGATCAGCCTGCCGCTGTTCGCCGGTGGGGCGGTCAGTGCCTCGACGCGTCAGGCCAGCCGGCACCTGGAGCAGGCCGAGTACGAGCTTGACGGCAACACCCGCAGCACCTTGATCGAGTTGCGCCGTCAGTACAATGCCTGCGCCTCCGGTGCCAGTCGGCTGCGGGCCTACGAGCGGGCGTTGCAGGCGGCCGAAGCGCTGGTGACCTCCACGCGCAAGAGCGTGCAGGGCGGCGAGCGGGTCAACCTGGACGTGCTCAATGCCGAGCAGCAACTGGCCACGACCCGGCGCGACCTGGCGCGCGCGCGCTACGATTACCTGCTGGCGTGGATCAAGCTGCACTACCAGGCCGGCACCTTGAGCGAGGCGCAACTGGCCCGGGTGGACGAGGCGTTCGTGGTGGCCGGTAGCTGACGGGCGTCAGTCGACCTCGACCACGCACTGCACCTGCGCGACCCCGGCCAGGATGAGGGTGATCTCGTCGTCCAGCTGTTTGCCGAGCAATTGCAGCCCCAGCGGCGAGCGGGGAGTGATCACGGTGACCTGCGCCGCGCCCCGGCCGATCTTCAGCCCGGCGCCCTCCGGGCCGAGGAACAGGCACTGCCGGCGGCCTTGGTCATCCTCGAGGGTCACGCGATTGCTCAGCTGGATTCCGCGAGCCGCGTCGTAGTCGCGCAATATCAGTTGCTGATAGGCGAGCAGCGCCTGGCGCAGTTCGGCACTGCGCCGCGCCTGGCCAGTGGCGAGGTAGGAGGCCTCAAGGCCCAGGGTGTCGTACTTGTTCTCGGCGATGTTCTCTTCGGCAGTGGCGGTCTCGTAAGCGGTCTGCGCTGCGCGACGCAGCAGGTCGCAGTCGTGTTCCAGGCGTTCGACGATGCCAGCGAGCAGGGCGGTCTTGTCCATGATCAGCGGCAGAACTCCGCGACCTTGGCCTGGCTGTTGGCCGTGGGCGCCGTGCGGTTCTGTTGCAGCCAGAACTGGCACTTGGGATTGTCCAGATGGCGTGGATCGGCCTCGATGGCGTCACGCGCCTGCTGCTCGCGAAGGATTTGCTGGTAGCGCTCGAACATGGCCTGCTGGCTATCGGCGGGCGCCGCCGTCGGCGCGGCAGCCGATGGGGTCGCCACCTTGGCAGGCGCCAGCGCCTGGGCCAGCGGTTCGACCTGCTGAGGCCACAACTGCCAGGCCAGCCAGAGACTCAGCCCGATGGCCACAGCCCCCAACCATATGCCCAGTGCGATGCACACCATCAACCGCACCGGATGGTAGGTAATCTTCAGCTCGCGACGACGCAGCATGACGGCTTCCTGAATGTGGGGACGAGCGCTGATTGTCGCACGCCGCACCCGTTTTGTTTCATCGCGGCGTTCGCTTGCCTAGGCACGCTCCCCAAGCGTAGGTCGGCGTGTGGATGAAAAGCCAATCCTGCGTCTCCCCAATCCGGATATACACTCGTCCGCAAAACCCCCAGAATACCGGCCGGACACCTTTCGACACTGCGCCCCAGTTCCCATGAGAACCACCATGCACCCCACCTGGGACATCTTTTGCACGGTCGTCGACAACTACGGCGACATCGGCGTGACCTGGCGCCTGGCTCGCCAGCTGCACGCTGAACACGCTCTGCCGGTACGCCTGTGGATCGATGACCTGCACGCCTTCGCCCGCCTGTGCCCGGCCGCCGACCCCGAAGCCGATCAGCAGTGGCAACAGGGCGTGGACATCCGCCGCTGGTCTGCCCAGTGGCCTCCGGTGACGCCTGCCGAGGTGGTCATCGGTGCCTTCGGCTGTCGCCTGCCGCCGGATTACCTCCAGGCGCTGACGCAAAGACCGACGCCCGCCTTGTGGCTGAATCTCGAATACCTGAGCGCCGAAGACTGGGTGCAGGGCTGCCATGGTTTGCCATCCCCCCAGCCCAACGGCTTGCGCACGGTGTTCTTTTTCCCAGGTTTCACCCACGGCACCGGCGGCCTGCTGCGCGAGCAGGGGCTTATCCAGCGCTGCACCGCCTGGCAGGGTGACGGCGACGCCCGTCAGGCCTTCCTCGCTCGGCTAGGTGTGCACGCAGACCCTGCGGCCCGCCTGATATCGCTGTTCGCCTACGAGAACGATCAGCTGGGAGCCTGGTTGCAGGCCCTGGTCGAGGGCTCGCCGCCCACCCACGTGCTGGTACCCGAAGGTCGGATCCTCGGCGACCTGAACGCCTGGCTGGGCGATACGCTGACGGTGGGTGATGTTCGCACTGTGGGTGCGCTCACGCTGCAGGTGCTGCCTTTCGTCAGCCAGGACGACTACGACAGCCTCCTGTGGTGCTGCGACTTCAATGCCGTACGTGGTGAAGATTCCTTCGTGCGCGCCCAGTGGGCCGGGCGTCCCTTGCTGTGGCACATCTATGTGCAGGAGGAAAATGCCCATTGGGAAAAGCTCGAGGCCTTCCTGAGGACCTATCGTCACGGCCTGTCGGACCCGGCTGCGCAAGCGCTGACCGACACCTGGCGTGCCTGGAACATGGACCGCGACATGGCCCAGGCCTGGCGCGCCATGCAGCCGCACTGGGGGGAACTGCAGGCCCACGCCCTCGAATGGCGTGCCCGGCAGGCCGCTCAGCCCGACCTCGCCACAGCGCTGGTACAGTTTTACCGAAATTGGCTATGATATGCGGCCTCGATTTTTATAAATCCATCCAGATTCGGATACTGCGTAATGAAAACTGGTAAAGAACTGAAACCCGGCACCGTCCTGCGGATCGACAACGACCCGTGGCTGGTCCAGAAAGCGGAATTCACCAAATCGGGCCGTAACAGCGCGATCATGAAGACCAAGCTGAAGAACCTGCTGACCGGCTACAAGACCGAGACCGTCTACTTCGCCGACGACAAGCTGGACGACGTGATCCTGGATCGCAAAGAAGCGACCCTGTCGTTCATCAATGGTGACGAATACACCTTCATGGACACCACCGACTACACCATGTACGAGCTGAACGCCGAGGACATCGACGCCGTTCTGCCGTACATCGAAGAAGGCATGGAAGATATCTGCGAAGCCGTGTTCTTCGAAGGTCGTCTGGTATCGGTAGAACTGCCGACCACCATCAGCCGCAAGGTCGTCTACACCGAGAACGCTGCGCGTGGCGACACGTCCGGCAAGGTCATGAAGCCTGCCAAGCTGGCCAATGGCACTGAAATCCAGGTCGCCGATTTCATCGAGATCGACGAGTGGATCGATATCGACACCCGCGACAACAGCTTCAAGGGCCGCACCAAGAAGTAAGACTTCGGGCGACCTTACGAAAACCCGGCCTTGGCCGTAATGCTGTTCACTTAAGCATTTGAGTCCGAGCCAGGGTTTCTAGAA
>NZ_JACVTO010000007.1 GCF_016518545.1 Pseudomonas sp. S30
CCCAAGAGAAAAAGTAGGTCGCTGTAAAAGCGAAAAGGTGAATCAGCGTCACCCCAATAAACGGATAAGCCCCCCACCCCAAATAAAACCCGCAAAAAACGAAAAGCCCCACACAAGGCGGGGCTCTTCGTTGAAGCGAGACAGCGAGGTAAGGCTGACCTTACATCATGCCGCCCATACCCCCCATACCACCCATATCCGGCATACCACCAGCCGCTGGCTTGTCTTCCGGCAGGTCAGCGACCATCGCCTCGGTGGTAATCATCAGACCACCGATCGAAGCCGCAGCTTGCAGCGCCGAACGAGTGACCTTGGCTGGGTCCAGGATACCCATTTCGATCATGTCACCGTACTCGCCGGTAGCAGCGTTGTAGCCGTAGTTGCCCGAACCCTGCTTGACCTTGTCGGCCACAACGCTCGGCTCGTCGCCGGCGTTGGCAGTGATCTGACGCAGCGGCGCTTCGACAGCGCGGCGCAGCAGGGAGATACCGACGTTCTGGTCTTCGTTGTCGCCCTTCAGGTCGACGATCGCAGCCAGGGCGCGTACCAGAGCGACGCCACCGCCAGGCACCACGCCTTCTTCGACGGCAGCACGGGTCGCGTGCAGGGCGTCTTCGACACGGGCCTTCTTCTCTTTCATCTCGACTTCGGTGCCAGCGCCGACCTTGATCACAGCGACGCCGCCAGCCAGCTTGGCCAGACGCTCCTGCAGCTTCTCACGGTCGTAGTCGGACGAGGTTTCTTCGATCTGGGCACGGATCTGCTTGACGCGTGCTTCGATGTCGCCATCGACGCCAGCACCATCGATGATGGTGGTGTTTTCCTTGGACAGGATCACGCGCTTGGCGTTACCCAGGTGCTCCAGGGTGGCGGTTTCCAGCGACAGGCCGATTTCCTCGGAGATCACCTGGCCGCCAGTCAGGACGGCGATGTCCTGCAGCATGGCCTTGCGACGGTCGCCGAAGCCTGGGGCCTTGACCGCAGCGACCTTGACGATGCCGCGCATGTTGTTGACCACCAGGGTGGCCAGCGCTTCGCCTTCGACGTCTTCGGCCACGATCAGCAGAGGACGGCCGGCCTTGGCGACAGCTTCGAGCACCGGCAGCAATTCGCGGATGTTGGAGATCTTCTTGTCGACCAGCAGCAGCAGCGGGCTGTCCAGCTCGGCGACCATGGTGTCCGGCTTGTTCACGAAGTACGGCGACAGGTAGCCGCGGTCGAACTGCATGCCCTCGACGACGGACAGTTCGTTCTCCAGACCCGAACCTTCCTCGACGGTGATCACGCCTTCTTTGCCGACCTTTTCCATGGCTTCGGCGATGATTTCACCGATGGAGCTGTCGGAGTTGGCGGAGATGGTGCCGACCTGGGCGATGGCCTTCGAATCGGCGCATGGCTTGGACAGGTTCTTCAGCTCGGCGACGACGGCGGCGGTGGCCTTGTCGATGCCGCGCTTGAGGTCCATCGGGTTCATGCCGGCAGCGACGGCTTTCAGGCCTTCGTTGACGATGGCCTGGGCCAGGACGGTTGCAGTGGTGGTGCCGTCACCGGCTGCATCGTTGGCCTTGGAAGCGACTTCCTTGACCAGCTGGGCGCCCATGTTCTCGAACGCGCATTTCAGCTCGATTTCCTTGGCGACCGAGACACCGTCTTTGGTGATGGTCGGTGCGCCGAAGCTCTTGGCCAGGACCACGTTGCGGCCTTTCGGGCCCAGGGTCGCTTTCACCGCGTCAGCCAGAACGTTGACACCAACGAGCATTTTCTTGCGAGCGGAGTCGCCGAATTTTACGTCTTTAGCAGCCATGATCGTTTAATCCTTCAAATTCTGTGGGGTAACGGGAAGTCGGGAAATCAGCCTTCGACGACGGCCAGGATCTCGTTCTCGGCCATGACCAGCAGGTCTTCGCCATCGACTTTCACGGTGTTGCTGCCCGAGTACGGGCCGAAAACCACTTTGTCACCCACTTTCACGGCCAGCGCGCGCACTTCGCCGTTGTCCAGGACGCGACCGGTACCAACCGCGACGACTTCGCCACGGTTGGGTTTTTCAGCGGCCGAACCCGGCAGGACGATACCGCCAGCGGTTTTCGATTCTTCTTCGCTGCGACGGATGACGACGCGGTCATGCAGAGGACGAAGCTTCATTGTCGATCTCTCCTAATGTGTGGTTTTCATCGGCCGGTTCGACACCGGCGGGTTGAGCAATCCGGCGTTGCCGGTGGGGGCCCGCACCAGGCGAACCCCGCGAGTCATGTCTGGTGTCGCCACCAGAAACCTTGCGGTGACCACATACATAAGGTCACCGCATTCGATTACAAGGGCAGGGTCACAAATTTTTTTCCGCGCCTGCACAGGACGGCGGACCGAAAACGCGCGAGCCCGCGCTACCGAGGTGGCGCGGGCTCGCACGCAATCGACGAGTTACTGGTCGCGGCGCTCGTACTCGCCTTCGATCACGTTGGGACGGTGGCCGCCGTCACGCGGCTGACCGTGCAGCGGATCATCCTGAAACGCACGCTGGCGCTGCGCCTGTGCCTCGGCGCGCTGACGCAGCTTGCGCGCGGCCAGGTGACGGGTGAAGGGCAACAGGCACAGCAGGCCCAGCACATCGCTGATGAAACCGGGGATCAGCAGCAGACCACCACCGACGGCCAGCATCATGCCCTGGAACATGTCTTCGGCCGGCAGTTCGCCGCGCTGCAGGCTTTCACGGGCACGCAGCGCCGTGGCCAGGCCCGCCACGCGCATCATCAGCAGGCCCAGTGCGGAGCCTGCGATGATCAGCAGCAGCGCCGGGAAGAAGCCGATGGCGGCGCTGACCTTGACGAAGACGAACAACTCCAGCACCGGAAAAATCAGGAACAACAGTAGAAAAGCACGCATCAAGGATTCCTCGACGGAAGTGAACCTTCCAGTAAGACCATCAGATGGATGCGTGTGCTCCGGATTTCAACCCTGGGAGGTCTCGACGACCGGCCACTGCTCGGCGCGGGCCAGCAAAACCAAGGCCTCGCGAACTTGTGTCGGCGTATTGCAAGTCTGAGGAAATGCCAGCCAGTGGATCGAATGACCGATGCGCAGGTGCATTCCCTCGCGGTCGATACCGACCAGTTCGGCCGGGGAATGGCCAGGCAGACCGCTGAGCGCCACGTAGTGGGCGATCGCGGCGGCGTGGTCGCTGTTCATGTGCTCGATCATGCCGGCCTCGCCAGCACCGGCGAACGGATTGGCCAAGGTGACCTGGTCCAGCCAGTGAATGGCGCCGAAGCCACCGATGTATCGGTGACGAACAGGCTCGAGCACCCAGAAGTCGAAATCGTGGGCACTGTGGTAGTCGCTGGCATCGGGGAAATAGCGGTAGTAACGCTGGGCGGCGGCGTCCACCTCAGCGGCATCGAGCACCTTGCGCGCCTCGGCCATGAGCGTCAGGCGCCCGACGGCCTGAACGTCGTCGGCGTCGCGCTCACCGACCAGCAGCGAGCACTTGGGCTCTTTTTGGAGGTTATGGGTGTGCTGGGCGATGCGGCTGATCAACAGCAGCGGCCGCCCCTGAGCGTCGAGGCAGTAAGGCACCACCGAGCCGAAGGGAAAGCCGGGCATGGATTTGGACAGGGTCGAGAGCACGCCGCGGTATTCCTTGAGCAGCAGCTCCCGGGCGGGACGAAGGGCATGAGTACTCACAGCGAGGCTCCTTGAGGATCAGCCCCACGCTATAAGCCACAAGCGACAGGAAAAGCAAGTGCCGACAGGGACGGCGGTCCAGCGCCCCTGCCGGATCGGCACCTTACCAGGCCACGCCGAAGCCAGCGGTGTAGCGAGTCTTGTCCAGATCGCTGTCGCGGGTGCCGCGAATCAGGTCCTTCTCGGCCTTGAGGTTGAGCGAAGCCCAGTCGGTGACCTTGTAGCGCAGGCCCATTTCGGCGTCGAGCGAGTAGTCGGCGACCGAACCGATCGGCTTGCCCAGCTCGCCATTGGTGAAGAACTCGATCTTCTTGCCGATCAGGTAGCGGTTGTAGTCCCACTTCACCGCGGCCGAGTAGAAATTGTCCGTGCCGCCGTCGCGGTATTCGTAGTCGGTACGGTTGATCAGCGCGCCCAGGGAGAACGCACCCAGTTCATCGTCCCAGAACTGGTAGCCAGGGCCGGTACCCACGGTACGCTGACGGGCGAGGTCTTCGACCATGTCGCGCTTGTACTCCAGACGCCCTTGCCAGAACCACTTCTCGGTGAGGAAACGGTCCAGGGCGTACTCGGCACGCCAGTTGTTGGTCGTGGTGACGTCGTCCTTGGTTTCGCGGTTGTACTCGCCCTCGGCATTGTGCCGCCAGCGGCCGTGGCGAGCGGTGGTCTTGAAGCCGATGTCGTAATCGTCGGTATCGTTTTCGGCGCGCTTGTAGTCCAGCGCCAGGTCGACATTGCCTTTCCACACCAGGTCTTCGACCACAGGTTTGGGCTTGAGGATCTGCTCGATGCTGGCCAGCTCGACCGTCTTGGGCGCTTCGCCGTTGGCCAGGATCACCTTGCCGGATTCGGCCGGTTTGAGCGACTTGGCTTTCTCGCCACTCTCGGCATCCTGGCGGACCAGCAGTTCCTGGTCGCTCTCGAGGGTCTTGACCTGCTTCCAGTCCAGGGCGATGTTGCCACCGTACGGCGTCTGCAGCAGCAATTTGCCGCCGTCGAACACCTTGATCTTGCCGCTGAGCTTGTCACCGTTCTTCATCCAGACGGTGTCGGCCAGCACAGGTGCGGACAGTGAGGCAGCAAGAAGGCACAGCAAGGTTTTAGGATACATAGGCAAATTTGCAGTCGATTGGGTGGAAACGTCGGGCATTATCCAGATACCCAAGCACGGAGCAAGGAAAGACTAGGTTTATGGCTACGAGTTCAATTCTCATTTCGCACATCTTTCATGACAGATTCCGCTGCAGCCCAGGACTGACCTGATGTCGGGTCAAACGATTCCGCACAGCGACAGCGCCGAAGCCCGACGAATGGCACTTTATGTGGCATTGAGCCAGGTGCCCACCGGCAAAGTGGTGAGCTATGGCCAACTGGCCCAAATGGCCGGCCTGGGACGCGCCGCACGCTGGGTCGGGCGTACCCTGAGCCAGTTACCGAGCGATACCTCACTGCCCTGGCATCGAGTCCTGGGGGCGAACGGGCGCCTGAGTCTGGCGCCCTGCACCCCGTCTGGAGAAGAGCAGCGCGCCCGGCTGCGCGCCGAAGGCGTGAATATCGCCAACAATCGCGTGGATATGAAGCGCCATGGCTGGCGCCCAATGGAGCTCAGCGGTTAGAGTGCGCGCTTTGTTTTCGCAAATTTGAGGCAGATGTTGGCCCATGCCCCGTAAAACCTGGCGCGCTGCGCTCGCTGCCTACGCCAGCCCGTCAACGCTGGTGCTGTTGTTGCTCGGCTTCGCCGCCGGCCTGCCTTACATGCTGGTGTTCTCCACGCTCTCGGTCTGGTTGCGCGAAGCCGGGGTCGCACGCGAAACCATCGGTTATGCCAGCCTGATCGGCCTGGCCTACGCGTTCAAATGGGTGTGGTCGCCCCTGCTCGACCAATGGCGCCTGCCGCTGCTCGGTGGCATGGGTCGACGTCGCTCCTGGCTGTTGCTCTCGCAGATACTGGTGGTGCTCGGGCTCATCGGCATGGGCCTGTGCGATCCGCAGAAACATCTGTCGTGGCTCATCGCCCTGGCGGTGCTGGTGGCCTTCGCCTCCGCCACCCAGGACATCGCCGTCGACGCCTATCGCCTGGAAGTCGCCGACGACCAACGCCAGGCGGCGCTGGCAGCCAGCTACATGGCCGGCTACCGGGTCGCGGCGCTGCTGGCCACCGCCGGCGCACTGTTCTTCGCCGAGTGGTTCGGTTCCACCGGCTTCAGCTACCTGCACAAGGCCTGGACCGGCACCTACGTGCTGTTCGGCCTGCTCATGCTGCCGGCGCTGTTCACCACCCTGGTGATGCGCGAGCCGGCAGTCGCGCTGCGTACCCAGCTGTCGGCCGCTCGCTACGGCCTGATGCACCAGCTGATGTCGGTGTTCGTGCTGATCATCCTGCTGGTCTCGGTACCGGCCAGCTTCACCCAGATGTTCAATACCGACTGGGCCAGCGTGGTGTTCGGCAATGCCACGATGCTCGACCTGCTGCTCGAAGATCGCGCCTTCCTGCGCCTGATCCTCTACGCCCTGCTGACCTGGGCCTGCCTGTCGTCCATGGGCCGTCGCGGCCTGGCCCCGGTGCTCACACCGGTCAACGACTTCATCCTGCGCTACCGCTGGCAGGCCCTGCTGCTGCTGGGGCTGATCGCCACCTATCGGATGTCCGACACGGTGATGGGCGTGATGGCCAACGTCTTCTACATCGACATGGGCTTCACCAAGGACCAGATCGCCAGCGTCAGCAAGATCTTCGGGTTGATCATGACCCTGGTCGGCGCCGGCGTGGGCGGTCTGTTGATCGTGCGCTTCGGCATCCTGCCGATCCTGTTCATCGGCGGCGTGGCCTCCGCGGGCACCAACATCCTCTTCGTGATGCTGGCCGACATGGGGCCGAACCTGGAAATGCTGGTGGTGACCATCTCGCTGGACAACTTCAGCTCGGGCATGGCCACCTCGGCATTCGTGGCCTATCTGTCGAGCCTCACCAACCTGAAGTTCTCGGCCACCCAGTACGCGCTGCTGAGCTCGATCATGCTGCTGTTGCCGCGGTTGATCGGCGGTTACTCAGGGGTGATGGTGGAGAAGTTCGGCTACCACAACTTCTTCGTCATCACTGCCCTGCTGGGCGTGCCGACCCTGGTTCTGATCGCCTTGCACTGGCGTCAGGAGGCCAGGCGTGGCAAACAGGATCCGGAGCAGAACCCACCCGCCCAGCAACCCTGAGCGGGGTTCGCGACCGCGCTCAGCCCAGACAGAGGTGCCGAGCCGTCACTGGGTGACGGCAACCGCCGAGCGTGGACCGCCGACGATCAGCCACAGCGGCCAGATGGCCAGCGCACCGGCGATGCCCGCCGCCACCGCAAAGTGCAGCAGGCTGGAGCCGGCACCCAGCATGGCCAGCAGTGCACCACCCAGCCCGAGCAGGGCGATGGTGATCATGCCCAGCATGGCCGAGACCAGGCCCTTGCTCTGCTCGCTGGCGAACAGCGTCATGCGGTAGAGCACCGCGTTGGCGACGCCCAGCCCCAAGGCATAGAGCGACATGCCGGCCACCACGCTGATGACCGAAGGGTGCAGCCAGGTGGCCAGCACCAGCACTGCCAGGCCGGCCAGGTAGGGCCAGAGCGCGCCACGTACCAGTGTCGCAAGCGCATAGCGATCGGCGATGCGATTGATGATCAGGTTACCCAGAATCAGCCCGCCGAACACCGGTAACTGCCACAGGGCATAGTCCAGCGTGCTCAGCCCCTCGTCGTGAATCAGCAGCACCGGGGACAGGCCGATCCAGCCGATCAGCGGCAACCCGACCAATCCCAGCGCCGCACTGCCGGCCACGAACTGCCGGTTGCGCAGCAGTTGGCCGTACCCGGCCAGCAGAGGCAGCAGATGGATGGGCGTGAAGGCCAGCCGCGAACCGTCGCGGCGCTCCACCCCGAGCGTTTCCGGCATCAGCCGGTACAGCAGCCCCCAGCACAGCAGCGCCCCTGCCGCGAACGCCACGAACAGCCAGCGCCAATCGAGCCACTGCAGCATCAGGGTTCCCACCAGCGGGCCGAGCAGCGGCGACAGCAGCGCAATATTGGCCAGCAGGGCCATCATGCGCACGGCATCGGCTTCGCTGAACGCTTCGTTCAGTGCGGGATAGCTGACGGTCACCACGAAGCCCAGACCGATGCCCTGCAGCAGGCGCAGCAGGTTGAACACGCCAATGTCGTGGACCCAGAAGGTCGCCAGGCACGCGACACCGAAGACCACGCAGCCGCCCAGCAGCAGCGGGCGCCGTCCATAGCGATCGGCCAGCGGGCCGATCAGCCATTGCAGCAGCACCCCACCCAGCAAGTACAGGTTGAGCGCGTGGGGAATGAATTCGGGACTGGCTTGCAGGTCGTCGACCACCACCGGCATGGCGGGCATCACGGCGTCACTGGTCAGGTAGGTGAGCAATTCGAACAGCGCCAGCGTCAGGCCAAAGAGCAGCGCCCTGAGCGGCGTGATGTACAGCAGTGGTTTCATGGAAGGATCGCGGGCAGGTAGAGGAAAGGTCAGGATATATGCCACAGGCGGCATGGACATCCTGTAAGGGAGTGTAAGCGGCTTCAGGCCTGTATGACCTGCGCACAGCCAGAGGCCGCGCCTGCACGACCTTGAACGTCATGCAGGCACGGCCTCTGGGGGTGTGGCGTCGTCAGCCGGGAACGCTGGACTACTGCGCCGGCGTTTCCTGCACCAGGCGAATGACCCGCTGCGGGAACGGAATGTCGATACCCTCGGCCTTGAGGCGATCACGGGCCTGCTCGTTGAGCATGAACATCATGTCCCAGTAGTCCGAGGTCTTGGTCCACAGACGCAGCGAGACGGTGATCGCACTGTCGCCCAGGTTCGACACCACCGCCTGCGGCGCCGGGTCGGGCAGTACACGTGGGTCTTGCGCCAGGGCCAGCAGCACGTTGCGCGCCTTCTGCAGGTCGGCGTCGTAATCCACGCCGACATCGAACACCACCTTGCGCGTCGGCTGGCGGTTGGTGTTGGTGATGATGCCGTTGGACAGGCTGCCGTTGGGCAGGATCACCGTCTTGTTGTCACCGGTGCGCAGCACAGTGTGGAAGATCTGGATGCTGTCGACGGTGCCGCTGACCCCTTGGGCCTCGATCCAGTCGCCCAGGCGAAACGGCCGGAACAGCAGGATCAGCACGCCCCCGGCGAAGTTCGCCAGGCTGCCCTGCAAGGCCAGGCCGATCGCCAGTACCGCGCCACCCATGGCCGCGACGAACGAGGTGGTCTCGATGCCGATCATGGAGGCGACGCTGATCGCCAGCATGATCTTCAAGGCGATGTTGGCCAGGGTGCGGATGAAGCCCTGCAGGGCCGGATCGGCGACCCGCAGGCCCACCAGGCGGGCCAGGCGGTCGCTGATCTTGCTGGTGACCCACCAGCCGATGGCCAGGGTCAGCAGGGCCAGCAGCAGGCGGCTGCCATAGGCCATGATCAAGGGAATCCAGGTCTGCGACTGACGAACCAGGTGGTCGACTTCGGCATTTAAATCCATGTACATCTCCTGAGTGCCGAACGGCAGATCGTGATTGAGGCAGGCCACCGCGGGTCAGGCGACCTGGAACCGATGGACCTTCCAGGTCGCCACCGGGTTCCTCGGAAAAGCCTGATCAATCGCGGAAGTTGTTGTACTGCAGCGGCATGTCGAATTCCTTGGTACGCAGCAGGGCAATGGCCTCTTGCAGGTCATCGCGCTTCTTGCCGGTGATGCGCACCTGTTCGCCCTGAATGGCGGCCTGCACCTTGAGCTTGGCGTCCTTGACGGTGGCGACGATCTTCTTCGCCAGTTCCTTGTCGATGCCCTCGCGGAACTTGGCCTCCTGCTTCTTCTCCTTACCCGAGGCGTAGGGGTCCTGGGTTTCCAGGCACTTCACGTCGATCTTGCGCTTGACCAGCGCCAGGCGCAGGATCTCCAGCATGGCCTCGAGTTGGAACTCTTCCTCGGCGGTGAGCAGGACGGTCTGCTCCTTGTCCTTGAACTCGAAGGTGCCCTTGCCCTTGAGGTCGTAGCGGCGGTCCAGGTCCTTGATGGCGTTGTCGACCGCGTTCTGCACTTCGTGCTTGTCCAGTTCCGATACCACGTCGAACGACGGCATGGGTGTTCTCCATAAAAAGCGCGCTCGCTGCGAAGATGGAGCGCGTCGGGTTTGACGGTTAAAATGCGGGCTCATTATAACGGGTTGCGAAAGGCAGATGAGCAGCACCTGGCACATTCTCGGCGCCGGCAGCCTCGGCAGTCTCTGGGCCTGCCGCCTGGCTCGGGCGGGCAAGCCCGTGCAGTTGTTGCTGCGCGATCGACAGCGTCTGGCGGCCTATGAGGCTGCCGGCGGCCTGACGCTGATCGAGCGACAGCAGGGCACGCGTTTCGCCATTCCTGCGCACACCTGCGAAGACCCCGGCCCCATTCACCGCCTGCTGGTGGCCTGCAAGGCCTACGATGCCGCTGCGGCCGTCGCGCGCATCGCGCCTCGCCTGGCCGCCGACGCGCAGCTGATCCTGTTGCAGAACGGCCTGGGCAGTCAGGACGAGGTGGCGGCGGTGGTGCCCCACGCCCGTTGCATCCTGGCCTCCAGCACCGAGGGCGCCTATCGTCAGCAGGACTGGCAGGTGCATTTCGCCGGTCAGGGCTTCAACTGGCTGGGCGACCCGATGAACCCGGCCATGCCGGACTGGTTCGGCGAATTGCAGGAGGCCGGCATCGCCGCCCAATGGTCGCTGGATATCCTTGCCCGGCTGTGGCGCAAGCTGGCGCTGAACTGCGCGATCAACCCGCTGACGGTGCTGCACGACTGCGCCAATGGTGGCCTGCTCGGCCACCTGGAAGAGATCGACGAGCTGTGCCGGGAGCTCGGCGAGCTGCTCGAACGTGCCGGTCAGCCCCTGGCGGCCCAGGACCTGGTCGAAGACGTGCAGCGGGTGATCCTGGCCACTGCCGCGAACTATTCGTCCATGCACCAGGACGTCAAGGCGCGCCGACGGACCGAGGTGCACTACCTGCTCGGCCATGCCCTTCGTACCGCAGAACGTCATGGCGTGTCCGCTCCAGGTCTGGAACGCCTGCACCGGCGACTGGTCGATACCCTGCAGGCGCGCCAGCTGCCCTGCGACTGACGCCGCCCATTCACCGACACGGATCTCGCCTTGCCCATGACCTTGCGCCAACGTCTGGAAAACCTGCCGGTCGGGCAGAAATTGCTGGCCGCGCTGCTGGTGTTGCTGATCACCATTTTGCTGGTCGCCAACCTGGCCTTCATCAGCGCGGCGTACTGGATCACCCAGGACAGCATGACGCCCCAGGCCCTGCAGACCATCGGCCGTCTGGTAGCCAACCCGCAGATCTCCGCCCAGGCCGGCGAGTCCAGCGAGGGCGCCCATGTGTTGCTCAAGGAACTGGACAGTTATGCACCGCTGCGCGCCGCCGCCGTGTATTCCGGCGAAGGCCGCCTGCTCGCCCAGCTTCAGCATGGCCCGGCGCTGAACATGCCCAAGCGCGACCGCAACATCGACACGTGGCGCCTGACCGAATTTCGCAACACCCAGCTGATCGCCCTGCCCCGCAGCAGCGGCCCTCCCGCTCACCTGCTGCTGGTCGCCAGCAGCGAGCTGCCAGTGGCCTTCTACACCGGCACGCTGTCGGCGAGCCTGGCGATCCTGGTGTTCAGCATCCTGCTGTGGATCGTCATCGCCCGGCAGATCAAGCGCCTGATCACCCAACCGATCAACCGCCTGGAAGAGCTGTCGCGCCAGGTGACTCGCGAGGAAAGCTATGCCCTGCGCGCCCAGCGCGGCAACGACGACGAGATCGGCAGCCTGGCGGACGCCTTCAACACCATGCTTTCGCGCATCGAGGCCCGCGAGGACCAGCTCAAGCGCGCCCGCGACGAATTCCAGGCGGCCTTCGACCAGGCCCAGGGCTTGGCCGAGGAGACGCGCCACACCAACCGCAAGCTGGAGCTGGAGGTGCAGGTGCGCAGCAAGATCGAGAAAAAGCTCACCGGCTTCCAGAACTACCTCAACAGCATCATCGACTCGATGCCCTCGGCGCTGATCGCCCTGGACGAGCAGCTCTACGTGACGCAGTGGAACCAGGAAGCCACGGCACTTTCCGGCACCCCGCTGGATCAGGCCCTGAACCAGCCGATCTTCATCGCCTTCGAACCGCTCAAACCCTTCCTGCCGCAACTCAGGGACACCGTCCTCAAGCACCAGGTGGTCAAGGTCGATCGAATCACCTGGCCCAAGGACGACGAAGCGCGCCATTACGCCCTGACCTTCTACCCCTTGACCGGCGGCGGTGGACGGGGCGTGGTGATCCGCATCGACGACATCACCCAGCGACTGTCACTGGAAGAAATGATGGTGCAGTCGGAAAAGATGCTCTCGGTCGGGGGGCTGGCCGCTGGCATGGCCCACGAGATCAACAACCCGCTGGGCGCGATCCTGCACAACGTGCAGAACATCCGCCGGCGCCTCTCCCCGGAGTTGCCGCGCAACCAGCAGCAGGCCGAGGAGCTGGGCATCGACCTCAGTACGGTCAACCGCTACCTGGACAGCCGCGAAGTGCCACAGCTGCTGGAAGGCATTCGCCAGGCCGGCGCACGTGCCGCCAGGATCGTCACCCACATGCTCAGCTTCAGTCGTCGCAGCGACCGGCAACTGGCGCCTTGTGACCTGCCCGCACTGATCGACCAGGCCGTGGACATCGCCGGCAACGACTTCGACCTCACCGTTGGTTTCGACTTCAAGGGCCAGGCCATCGTCCGTCAGTTCGACCCCGACTTAGGCCCGGTCCCGTGCACCGCCAACGAACTGGAACAGGTGCTGCTCAATCTGCTGAAGAACGCGGCCCAGGCCATTCACCAGCGTCCCGCGCCAAGCGAGCCCGGGCGCATCGTCCTGCGCACGCGGCTCAACCCGCCCTGGGCGGAGATCCAGGTGGAGGACAATGGCGTCGGCATGCCCGAGTCGGTGCGCAAGCGCACCTTCGAACCCTTCTTCACCACCAAGGAGATCGGCCAGGGCACGGGCCTGGGACTCTCGGTGTCCTACTTCATCATCACCGACAATCACAAAGGGCAGATGGAGGTGCACTCGACACCCGGCCAGGGCACGTGCTTCACCCTGCGCCTGCCCTTGAGCCAGACCAGCGCACCGCGCTCCCAGCACCTGGAGACCTGACATGGGCTATCGGCTGTCGAAAATCTACACCCGCACCGGCGACAAGGGCGAAACCGGCCTGGGCGACGGGCGCCGGGTGCCCAAGGACCATCCGCGCGTGGAAGCCATCGGCGAAGTGGACATGCTCAACAGTCAACTGGGGCTGCTGCTCGCGGGGCTGGCCGAGCACGGCCTGGATGAGCTGAGCGAGGTACTGGCGCCCTGTCAGCATCGCCTGTTCGATCTCGGTGGCGAGCTGGCGATGCCCAGCTACCAGGCACTGGACCGCGCCGAGGTGGAGCGGCTGGAGGCGGTCATCGACCGCTGGAACGACGAACTCGGCCCCCTCGAGAATTTCATCCTGCCCAGCGGCTCGGCACTGGTGGCCCAGGCGCACGTCTGTCGCGCCCAGGCTCGGGGTGCCGAACGGCGCTGCCAGCAGCTCAATGCGCTGGAACCCCTCGAAGGTGTCGGACTGGCCTACATCAACCGCCTGTCGGACCTGCTGTTCGTGGCGGCACGGATCATCGGCCGACGCCAGGGCGTGGCCGAGGTGCTGTGGCAGGCAGCACCCAGACCGGGCGACGCGGGCCGTTAGCGGCCTGTCAGGCAGAACCCTGCGCGCGCCGTCACTCGACCGCCTGGAGCATCTGCACGTCCAGCGGCGCCGCCAGCCAGGGTTCGGCCAGTTGCATGAAGTGCTGGAAGTGGGCCGAGCCTATGTGCGTCTGTAGCGCGTCGTCGCCGTGCCACAGCTCGTAGACGACCAAGGTCGCAGGATCGTCGCGCTGCACATGCAGCTCGTAGCGCACGCATCCGGGTTCCTGCCGCGAGGCCTCGGCCACCACCTTGAGCGCTTCGAGCAATTCCCCCTCCTTGCCTGGGATGGCGCGCAGGGTGGCGATCACCGGGAGCAGGTTCGAGGGCGAGCGTCGATCGTTCATCATGGGTTCTCCAGTACTGAGTGGGCTCAAGCGTTCATCGAGCGATGACGACCTTGCCGATCGCCCTCGCCGACTGCAGCCGCTCGTGCGCCGCTGCCACGCCTTCAGGCGTGAATGGGTGGCACTGGTCGAGCAACGGCGTGATCGCACCGGCATCGACCAGCACCGCGATACGGCGAAGTATATCGCCATGGTGCGCCCGATCGATGCCATGGATGATCTGGATCGGCATGAACACCAGGTCGAGCTTCAGGCCCTTGAAATGCATCTCGCTGAGGTCGTAGGTGTCGTAGCCGATGATCGACACGACATGGCCCTTGAGCCGCGCAGCGCTGAGGGAGTTGAGCAGCGACACCCCACCCACCGTGTCGAAGACCGTATCGAAGCCGGCCCCTTCGGTGATGCGCGCACTGTACTGCTGGGGCGTTTCCTGAGGGTACAGCGCCACATGATCGGCACCCAGCTCGCGCACCAGGCGCGCTTTTTCGTCGGTGGACACGGTCGTGCTGACCGTCGCGCCCATGGCCTTGGCCAGCTGGATGGCGAGATGTCCTACCCCGCCTGTGCCGCCCTGAATCAGCACATGATCGGCAGGCCGAATACGGGCACGATCGACCAGTGCTTCCCAGGCCGTGATGGACACCAGTGGCAGCGCCGCTGCCTGGGCGAACGACGCCGAGCGCGGCTTGTGCGCGATCAGGTCCGCGTCGGCGAGCATGTAGTCGGCCAGCGCCCCCGGCAACCCGGCCACGCCCCCGGCGCAGCCATAGACCTCATCGCCCTCCTGGAAACGCGTAACACCCTCGCCCACAGCCTTGACCACTCCTGCCACGTCCAGATGCAAGATCGCAGGGTACGTGAGCCCGGCCGTGCCCTCGCTGCCCTCACGGATCTTGGTATCGACCGGGTTGACGCTGGTGGCCTTGACTTCGATCAGCACATGACCCGCCTGGATCAGCGGCGTGGGCACTTGTGCCGCTTCGAAAACCTCAGGGCCGCCGTGGCGATTGATCACGATAGCTTGCATGTCACGCTCCATAGTCAAAAAGG
Organism: Pseudomonas sp. S30; assembly: GCF_016518545.1. Lineage (GTDB taxonomy): Bacteria > Pseudomonadota > Gammaproteobacteria > Pseudomonadales > Pseudomonadaceae > Aquipseudomonas. The sequence goes on from NZ_JACVTO010000007.1 coordinate 14,868, forward strand.
ATGCTGGAAAAATTATCATCAAGCAGTCAGATCGAATAGGCGATAATGGTTGCGACTTTAGGTCCTGAAGGTTGGCAATCCGTGTTCGATTCTCTCGAAGAGTTGCGCTTTTTTGCACAGGTCTATGCCTCTGGCTCGATCAGGTCGGCTGCCGACAGCCTAGGCATCACCCCCGCAGGCGGCAGCAAGCGGCTGCAGAACCTGGAAAATCGCATCGGCAGGCGGCTGTTCAACCGTACCACTCGCCAGCTCAGCCCGACCCCTTACGCCGAAAAATTCTACCCGCACGTCGCAGCCATCCTGGCCAGCGTGGAGGCAGCCCAGCATGCATTGGGCGACAGTGCAGAGATCAGCGGCAGAATTCGCCTCACGTCATCGGCCACCTTCGCGGGGCAGTATCTGTCTGACGTGATCAGCAGTTACATGCGTCGCTATCCGGCCGTCTCCCTCGAACTGGATCTGACGGACCGGGTCGTGGATCTGGTCGCCGAGGGCGTGGACCTGGCGATCCGCTATGGGGCACTGGAAGACTCCACGCTCATCGCCCAACTGATCGCGCCCTGCCGACGGCTGGTATGCGCCTCACCCGACTACTGGCGACAGCACGGCCTGCCAGACTCGCCGGAAGACCTGAAGCGACACGCGGCCTTGCTGATCGGCGGGCAAGACCGTTGGCAATTCGCCCTCGGGGCGCAGCGGCAGACGGTGCGGGTCAGCGGTCACTTCACCTCGAGCATGGGCGAAATGGTCAGGCAGATGGCGCTCGACGGCCACGGCATGGCCCTGCTCGCCGATTGGCACATCGCCCAGGACCTGCGCGCCGGGCGTCTGGTCGAAGCACTGCCGCAGTGGCAGGTGGAACCGCCGATCGGATTGTTCGCGGTCTATCCCTCCCGAGATAACCAGTCACCTGCGGTGAGGTGCTTCATTGCCCATTTGAAGGAACAGATTGAAATCAGCCCACTGGTTCAGTAGCGATGCTAACGGCACGGGGGAGCGCGACGACGAGAGCCCCCTGATTCATCCCCAGAACGCACGAATACCTGCCACGCCCTGGGCACCGATCGCCCAGGCACGCGTGCGGTCGTCCGGCCCGACGCCACCCAGCACATACACGGGCTGTTCGAAACCGGCGATCAAACGTTGCGCCTCGTCCCAGCCGATCGGTGTGGCCTCCGGATGCGTGAGGGTAGGCTGAACCGGCGACAGGGTCACGAAATCCACGCCCATCTGCTGCGCCAGGGCGAGCTCCTCGGCCCCGTGACAGGACGCTGCCAACCAGCGCTCCTTGGGAAACGGGCGCCCCTTGGCGGCATACTTGCGCAACTGCGCCGCGGTCAGGTGCCAGCCGGCCGAGGGGAAATCGCCCAGCCACTCCAGGGGCCCTTTGAGCATCAGCTGCGCCTTGCCCGCGCACAGGCCCACCGCGTCAACCGCCACATCGCGGTACTGGGGGTCGTACATGTCCGGCGCACGCAACTGGATCAGGCGGATGCCGGCAGCGACGGCCTGCTGGATACCGCGCAGCAACTGCGGGGTGTCGAGGCCTTCCGGGGTGATCAGATAGCTGTCGGGCAACCGCGCGGCGGCCACGATCGGCTTGTTGGCTTCGGGAAATGCGTATTCTGGCAGGTCCCGCGGGGCCACCCAGGCCAGCGGTTGACCCTCCGCACCGTGGGGCTGCCCGGAGAATGCAGTCACCTCGCGCACCTCGAGCAGCACCTGCTTGTCCGGATAGTCATGGCTGACCTGGATCAGTGGCCGCGAGGCGCGGACCTCGATGCCCAGCTCCTCGCGCAGTTCACGGGCCAGCGCCGCCTCGACCCCCTCGCCCGCCTCGACCTTGCCACCGGGAAACTCCCACAGGCCGCCCTGGTGCTGGGTCTGGGCCCGACGGGCGATCAGGATCTGCCCGTCATCGCCGCGAATCACCGCAGCTGCCACATGCACGCGCTTCATGCTACACCCTCCGCCAGGCCGGCTCGCTGCCAGGCCTGGAACGCAGGCCAGCGATAGATCGTCTCGACATAAGCAGCGGCAGCCGGCGGCAGCGCCACGCGATAGGTCCGCAAACGCACCGCAACGGGGGCGAAGAACGCATCGGCCAGGGTTGGCCGCCCGAACAGGAAGGGACCGTTGTCCTTGGCCACCAGGCTGCACTCGGACCACAACGCCAGGATGCGATCGATGTCGATCTGCACCTCCAGCGGCAGGCTATCCAGCGCCTGGTCGCGGCACAGGTCGAACGGCATCGCCTCGCGCAGCGCGGCGAAACCGCTGTGCATCTGCGCGCAGGCCGAGCGCGCCTGGGCCCGTGCCGCCACATCCGCAGGCCAGAGCTGCGCCTGGGGGTGCTGGTCGTTGAGGTACTCGGCGATGGCCAGGGAGTCGGCGATCATGCCGTGCCCGGTCTGCAGCAGTGGCACCTTGCCGCTGGCCGAGTAGGCGAGGATACGCTGGCGCGTGTCGGGACGCTTGAGCCGCACCAGGGTTTCATCGTATGAAACGCCGGCCAGCTCCAGCGCCAGCGCGCCACGCAGCGACCAGGAGGAGTATCGCTTGTCGCCGATGATCAGGTGATAGTTCATGGGTCGGCTCCATCGATCGGGAAGACGGGGCCGCCGCGCAGCCCCGGAGGTATCAGGTACGGTATTCGGCGTTGATCTTGACGTACTCGTGGGAGAGGTCGGTGGTCCAGATCGTTTCGCTGCAGGCACCACGGCCCAGCTCGATACGAATGGTGATCTCCTCCTGCGCCATCACCGCCGAGCCCTGCTCCTCGGTGTAGCTCGGGCTGCGCCCACCCTGGCTGGCGATGCACACCTGGCCCAGGTACACGTCGATCAGGCCGACGTCCAGCTGCGGCACGCCGGCGCGGCCGACTGCGGCGAGGATCCGCCCCCAGTTGGGATCGGAGGCGAACAGCGCGGTCTTGATCAGTGGCGAGTGGGCCACGGCGTAGCCGACGTCCAGACACTCCTGGTGATTGCCGCCGCCGTTGACCTGCACGGTGACGAACTTGGTCGCGCCCTCACCGTCGCGGACGATTGCCTGGGCCACCTCCATGCACACCTCGAACACCGCCTGCTTGAGCGCCTCGAACAACGCACCGCTGGCCTGGGTGACCTCGGGCAGGTCGGCCTTGCCGGTGGCGATCAGCATGCAGCAGTCGTTGGTGGAGGTATCGCCATCGATGGTGATGCGGTTGAACGACTTGTTGGCACCGTCGAGGATCAGATCCTTGAGCACGGCCGGGGCGACCTTGGCGTCGGTGGCGATGTAGCCGAGCATGGTCGCCATGTTCGGGCGAATCATGCCGGCGCCCTTGCTGATGCCGGTGACGGTCACGGTCACGCCATCGTGCTGGAACTGGCGGCTGGCGCCTTTGGGCAGGGTATCGGTGGTCATGATGCCGGTGGCCGCTTCTGCCCAGTGATCCTCGGACAGGTCGTCCAGGGCAGCCTGCAGAGCGCCCTCGATCTTCTCGACCGGCAGAGGCTCGCCGATCACCCCGGTGGAGAACGGCAGCACCGACTCGGCAGGTACGCCGGTCAGCTCCGCCAGCCTGGCGCAGGTCCGCTCGGCCGCCGCCAGGCCCGGGGCTCCGGTGCCGGCATTGGCGTTGCCAGTGTTGGTCAGCAGGTAGCGCACGCTACCCTGCACGCGCTGCTTGGACAGGATCACCGGGGCCGCGCAAAAGGCGTTGAGGGTGAACACGCCCGCCACGCTGGAGCCCTCGGCGCAGCGCATGACCACCACGTCCTTGCGACCCGGGCGCTTGATGCCGGCAGACGCGATGCCGAGTTCGAAACCGGGCACTGGGTGCAGGGTGGGCAAAGGACCAAGACCAACAGCCATTAGAGCGCTCCTAGAAAATACGGTTGAGATCCGCTGAAGAGGGGCTGCTACGCGCCCCAGTGCGAGGCGTACTGCACTGTCCGCATGCGTCCAGTGAAGCCCGCTGGTGTCGAAAGGGCCGCAAAGCGGCCCCTGGATGCATCACGATACAGCAATCGGCTCAGATCACTCGATCTGCCCGTGGCAGTGCTTGAATTTCTTGCCCGAACCGCACCAGCAAGGCTCGTTGCGGCCCAGCTTCTGCTCGTTGCGAACCGGCACGGCAGCCACCGCCACTGCTTCGCCCTCCTCGGCCAGCGCTTCGCTTTCCAGACCCGGCGCGGCGGCATGCTCGAACTGCATGCGACTGGCCAGTTCCTCGGCCTCGCGGCGCAGACGCGCCTCCTCCTCGACCGGGTCCTCGCGACGTACCTGGACGTGGGACAGCACGCGAATGGTGTCGCGCTTGATCGACTCCAGCAGCTCCTGGAACAGGGTGAACGACTCGCGCTTGTATTCCTGCTTGGGGTTCTTCTGAGCGTAACCGCGCAGGTGAATACCGTGACGCAGGTGGTCCATGGTCGACAGGTGGTCTTTCCACAGGTCGTCCAGCACGCGCAGCAGGATCTGCTTCTCGAAGGTGCGCAGGGCGTCGATGCCGGCCTGGTCTTCCTTCTCGGTGTAGGCACGGGTGATCTCGTTGAACAGCTTCTCGCGCAGGGTCTCTTCGTAGAGGTGGTCGTCCTCGTCGAGCCACTGCTGGATCGGCAGCTTCATGGCGAAGTCGCTGGACAGCGACGCTTCCAGGCCGGCCACGTCCCACTGCTCGGGCAGCGATTGCGGCGGGATGTGCTGACTGATGGTGGCATCCAGCACTTCCTTGCGGAACTCGTTGACGGTATCACCGATGTTCTCGGCGGCCAGCAGGCTGTTGCGCATGTGATAGATCACCTTGCGCTGCTCGTTGGCCACGTCGTCGTATTCGAGCAACTGCTTGCGGATGTCGAAGTTGCGCCCCTCGACCTTGCGCTGGGCCTTCTCGATGGCGTTGGTGACCATACGGTGCTCGATGGCCTCGCCGGACTGCATGCCCAGGGCCTTCATGAAGTTCTTCACCCGGTCGGAGGCGAAGATGCGCATCAGGCTGTCTTCCAGCGACAGGTAGAAGCGGCTGGAGCCGGCGTCACCCTGACGGCCGGCACGACCGCGCAGCTGGTTGTCGATCCGGCGCGACTCGTGGCGCTCGGAGGCGATCACGTGCAGGCCGCCGGCTTCCAGGACCTGCTGGTGACGCTTCTGCCAGTCGGCCTTGATCTGGGCGATCTGCTCGGCCGTGGGGCTTTCCAGGGCGGCCACTTCGGCCTCCCAGTTGCCACCCAGGAGGATATCGGTACCGCGGCCGGCCATGTTGGTGGCGATGGTCAGCGCGCCGGGGGCGCCGGCCTGGGCGATGATCTCGGCTTCCTTCTCGTGGTACTTGGCGTTCAGTACCTTGTGCTCGATGCCTTCCTTGTGCAGCAGGTTGGACATGTGCTCGGAGGTCTCGATGGTGGCGGTACCCACCAGTACGGGACGGCCCTGGGCCATGCTTTCCTTGATGTCGGTGATGATCGCCGCGTACTTCTCTTCGGCGGTGAGGTACACCAGGTCGTTGAAGTCCTTGCGCGCCAGCGGCTTGTTCGGCGGGATGACCATCACGTTGAGGCTGTAGATCTGGGCGAACTCGAACGCTTCGGTATCCGCGGTACCGGTCATGCCGGACAGCTTGGTGTACAGGCGGAAGTAGTTCTGGAAGGTGGTCGAGGCGAGGGTCTGGCTCTCGGCCTGGATGTTCAGGTTCTCCTTCGCCTCGATGGCCTGGTGCAGGCCCTCGGAGAGGCGACGGCCGGGCATGGTACGACCGGTGTGCTCGTCGATCAGCAGAACCTGACCGTCCTGGACGATGTACTCGACGTTGCGGTGGAACAGCTTGTGCGCACGCAGACCGGCGTAGACGTGGGTCAGCAGGCCCAGGTTATGCGCCGAATAGAGGCTCTCGCCCTCGGCCAGCAGGCCGACCTGGGTGAGCATTTCCTCGATGAACTGGTGACCACCTTCGTTGAGTTCGACCTGGCGGCTCTTCTCGTCGATGGTGAAGTGACCTTCCTGAGTGACCTGCCCTTCCACTTCCTCGATGTGCTGCTTGAGCTGGGGAATGAGTCGGTTGATCTCGATGTACAGCTTGGAGCTGTCTTCGGCCTGGCCGGAGATGATCAGCGGGGTACGGGCTTCATCGATGAGGATGGAGTCCACTTCGTCGATGACCGCGAAATTCAGCTCGCGCTGGAATTTCTCGTCCTGGCTGAAGGCCATGTTGTCGCGCAGGTAGTCGAAACCGAATTCGTTGTTGGTGCCGTAGGTGATGTCGGCGGCGTAGGCGGCGCGTTTTTCCTCAGGCGGCTGGAATGCCGAGACGATGCCTACGGTCAGGCCGAGGAATTCGTACAGCGGGCGCATCCAGTTGGCGTCGCGGCGAGCCAGGTAGTCGTTGACCGTGACCACATGCACGCCTTTGCCGGACAGCGCGTTGAGGTACACGGCCAGGGTACCGACGAGGGTCTTGCCTTCACCGGTACGCATTTCGGCGATCATGCCTTCGTGCAGGGTCATGCCGCCGATCAGCTGGACGTCGAAGTGACGCATGCCCATGACGCGCTTGCCGGCCTCACGGGCCACGGCGAAGGCTTCCGGCAGCAGTTGATCGAGGGTTTCGCCTTTGGCCAGGCGCTCTTTGAACTCTGCGGTCTTGCCGCGCAGTTGTTCGTCGGAGAGGGCCACCATCTTCTCTTCGAAGGCATTGACGGCGGTCACCGTCTTGAGCATGCGCTTGATCTCACGCTCGTTCTTGCTTCCAAAGAGTTTTTTCAACAAAGGCGCAAACATATCGGCAGGTTCTTCCACACTTAGGGATGGAGGGCGGCCCCGAGAGTCGCCCGTGCAGCCCTTGGGCCGCATGCGAACGAGCATTCTACCCGGAAACGATGGTGAGGAAAGTGGTGGATTTCCACGATGCTGGCACAGCGCTTTTAGCGGGGCGCTCTTAACATAGGGATATTTTTTCCAAGTTCAAGGCGCCAGATCATGAAAGCTTCACTCCGTGGTCCTCTACAGTGCGGTCGTGGGGCGCTGCGCAACCATCGACGTGCTCGGTCCCGTGCCGGCGAGGGCTTCTGGTAGACTGCCGTTCTTGTAACTGCATGCGTACCCCGATGGCCTATAAACCGCCCTCCGCCAAGCCGCCCGCTGCCCTGCTGCGCCAGGCAAGGCCGCTGCGCCTGCTGCTCAACCAGGCCGAACGCCTGGAGCACTTGCAGCGCCTGCTGGAAAGCCAGTTGCAGCCGGCTGCCCGGGAACATTGCCATGTGGCTTCGTGGCGTGACGGCTGCCTGCTGCTGGTGGTGACCGACGGCCATTGGGCGACGCGCCTTCGTTATCAGCACAAGCGTCTGCTGACGGCGCTTCGGGCGATGGAGGCCTTCGGCAACCTGCAACGCATCCGTTTCCAGGTCCAGCCACCCGTCGCCGCCCCCAAGCGCACCGCCCAGGCGAACGCGCTCTCGGGCGTGGCCGCGCGCAGCCTGCGTGAAACCGCTGACTCGATTCAGGATGAAGGCCTGCGCGCCGCCTTGCAGCGCCTGGCCGCGCACGCCCGCGACGACAGCTGAGCGGGGAATGAAAAAAGGCCACCCGAAGGTGGCCTCAATGAACTAGAGAGTGTTCGAACTTACACGGCCGCGACAGGGCGCATGTAGGAGATCGGTGCCGTGCTGGCATCTTCGAAGGTGACCACTTCCCAGGCATCGGTTTCGGCGATCAGCTTGCGCAGCAGTTGGTTGTTCAGCGCGTGTCCGGACTTGTAGCCCTTGAACTCGCCGATCAGGCTGTTGCCCAGCAGGTAGAGGTCGCCGATGGCGTCGAGGATCTTGTGCTTGACGAACTCGTCTTCGTAGCGAAGGCCGTCTTCGTTGAGCACACCGGTTTCGTCGACGACGATGGCGTTCTCGACACTGCCACCGAGCGCAAGGTTATGCTTGCGCAGGTATTCGATGTCGCGCATGAAGCCGAAGGTGCGTGCGCGGCTGACTTCCTTCACGAACGAGGTGCTGGAAAAGTCGACGCTGGCGCTCTGGGTCCGGTTGCGCAGGACCGGATGGTCGAAGTCGATCTCGAAGCTCACCTTGAACCCGTCGAAGGGCATGAACGTGGCGCGCTTGTCGCCCTCCTCCACGGTCACTTCGCGCAGGATGCGGATGAACTTCTTGGCGGCGTCCTGTTCTTCCAGGCCCGCGGATTGAATCAGGAACACGAAGGGTCCGGCGCTGCCGTCCATGATCGGCACTTCCGAGGCGGAGAGCTCGACGTAGGCGTTATCGATACCCAGGCCCGCCATGGCGGAGAGCAGGTGCTCGACCGTATCGACCTTGATGTCACCGTTGACCAGCGTCGTCGACATGGTGGTTTCGCCGACGTTGGCCGCGCGTGCCGGGATCTCGACCACAGGGTCGAGGTCGGCGCGACGGAAGACGATGCCGCTGTCCACGGGTGCCGGCTTCAGAGTGAGGTAGACCTTCTCTCCGGAATGCAGGCCGACACCGGTGGCGCGAATGGTATTCTTCAGGGTGCGTTGTCTGATCATGGCATTGGCCGCTTTAGCGCTAATTGCGAATTGGTATCAACAAAGGCTGGGAATGATAGCAGACCCCGCCTTTGCTGAACACCAATCACCCTCATAGCCCTGATAAATCCCATCAATCGGCCTGGCGACGCAGGAAGGCCGGGATGTCCAGATAGTCCAGGTCATCCTGTGGGTTGAGCTTGGCCGCAGCCGCAGCGCCGGCGTGAGCCTGATTGCGCATCACGGTCGGACGCTCCAGGTCACGGTAGTTGACCGAAGGCTGCTCGGGGCGCGCCGGCGCAGGGTTGGACGACTCGTACACCTGCTGAGCGGTCTGCAGGGTGTTGTCGACGACCTTGACCGGTTTCTCGATGCGCGCACCCAGACCGGTGGCGACCACGGTGACGTGCAGCTCGTCGCGCATGTCCGGATCGATCACGGTACCCACCTTGACCATCGCATGGTCGGAAGCGAAGGCCTCGATGATGCTACCCACGTCGGAGTACTCGCCCAGCGACAGGTCCGGACCTGCGGTGATGTTCACCAGGATGCCGCGTGCGCCCTGCAGGTTGACGTCTTCGAGCAGCGGGTTGCGGATCGCCGCCTCGGTGGCCTCGCGGGCACGGTTCGGACCGCTGGCGCAGCCGGTACCCATCATCGCCATGCCCATCTCGCCCATCACGGTGCGTACGTCGGCGAAGTCGACGTTGATCATGCCGGGACGCTTGATGATGTCGGAGATACCACGCACGGCACCGGCCAGCACGTCGTCGGCCTTGGCGAAGGCGGACAGCAGGCTGGCGTCCTTGCCCAGGATGGTCAGCAGCTTCTCGTTGGGGATGGTGATCAGCGAGTCGACGCTTTCGGCCAGCATGCGGATGCCTTCATCGGCGATCTGCATGCGCTTGCGGCCTTCGAACGGGAACGGACGGGTCACCACCGCAACGGTGAGGATGCCCATTTCCTTGGCCACTTCGGCGATGATCGGCGCTGCACCGGTACCGGTACCGCCACCCATGCCGGTGGTGATGAACACCATGTTGGTGCCCTGCAGCACTTCGGCGATGCGCTCGCGATCTTCCAGCGCGGCCTGACGACCGACCTCCGGATTGGCGCCAGCACCCAGGCCCTTGGTGACGCCGGTGCCCAGTTGCAGGATGGTACGCGCGCCGATGCTCTTGAGCGCCTGCGCGTCGGTGTTGGCGCAGATGAACTCGACGCCTTCGATGTTGCTTTTGACCATGTGGTTGACGGCGTTGCCACCACCACCACCGACACCGATCACTTTGATGACCGGGCTTTGCGGGACGTTGTCTACGAGCTCGAACATTTTCCCTCTCCTTACAGTTCTCTAGTTTTTAGCGCCTACCACTACTGCTTTGAAACTTAGAAATTGCCTTGGACCCAGCGCTTGAAGCGCTCAAGCACCGGGGCCTTCGGTTCATCGCCATAGCTGTTGCTGCTGCTGTTGCCGGTCAGGGGCAGATCCTCGGTCTGCTTTTGCAGGCCGTAGGTGAGCAGTCCCACGCCAGTTGAATAGATCGGGTTGCGCACTACGTCGCTCAGACCCCGAACGCTGTGCGGCACGCCAAGGCGTACCGGCATGTGGAAGATTTCCTCGGCCAGTTCCACGGCACCTTCCATCTTCGCGGTGCCGCCGGTGAGGACGATGCCTGCCGGCACCAGGTCCTCATAGCCGCTGCGACGCAGTTCGGCCTGGATCAGGGTGAACAGCTCGTCGTAACGCGGCTCGACCACTTCGGCCAGGGCCTGACGCGAAAGTTCGCGCGGCGGACGGTCGCCGACGCTCGGGACCTTGATGGTTTCGCCGGCACCGGCCAGCTTGGCCAGGGCGCAGGCGTAGCGGATCTTGATTTCCTCGGCGTACTGCGTAGGCGTGCGCAGGGCCATGGCGATGTCGTTGGTGACCTGGTCGCCGGCGATGGGGATCACCGCGGTATGGCGAATGGCACCTTCGGTGAAGATGGCGATGTCGGTGGTGCCGCCGCCGATGTCCACCAGGCACACGCCCAGCTCCTTCTCGTCGTCGGTGAGCACCGAGTAGGCCGAGGCCAACTGCTCGAGGATGATGTCGTCGATTTCCAGGCCACAGCGGCGCACGCATTTTTCGATGTTCTGCGCCGCGTTCACCGCGCAGGTGACCACGTGCACCTTGGCTTCCAGGCGCACGCCCGACATGCCCAGCGGCTCGCGCACGCCTTCCTGGTTGTCGATCACGTAGTCCTGCGGCAGCGTGTGCAGCACGCGCTGGTCGGCTGGAATGGCGACGGCCTGAGCGGCATCGAGCACCCGCTCCAGATCGGCAACGCTGACCTCACGGTCGCGGATGGCGACGATGCCGTGGGAGTTGAGGCTGCGGATGTGGTTGCCGGCCACGCCGACGAACGCCGAGTGGATCCGGCAGCCGGCCATCAGCTGTGCTTCTTCCACCGCGCGCTGGATCGACTGCACGGTCGATTCGATGTTCACCACCACGCCTTTCTTCAGGCCGCGGGAGGGGTGCGTGCCGATCCCGACGATCTCCAGGGAGCCGTCCGCCGCCACCTCGCCCACCAGGGCGACGACCTTGGAAGTGCCGATGTCCAGCCCGACGATCATTTTGCCGCTATGCGCGTTTGCCATGGTCCTGCCTCTCTCTAATTCTTAGCAACGGCGGGTTGGGCCGTCGTCGTCGCATTCGGTTCCCGCCAGCCAACGGCCAGGCCATTGGCGTACCGCAGATCGACGCGGGCGATGTTGCCGATCTGCTCTTTGAGTGTCTTGTCGTATATGGCAATGAACCGGCGCATCTTCTCTACCAGATGGTCGCGTCCCAGCAGCAGCTCGATCCCCGGCCCGGTGCTACCGGCTCCGGTGGTCAGGAACCAGCTGCCTCGCTCGCGTAGCTCCAGGCGAGCGATGGAGAAGCCCATGGGACGCAGCATCTGGCTCAGTACCTGATACTGCTGCATGACTTGCTGCTGAGCGCGCTGCGGCCCGAACAGCTGCGGCAGGTGCTCGTAGTTGGCCAGTTCGCGCGGGGTGAACGCCTGGCCCTGGTTGTTGAGCAGGGCCTCGTCGCCCCAGCGCGCCACCGGCAGCTGCTCTTCGAGGCGGATCACCACCTCGTTGGGCCAGACTCGACGCACTTCGGCGTGGGCGATCCACGGCATCTGCTCGAGCTCGGTGCGCATCGCGGGCAGGTCGACGCTGAAGAAGCTCGCCGCCACATACGGCGCGATACGCTGCTGCACCGCCTGCTGGCTGATGTAGCTGAGGTCGCCCTGCACGGCGATCTTGGTGATCGGCCGGTCGGCATAAGGCATCAGCCAGATCGCGCCCTCGTAGGCACCGAAGCCTGCGGCCACCAGCAGCACCGGCCACAGCAGGCGCTTGAGACCGCCGAAACTGGGACGCGGCAGGCGCGCCGATACGGGCTCGTCGGCCACCAGTCGGCTGGCACCGCGCGGCACTGGCTTGCTACGGCCGGTCACGGGTTGCTGCTGACGTACCATCGCGCCTTGCATGGTGATTAACCTCGCGTCGCTACGCTGTCGGCCAGGATCGCCAGCACCAGTTGCTGGAAGTCCAGGCCGGCTGCGCGAGCCGCCATGGGCACCAGGCTATGATCGGTCATGCCCGGCGCGGTGTTGACTTCGAGCGGCCAGAAACGGCCCTGCTCGTCCTGCATCACGTCCAGACGGCCCCAGCCTTCGATGCCGATGGCATCGCAGGCGCGCGCGGTCAGGTCGATCAGTTCCTGTTCCTTGCTGCTGTCCAGCCCGCACGGAATGCGGTACTGGGTGTCGTTGGCGAGGTATTTGGCGTCGTAGTCGTAGAAGACGTGCGGGGTACCCAGGGCGATCGGCGGCAAGACCTGGCCGCGCAAGACCGCGATGGTGAACTCGGGTCCGGCGATCCACTGCTCGACCAGCACCTGCGCGTCGTAGCGGGCGGCGTCCTGCCAGGCAGCGACCAGTTCCTCGACGTTGTTCACCTTGGCCATGCCGATGCTCGAACCTTCATGGGCAGGTTTGACGATCAACGGGAAGCCCAGTTCCTTCGCGGCCTCGACACAATCGTTTTCGCAGCTCAACACGGCGTGACGAGGGGTCGGAATGCCCAGGCTCTGCCACACCTGCTTGGTGCGCAGCTTGTTCATGGCCAGAGCGGAGGCGAGGATGCCGCTGCCGGTGTAGGGGATGTCCAGGCACTCCAGCAGACCTTGGATGCTGCCGTCTTCGCCGCCGCGACCGTGCAGGATGATGAACGCCCGATCGATCTTCTCGTGCTGCAGACGGTCCAGCAGGTCGTCGCCCACGTCGATGGCCACCACTTCGACACCGGCGCTGCTCAGCGCGTCGATCACCGCCGCGCCGGACTTGAGCGAGACCTCGCGCTCGGCGCTCTTGCCGCCGTAGAGCACGGCCACGCGGCCAAAGGCCTGGACCTCGAGGGTGGAATGCAGGGAGTCGTAGGCGGTGGTCACAGCGGTTTCTCCTGCTTGGCGACAGCGCCAGCGAACAACGGGCTCTTCATCAATTGCGGCGCCAGGCCACCGACATCGCCGGCGCCTTGGCAGATCAGGATGTCACCGGCGCGCAGCAGCGGCTTGACCAGTGGTGCCAGCTCGGCGCCTCGCTCTATGTAGATCGGGTCGAGCTTGCCGCGCTGGCGGATGCTGTGGCACAGCTGACGGCTGTCGGCACCGGGAATCGGCTCTTCGCCCGCCGGGTAGACTTCCATCAGCAGCAGCACGTTGGCATCACCCAGCACCTGCACGAAGTCGTCGTACAGGTCGCGGGTACGGCTGTAGCGGTGCGGCTGGTAGACGATCACCAGGCGCCGGCTCGGCCAGCCACCGCGCACGGCCTTGATCACCGCGGACACTTCGGTGGGGTGATGACCATAGTCGTCGACCAGCATCACGCTGCCGCCGTCCACGGGCAGCTCGCCGTAGACCTGGAAGCGTCGACCGACGCCCTGGAAGCCCGACAGGCCCTGGACGATGGCCTCGTCGCTGATGCCTTCGTCGGTGGCGATGGCGATGGTGGCCAGGGCATTGAGCACGTTGTGGTTGCCGGGCATGTTGACCGACACTTCCAGCGGCTCGCAGTCACGGCGCAGCACGGTGAAGTGGGTCTGCATGCCCTGCTGGCGCACGTTGATGGCGCGCACGTCGGCGCCCTCGTCGAAGCCGTAGGTCACGGTCGGACGCTTGACCTGCGGCAGGATCTCGCGCACCACCGGATCGTCCAGGCACATCACCGCCAGCCCGTAGAACGGCAGGTTGTGCAGGAACTCGACGAAGGTCTTCTTCAGCTTGTTGAAGTCGCCCTCGTAGGTGGCCATGTGGTCGGCATCGATGTTGGTCACCACGGCGACCATCGGCTGCAGATGCAGGAAGCTGGCATCGCTCTCGTCGGCTTCGGCGATCAGGTAGCGGCTGGTGCCCAACTGCGCATTGGTGCCGGCGGCCGTCAGTCGGCCGCCAATGACGAAGGTCGGGTCCAGGCCACCGGCGGCGAACACCGAGGCCAGCAGGCTGGTGGTGGTGGTCTTGCCGTGGGTGCCGGCCACGGCGATGCCATGGCGGTAGCGCATCAGCTCGGCGAGCATCTCGGCGCGAGGCACCACTGGAATGCGTCGCTCCAGGGCGGTGGCGACCTCCGGGTTGGCGGGATTGATGGCGCTGGACACCACCAGCACGTCGGCGGTCGCGGCGTTCTCGGCGCGGTGACCGACGAAGATCTCGGCGCCGAAGGTTTCCAGGCGCTGGGTCACCGGCGAGGCCTTGAGATCGGAACCGGACACTTCGTAGCCCAGGTTCAACAACACCTCGGCGATACCGCACATGCCGACGCCGCCGATGCCGACGAAGTGGATACGGCGGATACGGCCCATCTTGGGATGCGGCATGGCTTTCTGGCTCTCAACCATGGGCCACCTCCAGGCAGATGTCGACCACGGTGCCGGTTGCAGCAGGTTTGGCCAGGCGGCGTGCGGTGCCCGCCATGGTCTGGAGTTTCTCGGGTTGCATCAGTACCTCGTTCAGGCGTTCGGCGAGTTGCGCCGCGCCAGTTGTCGCTTGTGGCATCAGGAAGGCAGCACCTTCGCGAGCCAGGTATTGGGCGTTGTGGGTCTGGTGGTCGTCGATGGCATGGGGCAAGGGCACCAGCATCGAGGGCAGGCCTGCCGCCGCGAGTTCGCTGACGGTCAGGGCACCGGCCCGGCACACGACCATGTCGGCCCAGCCATAGGCGTGGGCCATGTCCTTGATGAAGGGCTCGACCTGCGCCTCGATCCCGGCCTCGCGATAGCGCTGGGCAGTGACCTCGGCATGTTGCCTGCCAGCCTGGTGGAACACCTCGGGGCGCAGCGACTCGGCCACATCGGACAGGGCCTTAGGCAACAATTTGTTCAAGGGTTCCGCGCCCAGGCTACCGCCGAGCACCAGAAGGCGCGCACGGCGGTTGGTCAGGGGCGCGCGAGACATCTCCAGGAACAGTTCGCCGCGTACCGGGTTGCCGGTGGTGCGGCGTTTCTCGCTGGCGGCGAAGGTATCCGGGAATGCCTCGCAGACCCGCGCAGCCAAGGGCAGCAACAGGCGGTTGGCAGTGCCGGCGCGGGCGTTCTGCTCGTGGATCACCAGGGGCACGCCGCACAGTCGCGCAGCCACACCGCCAGGGCCGGTGACGTAGCCGCCGAAACCGAGCACGCACACCGGCTCGAGCGCGCGGATGATGCGCCGCGCCTGCATCACGGCCTTCATCAGGGTGAAGGGCGCCTTGAGCAAGGACAGCTTGCCCTTGCCGCGCAGTCCGCTGACCTGGATCAGGTGCAACTTCAAGCCGGCCTGGGGCACCAGTTCGTTCTCGATGCCGCGAGGCGTGCCCAACCAGTGCACGGTGTAGCCACGGGCCTGGAACTCGCGCGCGCAGGCCAACGCGGGGAACACGTGGCCACCGGTACCGCCCGCCATGATCAGCACGTTCCTGCCGTCAGCGCCCATGACTGGTCTCCTCGGCAAAATCGCTTTCCTTGAATTCGTGCTCCTCGCTGCCCAGGTGCGTGCGACTCTCCCATTCGATGCGCAGCAACAGCCCCACGCAGGCACAGCAGATCACCAGGGAGCTGCCGCCGTAACTGAGGAACGGCAAGGTCAGGCCCTTGGTCGGTAACAGACCGACGTTCACTCCGATATTGATGAGGAACTGGCCGATCCACAGAAACGCGAGGCCAAACGCCATGTAGGCGGCGAAGAACTGCTTGGCCTTCTCGGCCCACAGGCCGATGTACAAGGCGCGGATGGTGACGAAGACGAACAGCGCCACGGTGCACAGCGAGCCCACCACGCCCAGTTCTTCGGCCAGCACCGAGAACACGAAGTCGGTGTGCGCCTCGGGCAGGTAGAACTGCTTCTGCACGCTGTTGCCCAGGCCCACCCCAAGCCACTCGCCGCGACCGAAGGCGATCAGCGCCTGGGTGAGCTGGTAGCCCGAGCCGAACTGGTCGGACCAGGGGTCGGTGAAGGTGATCAGTCGCGCCATCCGATAAGGCTGCGCCTGAACCAGCACGAACACCGCCACCACCGCCAGCACCACCATGAGCGAGAAGCGGAACAGCCCGACCCCACCCAGGAACAGCATGGCGGCAGCGGCGCCCATCATCACCACGGTGGCGCCGAAGTCGGGCTCCATCAGCAGCAGCCCGGCCATCGGCAGCAGCACGATGAACGGCTTGAAGAAGCCCATCCAGCTCTCGCGCACCTCGGTCTGCCGTCGCACCAGATAGCCGGCCAGGTAGATCACCACGAACACCTTGGCGATTTCCGAAGGCTGGACGTTGAAGAAGCTGAAGCCGATCCAGCGCATCGAGCCGTTCACTTCACGCCCGATGCCCGGCACCAGTACCAGCACCAGCAGGCCGAAGGCGCCGATCAGCATCATGAAGCCCATGCGCTGCCAGGTGGCGATCGGCACCATCATGGTCACGCCGCAGGCCCCAAGGCCCAGGGCGACGTACACCAGGTGGCGAATCATGTGGTAAAGCGGATTGCCCGACTGCACCGCCGCCACTTCCGAGGAGGCCGAGGTGATCATCACCAGCCCCAGGCCCAGCAGGGCCAGGCAGCCGGCCAGCAGCGGGAAGTCCAGATCGATGCCGCGACCGCTGATCAGCGGTGACGGATAGGGTTTGACGATACCGAAGATCATGCCAGTGCCTCCGCTGCCTGGGCGAACAGCCGCCCGCGCTCCTCGAAGTTCCTGAACATGTCCAGGCTCGCACAGGCCGGCGACAGCAAGACCGCATCGCCTGGCTCGGCCAGTTCGGCGCAGCGCTGAACCGCCTCATCCAACGTCGCGGCATGCACCAGCGGCACGGCGCCTTGCAGCGTGTCGCTCAGGCGCTGGGCATCGCGGCCCAGCAGCACCACGGCGCGGCAATGCGCGCCGACCGGCTCGCGCAGCGCGGCGAAATCCGCACCCTTGCCGTCACCGCCGGCGATCAGCACCAGCTGGCCTTCGATGTCGGCCCCCAGGCCTTCGATGGCCGCCAGCGCGGCACCGACGTTGGTGGCCTTGGAATCGTCGTACCAGTTCACCCCACGCAGCTCGCGCACCCATTGGCAGCGATGCGCCAGGCCGCCGAAGGCGCGCAGGGCGTCGAGCATGGGCGCGAACGGCAAGCCGACGGCATGACCCAGTGCCAGCGCCGCCAGCGCGTTGCTCTGGTTGTGGGCGCCGCGGATCTTCAGTTCACGCACCGGCATGAGCGCCTGGAACTCGAAGGCCAGGCATTTCTCGCCGTTCACCTCGCGCAGGCCGAAGGCTTTGAAGTCCGGCGCGTTGAGGCCGAAGCTCCAGGTCGGGCGCCCCTCGACCGGCAGTGGCCGGCTCAAGGCATCCTGGCGGTTCACCACCACCTGACGGGCGCCGCGGAAGATGCGGTGCTTGGCCAGGTGATAGGCCGGCAGACCGCTGTAGCGATCCATGTGGTCTTCACTGATGTTGAGCACGGTGGCCACTTCGGCATCGAGCTGGTCGGTGGTTTCCAGCTGGAAGCTCGACAGCTCCAGCACGTACAGCTCGACCGTCTCGTCCAGCAGGTCCAGCGCCGGGGTGCCCAGGTTGCCGCCCACCGCCACGCGCTTGCCGGCCTTGGCGGCCATTTCACCGACCAAGGTGGTGACGGTGCTCTTGGCGTTGGAGCCGCTGATGGCGATGATCGGTGCCTTGGCATGGCGGGCGAACACCTCGATGTCGCCGGACAGTTTCACACCGCGCGCCGCAGCCTGCTGCAGGGCCGGCGTGGCCAAGGCCAGGCCCGGGCTCACGTACAGTTCGCTGGCGCGGCACAGGAAGTCGACGTCCAGCTCGCCACAACGCACTTCGACCTGCGGGTAGTCACGGCGCAAGGTGTCCAGCTCCGGCGGCTGCTCGCGCGTGTCGGCGACCGCGAAGGCGATGCCCCGGCTCGCCAGGAAGCGAACCAGGGACATGCCGCTCTTGCCGAGGCCGACAACGATGCGGAATTGGTCGGAAGCGATCAGTGACACGCTCGTTACCTCAGTTTCAGGGTGGCAAGGCCGATCAGCACCAGGATCACGGTGATGATCCAGAAGCGGACGATCACCCGCGGCTCGGGCCAGCCCTTGAGTTCGAAGTGGTGATGGATCGGCGCCATGCGGAACACGCGCTTGCCGGTCAGCTTGAAGGAGGCGACCTGAATCACCACCGACAGGGTTTCCATGACGAACACCCCGCCCATGATGAACAGCACGATCTCCTGGCGCACGATGACCGCGATGGTGCCCAGCGCCGCACCCAGTGCCAGTGCGCCGACGTCGCCCATGAACACCTGCGCCGGGTAGGTGTTGAACCACAGAAAGCCCAGGCCGGCGCCGATCAGCGCACCGCAGAACACGATCAGTTCGCCCGAGCCGGGTACATAGGGAATCAACAGGTATTCGGCGAACTTCACGTTGCCGGACAGGTAGCAGAAGATGCCCAGCGCACCGCCGACCATCACCGTGGGCATGATCGCCAGGCCGTCGAGCCCGTCGGTGAGGTTGACGGCGTTGCTGGAGCCGACGATGACGAAATAGGTGAGGATCACGAAGCCCACGCCCAGCGGGATGGTGAAGTCCTTCAGGAACGGCACGATCAGCGTGGTCTCGACACTGGTCGGCGCGGTCATGTACAGGAACACCGCCGCGCCCAGGCCGAACACCGACTGCCAGAAGTATTTCCAGCGGCTGGGCAGGCCGCGCGAGTTCTTTTCGATCACCTTGCGGTAGTCGTCGACCCAGCCGATGGCCCCGAACAGCAAGGTGACGATCATCACCACCCAGACGTAACGATTGGTCAGGTCGGCCCACAGCAGCGTACTGATGGTGATGGCGGAAAGGATCAGCGCGCCGCCCATGGTCGGTGTGCCGGACTTGGACAGGTGCGATTGCGGACCGTCATTGCGCACGGCCTGACCGATCTGGCGAACCTGCAAGGTGCGAATCATCCACGGCCCCAGCCACAGCGCCAGGGACAGCGCAGTCAGCACCCCGAGGATCCCGCGCAGGGACAGGTACTGGAAGACCGCGAAGCCCTTGTAGAACTGTTGCAGATATTCGGCCAACAGCAGCAGCATTAATGTTTCTCCCCGCTGGTCTCGCACAGTGCAGCCACGACATGTTCCATCGCAGCGCTGCGCGAGCCCTTGATCAAGATAGTGGTATCGCCGGTGGACTCGACCTGGACGGCGTCGATCAGCTCGGCTTGAGTAGCGAAATGGCGACCGTTGCCGCCGAAGGCCTGTACCGCGTGGGCCATGTTGCTGCCGGTGGCGTAGAGGGCGTCGACCTTGCCGCGGGCGTATTCGCCCACCTGCCGGTGCCCCTGCTCGGCCCACTGGCCCAGTTCGCCGATGTCTCCGAGCACCAAAACGGTACGCCCGGCGAAACCGGCGAGGATATCGATCGCCGCACACACCGAGGTGGGATTGGCGTTGTAGGTGTCGTCGATCACCCGGGCGCCGCTGGCGGCCAATTGCGCCACGGAACGGCCTTTGACCGGTTGCACCGCTGCCAGCCCGGCCGCGATGCCCGGCAGGCTGATACCCACGGCATGGGCAGCGGCGGCCGCCGCCAGGGCATTGCCGACGTTGTGCGCGCCCAGCAGATTCAACTGCACGGCGACACTGCCGCTCGGCCCATGCAGGGTGAACGAGGGGCAACCGCGCTCATCGCGTCCGACTTCGCTGGCGTGGAAATCGGCACGTCGATCGGCGGGTGCGAAACTCAGTACCGCATGATCGCCCGCACGGGCCTGCCAGATCGGAAACGCCTTGTCGTCCAGGTTCAGCACGGCGACGCCGCCCTGGCCCAGGCCTTCGAGAATCTCGCCCTTGGCCTCGACGATCTTTTCCGGCCCGCCGAACTCGCCCACATGGGCGGTCCCTGCATTGTTGAGAATGACCACGTCGGGGCGGGTGAGACCCACGGTGTAGCGAATCTCGCCGAGACGCGAAGCGCCCAGCTCGATGACCGCCGCCGTGTGCTGCGCCGCGATTTCCAGCAGGGTCAGCGGCGCGCCCAGGTCATTGTTGAGGTTGCCGCGGGTGGCATGTACCGGCCCCCGCGTGCGCAGGATGCAGGCGAGCATTTCCTTGACCGTGGTCTTGCCGCTGGAGCCGGTGATGGCGATCACCGGCTTGTCGAACGCGCGGCGATTCAGCGCGCCGAGCTGGCCCAGGGCGACCCGGCAGTCGGCGACCAGCAGTTGCGGCAGATCGCTGTCGGCCACTTCGCGCTCCACCAGTGCAGCCACCGCACCCTTGGCCTGTACGTCGGCCAGGTAGTCGTGACCATCGAAGCGCGGGCCGGTCAGGGCCACGAACAATTGTCCGGCCGCTACGCTGCGGCTGTCGATGCTGACCCCGGTGAAGGTCGCGTCGGCACCGACCAGGCGAGCGTCCAGCGTTGTCGTCAGTTGATCGAGCGTCATCGGTTCAAGCATGTGCAGCCTCCCAGGCGGACAGCGCCTTTTCGGCTTCGAGCAGGTCGGAGAACGCCAGACGCTCGCCGTTGATTTCCTGATAATCCTCGTGCCCCTTGCCGGCCAACACGATCACGTCGTCGGCCGCAGCCGTGGCGATCAGTTGCGCAATGGCCTGGCCACGGCCGGCGACGAACGCGACGCGGTCAGGATTGCCCAGGCCTGGGCGGATATCGTCGAAAATGCGCAGCGGATCTTCGCTACGCGGATTGTCGTCGGTGACCCAGACCCCGTCGGCCAGGCGCTCGGCCACTTCGGCCATCAGCGGACGCTTGCCACGGTCGCGATCACCGCCACAGCCGAACAGGCACAACAGGCGACCTTGTACGTGGGGGCGCAGCGCTTGCAGCACCTGCTCCAGGGCATCCGGGGTATGGGCGTAGTCCACCACCACCAGCGGCTTGTCACCACCGCCAAGGCGCTGCATGCGACCCACCGGCCCTTGCAGTTGCGGGACCACCTTGAGGATGTCGTCCAGCGGGTATTCGAGGGCGATCAGCGCGGCGACCGCAGCGAGCACATTGCTCAGGTTGAATCGGCCCAGCAGGCGGCTGCGCAGGGTGCGCTCGCCTTGTGCGGTGACCAGGATGGCACGCACGCCTTCATCATCGAAATGCGCCTCGCGGCAATACAACGAAGCATCCTGGTCGTCCAGGCTGTAGCTGAGCAAACGCGTTTCGATATGATCGCCAGCCGGCCGCAGGGCATAGGTTTCGGCCAGTCGCCGACCGAACCCATCGTCCAGGTTGACCACCTGGCAGCGCAGCCCGGGCCAGGCGAACAGCTTGGCCTTGGCCGCTTCGTAAGCCTGCATGCTGCCGTGATAGTCCAGGTGATCGCGGGACAGGTTGGTCATGACTGCGATGTCGAATGCCAGGGCCGCGACACGGCCTTGTTCGAGGGCGTGGGAAGACACCTCCATGGCCACCGCCTTGGCACCGGCGTGCTTGAGATCGTTCAAGGTCGACTGCACGGCGATCGGGTCCGGCGTGGTCAGCCGGCCGCTCTGCAATTCGCCATGAAAACCGGTGCCCAGCGTGCCGATCAGGCCACAGCGCCGACCCAGAAGGTCCAGGGCCTGGGCCAGCAACTGGGTCACGCTGGTCTTGCCGTTGGTGCCCGTCACGCCGATCAGGTCGAGCTGTCGGCTCGGCTCGCCATAGAAGCGACCGGCGATGGAGGACAGTTGCGCGATCAGTCCCTTGACCGGAATCAGTGGCACGTCGGTCAGCGGCAACACGGTCGCGCCCTGCTCTTCGTAGGCCACGGCTGCCGCGCCACGGGCCAGTGCATCGGCGATGTGGCCACGCCCATCGACCTGCGCGCCGGGCACCGCCAGGAACAGGTCGCCCGGGCGCACCCGGCGGCTGTCCAGGGTGATTTCACGAATCAGCGGATCGCGGCTGGCGTGGGCGAACAGTTTGCTCAATGGCATGGTCATCAGCCGCGCCCTCCCTTGGCGGATGCTGCGCTGGCCTGCTGCGCATTGGCCGGCGGCAGATTGTCTGGCGGCACGTTCATCAGCCGCAGAGTGCCGGACATGACCTTGCTGAACACCGGCGCGGAGACCAGACCGCCGAAGTAGCCGCCCTTGCCCGGTTCGTCGATGACCACCACGATCGCGTAGCGTGGATCGCTCATCGGACCGAAGCCGGCGAACAGCGAGCGGTAGGCGTTCTCGGTATAGCCCTTGGAGCCGACCGTGGCCTTGCGCGCGGTACCGGACTTGCCGGCCACGTGGTAGAACGGCACCTGGGCACGGAAGACGCCGCGGGGCGCTTCGATCACTTGCTGCAACATGCTTTGAACGGTCTTGGCCGTGTCGCGCGGGATGGCCTGGACGGTTTCGGGCTGCTTGTCGACCTTGAGGATCGACAGCGGCACCATCTTGCCGTCGTTGGCCAGCGCGGCGTAGGCGTGCACCAGTTGCAAGGCGGTGACCGACACGCCGTAGCCATAGGACAGCGTCGCGGTTTCGGCCTTGCGCCACTCACGGTGGTTGGGCAGGTTGCCGACGCGCTCGCCGGGAAAGCCCAGGCCGGTGTACTGGCCGAGCCCGACCTGCGACATGACCCGATAGATGGCTTCGCCGCCGATATCGAAGGCGATCTTGCTCATGCCGACGTTACTGGAGTTGATCAGGATACCGGTGAGGTCGAGGATCGGCCCTTCGCTCTTGGACACGTCCTTGATGGTGTAGCGACCGATCTGCAGGCTGCCCGGATACACTTCTACCTTGTCGGTAGGTTTCCAGCGCCCGCTTTCCAGTGCGGCGCTCATGGAAATCGGCTTGACCGTGGAACCTGGCTCGAACACGTCGATGATCGCCCGGTTGCGCATGGCGGCCGGGAACATGCTGCGGCGGTTGTTGGGGTTGTAGGTAGGCTGGTTGACCATGGCCAGGACTTCGCCGGTCTTCACGTCCATGATCACCAGGCTACCGGCCTTGGCGTCCTGCTCGGCGATGGCGTTGCGCAGCTCGCGGGTGGCCAGGTACTGCAGGCGCAGGTCGATCGACAACGCCAAGGTCTTGCCGGCCTTGGCGTTCTTGGTGACCTGGATGTCCTTGATCAGTCGCCCGCGGCGGTCCTTGATCACCTGCCGTTTGCCGGGCACCCCGGCCAGCCATTCGTCATAGGCCAGCTCCACGCCCTCGCGACCGTGGTCGTCCAGGTCGGTGAAGCCGACCATGTGCGCGGTGACGTCACCGGCCGGATAGAAGCGGCGGAATTCCTCCAGCCCGTAGACGCCGGGCACCTTCAGGTCCAGTACCTGCTGGCCCTGTTCGGGCGTGAGGCCGCGGACCAGGTAGATGAATTCCTTGTTGGCCTGCTGGGTGAGGCGCTCGATCAACTGCTGCGGGTTCTGTCCGAGCACCGCGGCCAACTGCGGCCAGCGCTCCTTGGAGGCCTGCATTTCCTTGGGGTTCGCCCACAGGGTGGTGACCGGCGTACTCACCGCCAGAGGCTCGCCATTGCGGTCGGTGATCAGGCCACGGTGAGCAGGAATAGGGATGTGACGCAGGCTGCGGGCATCGCCTTGCCCTTTGAGGAAGTCACGATCGACCACCTGCAGGTCGATGATCCGCCAGCTGATGGCACCGACCATCAGCGCCAGCAAGCCGACCACGACCCGGAAGCGCCAGGGATACAGTGCGCCCTCGAGTTTCATCATGGCGTCACCATCCGCACTTCGTCGGCGTTTGGCACACGCATCTTGAGTTGGCCGGAGGCCAGGCTTTCGATACGGCTGTGGGCAGTCCAGGTGCTCTGCTCGAGAATCAGCCGGCCCCACTCGGCCTGGGCCTTGTCGCGCTCGTTGAGCTCGTTGTACAGGGTGTTGAGCAACTGGCGGTTCCAGTGTGCGCTATAGGACACGGCGATGGCCGAGCCCAGCACGCCAATGAACAGCAATAGCATGATGAAGCTGCCGCCGGGCAGCGGCTTGGCGAACAGGCGACTCACCGCAACTTCTCCGCCACGCGCATCACGGCGCTGCGCGCCCGCGGGTTGGCCTTGAGTTCGGCTTCGGAAGCGAACTGCGCCTTGCCGATCAGGCGGATCTTCGGTTCGAAGACCTTGTGCTGAACCGGCAGGTTGCGCGGCAGGTTGTCCGCTTCGCCCTTGACCAGCTTGCGCATGAACAGCTTGACGATACGGTCTTCGAGGGAATGGAAGCTGATCACCACCAGGCGGCCACCGACCTCCAGGGCCTCGAGCGCAGCCTGCAGACCCGCTTCGAGGTCGCCCAGCTCGTTGTTGACGTGAATGCGCAACCCCTGGAATGCACGGGTAGCGGGGTTCTTGCCTTTTTCCCAGGCCGGGTTGGCGACCTTCAGCACTTCGGCCAGGTCGGCGGTACGCGTGAACGGTTGCTGTTCGCGACGCAGCACCACCGCGCGCGCCATGCGCTTGGCGAAACGCTCTTCACCGTATTCCTTGAACACCCGGGCGATCTCGTCTTCAGCTGCGGTGGCGACGAATTCGGCTGCGCTGATGCCCTGTTCAGGGTTCATGCGCATGTCCAGCGGGCCATCGTTGAGGAAGCTGAAGCCGCGTTCGGGATCGTCCAGCTGGGGCGATGAAACGCCCAGGTCGAGCAGCACGCCGGCGACCTTGCCGTGCAAGTCGCGGCGTCGAACCTCCTCGTCCAGTTCGGCGAAGCTGCGCTGCACAATGACAAAGCGGCCGTCTTCGGCCGCCAGCGCTTGCCCCGTGGCAATCGCTTGTGGGTCCTTGTCGAAGCCCAGTAGCCGCCCCTGGGGCCCGAGCTTCTGGAGGATCAGGCGGCTGTGACCGCCGCGCCCGAACGTGCCGTCCAGATAGCAACCGTCGGCGCGCAAGGCGAGCGCCTCGACAGCTTCGTCGAGCAGGACGGTGATGTGGTTGAAGCCGCTATCTATGGTCACAGGATCAGGTCACGCAGTTCATCGGGCATGGCACCCGGTTGTTGGATAGCTGCAAGGTCGGCTGCCGAAACCACGTTCCAGGCATCCTCGTCCCACAGCTGGAATTTGTTCAGTTGCCCCACCAGCATCGCCTTCTTGTCCAGCCGGGCGTATTCGCGCAGGCGCGGCGGCACCAGGAAGCGACCGCTGCCATCGAGCTCCAGGTCCACCGCATTGCCGATCAGCAGACGCTGCAGGCGACGGTTCTCTTCACGCAACGAGGGCAAGGCACGCAGCTTGGCTTCTATCTGCTCCCATTCATCCAGCGGATACACGCACAAGCAGGGATCTACAGCGTCGATGGTCACGATGAGCTGGCCGTTGCAACGCGAATCGAGCTCGTCACGGTACCGGCTCGGCATGGCGAGACGGCCCTTGGCATCGAGGCTGACGGCGTTGGCTCCGCGAAACACGGCTGCGATTCCCCACAATGTTATCGTTTTGTAGACAGAAAACCCACTTCATCCCACTTTCTGCCACTTGCGCACACTATAGGAATCCGCCCGCTGCACCGTCAAGGCACGTTCATAAGGAAAACCCTTACAGGACCGAGATTTAGCGCAACAAAGGAAGGGGGAAAGGCTGCCACGGGACTAAATTGACGGAAAAAGTCGCGCGCACTCAAATGGATAGGGCGTGAACTTAAAGTAATTTATGAAGATTAAGATCTTTTCGGCATTACCAAGTGAGATCTGCTATCGATTGCAGCAGAGGGAGGGAGGTGGAGAGTCGATCTGTAAGCCGGGTTTTGTCGAGGACAGTCATTCCTCTACGACGGCCATCACTGGACGCCTCTAGCAACCTACCCGGTTCCGACGCGGGCCACGCCGTATGGAACCCTATTTGGTCTTGCTCCGAGTGGGGTTTACCTAGCCACGAACTGTTGCCAGTCGTGCGGTGCGCTCTTACCGCACCTTTTCACCCTTACCGGCACCGAAGTGCTTAGGCGGTTGTTTTCTGTGGCACTTTCCGTAGGCTCGCGCCTCCCAGGGGTTACCTGGCACTCTGCCCTGCGGAGCCCGGACTTTCCTCCCCCCAACTTTTGCGGAACAAAAGCAGGCAGCGACTGTCCGATCGACTCTCCGCCGACAAGGGTAACGGCAGGAGGGCCCGAGAACAAGCACCGTGTTCAACAATATCAGGGTGCCATTAGTGGTTTTTCTGTTTATCCAGGGCTGCCTGATAAAGAATGTTCTTACGCACCCCGGTGATTTCAGCCGCCAGGGCCGCTGCACGCTTGAGTGGCAGTTCCGCCAGCAGCAGGTCCAGCACGCGTAGCGCTTCAGAGCTGACAGCCTGCTCGCCCGCGGGCGCCGTCCAGCCCGCCACCAGCACCACGCACTCGCCGCGCTGCTGATTGGGATCGGCGGCGACGAACTCGCGCAGCTCACCCAGTGGCAGCCCCTTGAGCGTTTCGAAGGCCTTGGTCAGCTCGCGCCCGAGCAGCGCCGGACGCTCGTCACCGAACACCGCCTGCATGTCCTGCAGGCACTCCAGGATGCGGTGCGGGGCTTCATAGAAGATCAGGGTTCGCGGCTCCTCCTTCACCTGCTCGAGCCGAGCCCGTCGCCCGGCGGTCTTGGCCGGAAGAAAGCCCTCGAAGATGAAGCGGTCGGAGGGCAGCCCTGCCGCCGACAGGGCTGCGATCAGCGCGCAGGCACCCGGCACTGGCACGACCCTGACCCCGGCAGCGCGCGCCTGACGCACCAGGTGATAGCCAGGGTCGGAGATCAGCGGCGTGCCGGCGTCGGACACCAGCGCCACGTCGTCGCCGGCCAGCAGCCGGGTAATGAAGCGGCTGCCCTCGTCGCGCTCGTTGTGCTCATGGCAGGCGGCCAGGGGCGTGTCGATGCCGAAATGCTGCAGCAGGCGTACGGAGTGGCGGGTATCTTCGGCGGCGATCAGCGCGACCCCGGCCAGCACCTTGAGCGCCCGCGCGCTCATGTCGTCGAGATTGCCGATGGGCGTGGCCACGACATAGAGCGTACCCGCCGTAGATTGTGAAACCCCTGCAACATCCGTCACTGCGCACACCTGCCTTGCCAATCGAAGGCGCCATTGTAACGCGAGCCTGGGTAACAACGCGCAAACAACTTCGAACTCGGATCGCGCCAGGCGACCTATAGTGAAGCTTCTCCGTCAGCGACATCGCACCCCGGCCACCGCTTGGGTACAATCGCCCACCAACTTGATCGAGTGACAGGACCCTTACATGATCGCCTGCCTGCGGCTGCTCCCAGCCTTATGTCTCGCTGCCTTGCTGGCAGCCTGCGCCAGCTCGCCCTCATCCAGCCTGGGCGAGCTGCCGCGCACCCCGGACGCCAGCATCGAGCAACTGCTCGAGAAGGCCGC
This sequence comes from Pseudomonas sp. S30, assembly GCF_016518545.1. Classification (GTDB taxonomy): domain Bacteria; phylum Pseudomonadota; class Gammaproteobacteria; order Pseudomonadales; family Pseudomonadaceae; genus Aquipseudomonas. Next base: position 42,211 of record NZ_JACVTO010000007.1, read on the forward strand.
ATCGAGCAAGTCCGCCGAGGACGCTGCCCTGCTGCGCCTGAGCGCCGCCGACCTGGCCTACCACCAGAAGGACTTCCCGCGCGCCGCACGCATCCTCGAACAAGTACCGCTGGACGGCCTCAAGCCTGCCCAGCAGATCTTCGCCAGTACCCTGAGCGCCGAGCTGGCCATGAGCCGCAACCAGCCCAAGGCAGCCCTGACCGCGCTGAGCCATCCGAGCTTGCAGCACGTGGGCGAACTGCCCGAGGCGCAACAGGTGCGCACCTACAGCGTGCACGCGGCCGCACTGGAAGCCGATGGCCAGGCCCTGCCTGCGGCGCAGCAACGCGTCCTGCTGGCGCCCTTGCTGAGCGGCGAACAGGCGGCGAAGAACAATGACGCCATCTGGTCCCTGGTCGCCTCGTTGCCCGCCGAGCAGCTGCAGCAGCCGAGCACCGACGCGACGCTGGCCGGCTGGACCAGCCTGGCCCAGGCGGTGAAAAGTGCCGGCACGCTGGAACAGCAGCAGGCGGCGATCGACACCTGGCGCCAGCAGCACCCCGATCATCCAGCGGCCAGGCAACTGCCCGATGCCCTGGTCAAGCTCAAGCAACTGGCCAGCCAACCGCTGACCAAGATCGCCCTGCTGCTGCCCCAGGAAGGCCCTCTGGCCGGGGTCGCTCGGGCATTGCGTGATGGTTTCATGGCCGCTCATCTGCAAGCTCAGCAGTCCGGCCAGCCGGTACCAGCGATCCAGGTGTTCGACAGTTCGCGCCTGACCTCCCTGGACGACTTCTACCGCCAGGCCCAGGCGGCCGGCGCGCAGCTGGTCATTGGCCCGCTGGAAAAGCCCCTGGTGAAAAAACTCGGCGACTATCCACAGTTGCCCATCACCACGCTCGCGCTGAACTACGCCGACGCCGGACAGAAATCCGCACCGCAGCTCTTCCAGTTCGGCCTGGCCGCCGAGGACGAGGCCCGGGAAGTAGCCCGTCGCGCCCGCGCAGACGGCATGGTGCGCGCCGTGGCGCTGGTGCCCAGTGGCGAATGGGGCGACCGCGTGCTGGCAGCCTTCCGCCAGGACTGGGAAGGTAACGGCGGCTCGCTGCTCGCCGCCGAGCGCATCGCCCAGCCGGTCGCCCTGGCCCAGCAGATCGCCGACCTCTTCCAGCTGCGCCAGAGCGAAGGTCGTGCCAAGAGCCTGCAAAGCACGGTAGGCGGCAACATCGCCGCCCAGCCTTCGCGTCGCCAGGACATCGATTTCATCTTCCTGGCCGCCACGCCGCAACAGGCGCAACAGATCAAGCCCACGCTGAACTTCCAATACGCCGGCGACGTGCCGGTCTACGCCACCTCCAACCTGTACAGCGCCAGCGGTGACGTCAACCAGTACAACGACATGAACGGCATCCGCTTCTGCGAAACACCCTGGTTGCTGGATACCAGCAACAGCCTGCGTCAGCAGGTGGTGCAGCAGTGGCCTCAAGCAGGCGGTAGCCTGGGTCGCCTCTATGCCATGGGCGTCGACGCCTACAACCTCGCGCCACGCCTGGGCCAGCTCAAGGCCCTGCCGGACAACCGCCTGCAAGGCCTGTCCGGCAGCCTGAGCATCAATGCCAATCAGCGTGTAGAGCGGCAACTGCCGTGGGCGGAGTTCTCCGGCGGCCAGGTCAAGCGCCTGCCAGACACCCCGCGCTGATGCCCGACGCTTCGCCGGCCAGCGCCGGTGCAGCAGCTGAAAACCAGGCCCTGGCCTATCTCCAGGGCCAGGGGCTGACGCTGATCGAGCGTAACTGGCGGTGCAAGGGAGGCGAGCTTGATCTGGTCATGCTCGACGCCGATACAGTAGTATTCGTCGAAGTCCGCTACCGCCTGCACGCAGACTACGGTGGCGCACTGGAAAGTATCGACGGGCGCAAGCAGAAACGCCTGGCCCTGGCCGCCACCCTGTTCCTGCAGCGACAGTCACGCTGGGCCCAATGCCCCTGCCGCTTCGATGTGGTCGCATTGCAGGGCAGTCATCACGCAGGTCGGCCGCTTCTGTGGCTGAAAAACGCCTTCGAATGCTGAACCCATTCCGATTTCTTCGCTCTATGTTTCGCGGGCCGGCCCCTGTTGCGCGTAGCGCAGGCCTCCGCCGCACTTAAGGTCACACCAGATGGACATGCAATCCCGAATCCGCCGGCTGTTCCAGGCCAGCATCGATACCAAGCAACAGGCAATGGACATCCTGGCACCGTACATCGAGCAGGCCAGCCTGGTCATGGTCAATGCGATGCTCAACGAGGGCAAGATGCTCGCCTGTGGCAACGGTGGCTCGGCGGGCGATGCCCAGCACTTTTCCTCGGAGCTGCTCAACCGCTTCGAGCGCGAGCGCCCGAGCCTGCCAGCCATCGCCTTGACCACCGACAGCTCGACGCTGACCTCGATCGCCAATGACTACAGCTACAACGAAGTCTTCTCCAAGCAGATCCGCGCCCTCGGCCAGCCAGGCGATGTACTGCTGGCGATCTCCACCAGCGGCAACTCGGCCAACGTGATCCAGGCGATCCAGGCGGCACATGATCGCGAAATGATTGTCGTAGCACTGACCGGACGTGACGGCGGCGGGATGGCTTCCCTGCTGCTGCCCGAGGACGTGGAAATCCGCGTTCCCTCCACGGTCACTGCGCGTATCCAGGAAGTCCACCTGCTGGCGATCCATTGCCTGTGCGATCTGATCGACAGCCAACTGTTCGGGAGTGAAGAATGATCCCCAAGCGCCTCGGCCTGATGGCCCTGACCCTGTGCCTCGGTATCTCCGGCTGCAGCTCGGTTCTCAACGAGACTCGCAATTCGCCCATCGAGGATGACCGCGGCACCCGTACCCTCGGCAGCAAGATCGACGACTCGCTGATCGAAACCAAGGTATCGGTCAACGTGGCCAAGGCCAACCCTGACCTGGACAACGGCTCGCACGTCGTCGTCAGCAGCTACAACGGTATCGTGCTGCTGGCAGGACAAGTGCCGCGCGCCGAACTCAAGACCCTGGCCGAGCAGACTGCCGGTCAGGTGCAGCGCGTGAAGAAAGTGCACAACGAATTGCAGGTGATGCCGCCCTCTTCGATCCTGGCGCGCAACAACGACGCCTGGCTGACCACCAAGATCAAGACCCAGATGATCGGCGACCAGAACGTGCCCAGCTCGCGCATCAAGGTCATCACCGAAAACGGTATCGTCTACCTGCTGGGCCTCGTGACCCAGCAGCAAGCCAACGCGGCCACCAATGTGGTACAAGGTGTGTCGGGTGTGCAGAAGATCGTCAAGTTGTTCGAATACATCGACTGACATCCCAGGTGCCTGCACCTGAGTGCGCACGCCACACCGTCTCGCTTCTGACCATTCAGGAAACGCCATGAAGAAGTCTCTGCTGTCCCTCATCGCCATCGCTGGTTTCGCCGCCCTGGCCGGTTGCTCGACCCCGAGCGTGATCACCCTCAACGACGGTCGCGAACTGCAGACCCTCGACAAGCCCAAGTTCGACGACGATTCGGGCTTCTACGAGTTCAAGCAGCTCGATGGCAAGCCGACCCGCATCAACAAGGATCAGGTCCGCACCATCAAGGACCTGTGATCCTGGTGTGAATGAAAAAGGCGATCCACTTGGATCGCCTTTTTCGTTACTTGACCACCTTCAGGCTTGGCCGGCCGCTGGGACGCGGGGGCTGCCCACCCCCTTGCGGCGAGCCGTCGTCATCAGGCTCCAGGCCATCGTCCAGCTCGGTGGCGTCGTCTTCGATCAGCGAAGGCTCCAGCTCGAACACCATGCCCTGGCCATTCTCACGGGCGTAGATACCCAGGATCGCGCCGCTCGGCACGTGCAGAGTGTGGGCCACGCCGCCGAAACGCCCCTCGAAGCTCACGGCATCATTGTCCATGTGCAGGTTGCGCACGGCGCTGGGCGAGATGTTCAGCACGATCTGACCGTCACTGGCGAAACCTTGCGGTACCTGGACGGCCGGGTACTCGGCATTGACCAGCATGTGGGGGGTGCAATCGTTGTCGACGATCCACTCGTACAGTGCTCTTACCAGATAGGGGCGACTGGAGTTCATCAACGGCTCCTTAAAGCTTGCGCATTTCACGTTCGGTAGCGGACAGGCTCGCCTGGAAAGGCTCGCGGGCGAACTGTCGCTCCATGTAGTCGAGCAGCGGCTTGGCCTGCCGCGGCAATTCGATACCCAGTACAGGCAAACGCCAGAGTATGGGCAGTAGACAGCAGTCGACCAGGCTTTGCTCCTCACTCATGAAACAGGCGAACTCGCCGAACAGCGGCGACACGCCGGTAAGACTTTCACGCAGCGATTTACGCGCCTCGCTGCGCGCGGCCTCGCTCGCTCGTGGGTCGAGGATCACATCGGCCAGCGCGCACCAGTCGCGCTGAATGCGGTGCATCAGCAGCCGGCTGTTGCCCCGCGCCACCGGGTAGACCGGCATCAGCGGCGGATGGGGATAACGCTCTTCCAGGTACTCCATGACCACGGTCGGCTCGTACAGCGCCAGGTCTCGATCGACCAGGGTCGGCACGCTGGCGTAGGGGTTGACCTCCACCAGCCTGGGCGGCAGTCGATCGGCGGCGACGTCGACGATCTGCGCAGTCACACCTTTTTCGGCCAGCACCAGCCGCACGCGATGGCAATAGTGATCAGCGGGATCGGAATAGCAGGCTAACCTGTTGGTTGCGCCCATGTAGCGGCTCCTCGCAGGGGTAGGCTTGTGAAACTGAAAATGCGAACGCGCCCTGGCATGCTGCCTTGCCTGTGCATGGCAGCGCGCCAGGGCGCGTTCGATTACCCGCAACTACTGCGTGATCAATGCACGTCCTTCCAGTATTCGCGCTTGAGCAAATAGGCGAATACGAAGAAGAAAGCCAGGTACAGCAGGACATAGGTACCGATGCGCTGACTCTCCAGTTTGACCGGGTTGGCCGAATAGGCCAGGAAGGTCACCAGATTCTTGACCTTCTCGTCGAACTGCTCGGCCGTCAGGGTACCGGATTTCGGCTCCACGGTCAGCTGATCGCAGTCTTCGTGGGTCACCGGCGTGCCGGTCAGCGGGTCGAACTGCTTCTTGCCATCGGTCACGGTCTGCACCTGCTTGCAGCCGATCACCTGATTGCCCTGCAGGCCGACCAGCACGTTGGGCATGCCGACATTGGGGAAAACCTTGTTGTTCACGCCGTAGGGCCGCGACGGATCCTGGTAGAAGCTGCGCAGGTAGCTGTAGAGCCAGTCGTTGCCACGCACCCGGGCCACCAGCGTCAGATCCGGTGGCGCGGCGCCGAACCAGGCCTTGGCATCTTGCGGGCGCATGCCGATGTTCATGTGGTCGCCGATCTTGGCACCGGTGAACACCAGGTTCTGCATCATCACCTCGTGGGGGATGCCCAGGTCGTCGGCCACCCGCTCGTAGCGCTGGTACTTGGCGCTGTGGCAGCCCATGCAATAGTTGGCGAAGGTCCGCGCCCCATCCTGCATCGCGGCCTTGTCAGTGAGGTCGACCTCGACCTTGTCCAACTCCACGCCGTGATCCGAGGCCAGGGCGATGGCCGGCAGCAGCGCCAGGAACAGTACTGCAATCAATTTTTTCATCAGCCAGTCACCCTTTGCGGAACCGGTTTGGTGTTCTCGAGCCGTGTGTAGAAGGGCATCAGCAAGAAATAGGCGAAATACAAGGCGGTGCATATCTGTGCCAGCAGTGTGCGCCCCGGCGTCGGTGCGAGCACACCGAGTACGCCAAGAACGATGAAGGCGACGCAGAACATCAGCAGGAACAGTTTGCTCAACCAGCCCTTGTAGCGCATGGAGCGTACCGGGCTGCGGTCGAGCCAGGGCAGCACGAACAGCACGGCGATGGCAGCGCCCATGGCGATGACCCCGAACAACTTGTCGGGCACCGCGCGCAGGATCGCGTAGAAGGGGGTGAAGTACCATACCGGCGCGATGTGTTCAGGTGTCTTGAAGGCGTTGGCCGGCTCGAAGTTGGGTTTTTCCAGGAAGTAGCCACCCATTTCCGGGAAGAAGAACACCACGAAGCAGAACACGAAAAGGAACACCACTACCCCGACGATATCTTTCACGGTGTAGTACGGGTGGAAAGGAATGCCGTCGAGCGGAATACCGTTCTCGTCCTTGTATTTCTTGATGTCGATGCCATCCGGGTTGTTCGAACCCACCTCATGCAGCGCCAGGATGTGCAGCACCACCAGTCCCAGGATGACGATCGGCAGGGCCACCACGTGCAGGGCGAAAAAGCGGTTGAGGGTGATCCCGGAGATCAGATAGTCGCCGCGGATCCACTGGGTGAGGTCATCACCGATCACCGGAATGGCGCCGAATAGCGAGATGATCACCTGCGCCCCCCAGTACGACATCTGCCCCCACGGCAGCAGGTAGCCCATGAAGGCCTCGGCCATCAGCGCCAGGTAGATCAGCATGCCGAACAGCCAGACCAGCTCACGCGGCTTCTGGTAGGAGCCGTAGAGCAGGCCACGGAACATGTGCAGGTACACCACGATGAAGAACGCCGAAGCGCCAGTCGAGTGCAGGTAGCGCAGGATCCAACCGTACTCGACGTCGCGCATGATGCTTTCGACCGACGCGAAGGCCTCTTCGGCCGACGGCGTGAAGCTCATGGTCAGCCACACGCCGGTGACGATCTGGTTGACCAGCACCAACAATGCCAGGGAGCCGAAGAAGTACAGGAAGTTGAAATTCTTCGGTGCGTAGTACTTGCTCAGGTGTTCTTCCCACATCTTGGTGGCGGGAAAACGGGCATCCACCCATTCCATGAACTTGCTCATCATGCGTTCTCCTGATCGACGCCGATGACGATGATGTCGTCCGACTCGTAAGCATGGGGCGGCACTGGCAGGTTGAGCGGTGCCGGCTGCGACTTGTACACGCGCCCGGCGAGGTCGTAGTGCGAGCCGTGGCAGGGACAGAAGTAACCACCCACCCACTTCGGCCCGAGGTCGACGGGCGCCACTTCGGGACGGTAGGTCGGTGAGCAGCCCAGGTGGGTGCACAGGCCGACGAGGATGAGGATCTCGGGCCTGATCGAGCGCATCTGGGGATCCACATAGGCAGGCTGTACCGAATCCTTGGACTGGGGATCGGCAAGTTCTGCCACGACCTTCTGCAGATTACCGAGGATCTCCGGCGTTCGCCGCACGATGAACACGGGCTGGCCGCGCCATTCGGCGACCATCTGCTGCCCGGGTTCGATCTTGGCGATGTTCACCTTCACCGGCGCCCCGGCGGCCTTGGCCTTGGCGCTCGGGAACCATGACCCCACGAACGGTACCGCAGCCCCGACCGCCCCTGCTGCCCCTACCACGGACGTGGCAGCGACGAGGAAGCGGCGCCGGCCTGCGTTGACGCCGTCATTGCTCATTGAATCCTCTCCCATCAGCTTTTTCTCGCCTGCTGGTACAGGCGTCTATTAGTAATGTCTGCGGCGCTAAAAATTGGTCGCAATGGTAGGAAACAAGACCACACACTGACAAGGTGATTGGCCCGGCCAGGACCGACTACCGGCGCTTTGCTTGATCTGGGTCTATGGGACAAACGCCAGCCGGCACAGGCGGCAGGAATCGCGGGCAAAAAAAAGCCCGGTTCCAGGGAACCGGGCTTTTTTCGACTGCCGAAGCGGTATTAACGCTTGGAGTACTGAGGACGCTTACGCGCTTTACGCAGACCCACTTTCTTACGCTCGACTTCACGAGCGTCGCGGGTGACGTAGCCAGCACGACGCAGGGCGCCACGCAGGGTTTCGTCGTACTCCATCAGGGCGCGGGTGATGCCGTGGCGGATCGCACCGGCTTGACCGCTGACACCACCACCGGCGACGGTGACGTAGATGTCGAACTTCTGAGTGCTCTCGGTCAGCTCCAGCGGCTGGCGAACGACCATGCGGGCGGTTTCGCGACCGAAGAAGGTGTCCAGAGGACGGTTGTTGATGGAGATGTTACCAGTACCCGGACGCAGGAATACGCGAGCGGTTGCGGTCTTGCGACGGCCAGTGCCGTAATTTTGAGTCGCCGACATAATGAACTATCCCGTTAGATCTTCAGTTCTTGAGGCTGCTGAGCAGTGTGAGGGTGAGCAGCACCCGCGTACACTTTCAGCTTGCGGTACATGTCGCGACCCAGCGGGTTCTTCGGCAGCATGCCTTTGACCGCGGTCTCGATGACACGCTCAGGGGCCTTGTCGATCAGCTTCTCGAAGCTGATTTCCTTGATGCCGCCCGGGAAGCCGGAGTGGGAGTAGTACATCTTGTCCGAAGACTTGGCACCAGTGACACGTACTTGCTCGGCGTTGATGACGACGATGTAGTCGCCGGTGTCAACGTGAGGGGTGTACTCTGCCTTGTGCTTGCCGCGCAGGCGACGAGCGATTTCGGTGGCCAGACGACCCAGGGTCTGACCAGCGGCGTCAACTACGTACCAGTCGCGCTTTACTGTTTCCGGTTTAGCAGTAAAAGTTTTCATTCTCTAAAGCCTCAGAGGCCGCCCAGCGAAAAATAGACGGCGAATCTTACTGGATAGTGCACAACTTGCCAAGGGCAAGCGCGCAGCCTCGCATTGGGCGCTAAGTGGGGGCTCGGGTCGGCGCGTCCAATGTTCGACAGGGTTCCTCCTGGTAGGGTGGTGCATCACTTCCGCCCTACGGAGAGGGTGGTCATTATCCAGATTGCGCCAGGAATATCAACCTGCTTTCATGGCTTATTTCACCTGCAGAGAGCCTTCCCTATGCATTACCGCAAGCTCGGCCGTACCGACCTCGACGTCAGCGCCCTGTGCCTGGGCACCATGACCTGGGGCGAGCAGAACACCCAGGACGAGGCCTTCGCCCAGATCGGCATGGCCAAGGCCGCCGGCATCAACTTCATCGACACCGCCGAAATGTACCCGGTGCCACCACGCCCGCAAACCTATGCGGCCACCGAACGTATCATCGGCAACTGGTTTCGCGCCCAGGGCGATCGCGACGACTGGATCCTGGCCAGCAAGGTCGCCGGGCCCGGCAATGGCATCACCCATATCCGCGACGGCCAGCTCAGGCACAACCGCCAGCACATCGTCGCTGCGCTGGATGCCAGCCTGGAGCGCTTGCAGACCGACCGGATCGACCTCTATCAGTTGCACTGGCCCGAACGCTCCACCAACTTCTTCGGCAAGCTGGGCTATCAGCATCGAGCCGACGAGTCGTTCACGCCGCTGGAGGAAACCCTGGAGGTGCTCGACGAGCAGGTCCGCGCCGGGAAGATTCGCCATGTCGGGCTGTCCAACGAAACGCCATGGGGCACGCTGAAGTTCCTGCACCTGGCCGAGACACGCGGCTGGCCTCGGGCGGTGTCGATCCAGAACCCGTACAACTTGCTCAATCGCACCTTCGAGGTAGGGCTGGCCGAGGTGGCGATCCGCGAACGATGCGGGTTGCTCGCCTACTCGCCACTGGCCTTCGGCATGCTCTCGGGCAAATACGAAAACGGCGCTCGCCCGGAGAAGGCGCGCCTGACCCTGTTCGACCGTTTCACCCGCTACGCCAAGCCCGAGACCCTGGCCGCCTGCAGCCGCTACGTGCAGCTGGCGCGCGAGCATGGGCTGGATCCGGCGCAGATGGCCCTGGCGTTCGTCACCGCCCAGCCGTTCGTGACCAGCAACATCATTGGCGCGACCGACCTGAAGCAGTTGCAGACCAACCTGGCCAGCGCCGACCTGGTGCTGGGCGATGAGCTGCTGGCGGCGATCGATGCCATTCACCAGCAGCAGCCCAATCCGGCGCCTTGAGGCTGAGGGCGCGCCGGCGCCCACGCGCAGGAACCCGCCCCTGAACCGGGCGGATTCGCGCGCAAGGGGCGCCACCGTCATTGGGCTGGACACACCCTTGAAAAAATAAGACGATCCAGCCGGTGATTGACCACTTTCCCCTATAAGAACAACGACAATGATCTTTACCCAACCCCCGACGTCGTTGCGGCGCGTCTGTATCCTGGCCATCGACAAGGTGTTCGCTTCGACACTAATGCAGGCCAAGGACTTCTTCCACCTGGCCAGCTTGCGCTACGCAAAGCAGATGGGCCTGGGCCTGCAACCGATGTTCGATATCCACCTGGTGAGCCCGGACGGCCAGCCCGTGGACAGCTTCAGCGACGTGCAACTGCCGGTCGACGGCGCGCTGGGCGACGCCGACGTGATCATTCTTCCGGCGTTCTGGGAAGACTTCGACATCCTGCTGGCGCGCTATCCGCAGGTGCTGCCCTGGTTGCGTGAGCAGCATGCCCGTGGGGCGGTGCTGTGCGGCGAAGCCAGCGGCGTGTTCTGGCTGGCCGAATCCGGCCTGCTCGAAGGCAAGGAGGCGACCACCTACTGGCGCTTCTTCAGCAGTTTCGCCGAGCGTTTTCCCGGTATCCGCCTGAACCAGGACAAGCACCTGACCGATGCCGACAACCTGTACTGCGCCGGCGGCACCACCTCGGCCTGCGACCTGTACATCTACTTGATCGAGCGTTTCTGCGGGGCGAACGTGGCCCGTGCGGTGGCCCGCGACATCCTCTACGAGGTGCAGCGCAGCTACACCCCGGGGCGCATGGGCTTCGGCGGCCAGAAACTGCACCAGGACCTGATCATCCTGCAGGTGCAGCACTGGCTGGAAGAGCACTTCGCCGACAAGTTCCGCTTCGAGGACGTGGCGCGCAACCACGGCATGAGCATTCGCAACTTCATGCGCCGCTTCCAGGGCGCGACCGGCGACAAGCCACTGCACTACTTGCAGCGCCTGCGCATCGAAACCGCCAAGGGCCTTCTGTCGAGCACCCGCAAGAGCATCAAGACGATCAGCTACGAAGTGGGTTACGACGATGCGAGCTTCTTCGCCCGCCTGTTCCGCCAGCACACCGAATTGTCACCGAACCAGTATCGGCAGCAATTCATGCAGGAAGCCTGAAGGCCGGCACTGGCAAGCGCCAGGACCGAATCGCTCCGGCCCGGGCTCGCCCCTTGTGGCTTGCCGCCAATTGCTGGCAGCTGGCTTCAGGGCTTGTGCGCGCGTGACAGGAACTCGTGGGACTGCATCTCCAGCAGGCGGCTGAGGGTGCGCTGGAACTCGAAACTCAGGCGCCCACCGGTGTACAGGTCCTTGAGCTCGACTTCGGCCGAGATGATCAGCTTGACGTTGCGATCGTAGAATTCGTCGACCATGTTGATGAAGCGCCGGGCGATGTCATCGGTGGTGACGCCCATCTGCTCGACGTTGCTCAGCAGCACGGCATGGAAGATCTTGCCCAGCTCGATGTAGTCGTTCTGGCTGCGCGGGCCATCGCACAGCGCGCGGAAATCGAACCAGGCGACATCGTCGCAGGTGCGCAGGGCGTGGATCTCGCGGTTCTCGATGATCAGCACGTCGTTCTCGACGGCCTGGGTGCACTCGGGGGTGAGCGCCTTGAAGCTGGCGCGCATGCTCTGCTCGGCCGCCTCGTTGAGCGGGAAGTGGAACAGTTCGGCCTGCTCCAGATGGCGCAGACGGTAGTCGACGCCGCTGTCGACGTTCACCACCTCGGTGTACTGCTTGATCATGGCGATGGCCGGCAGGAAGCGTGCGCGTTGCAGGCCATCCTTGTACAAGCCGTCCGGCACGATGTTGGAGGTGGCCACCAAGGTGACACCATTCCTGAACAGCTCTTCCATCAGCGTGCCGAGAATCATGGCGTCAGTGATGTCGGAAACGAAGAACTCGTCGAAGCAGATCACCCGGGCTTCCTGGGAAAAGCGCTTGGCGATGAGCGTGAGCGGGTTCTTCTCGCCCTTGAGCGTCTTCATTTCCTCGTGCACACGCTTCATGAAGCGGTGGAAGTGGGTGCGCATCTTCTCCTTGAACGGTAGCGCCTCGAAGAAGGTGTCGACCAGGTAGGTCTTGCCGCGCCCTACCCCACCCCAGAAATACAGGCCCTTGACCGGGGTCTGGTCTTTCTTGCCGAACAGCTTGCCGAGCAGGCCCGGCTTGTTGTCGTGCGCCGCGATCAGGTCGTCGTACAGGCGCTGCAAGTGACGCACAGCCGTTTCCTGCGCCGCGTCATGGAAGAAGTCGGGGCGTTTGAGATCTGCTTGATATCGTTCTAGGGGCGTCATGATTTCGTTAGCGAGGCAACAAAAAGCGGGCCGTCACTGTAGCGAGCGGCCCGCATATTGGCAATTGGCGTTGCGGCGTATTGACTCAGTCGACCTGTGGCGCCAGCGCTTCGCGCAGACGCTCGAGGGCGGCGTCACGGGCCTGTTGGTCGGCAGCCTGCGGCCCCTCGGCCACCGGTTCGTCGGCCAGCCACAGCGAGTAGCCCAGGCCCTCGGTGCGCACGTCGAACTCGCCGCCCTGCTGCAACTGCTTGCTCACGGCGCCGGCGCTCTTGCCGTCGGCGAAGCGCTTGGACAGCAGCAACTGCTCGCCGTCGGCCGCCAACAGACGGAAGCGGAAGCTGCCGTCTTCTTCGCGGAAACTGACGAAGCGTGCGCTCTTGGCGACCTTCTTCTTGACCTCGGCCCCTGCCTGCACGCGGGTGCGGAACGAACGCAGGCCGACCGATTCGCGCAGTTGCTCGAGGAACGGCGTGGCGATCTTGCGAGCCTTGGCCGCGCCGGCCAGGAGAATGTCTTCCAGGTCGGCCGGACGGGCGATCAGCTGGTGGTAGTGCTCGCGTTTTTCCGCCAGCTGCGCGTCGAGCAGCTGGAACAGACGGTTCTTCGCTTCACCCCAGCCCAGGCCCTGGCGCAGTTCATCGCGGAACTCGCTGGCCTGGGCGGCGCTGGCGAAGGCCTGGTACAAGGTGAACAGGTGCGCGTTGTCCGGGTCTTTCGCTTCGCCGGGCGCGCGCGAATCGGTGACGATGCGCGAAATGGCGTCCTTCATGTCCTTGGCGCTGGTGAACAGCGGGATGGTGTTGTCGTAGCTCTTGGACATCTTGCGGCCATCCAGGCCCGGCAGGGTGGCCACGCTTTCCTCGATCAGCGCCTCGGGCATGACGAAGAACTCCTTGCCCTGGCCGAACAGGTGATTGAAGCGCTGGCCAATGTCACGCGCCATCTCCACGTGCTGGATCTGGTCGCGACCGACCGGCACCTTGTGCGCGTTGAACATGAGGATGTCGGCCGCCATCAGCACCGGATAGCTGTACAGGCCCATGGAGACGCCGGCATCCGGGTCTTCGCCATTTTCAAGGTTCTTGTCCACCGAGGCCTTGTAGGCATGGGCGCGGTTGAGCAGGCCCTTGGCGGCGACGCAGGTCAGCAGCCAGGTGAGCTCGGGGATTTCCGGGATATCGGACTGGCGATAGAACGTGACCTTGTCGGGGTCCAGGCCGCCCGCCAGCCAGGTGGCGGCGATTTCCAGACGCGAACGCTGGATGCGCAGCGGATCGTCGCACTTGATCAGGGCGTGATAGTCGGCCAGGAAATAGAACGAGTCGGCGCCGGGCTGCTGGCTGGCGAGGATGGCCGGACGGATGGCGCCGGCGTAGTTGCCCAGGTGCGGGGTGCCGGTGGTGGTGATACCGGTGAGAATGCGCGTGGTCATGGGTGATCGCTTGTTCAGGCTAGGCTCAGTTCGAAAGACGCGGCAGCAGCAGATCCTTCAGATCGGTCAGCTTGCCATGGAAGAAGTGTCCGCATTCTGCCACTTTCAGCAGCTCATGGGGGCGCGCCAGTGCGTCGGACCATTCGTAGACCAGGTCAGGCTCGACCACCTCGTCGCTGTCGGGCTGGATGACGGTCAGCGCGCAGTGCTCAGGCAGCGGGAACTGCTCGGTCAGGCGCATGACTGCGGGCGCCACCATGAACAGCTGCGCCAGTGGCGCGCCGTCGGCCTCGAGACGTCCGGCCAGGCTCGCGGCGACGAAGCCGCCGAAGGAGAACCCCAGCAGGGTCAGGGCAAGCGGCGGATGACGCTCGCGCAGCCAGGCGGCCGCGGCCTGGGCATCGGCCACCTCGCCCGCCCCCATGTCGTGACTGCCCGCGCTCTGACCCACGCCACGGTAGTTGAAGCGCAGCGTCACGTAGCCGGCATCGCGCGCCGTGCGTTGCAGGGTCGAGACCACCTTGTTGAGCATGGTGCCGCCCTGGACCGGGTTGGGGTGGCAGATCAGCACGGCGCCGCGGGCGTCGGCCACGTCCAGGTACAAGGCCTCCAGCGGGCCTTCGGGACCGTCGATGAACAAGGGGGTTTCGCGGACAAGCACGGTGCTACTCCGTGACCTTGGCAAAGGTCGATTCGTCTAGGAGGGGAATTCTGTTCTGATTTGCGATCGCTCGCGGTATACAGCGCAGGTCTGAGCCGTTAACGTAAAGCAAAGCCGTTTATAGAGGAAGGACTCGTGGAACACTCGCTCCTTGTTTGGTTGCTGCCGACCCTGGCACTGGTCGTCGGTGTGGTCGTCGGTTTCGCCCTGGCCCGCCTGCTTCCCCATGCGGCCCCCAACAGCACGCAACGCCAGTTGGACGACATCCAGCAGCGTTTCGACAATTACCAGAACGAAGTGGTGACCCACTTCAACAGCACCGCTTCACTGGTCAAGAAGCTGACCCAGAGCTACCAGGACGTGCAGGACCACCTGGCCGACGGTGCCAACCGCCTGGCCCTGGACGAGCTGACCCGTCAGCGCCTGCTGGCCTCGCTGCACTCGGAGGCCGGCCATGGTCCGCGCGATCGCCTGACGCCCCCTCGGGACACGGCCGAAGTGCCGCGCGACTATGCGCCCAAGGCACCCAACTCGCCGGGCATGCTCGACGAGAGCTATGGCTTGAAGCGCTGAGTCACCACTCAGCGAAAGACCAAGGGGCCCAGCGTGCGGCCCCTTTTTTTCGCCCGACGTTCGAGCCTTGTCGCGGCTGTCGCCGTTGCCCGGTCGTCAGTCACACGCTGCCAGCGCCTGCTCCAGATCGGCGAGCAGATCGTCGATGTCCTCCAGCCCCACCGACAACCTCACCAGCCCCTCCGCGATGCCGTGGCGGGCGCGCTCCTGCGCGGTGTAGCTGGAGTGGGTCATGCTGGCCGGGTGCTGGGCCAGCGACTCGGCATCACCCAGGCTCACCGCGCGACCGAACAATTTCAGGGCGTTCATGAAGCGCCTACCGGCCTGTTCGCCGCCCTTGAGCTCGAACGCGATCATGCCGCCCGGCAGGCGCATCTGCCGCTGGGCCAGGCCGAACTGGGCAAAGCTCGGCAGGCCAGGATAACGAATGACTTCGACCTGAGCCTGGCGCTCGAGGAACTGCGCGACCCGCAGCGCGTTGCTGCAATGCCGCTCCATGCGCAGCGCCAGGGTCTTGATGCCGCGCATCAGCAATGCTGCATCCTGGGCCGAGAGCACCGCACCGGTCATGTCCTTGAGGCCTTCCAGGCGAATGCGCTGGATCAGCTCGCTACGCCCCACCACCAGGCCGGCGGTGAGGTCACCGTGGCCGCTGAGGTATTTGGTGGCCGAATGCACCACCAGGTCCGCGCCCAGCTCCAGCGGACGTTGCAGGTACGGCGTGCAATAGGTGTTGTCGATGACCACCAGCAGATCGTGGCGGTGCGCCACGGCCACCACGGCAGCGATGTCGACCAGGTGCATGTTGGGGTTGGCGGGGGTTTCGAAATACACCATGCGCGTCTGGGTGGTGATGGCCGCTTCCAGTGCGCACAGGTCGTTCAGGTCTACATGCCTGATTTTCACGCCGAACTCGCCGATGCCATGGTGCAGGAAGGCGAAGGTACAGCCATACAAGGTATCGCCCACGATCAGCTCGTCGCCTGGACGCAGCAACGTCCACAGCGTCGAGGTGATGGCGCCCATGCCGGACGCCAGCGCCAGCCCCGCCTCGCCGCCTTCCAGCGACGCCATGCGCTGCTCGAGCAGGTTCAGGGTGGGGTTGGAGATGCGGCTGTAGAAGTGCCCGGCCTGCTCACCGGCAAAACAGGCCGCGCCGTATTCGACGCTCTCGAAGGCGTAGGTGGCGGTCTGGTAGACCGGGGGCACCAGCGCGCCACCGTGGGACAGGGGATCGTAGCCTTCATGGATGGCCCGGGTGGCGAACCCCGGCTTGCCGCGGACAGTGCGCATGGCATGGCCTCGTTGTTATTTGATCTAAGCTTATGCCTCACCGACCGCAAAGACGTTCCAAAATCGCCCCGCCTTCCCGGGATTTGCTGGCATGAAAAAGCTCAACAGACGACTGACAGGGCAAGACATGCCCTCTGCGCTGGATCGAACCGATCGCGCCCTGCTCACTGCCCTGCAGGACAATGCTCGACTGACGGTGGCCGAACTCGCCGACAAGGTCGCGCTGAGCACCTCGCCTTGCTGGCGACGGATCAAGTTGCTCGAGGAAAGCGGCTATATCACGGGCTACCAGGCCACTCTTTCAGCGAAGTCCCTGGGTTTCGGCGTGACGGCCTTCGTCAGCATCATGATGGATTCCCACGGCAAGGAGGCGGCTCAGGCGTTCGAGCAGAAGCTGCTGGAAATTCCAGAAATCGTCAGTTGCCACCATGTGTCCGGACGTTATGATTTTCTGCTGGAGGTGCTGGCGCAGGATCTGGAGTCATTCGGCGAGTTCGCTCGTGAAGTGTTGCAGCGTCTACCCGGCGTGAAGGAAATCTATTCGAGCTTTTCGTACAAGGTGGTCAAGGAACGGCGCGTGGTTCCCGTGCCGAGTCGGCCCCCTTGAGCCTGGTCAACGACCGACCAGACGCCTGCCCGAGTCATCAAGCGCGAGGCAAATGATCTGCTCGGGGGTGAGGTCGTCGTTAGCGTACCCCCCTGAACAATAGGCATCCGGCCAGAAGATCAGGTCCGAGATCTTGCAGCCCGGGAGGTTGCGCTCGAGCAGCTCCAGCCAGAACTGGATCGCGTGCTCGCTGCCTTCAGCGTTCATCACCCGCCTCGCCAGTTCGACCAGCTCGGGCTCGGTGATGTCAGGCAGCAGTTGCACAGCGGGCGAGGCCAGCACTACGCGCACCCACGTGTCGTGGTCCTGGCTTCCCAGGATCCCCTGCAACTGGTGAAATTCGAAAGCCGTCGATGCCAGGTGATTGAATTCGTCCAGCAACGGTGCCACTTCGCGCCGGTCTCCGCCGTCGATGGACGACACCAGGGCGGTGAGGTGCTCGACCCGTTGCGGGTCGAGCTCGGGCGGCAGTAACTCAGGGCGCAACTTCATGGGGCCGCCTCTGTGTGCATGCTGTGCAGCCCCCTCCGATAGCGGGAGTTGGCCCCCACCTGGGCAGGGGCCTGCACTCCCGCGCGCCGATCAGATCGCACCACGCCGACGCAGCACGTCCAGCACCTGCTTGACGCCCTCGTCGACGCTGACGGCCTGGGTATCGATCACCAGGTCGGCATCCAGCGGTACGTCGAACGGGAAGCTTTCGCCAGGGATGTTGTCGCCACCCGCGGCGTACAGCCCTTGCGGATCGCGTTCACGGCAGACCAGCGGCGAGGCCTGCACGTAGACGGTCACCAGCCGGTCCTTGCCGATCAGGGCCTTGGCCTGTTCGCGGCCTTCGGCATCCGGGGCCACGAAGGCGGCCAGGGTCAGCAGGCCCGCTTCGTTGAACTGGCGCGCCACGTGGGCGGCTCGGCGCCAGTTCTCGGTACGTCCGGCACGATCCTGGGGCAGGCCCTTGTTGAGGTCATGACGCAGATTCTGGCCGTCGAGCACGTAGACTGCCCGCCCCATGTCGAACAGCTTGCGCTCCACGGCATAGGCCAAGGTGCTCTTGCCGGCTCCGGACAAGCCGCTGAACAGCACGGTAGCAGGCTGCTGGCCGAAGCGCAGGGCACGCTCTTCGGTCGAGACGTGCGCCAGCTTGCCATGCTGCCCGGCACCGCCGTGGGACGGTACAGGCTGGGCGATGATCATGCCGGCCCCGACGGTGCCGTTGGTGAGGCGGTCGATGACGATGAACGCCCCCGTGGTGCGGTTGCTTTCGTAACCATCCAGCGCGATGGCACTGTCCAAGGCCACCTTGACGCGGCCGATCTCGTTCAGTTGCAAGGCGCTGGCGGCACCTTTCTCGAGCGTGTTCACATCGACCTTGTGGGTGATGCTGGCGATCGAGCCCGGCACGTAGCTGGTGGCGCGCTTGATGTCGTACTTCTTGCCCGGCAGCATGGGCTCTTCGGCCATCCATACCAGCATGGCGTCGAACTGATCGGTCACTTGCGGCACGTTGTCGGCATGCACCAGCAGGTCGCCACGGGAGATGTCGATCTCGTCTTCCATGGTCAGGGTCACCGCCTGGCCCGGGCCTGCGCTCTCCAGTTCGCCCTCGTAGGTGACGATGGATTTCACCCGGCTGCTCTTGCCCGAAGGCAGCACGACCACTTCGTCGCCCTTGTGCACCACGCCACTGGCCAGCGTACCGGCGAAGCCGCGGAAGTTGAGGTTGGGGCGGTTGACGTACTGCACCGGGAAGCGCAGGTCGGTGAAGTTGCGGTCGGCCGCCACCTCGACGGTTTCCAGGATTTCCATCAGCGTCGGGCCGGTGTACCACGGCGACTGCTCGCTGTGGTTGACCACGTTGTCGCCCTTGAGCGCGGACATCGGCACGAAGTGCAGGCTGCTCGGGGTCAGGTCGATGGCCTCGGCGAACGTCAGGTAGTCGGCCTTGATGGACTCGAAGACCGCTTCGTCGAAGCCCTTGAGGTCCATCTTGTTGACCGCCACCACGATGTGCTTGATGCCCAGCAGGGAGGCGATGTAGCTGTGCCGGCGAGTCTGGGTCTGCACGCCGTAACGGGCGTCGACCAGGATGATCGCCAGGTCGCAGGTGGAGGCACCGGTGGCCATGTTGCGGGTGTACTGCTCGTGGCCCGGCGTATCGGCGATGATGAACTTGCGCTTGGCGGTGGAGAAGTAGCGGTAGGCGACATCGATGGTGATGCCCTGCTCGCGCTCGGCCTGCAGGCCGTCGACCAGCAGCGCCAGGTCCACTTCCTCACCGGTGGTGCCAGATTTCTTCGAATCACGGGTGATGGCCTCGAGGTGGTCCTCGTAGATCATCTTGGAGTCGTGCAGCAGGCGCCCGATCAGGGTGCTCTTGCCGTCATCCACGTTGCCGCAGGTGAGGAAACGCAGCAGTTCTTTACGCTCGTGCTGAGCCAGATAAGCGAGGATGTCTTCGCTGATCAAATCGGATTGGTGCGACATGAGGTGACCCTGAAGTTAGAAGTAGCCCTGACGTTTCTTGTCTTCCATGGAGCCGGCGCCATCGTGGTCGATGACCCGGCCCTGACGCTCGGAAGTACGCGTCAGCAGCATTTCCTGAATGATGTCGGTCAGCGTTTCGGCTTCGGACTCGACAGCGCCCGTCAACGGGTAGCAGCCCAGGGTACGGAAACGTACCTTCTTCTTGACGATGCGCGCCTTCTCCTCGTCGCTCAGGTGCTCGAGGATGCGCTCGTCGTCGATCATGATCAGGGTGCCATTCTTCTCGATGACCTCGCGCTCGGCGGCGAAGTACAGCGGCACGATCGGGATGCCTTCGAGGTAGATGTATTGCCAGATGTCCAGCTCGGTCCAGTTCGACAGCGGGAACACGCGGATCGACTCGCCCTTGTTGACCTTGCCGTTGTAGACGTTCCACAGCTCGGGGCGCTGGTTCTTCGGGTCCCAGCGGTGCTTGCTGTCACGGAACGAGTACACGCGCTCCTTGGCCCGCGACTTCTCTTCGTCGCGGCGCGCACCGCCGAAAGCGGCGTCGAAGCCGTGCTTGTCCAGCGCCTGTTTCAGGCCCTGGGTCTTCATGATGTCGGTGTGCTTGGCACTGCCATGGGTGAAGGGGTTGATGCCCTGCGCCACACCCTCGGGGTTGACGTGGGTGATCAGCTCCAGGCCCATTTCCTCGACCATCTTGTCGCGGAAGCGGTACATTTCCTGGAATTTCCAGCGGGTGTCGACGTGCATCACGGGAAACGGCAACTTGCCCGGGAAGAAGGCCTTGCGCGCCAGGTGCAGCATCACGGCGGAGTCCTTGCCGATCGAGTACAGCATCACCGGATTGTCGAACTCGGCGGCCACCTCGCGGATGATGTGGATGCTCTCGGCCTCCAGCTGTTTCAAGTGCGTCAGTTTGTCGACCATGGCTACTCACGTAAAACGATCTTATGGACGGCCAGCGGGCCGTGTTCGAGCCAGGCACTCTATCACAGGGCCTTCTTCTATCCAGGCGTGGCGCTAGATCGAAAGAATCTAATGATATGACTGCCGGTTTGGCATCGGACCGCGCCAGGCAACAGGTGTGCGACCGCAGGGGCCGGACCGCTGCGCGGCGAGGTGTGGTCCTGCGGTGACAGCGCCGGGTCGGGAGGCCAGCTAGATCGGATTCGGGCAATCGATGAACAGATGCTCCAGGGCGAAACGCCTGGCCAGGTAATCGCCCAAGGCCTGCACGCCATAGCGCTCGGTCGCGTGGTGGCCCGCGGCGATGAAGCTCACGCCGTTTTCCTGCGCACTGTGGAAGGTCTGTTCCGAGGCTTCGCCGCTGATGAACAGGTCGACCCCGGCGGCGATGGCCGCGTCGATGTAGCCCTGGCCTCCCCCGGTGCACCAGCCCACGCGACGGACCATGCCCGGCCCTTCGACCAGCAGGGGCTCGCGCCCCAGCGCTTCGTGCACACGGCGGGCGACATCGCCGGCGGTCATGGGCTCGGCCAGCGAGCCGAGCAGGCCGATCACCTTGGGGTTGTGCGGGTCCAGCGGGCCTTCGACGGTGATGTCGAGCTGGCGGGCCAACTGCACGTTGTTGCCGACCTCGGGGTGCACGTCCAGCGGCAGATGGAAGGCCAGCAGGCTGATGTCGTGCTTGAGCAGGGTCTTGATTCGGCGCTGGCGAATGCCGGTGATGCAGGGGTTTTCACCTTTCCAGAAGTAGCCGTGGTGCACCAGCACCAGGTCGGCCTCGGCCTCGACCGCCGCGTCCAGCAGCGCCTGGCTGGCGGTGACGCCGCTGACGATGCGCCGCACCTGTGGACGTCCTTCGACTTGCAGGCCGTTGGGGCAGTAATCCTGGATCTTGGCGCTGGCCAGGTAGCGCTCGGCTTCCTCGACCAGGGTGCTCAGGGCGACAGCCATGGGCAGAACTCCTCGTGATTCGTTTCATCAAGCGAGGCAAGGCCTCGTATACTGCGCGCTATTATGGGTCGCCGTCGGGCTCGGGGAAACCTGCCCGCGTCGGCATCGCCTGCTGCGCAGGTTCGGGTGTATCATCGCGCGCGCTCGCGCTGCACCCCACGGCCCCCGCCCTACCCCAGGATTTATTCAGATGTTCAAGGCTCTGCGTTACTTTGGCTGGCCCCTGCTGACCGGCGTGCTGATCGCCGCGCTGATCATACAGCGCTTCCCTGAATGGGTCGGTCTGCCGAGCCAGGACGTCAATCTGCAACAGGCTCCGCAGACCACACGGATCATGCAGGGGCCGGTCAGCTATGCCGATGCGGTGACCCTCGCCGCGCCGGCGGTGGCCAACCTGTACACCACCAAAGCCGTCAGCAAGAGCGCCCACCCGCTGTTCGAAGACCCGCAGTTCCGCCGCTTCTTCGGCGACAACCTGCCCAAGCAGCGGCGCTGGGAATCGAGCCTGGGCTCGGCGGTGATCATGAGCCGCGAAGGCTACCTGCTGACCAACAACCATGTGACCAGCGGCGCCGACGAGATCGTAGTGGCGCTCAAGGATGGTCGCGAGACGTTGGCGCGGGTGATCGGCAGCGATCCGGAAACCGACCTGGCGGTGCTGAAGATCGACCTGAAGAACCTGCCAGCCATCACCATTGGTCGCTCTGACAACGTGCACATCGGCGACGTCTGCCTGGCCATCGGCAACCCCTTCGGCGTCGGCCAGACCGTGACCATGGGCATCGTCAGCGCCACCGGCCGCAACCAGCTGGGGCTGAACAACTACGAAGACTTCATCCAGACCGACGCGGCCATCAACCCGGGCAACTCCGGGGGCGCCCTGGTGGATGCCAATGGCAACCTGATCGGCATCAATACCGCGATCTTCTCCAAGTCCGGCGGCTCGCAGGGCATCGGCTTCGCCATCCCGGCCAAGCTGGCGCTGGAAGTGATGAAGTCGATCGTCGAGCACGGCCAGGTCATTCGGGGGTGGTTGGGCATCGAGGTGCAGCCGCTGTCGCCGGACCTGGCCGAGTCGTTCGGCATGAAGGGCCGCCCGGGCATCGTCGTCGCGGGCATCTTCCGCGATGGTCCGGCCCAGCGCGCCGGCCTGCAACTGGGTGACGTGATCCTGAGCATCAACGGCGAGCCGGCCGGCGATGGTCGCAAGTCGATGAATCAGGTGGCGCGGATCAAGCCGAGCGAGAAGATCAGCATCGAAGTGATGCGCAACGGCAAGCAGCTCAAGCTGATCGCCGAGGTGGGCCTGCGCCCGCCGCCGGCCCCTGCCCAGCCCAGCAAGCAGGAAGAGAAGTAGCGCCACCACAGGCACCGGGCGGTACCTGCGGCGCAGCCGGGGGCGTCAGTGCAGGATCTGGCTCAGGAACAGGCGGGTGCGGTCGCTGCGCGGACGGTCGAAGAAGTCGTCCGGCGCAGCCTGCTCGACGATCTCGCCCTTGTCCATGAAGATCACCCGGTTGGCCACGGTACGGGCGAAGCCCATCTCGTGGGTCACGCAGAGCATGGTCATGCCGTCCTCGGCCAGGCCGACCATGGTGTCGAGCACTTCCTTGACCATTTCCGGGTCCAGCGCCGAGGTGGGCTCGTCGAACAGCATGATCTTGGGCTTCATGCACAGCGCGCGGGCGATCGCCACCCGCTGCTGCTGGCCGCCGGACAGCTGGCCCGGGAACTTGTGCGCCTGTTCGGGAATGCGCACCCGCTCCAGGTAATGCATGGCGATTTCCTCGGCCTTGCGCCGCGGCAGCTTGCGTACCCACATCGGCGCCAGGGTGCAGTTCTCCAGGATGCTCAGGTGCGGGAACAGGTTGAAGTGCTGGAACACCATGCCCACCTCGCGGCGGATCGCTTCGATCTGCTTGAGGTCGTTGGTCAGCTCCACGCCATCGACCACGATGCGCCCCTGCTGATGCTCTTCCAGACGGTTCAGGCAGCGGATGGTGGTGGACTTGCCGGAACCGGACGGCCCGCACAGCACGATGCGTTCGCCCTGGCGCACGTTCAGGTTGATGTCCTTGAGCACGTGGAACTGCCCGTACCACTTGTTCACGCCCTGCATCTGGATGATGCCCTCGGTGCCGAGGCCTTGCTTGATCGCTTCACTCATCTCGAAACTCCTAACGCTTGTGGCCGGTGTCCAGCGTGCGCTCCAGGTGCATGGAGTAACGCGACATGGCGAAACAGAAAATCCAGTAGACCAGGGCGGCGAACACGTAGCCCTCGGTGGCCATGCCCAGCCAGGCAGGGTCTGCGGTGGCCTGGCGGGTGCTGTTGAGCAGGTCGAACAGGCCGATGATGATGACCAGGCTGGTGTCCTTGAACAGCGCGATGAAGGTGTTGACGATGCCGGGAATCACCAGCTTCAGGGCCTGGGGCAGAATCACCAGCCCCATCGCGCGCCAGTAGCCCAGGCCCATGGCCGAGGCCGCCTCGTATTGGCCCTTGGGAATGGCCTGCAGACCGCCGCGCACCACTTCGGCGACATAGGCCGATTCGAACAGGATGACGAAGATCATCGCCCGCAGCAGCTTGTCGAAGCTGGTGCCTTCGGGCATGAACAACGGCAGCATCACCGAGGACATGAACAGCACGGTGATCAGCGGGATACCGCGCCAGAACTCGATGAAGGTCACCGAGACCGCCTTGACCACCGGCAAGTTGGAACGCCGGCCCAGAGCCAGCAGGATGCCCAGCGGCAGGGCCGCCGCGATGCCCACCGTGGCGATCACCAGGGTCAGCATCAGCCCGCCCCACTGCTGGGTGGGCACCACGGCCAGGCCGAAGCTGCCGCCGTGCAGCAGCAGGTAGGCCAGTACCGGGTACAGCACCAGGTAGCCGATGCCGTAGGGCACCTTGCGCGGGACGCGGCGAATGAACAGCGGCGCGGCGCCGATCACGCCCAACCAGACGGTCAGGTCCACCCGCCAGCGCAGCTCGACGGGATAGTAGCCATACATGAACTGGCCGAAGCGCTGCTGGACGAACACCCAGCAGGCGCCTTGGGCGGTACAATCGGCGCGGGTGGTGCCTGCCCAGTTGGCTTGCAGCAGCGCCCACTGCACCAGCGGCGGCACGATCAGCCAGATCAGGTACAGCGCGAACAGTGTCAGCAGGGTGTTGATCCAGCTGGAGAACAGGTTGGCACGCAACCAGGCCAGCACGCCGACGCTCTTGATCGGCGGCGGCATATCGGGTTTGAACACATGGGTCGTCATGCGCCGCTCCTCAACGTTCGATCAGCGCGATGCGCTTGTTGTAGAGATTCATCAGCACGGAGATGGCGATGCTGATCGTCAGGTACACGCCCATGGTGATGGCCATGACCTCCACCGACTGGCCGGTCTGGTTCAACACGGTGCCGGCGAACAGCGAGACCAGCTCGGGATAGCCGATCACCGCGGCCAGCGACGAGTTCTTGATCAGGTTGAGGTATTGGCTGGTCAAGGGCGGAATGATCACCCGCATCGCCTGGGGGATGATCACTTTGCGCAGGGTCGGTCCTTCGCGAAGCCCCAGCGAGCGGGCGGCCTCGGTCTGTCCATGGCTGACCGAGCGGATACCGGCGCGCACGATCTCGGCGATGAAGGCGGCGGTGTAGATCGACAGCGCCAGGGTCAGGGCGAGGAACTCGGGAATCAGCACCCAGCCGCCGGTGAAGTTGAAGCCCTTGAGCTGCGGCACCTCCCACTGAACGGGGCTGCCGAACAGCAGCACGCTCAGGCCGGGAATACCGATGAGCAGCAGCAGGCCGACCCAGAACGTGTGGAAGGGCTGGCCGGTCTCGTCGAAACGTCGGTTGGCCAGGCGGACCATCGCGACGATGGCCAGCAGCGCGAGCAGCAGGGCAGCGACGAAGGGCCAGAAGCCCCCGGCCATCGACGCACCGGGCATGTTCACGCCGCGGCTACTGATGAACAACAGGTCGTCGATGTTGATGCTGCCGCGCGGCCCTGGCAATGCAGTGAAGACGGCGAAATACCAGAAGAGGATCTGCAGCAGCGGCGGGATGTTGCGGAAGATCTCGACATACACCGCTGCGAGCTTGCCGATCATCCAGTTGGATGACAGCCGGGCAACACCGATGACGAAGCCCAGGATCGTCGCCAGGACGATCCCGATGACGCTGGCCAGCAGGGTGTTGAGCAGGCCGACCAGCAGCACGCGGGCATAGGTGTCGGTCTCGCTGTAGTCGATCAGGTGCTGGGCGATGCCGAAGCCGGCGCTGCGCTCGAGAAAGTCGAAGCCCGAGGTGATGCCCCGGTGCTGCATGTTGGCCTGGGTGTTATGGATGAGAAACCAGCCCAGCGCGATCACGGCCACGACCGTGATGCCCTGGAACAGCCACGCACGCACGCGCGGATCGCTCAGGGACAACCCCTGGCGTGCGTCGATTGGATCGTTCATGTAGTGCCCCGAAAACAAGGGTTGGAACGCCCTGCGACGCCACCGATGGCGCCGCAGGCGGCAGGGATCAGCGCACCGGCGGTGCGTACTGGATTCCGCCGTTGTTCCACAGCGCGTTCAGGCCGCGGTCGATCTGCAGCGGGGTGCTCTTGCCCAGGTTCTTCTCGAACACTTCGCCGTAGTTGCCCACCTGCTTGACGATCTGCACCACCCAGTCCTTGGGCAGCTTCAGGTCCTTGCCGTACTCGCCGTCGGCGCCGAGCATGCGGGCGACGTCTGGGTTCTTGGTGGACTTGGCCTCGGCCTCGACATTCTTGGAGCTGATACCGGCCTCCTCGGCGTTGAGCATGGCGAACAGGGTCCAGCGCACGATGCTGAACCAGTCTTCGTCGCCCTTGCGCACCACCGGACCCAACGGCTCCTTGGAGATGGTTTCCGGCAGAACCACGTAGTCGTCAGGCGACGCCAGCTTGGAGCGCTGTGCGTAGAGCTGCGACTTGTCCGAGGTCAACACGTCGCAGCGCCCGGATTCGAGCGACTTGGCGCTTTCATCGGAGGTGTCGAAGGTGATGGGGGTGTATTTCAGACCGTTGGCGCGGAAATAGTCGGAGACGTTGAGCTCGGTGGTGGTGCCGGCCTGGATGCAGATGGTCGCGCCGTCCAGCTCCTTGGCGCTCTTGACGCCCAGCTTGTTGTTGACCAGGAAACCGATGCCGTCGTAATAGGTGACGCCGGTGAACACCAGGCCCATGCCGGCATCGCGCGAGCTGGTCCAGGTGGTGTTGCGCGACAGTACGTCGACCTCGCCCGACTGCAGGGCGGTGAAACGTTCCTTGGCGTTGAGCTGACTGAACTTGACCTTGCCGGCATCGCCGAACACGGCCGCTGCCACGGCGCGGCAGACATCGGCGTCGATGCCGATGATCTTGCCCTGAGCGTCAGGTACGGAAAAACCAGGGAGGCCATCGCTCACGCCACACTGCACGAAGCCCTTCTTCTTCACCGCATCGAGCGTGGCTCCGGCCTGCGCGGTGCTCACGGCACCCAGGGCGGCGGCGGCGGTCAGGACAGCCAGCGTGGTTTTCAACATCTTCATCAACAACCTCCAAATGCTCTTGTTGTATCGAGCCGGAATTGCACCGCGCCCTCATGAGGCGCATCCGACCCTGGTTGGCGTGTTATTCGGGTCAATTGGCGCAATGGGCCGTTCTGTGACAGCCTTCCCTGCAAGTGGACGGTGATACCGGTCCGATTTCGTCCTTTGCAGCGACATCGACATAGCAAGGGCCGTACCACAGTGCTCGCCAAGGGCGTTTCAGTAGGCGTCAAGAGGGTAAAGTTGCAGGGTTGCGACATGTCGTTACAGCAGCCGCCGACGCTGCCGCCTTTTCATGCACTCATTTTCATTCCACGCACTCTTTCGGAGCAGCCATGACCCAACCGTTGATTCTCGAACCCAAGAACACCGCCGATGCCTGCGTGATCTGGTTGCACGGCCTGGGCGCCGACCGTTACGACTTCTTGCCCGTGGCCGAATTTCTCCAGGAGCGTCTGCACAGCACGCGCTTCATCATGCCCCAGGCCCCGACTCGGCCAGTGACCATCAATGGCGGCTACGCCATGCCCAGCTGGTACGACATCAAGGCCATGAGCCCGGCCAGGGCCATCGACGAAGTGCAGTTGCAGGACTCGGCGGCCCAGGTGGTGGAACTGATCGAGGCCGAGCAGGCCAAGGGCATCGACCCGACGCGCATCGTCCTGGCCGGCTTCTCCCAGGGTGGCGCGGTGGTCCTGCACACGGCTTACCTGACATGGCAACAGGCCCTGGGCGGCGTCATCGCCTTGTCCACCTATGCACCGACCTTCGCCGACGGGCATCAGCTGAGTGCCGGCCAGCAGCGCACCCCGGCGCTCTGCCTGCACGGGATACACGATCCAGTGGTGATTCCTTCGATGGGCCGCACCGCATTCGAGTACCTGGACACCTGGGGGGTGGCGGCGCGCTGGCAGGAGTACCCCATGGAGCATGAGGTGATGGTGGAGGAACTGAGCGACATCCACGACTGGCTGGCCCAGCGCCTGCAGTGATTTCCCACGCGCCTGTAGCCCCAGGCGCATTGAACTACGCCGAGCCTGGTTCTTGCATTACACTGCCCGGCGTACATTCCTCAATCAGTTGACGAGACGACCGTGCTCAAGGCACTCAAGAAACTATTCGGCAAGGCAGACGTCGCCCCACAGACCGTCGCGCCCGCTGCCCCCGTGATCGCCCCTGCCCCGCCAGCGGCCGCCCTGCGCGCTTCGAAGCTGGTCGAGCGCACCAC
This sequence comes from Pseudomonas sp. S30, assembly GCF_016518545.1. Lineage (GTDB taxonomy): Bacteria > Pseudomonadota > Gammaproteobacteria > Pseudomonadales > Pseudomonadaceae > Aquipseudomonas. Next base: position 70,123 of record NZ_JACVTO010000007.1, read on the forward strand.
CGCACCTGCTGCCGTCGCGCAGCCAGCGCCCCAGCCTGCGGCCAGCGTGACTCAAGCGCCCCGGGAAAAACCTCGCCGCGAGCGCAAACCCAAGCCTCAGGCCAGCCTGTGGAAGCTCGAAGACTTCGTGGTCCCCCCGCAGGAGGGCAAGACTCGCTTTCACGACTTCAAGCTCTCCAGCGAGCTGATGCACGCCATTCATGACCTCGGCTTTCCCTACTGCACGCCTATCCAGGCGCAGGTGCTGGGCCATACCCTGCGTGGCCAGGACGCGATCGGCCGGGCGCAGACCGGTACCGGCAAGACCGCCGCGTTCCTGATCTCGATCATCGCGCAATTGCAGCAGACGCCACCGCCCAGGGAGCGCTACATGGGCGAGCCACGGGCGCTGATCATCGCACCGACCCGCGAGCTGGTGGTGCAGATCGCCAAGGACGCCGAGGCCCTGACCCGCTACAGCGGGCTGAACGTGATGAGCTTCGTGGGCGGCATGGAGTACGACAAGCAGCTCAAGGCCCTGGAAAAACGCTACTGCGACATCCTCGTGGCCACGCCGGGACGTCTGCTGGACTTCCAGCAGCGCGGCGAGGTCCACCTGGACATGGTCGAAGTGATGGTGCTGGACGAGGCCGACCGCATGCTCGACATGGGCTTCATCCCGCAGGTTCGGCAGATCATCCGCCAGACTCCGCCCAAGAGCGAGCGGCAGACGCTGCTGTTCTCCGCCACCTTCACCGACGATGTGATGAACCTGGCCAAGCAGTGGACCACGGACCCGGCCATCGTCGAGATCGAGCCGGAGAACGTCGCCAGCGAAACCGTCGAGCAGCATGTCTACGCCGTGGCCGGCAGCGACAAGTACAAGCTGCTGTACAACCTGGTTTCGCAGAACCAGTGGCAACGGGTGATGGTCTTCGCCAACCGCAAGGACGAAGTGCGGCGCATCGAGGAGAGGCTGGTACGCGATGGCATCAATGCGGCTCAGCTGTCCGGCGACGTGCCGCAGCACAAGCGCATCCGTACCCTGGAGAGCTTCCGCGAAGGCCGCATCACCGTGCTGGTGGCCACCGACGTGGCTGGGCGCGGGATCCATATCGACGGCATCAGCCACGTGATCAACTTCACCCTGCCGGAAGATCCGGACGACTACGTGCACCGCATCGGTCGAACCGGACGGGCCGGCACCAGCGGCGTGTCGATCAGCTTCGCTGGCGAGGACGACTCCTACCAGCTGCCGGCGATCGAGCAATTGCTGGGGCGCAAGATCAAGTGCGAGATGCCGCCGGACGAGCTGCTCACTGCGGTGCCGCGCAAGGGCTAGTGGCCGCAGGCTCGGCGAGCGAGCGGCCTTGGCGGACCGCTACGCGCTCGATCGCCGGTGCCTTCGACAGCGCTAGCGCCAGCGGCCCGCCGCGTCCTGGTCGCTCTGCCGGCCTTCGACCCAGCGCGGCCCGTCCCGGGTGTCTTCCTTCTTCCAGAACGGCGCACGGGTCTTGAGGTAATCCATGATGAAATCGCAGGCTTCGAACGCCGCCTGGCGATGGGCGCTGGCGACGCCGACGAACACGATCGGCTCACCGGGCGCCAGGGCGCCGATGCGATGCAGCACCTGGACCTTGAGCAGCGGCCAGCGCTGCTCGGCCTCGCCGAGGATCTTGAGCAGCGCTTTTTCGGTCATGCCCGGATAGTGCTCGAGAAACAGGCCCGCCACGTCCCGGCCGTCGTTGAAGTCGCGCACGTAGCCGACGAACCCGACCACCGCGCCCACTCCCACATTGGCGGCATGCAGCGCATTGAGCAACTGGCCGGGATCGAACGGTGCCTGCTGTACCTGCACGCCCATGTTCAACCCCCCGTGACCGGTGGAAAGAACGCCACTTCATCGCCGTCCTCGACAGGCTCATCGAGCCGGCACAGTTCTTCGTTGCGGGCGCACATCAGGTTCGGCTCGGCGAGCACCGCGTAGGCCTCGCCTCTGGCGAGCAGCGCCTGGCGCACGTCGTCGAGCACCTTGAAATCACCTTGCAACGATTCGCCATCGCATCCCAGCCGCTCACGATAGCGGGCGAAGTACAACGCCTGGATGTTCATCACGCCTGCACCTGGTAGTGGCCGCTCTTGCCGCCGAGCTTTTCCAGCAGTCGCACCTGCTCGATGACCATGCCCTTGTCGACGGCCTTGCACATGTCGTAGATCGTCAGCGCCGCCACGCTGGCGGCGGTGAGGGCTTCCATTTCCACGCCGGTCTGGCCGGCGAGCTTGCAGCGGGCGCGGATGTGCACGGTGTCCTGTCCTTCGGCGCTCAGCTCGACCTTGACGCTGGTGAGCATCAGCGGGTGGCACAGCGGGATCAGCTCGCTGGTCTTCTTCGCCGCCTGGATGCCGGCGATGCGCGCCACGGCGAACACGTCGCCCTTGGGGTGCTCACCGTCGACGATCATGCGCAAGGTGCTGGGCAGCATGCGCACCCGCGCCTCGGCGGTCGCCTCGCGGGCGGTCACGGCTTTTTCAGTGACGTCGACCATGTTGGCGCGTCCCTGGGAATCGAGATGGGTCAGCACTGCTCTGCTCCTGTGGCGCAAATGCAGAGTGTAAACCCGTGCCGGGCAGAAGTGCAGGCGCAAAAAAAAAGGCGCCGCGGTCGAACCCGCGGCGCCGGGTGCAGCGCTACATGTGCGACTCGGCGTACTCGGCCAGTACCGAGCGCGGTACCCCTTGCAGGGTGATATGCACGCCATGGGGGAAGTCCTTGAACCGCTCGGTGAGGTAGGTCAGGCCCGAGCTGGTGGCGGACAGGTAGGGAGTGTCGATCTGCGCCAGGTTGCCCAGGCAGACCACCTTGGAGCCAGCGCCTGCACGGGTGATGATGGTTTTCATCTGGTGCGGGGTGAGGTTCTGGCATTCATCGATGAGGATCAGGCTCTGCTGGAAACTGCGCCCGCGGATGTAGTTCAGCGACTTGAACTGCAATGGAACCCGTTCGAGGATGTATTCCACGCTGCCGTGGGTACTCTCGTCATCCATGTGCAGGGCTTCGAGGTTGTCGGTGATCGCGCCCAGCCAAGGCTCCATCTTCTCGGCCTCGGTGCCGGGCAGGAAGCCGATCTCCTGGTCCAGCCCCTGCACGCTGCGGGTGGCGATGATGCGCCGGTAGCGCTTGCTGACCATGGTCTGCTCGATGGCAGCGGCCAGGGCCAGGATGGTCTTGCCCGAGCCGGCCGCGCCAGTGAGGTTGACCAGGTGGATGTCCGGGTCGAGCAAGGCGAACAGTGCCAGGCTCTGGTGGATGTCACGCGGCTTGAGGCCCCAGGCTTCCTGATGCAGCAGCGGCTCCTGGTGCAGGTCGAGCAGCAGCAGTTCGCCCTCGCGCGCGCCCTTTATCCAGCCGACGAAGCCCTGCTCGTCGATGATGAACTCGTTGACGTGCACCGCCGGCAGCGGCTCGCTCAGTTGCACCCGATGCCAGGTGCGGCCGCGCTCCTGGCGTGTGTCGACCTTGCTGACACGGTCCCAGAACGAGCCGCTGACCGAGTGGTAGCCCTTGGACAACAGCGAGACGTCGTCGACCAGCTGATCGGTGCTGTAGTCCTCGGCGGCGATGCCGCAGGCCCGCGCCTTCAGGCGCATGTTGATGTCTTTGGTGACCAGTACCACGTCCAGGTCGGCACGGCGGCTGCGCAGTTCCAGCAGCTGGTTGATGATGATGTTGTCGTTCAGATGCTCGGGCAGCAGCCGCGAAGGCTCGTGACGCGGGCTCATCAGGATCGACAGCGAGCCTTTGGGCCCACCCTTGCCACGCTGGATCGGCACGCCCTGCTCGACGTCGGTAGGCGAGGCCTCGCCCAGGGTCTGGTCGATCAGGCGGATGGCCTGGCGACATTCGGCGGCGATGGTCTGCTTGCCGGTCTTGAGCTTGTCCAGTTCCTCCAGCACCGTCATCGGGATGGCGACGTGGTGCTCCTCGAAATTGAGCAGGGCATTGGGGTCGTGTATCAGGACGTTGGTATCGAGGACATACAGGATGGGCTTGGTGGAGGAAAGGTTGCGTCCTTGGTCATCCATACTCGTTCACCTTGTGTGAAAGCAAGACGGCACAGGCGTGCTGCGCCGCAGAGTGACCGCCGTTCTCCCCGTATCCGCGTCGTTACGGGCGGGGAGCGCACCTGGCAAAGGAGGGCCTGGATGACGCCACCTGTGCTGCAGGAATCGGCTGTCTGACTCCTTCATACCGCAAAAGACATGACGGAAAAAAGACTTTTTTAGCGGCGGTGAAGTTTATTTCGTCGAGTGACGAGCACCCTTGGCGTCAGGCCCAAGGGCGACTACAGTCAGGGATGGGCTTGCGCGTCGCGGTTGCCGGCCCGCTCAGCGCGGATCGCCATAGGCGTGGCAGTCTTCCCAGGCGATGCCACTTTGCGCCGTATGCTGGAACAGCCAATCCAGGGCCGGTTGCGCCTTGGGCAGGCTGTCGTGCAGCTGGATCACGCCCTTGCGCCACAGCAACATCAGGGTCAGCACGCGCTGGGCCGACTGATCGGCCTCCAGGGCCGTGTCGTCCTGGGCGTCGATGTCCCACAGCGAGACCTGCAGCCCCTGCGCCGCCATGAACGCCTCGCCATCGGCGCGGCGCTGGCCATAGGGTGGGCGAAACAGGGGGACGTACTGCTCCGGCAGCAGCGCCTGGACCTGCGCCTGGCTGCGTCGCAGGGAATCCTGCCAGCCCTGCCACTGGGCGTGGGAGCGGTACTCCCACCCCTGGATACCCACGCACTGGCCGGCGTACAGCGCGCCTAGGTCCGCCCCCTGGGTGGCGTCCCGGCGCAATTGCACACGGCTGCCGAGCACGAAGAAAATGCCCCCCAGCTGCTGGCGGCGCAGGTACTGCGCCAGATCGTCCGTGCTGGTGCCCGCAGGGCCCGGGCCACCGGCGAAGGTCAGCAGGAACACCCGGTCGTTGAGCTCGTCACCGCTGCGCTCGGCATTGGACAGGCGCTCTACTTCGCTGCTGGTCTGCGGAAACAGCGCAGCCTTGCGCAACTGCTCGTCGAGGTAGCGCTGGTTGAAGCGATAGCTCGGCTCGACCCAGCGCTGGTAGAACTCGCCCACTTCACTGGCGAATGTCACCGCACGTGCGCGCAGATCGTCCATCGACTGCAGGGCATAGCAGAACGAGGCATCCTCTTCGCAACTGAGCTGCGCCTGCTGGTAGTTCTCCCACAGGCGCTGCCACATCCGCGCACGCACGGCGCGAATCACCGAAAGGTTGACCTGACGCAGCCCCAGGCGAGTCGCCAGGCTGGCGTCGTCGAGCATTTCGCTTTCGTGCAGCACCTGGGCGAACGACAGGATCTGCGCCCGCGAAGCCACGTCGAACAGCACCGGGCTGTCCAGTTGCTCTGGCCAAAGGCTGCGATCGAAACTGACCGCCAGTGGCGGGGCAGCCTGCGCGGCGGCTGCGAACAGCGTGAATAGAACAGCGAGGGCGATGCGCACGAGCAGTCTCCACGAAGTGAACCGGCCCACTATAGCGTCACAGCCGCCGATGGTCTGTGCCTATGGCAGGCATAGTTTGGCGCTCGAACCCAGGCCCCCGTAGAATCACGCCAACCTTTCCAGGAGCCGAACCCATGCTGACGGTGATTTCTCCCGCCAAGACCCTAGATTACGACACCCCGCCAGTGATCAAGCGCCACACCCTGCCGCAGCACCTGGATCACGCTCAGGTGCTGATCGACCAGTTGCGCGAGCTGACGCCGGCGCAGATCGGCGAACTGATGCACCTGTCCGACAAGCTTGCGGGTCTGAACGCCGCGCGGTTCGGCAGCTGGAGCGCCGAGTTCACGCCGGCCAACGCGAAACAGGCGCTGCTGGCCTTCAAGGGCGATGTGTACACCGGCCTGGATGCCGAATCCCTCGGCGAAGACGACTTCACCTATGCCCAGCACCACCTGCGCATGCTTTCCGGCCTGTATGGCCTGCTGCGCCCGCTGGACCTGATGCAGCCCTATCGCCTGGAAATGGGCACCAAGCTGGCCAACGCCCGCGGCAAGGACCTCTACGCCTTCTGGGGCACGCGCATCAGCGAGTGGCTGAACCAGGCACTGGCCGAGCAGGGCGACGACCTGCTGCTGAACCTGGCCAGCAACGAGTATTTCGCTGCCGTGAACAAGAGCGCGCTGAAGGCACGGGTGATCGACGTCGACTTCAAGGACCTGAAAAATGGTCAGTACAAGATCATCAGCTTCTACGCCAAAAAGGCCCGCGGGCTGATGAGCCGCTTCGTGATCCAGGAGCGCATTGCCGACCCCGAGCGCCTGAAAAGCTTCGACGTGCAGGGCTACTATTACAGCGCCGAACAGTCGCGTGAGGATCACCTGGTGTTTCTGCGCGATCAGCCCGAGCGCTGACCGCTGCCCGGACGCGTCAGGGGCCGGAACGCTCGGCGACCCACACCCAGCCGGCCTCCAGCCCCTGGACCTGCACGCCTGCCACCTGCGCCGCGTCCACCCGCACCGGCACCTGCTGCGCCACCGATTCGCCGTCACGGCGAAACACCACCCAGTGTCCCTCGGCGGCGTCCCCCTGCACCGCCTCCAGCGGCAGCACTACGGCCTGCGCCGTGCTGTGCAGCCGGACCTGCACCTGCGCGCTCATGCCCAGGCGCACACCCAGTGCCAGGGGATCGGGCTGTTCATCGAGTGCGATACGCAGCTCGAACCAGGCGCCCTCGGCCTGTGGCTGCTGCGCCTGCCAATCCACATGTTCGACGTGGCCGCCCAGCAGCAGTCGTCCCTGGCAAGGTCGGTCGAGCAGGGTACTCTTGCCGGCGCCTGAAAGGCCGACGATCGCGCAGGTCTGGCCGGTGGGGATGGTGAGGGAGATGTCGACCAGGGCTGCGCGCCCTGCGAAGCTGCGGGTGATGAGCTGCAAGCTCACAGCCGGAGTCGTCATGCCTTTTGCGCAGCTGGCGCATCAGCCGAAGCATCCGGGCGCTGCTGGTCCAGAGGGTTATCGACGATCTTCCACTCATTGGCCATCAAGTCGATGAGGGAGGTGCGAAACTCTGGCCACTCGATTTCTTCGAGGGATGCCTGCCTCGCGATCTGCGTTTCGTAGTTTCCATGTTGTGCCTCCTCGATAGGCGGGAGGGACTGGTAGTAACTCACGATCTCCTTGAGTCCTTGTATGCAGCGACCGGTTCGTTGCGACTCGATGTCCATTTTCCCAACGACTGAGCGAGTCCACTCGGCTTCCTGTCGGCTCGACTCCCACAACGCGGCTCTGCGTTCATTGAACGTGAACTCCGAGCCCTCGTCATAGGCGATAAGGCTCAGTTGCTGCCGCGACATCCCCAGAAACGGATTTGCACCCGTGCCGTTGATGAAGGCGGTAGCCTGGCGAGCCCGCTCCATCAACTCAGGGGTTAGCATCGTGGGCATCTGGGCGTCGTAGAAGTCTTTGGCAAATGCATAGTTGTCACCTGACAGGCTGGCATTGAGCCGGGCAGCCAGCTCAGCCAACTCGCTGCGAGAAAGCTAACTGTCCCTTGCCGAGGCTCGCAGTGCTGCAGCGTGCAGCTGCTGAGCCAGGGCCGACAGTTCAAGATCCGCTGGGGACTGTTGTATCGCCACACGTGCAGATTGATCGCGGGTCGAAATCGCGCTGTCATTCAGAACGGCGGACATATCCGCAGACGAATACGTAGCCAGACCGGAAAGTTGCGAATTGGGCAGCTCATCCGAGTCTCCCCATTCGTTTGCCAATTGCTCGAGCAAGCTGGTACCGACTGTTGGCAATTGCACCTCGAATTCGTGCATCTGCATCGTATTGCGTATCGCCGCTTCGTAATTGCCATGGGCGGCGACGTCGATTCGTGGCAGCGAGTCGTAGTGAGCGATCGTTTCTAGCATGGCTTGATCGGAGCGTCCTGTAGAACGACGCTCGGCATCCATCTTGTCAATGATGTACTTGGCCCATTCGAACTCTTGCGCGCCCGCCTCGGCCGATGCGGCTCTGCGTTCGTTGATGGTGAATGAACCCTCCTGGTCATGAGTGATCAGGCTCAACTGCTCACGACTCATGCCCTTGAACGGGTTAGGAGCCTTGCCGTTGACGAAATCCGTAGCCTGCTGGACGCGCTCCAGCCACTGCGCATCGTCGGTATCAGGTCGCTGTGAATCATAGGTATCCTTGAAGAGCCAATACTGCTCGCCCTCTATCTGCTCATGAATATGCGAAGCAAGCGCGGCCAACGCCTTGCGTGACAGTTGGCTATCCCTGACAGCAGCCCGTTCAGCCGCCGCGCTGAGCTGCTGGGAAAGCGAAGACAAGCGTGCGGTACTGGTTGGCGGTGAGGACACCACTGGCTGACTGATGCCGAGCGCCTCGAAAGGCGGACCAGATTGCCCGTCCTTGGCATCAGTACGTGAAGCAGTGAAGGTATTGACGCCATTCGATACGATTTCCATGGAAACCTGCCAACCCCGCTAGTTTGGTTCCGGTGATAGAAGGAGATGTGTTTCACAACTGCCGCTGAGCTGAAAACTGGATCAGCGACTGCTGTGAGCATCGCTAGCGCAGGGTGAATTCCACCGCCCAGGCGTAGTCAGCGTTGGTGCGGGTGACTGACGCCGGGCAGCTCGCACCGCCGCTTGATGCGCCGGTCATACGCATCCTTCCTAGCTGTCAGATCAAACGGCGGCAGACCCAGATTTAATCTCATATGGGCTATAAACCCTATAAACAGTGCGGCTTATACTCAGAGCACCGCGTAGTCCGACTGCGCAAGAAAAATCCGCATGAAACCGACGAATAATTGACGCCAATTTACAGTCGCAGGCGGTTGTTCTCATTCTTCGCAGCACGACCACTCGTAGATTTCCGCCATTTTTTTGAAAAAAAATTCCGGATGCTGGCATATAACCATCCCACCTCGATTTCACCCTTTATATATCGGGACGCCAGGTCTCGATGCCATCAAAATGAAAGTATTTCCTCTTAAGAAAATATTTAGAAATCTTTCATGTGCGCCAAACCCACCTCGGAACTTCCCTCCAGAGCACCGCTCATAACTCCCGTAACGATTCACCAGCGTGTAACGTGAGAGATGACTTACAACACATCGAGGCAGGTATTCATCACCTGCCATGACAACTTTGGCTACCGCACAGGTCTATTCTGGCGGACTGTCCGAGAAGGAGAGACGCGCCCCTACTAATCGTCCTAGTGGTTGATTTCAAAGGATTTAATCACTTGAAATAACAAGCACAGCAACGCGCCGCACAAGGCGTTGCAACAAGACGGCTGCATTCAAGCAAGGGCACGCCTTTTTATTACTGGCCTAACACTGCCAAGTTCGAGCGCACTACGTTTCGCGCTCCGGATTCGCTCATGCCTGCGTTCGGTGAAGTATCACTTCGCCATGAACCCGTGCGCCTGCAAGAGCAAGTCAATCAACCCGGTCCGGTTCTGTGAAAGAGCCGGCGCGATATACACACGAGGTGAATACAATGCGTATCAGCATCTTTGGTTTGGGTTATGTGGGTGCAGTCTGTGCAGGCTGCCTGTCGGCGCGTGGCCATGAAGTCATCGGCGTGGATGTGTCCACCACCAAGATCGACCTGATCAACCAGGGCAAGTCGCCCATCGTCGAACCGGGCCTGGAGCAGTTGCTGCAGCAGGGCATCGCCACGGGTCGCCTGCGCGGCACCACCGACTTCGCCGAAGCGATTCGCGCCAGCGAAGTATCGATGATCTGCGTCGGCACGCCGAGCAAGAAGAACGGCGACCTGGGCCTGGAATACATCGAGTCGGTGTGCCGCGAAATCGGCTACGTGCTGCGCGACACCACCCGCCGCCACACCATCGTGGTGCGCAGCACGGTACTGCCGGGCACCGTGAAGAACGTGGTGATCCCGATTCTCGAGGACTGCTCGGGCAAGCGCGCCGGGGTCGACTTCGGTGTGGCCGTGAACCCTGAGTTCCTGCGCGAAAGCACCGCCATCAAGGACTACGACCAGCCGCCGATGACCGTCATCGGCGAGCTGGACAGCGCCAGCGGCGACGTGCTGCAGGCGATCTACGAAGAACTCGACGCGCCGATCATCCGCAAGCCCATCGAAGTGGCCGAAATGATCAAGTACACCTGCAACGTGTGGCACGCCACCAAGGTCACGTTCGCCAACGAGATCGGCAACATCGCCAAGGCCGTGGGTGTCGATGGCCGTGAAGTGATGGACGTGGTCTGCCAGGACAAGGCCCTGAATCTGTCGCAGTACTACATGCGCCCCGGCTTCGCCTTCGGCGGCTCGTGCCTGCCCAAGGATGTGCGCGCCCTCACCTACCGCGCCGCCAGCCTGGATGTGAAGGCGCCGCTGCTCGACTCGCTGATGCGCAGCAACGAATCGCAGGTGCAGAACGCCTTCGACCTCATCGAAAGCCACGACAAGCGCAAGGTCGCCCTGCTCGGCCTGAGCTTCAAGGCCGGCACCGACGACCTGCGCGAGAGCCCGCTGGTGGAACTGGCCGAGCGCCTGATCGGCAAGGGCTACGAGCTGAACATCTACGACCAGAACGTCGAGTACGCCCGCGTCCATGGGGCCAACAAGGATTACATCGAGTCGAAGATTCCCCACGTCTCCTCGCTGCTCAACGCCGACTTCCAGCAAGTGGTCGACGGCGCCGACATCATCGTGCTCGGCAACCGCGACGAGCAGTTCCATGCCCTCGCCCAGCAAGCCCCTGAAGGCAAGCAGGTGATCGACCTGGTCGGCTTCATGAGCAAGCCCACCAGCGTGGTCAGCCGCACCGAAGGCATCTGCTGGTAAACCAGCCCGACGCGGGGCCGTCCGGCCCCGCATTCCCTGACTTTCTCGCGACGGATGCTGAACATGCAAAGGCTCCAGACAGTGCTGCTGCAGTGCGCCGGATGGCTGCTCTTCATGAGCCTGCTCATGCTGATCGCCCTGGCCCTGCCCAGCGATATCTTCGACTCGCAATCGAAGCACTTCATCTTCCTGGTCGGCGCTGTCGGCATCTGGCGCTACTCGATGGGCGCCACCCATTTCATCCGCGGCATGATCTTCCTGTACCTGGTCTACCCCTACCTGCGGCGCAAGGTGCAGAAGCTGGGCAAGGCAGCCGACCCGTCCCATGTGTACCTGATGGTCACCAGCTTTCGCATCGACGCCCTGACCACCGCCCAGGTGTACAGCTCGGTGATCCGCGAAGCGATCGACTGCGGCTACCCCACCACCGTGGTCTGCTCGCTGGTGGAGAAGTCCGACGAGCTGCTGGTCAAGAGCCTGTGGGCCAAGTACAACCCGCCTGAGCATGTGGCGCTGGACGTGGTGCGCATCGCCGGCACCGGCAAGCGTGACGGCCTGGCCTACGGTTTTCGAGCCATCTCCCGCTCGCTGCCGGACGAGAACGCGGTGGTGGCGGTGATCGACGGCGACACCGTGCTGGCCGATGGCGTGGTCCGCAAGACCGTGCCCTGGTTCAAGCTCTACCCCAATGTCGGTGGCCTGACCACCAACGAATTCTGCGAAGTGCGCGGCGGCTACATCATGAGCGAGTGGCACAAGCTGCGCTTCGCCCAGCGCCACATCAACATGTGCTCGATGGCCCTGTCCAAGCGCGTGCTGACCATGACCGGTCGCATGTCGATGTTCCGCGCCAGCGTGGTCACCAATCCCGAGTTCATCGCCGACGTGGAAAGCGACTCGCTGATGCACTGGCGCCTGGGCCGTTTCAAGTTCCTCACCGGGGACGACAAGTCCAGCTGGTTCAGCCTGATGCGCCTGGGCTACGACACCTTCTACGTGCCGGACGCGGCGATCAACACGGTCGAGCACCCGCCGGAGAAGAGTTTCGTCAAGGCCAGCCGCAAGCTGATGTACCGCTGGTACGGCAACAACCTGCGGCAGAACTCCCGCGCCCTGGGCCTGGGCCTGCGGCGCCTGGGGCTGTTCACCAGCATCGTGCTGCTCGATCAGCGGGTGTCGATGTGGACCAGCCTGCTGGGCCTGACCGTGGCGCTGATCGCCAGCTTCAAGTTCGGCCTGCAGTTCCTGCTGGTGTACCTGCTGTGGATCGGCATCACCCGGCTGATCCTCACCATCATGCTGCTGTGCTCGGGGCACAGCGTCGGGCCGGCCTACCCGGTGATCCTTTACTACAACCAGATCGTCGGCGCGCTGATGAAGATCTACGTGTTCTTCCGCCTCGACAAACAGTCCTGGACCCGTCAGCCGACGGCCCTCAAGCGTGACCTCGCCAGTTTTCAACAATGGTTCAACACCTGGTCCTCGCGGACCATGACCTTCTCGGCCGCCAGCATCTTCGTGGCCGTGCTGTTCATGGTCGTGTGAGCCCAACCCGGATCGATTCAAAGGAACAAATCGCCATGAGTAACGCCGTCAACGTCAATGTCGTGCACGAGTCCGAAGCCCAGCGTCAGCACGCCCGGGTGCGCATCCCTGCCAAGCTGCGCTACCTCGATGGCGAGCGTCAGCAGCAGGAAGTGAAGGTCGATGACCTGTCCGCGGGCGGGCTGTCCTTCCATGCCAAGCGCGCCCTGCCGGTCGGCGAGATGCTGCGTGCCCGCCTGCAGTTCGTAGTCGACAACCTCGGCCTGGCGATGGACGTGGAGCTGCTGGTGCGCTCCAGCGACGCCAGCAGCGGGCGCGTCGGTGCCGAGTTCCAGAACCTCGAACCCCGCGACATCGCCACCCTGCGCCACATCATCACCAGCCACCTGTCCGGCGAGCTGATCAGCGTCGGCGACGTGCTCAGTACCCTGCAACGCGACAACTTCACCAAGGCGCGCAAGCAGAAGGACGGCGGCGCCGGGCTGTCGGCCTTCGCCCGCCTGCGCGCCGTGACCGTGACGCTGGGCGTGTTCGTGGTCGGCATCGCCGCCTTCGGCTTCGTCGCCAAGTCGCTGTATGGCCTGTACTTCCTCAGCCACGCCGAGGCCGGCGTGGTCGCCGTGCCCACCACCACCATCACCATGCCCCGTGACGGCAGCATGCAGAGCCTGGTGCAGACCGGCGCCCAGGTGATCAAGGGCGCGCCACTGGCGACCTTCAACACCAGCATGCTCGACCTGCTCAAGGGCCACCTGGACGATTCGCAACTGGAGCCGGCCAAGGTCGAGGAGCTGTTCGGCAAGCAACTCTCCGGCACCCTCACCAGCCCCTGCGACTGCGTGGTCGCGCGTCAGCTGGTGGATGACGGCCAGTACGCCAGCAAGGGCCAGGCGGTGTACCAGCTGATTCCACGGACCACCAACCCGATGATCGAAGCGCGCTTCAGCTACCGCCAGTTCGACGAGGTCAAGCCGGGCACCCGGGTCAACTTCCAGATAGCCGGCGACGACGAGCAGCGTACCGGCGTGATCGTCGGCAGCAGCAGCCTGGACACCGACAACCTGGCCTCGGACATCCGTGTGCAGATCAAGCCCGACGGCGCGCTGCCGGCCGAGCTGGCCGGACACCCGGCGTCGGTCGAGAGCGACCGCGGGCCGTCGCTGAACTGGCTGGTCCACCGCGCCGTGGCACGTGGCCTCTGAGAGGGACCGGACGATGATCGCCAACCAGAACCGAAACCCTGTGGGGGCAGGTTTGCTCGCGAAGAGGCCAGCGGCACGACCGCACGGGCTGCTGCGAGCGATCCGCGGACAAGCCCGCGCCCACAAGGAGCGCGCGGCCCTTGGGTTGTGCGCCCTGGCCATCGCCCTGGCCGGCTGCTCGGGACTGCCCGACCAGCGCCTGGCCAACGAAGCGCTCAAACGCGGCGACACCACCACCGCCCAGGCCAACTACAAGGCCCTGGCCGACCTGGGCTACAGCGACGCGCAAGTGGGCCTGGCTGATATCCAGGTGGCCACCCGCGACCCGGCGCAACTGGCGCAGGCCGAAGCCACCTACCGCGCTGCGGCGGCCACTTCGCCGCGTGCCCAGGCTCGCCTCGGTCGCCTGCTGGTGGCCAAGCCGGGTAGCACCCAGGCCGAGCGCGAAGAGGCGCAGTCGCTGCTCATGCAGGCTGCGCGCCAGGGCGAAGGCAACACCCTGATCCCGCTGGCAATGCTCTATCTGCAATATCCGCAGAGCTTCCCGGACATCAACGCCCAGCAGCAGATCGACCAGTGGCGCGCCGCCGGCTACCCCGAGGCGGGCTTGGCCCAGGTGCTGCTGTACCGCACCCAGGGCAGCTACGACCAGCACCTGGACAACGTGGAACGCATTTGCCAGGCGGCGCTTGCCAGTGCCGATGTCTGCTATGTGGAGCTGGCCACGGTGTACCAGAAGCGCGCCCAGGCCGACCGTCAGGCCGCGCTGATCGACCAGCTCAAGGCGGCCAATGCCCGGGGCAGCGTGCCGGCCACGCGTGTCGACGGCGTGGCGCGCGTGCTCGCCGACCGCAGCCTCGGCCAGACCGACGAGAACACCGCCAAGGCCCTGCTCGAGGGCATCGCCGAGCAGAACCCCGCCTCCTGGGTGAGCCTGGCGCAACTGCTTTACGACTTCCCGGAGCTGGGCGATACCGAGCAGATGCTGGCCTATCTGGACAAAGGCCGTGACGCCGAACAGCCGCGCGCCGACCTGCTGCTGGGCCGCCTCTATTACGAAGGCAAGCAGGTGCCGGCCGATGCGCAGAAAGCCGAGCAGCACCTGAAGGCGGCCGCCGATGCCGGTGAAATCAGCGCCCATTACTACCTGGGCCAACTGTACCGCCGTGGCTACCTGGGTCACGTGGAGCCACAGAAAGCGGTCGACCACCTGCTGGCCGCTGCCCGCGGTGGTCAGCTCAGTGCCGACTACGCCCTGGCGCAGCTGTTCAGCGAGGGCCACGGCATCCGGCCCGACCCCGAAAACGCCTGGGTCTTCGCCCAGCTCGCCCAGCTCAACCCGAGCGAGCCGTCCAGCGAACTGCTGCAACGACTCGAGCCGCAGCTCGACGCAGCGCAGCGCAGCCAGGCCCAGCGCCTGCTGGAGCAGGAGAAGCGTGCTCGCGCCAGCCTGCTTCAGGCCAGCGCCGGCAGCCTGGCGCTGGACGCCCTGCAGGATCGCAACGATGAGACAGATGTAGACGCCGACGCCGAGGATTCGCTATGACGCTCAACCCATTCGTAAAAGCCGGCATCGGCTTGAGCTTCGCCCTGCTGTGGTCGCTGCCGAGCCTGGCCGCGGAAACCGCGGCGAAGAATTTCGGCCTGGAGATCAAGGTCACCGGCCAGTCCGAGGACGACCGTGACCTGGGCACCCGTCCGGGCGGCGACGTCAACGGCCTGGGCCTGGACCTGCGGCCCTGGGTCTACGGCGAGCGCGGCAACTGGAGCGGCTACGCCATGGGCCAGGCCGTCACCGCCACCGACACCATCGAGACCGACACCCTGCGTCAGAACGACGACGGCAGCGCCGTCGACACCGGCGACGACAGCCGCAAACCGGACAAGAGCTACCTGGCCATGCGCGAGTTCTGGATCGGCTACAGCGGCTTCACGCCCTACCCCGGCGAGCAGTTGCGCTTCGGTCGCCAGCGCCTGCGCAGCGACGATGGCATGTGGCGCGACAGCAACATCGAGGCGCTGAACTGGACCTTCGATACCACCCTGCTCAAGGCCGACCTGGGCGTGGCGCAGCGCTTCAGCGAGTACCGCACCGACCTCACCGAGCTGGCCCCCGAGGACAAGCACCGCACCCACGTCTACGGCAACGTCGCCACCCAGTGGACGCCCGGGCACTGGGTCGGCCTGCGCGCCCATCACACCCATGACAGCGGCAGCCTGAAGCGCCCTGGCGAGCAGGTCGATGGGCTGGACAAGACGCGTACCGGCGATCTCACCTGGCTGGGCCTGGAAGCCAACAGCGATGCCTACAACTGGCGCAACGACCACACCGTCAACTACTGGGGCAGCCTGACCTGGCTGACCGGCAACCGCGACAGCCTGAGCTCCGAGCTGGTGGGCGACGAACAGATCGCCACCGGCAAACGCAGCGGCGATGTCAACGCCTGGGCCACCGACCTCGGTATCCGCGTGCGCCTGGACCCCAACTGGCAGGTCGGTGCGGCCTACGCCCGGGGCAGCGGTGGCGGCGGCAGCGAGGGCACCAACAACTTCGAACAGACCGGCCTGGAGAGCAACCGCTCCAACTTCACCGGCACCCGTTCGCGGGTGCACCGCTTCGGCGAAGCCTTCCGCGGCGAGCTGGGCAACCTGCAGGCCGCGACCCTGTTCGCCTCCTGGCAACTGCGCGAAGACTACGACGCCAGCTTCATCTACCACCGCTTCTGGCGCGTGGATGGCCAGCAGAACATCGGTTCGAGCGGCATCAACGCGGTGGTCGACGACGAGGGCATCAACCGTCCGCTGATCAATGGCGAGAAAGACCTCGGCCAGGAAATGGACCTGGTGGTCACCAAGTACTTCAAGCAGGGTCTGCTGCCCGCCTCGCTGAGCCAGTCGATCGACGAGCCGTCGGCCCTGGTGCGGCTGCGCGCCGGTGTGTTCAAGCCGGGCGATGCCTATGGCAAGGAAGCGGACTCCTACATGCATCGCGCCTTCGTCGATGTGATCTGGCGCTTCTGAGGCCGGCCGAGGACACCCTATGAACCTGCACCCCACTCTTCGCCACAGCCTGCTCGCCAGCGCCCTGCTGCTGACCACCGGCCTGGCGGGTGCCGCCGAACCGGCGGCCCTCGCCAAGGGGCTGCATCAGGCCAAGACCTACACCGTGGCGGCCGCCCCGAGCGAGCCGTTGCAGATGGACCCACCGGCCCTGCCCGACCTCTCCGGCTACACCGCCGAGGCCGTGCAAGGCAAGATCGAGCGCAGCCGCAAGGGCAAGGTCAGCGTGCGGCGCATGCTTCAGGAAGACGCACTCAAGGAATTCATCGGCGGCGACAACAAGGCCGCCGAGTGGGTGCAGCGCCAGCATGGCATCCCCCAGGCGATCTTCGTCGATGACGGGCATGTCGACCTGGCCGAGCTGAGCCGCAAGGTGCCTGCCCAGTACCTGCGCGAGACCGCCCCTGGCGTGTACCTGGCGCGGTTGCCGATCGTGGTCGGGCGCAACGGCGTGCTGGAGATCGACGGCAAGGTCAAGGAACTGCGCCTGTCCCAGGAAGGCGGCGCGTTCCTGATCAACGACGGCAAGCTGTTCGTCAGCCACACCCGGCTCACCGGCTGGCGCGAGCGCGACGATGGGCCGGCGACCTTCCGTTCGCCCAGGGAATTCCGCCCGTTCCTGCTCAGCTGGGGCGGCACCGAGACCTACATCGTCGACAGCCAGGTGGCGAGCCTGGGCTATGCCAAGTCCAAGTCGTATGGCGTGAGCATCTCTCAGTACACGCCGAACATGGCCAAGCAGAAAGGCCGTACCGAGCCCACCGGATGGATCATCGGCTCGCAGTTCAGCGACCTGTGGTACGGCTTCTACTGCTACGAAACCCAGGGCTTCGTGATCAGGGACTCGACCTACCGCGACAACATCGTCTACGGCATCGACCCCCACGACCGCTCCCACGGCCTGATCATCGCCGGCAACACCGTGCATGGCACCAAGAAGAAACACGGCATCATCGTGTCCCGCGAGGTCGACGACAGCTGGATCATCAACAACAAGAGCTACGACAACAAGCTCTCGGGAGTGGTGATCGACCGCAACAGCGTCAACAACGTGGTGGCCTACAACGAGATCTACCGCAACCACACCGACGGCATCACCCTCTACGAGAGCGGCGACAACCTGCTCTGGGGCAACCAGCTGATCAACAACCGTCGCCACGGCATCCGCGTGCGCAACAGCGTGAACATCCGCTTGTACGAGAACGTGGCGATGGCCAACGGCCTGGTCGGGGTCTACGGCCATATCAAGGACCTGTCCGACACCGACCGCGACATCGCCCTGGATCCGTTCGACACCAAGGTGTCGTTGATCGTGGTCGGCGGCGAGCTGGCGGCCAATGGCTCGGGGCCGCTGTCGATCGACTCGCCACTGTCGGTGGAGCTGTACAAGGTGTCCATGCTCGCCCCGCGCAAGTCCAGCGGCATCAGCCTGAATGGCGTGCTGGGCGAGCGCCAGGACGAAATTCTCGACCTGCTGGTGCGCCAGCAGAAGGCCGTGCTGATCGACCCGGTCGAACGCCAGACCGACATGATCGATTGAGGAAGCCCAGACCATGACCCCACACCTGATCAAACTTTTGGGCCTGTCCGCCGCGCTCCTGGCCATCAGCCAGGGCGTGCGCGCCGACGACGTGCAGGCGCCGAACTTCAGCGCCGAGCCCTGCTGCCAGCTGTGCCCCGAGGCGCACGACCCCAGCCGCTACACCACCCGCTACCAGCAGAACTTCACCACCCTGGTGCAGGCCCAGGGCGACTGGCTGTTCCGCACCCGCGAGGACCTGCGCACCGAATTCGACACCACTGCGGCAGGCTACAAGCGCCTGCAGCAGGTGCACGATGCCTTCAAGAAGCGCGGCGTCGAGCTGGTGGTGGTGTACCAGCCCACCCGTGGTCTGGTGAACCGCAACATGCTCAACCCTCAAGAGAAGGCCGCCTTCGACTACCAGAAGGCCCTGCACAACTACCAGGCCATGCTGCAACGCTTCGCCCGGATGGGCTACAACGTGCCCGACCTGTCGCCGCTGACCAACGAGCAGCTGGCCGCCGCCGACCAGGGCAAGGACTTCTACTTCCGCGGCGATCAGCACTGGACGCCCTATGGCGCCCAGCGCGCCGCGCAGATCGTGGCCAGGACCGTGCACGGCATGCCGGCCTTCGAAGGCATCCCGCGCAAGGCATTCGAAACCCAGAAGTCCGGGCGCATGGGCAAGACCGGCACCCTGCACAACGTCGCCGGCCAACTGTGCGGCACCAGCTATGCGGTGCAGTACATGGATCAGTTCAGCACCGAGCCCAAGGGCGAAAGTGGTGGCGACGACCTGTTCGGCGACTCGGGCAACGCCCAGATCACCCTGGTGGGCACCAGCCACAGTGGCAAGAACTACAACTTCTCGGGTTTCCTGGAGCAGTACATCGGCGCCGACGTGCTCAACGTCGCCTTCCCCGGTGGCGGCCTGGAAGGCTCGATGATCCAGTACCTGGGCAGCGAGGAATTTCGCAAGAACCCGCCCAAGATCCTGATCTGGGAATTCTCGCCGCTGTATCGTCTGGACCAGGAAAGCATCTGGCGGCAGATCCTCGGCCTGCTCGACGACGGCTGCGACGATCGCCCGGCGCAGATGAGCGCCAGCGCCACGCTCAAGCCTGGCAAGAACGAGCTGCTGGTCAACGGGCGCAATGGCGTGATCAAGGACCTGGTCAACCGCAGTCACCAGATCGATATCCGCTTCGAAGACCCCTCGGTGAAGGTGCTTCAGGCCACGCTGTGGTACCTGAACGGCCGCCATGAGGACATCAAGCTGGAGAAACCGGAAACCTCCGACACCGATGGCCGCTTCGTCTTCCAGATGCGCGAGGACGAGGACTGGGCCAGCCAGAACCTGCTGGCCCTGGAAGTCCAGGGGCCGGAAAGCGGCACCCAGAAGGTCGAAGCCAAGCTCTGCAAACGCAACAACTTCGCCGGCACCGCGGGTCACACCGCGCAAGCCGGCCAGTGAGGCGAACATGACTGCATTGAAGCACACCCTGCGTCCTACCCTGCTGGCCCTGGTGCTGTTCGGGGGCGCCGCCCAGGCGGCCCTGGTGCCACCCCAGGGCTACTACGAAGGCATCGAGAAACTCAAGACCAGCGACGGCAACTTCAGTTGCGAGCCGGCGCCCAAGCCCTACACCGGCGCGTTGCAGTTTCGCAGCAAGTACGAGGGCTCGGACAAGGCCCGGGCCACGCTGAACCGCGAATCCGAGCAGGCCTTCCATGAGTCCACCGTCGACATCACCACGCTGGAGAAAGGGGTCAGCAAGATGGTCGGGCAGTACCTGCGCGACGGTCGACCCGCCCAGCTGGACTGCGTGCTGGGCTGGCTGGACCGCTGGGCACAGGCCGATGCGCTGGAATCCAAGGACTTCAACCATACCGGCAAGTCCATGCGCAAATGGGCCCTGGGCAGCATGAGCGGCTCCTGGCTGCGCCTGAAGTTTTCCAGCGCCCAGCCGCTGGCCGCGCACCCTGCCGAGGCGCAGCGCATCGAGCGCTGGTTCGCCAAACTGGCCGAGCAGACCGTGCGCGACTGGAGCGACCTGCCGCTGGAGAAGATCAACAACCATAGCTACTGGGCGGCCTGGTCGGTGATGGCCACGGCCGTGGCGACCGATCGCCGCGACCTGTTCGACTGGGCGGTCAAGCAGTACCGGGTCGGCATCAACCAGATCGACGACCAGGGCTTCCTGCCCAACGAGATCAAGCGTCGCCAGCGCGCCCTGGCCTACCACAACTACGCGCTGCCGCCCTTGGCGATGATCGCCAGCTTCGCCCAGGCCAACGGCCTGGACCTGCGCCGCGAGAACAACTTCGCCTTGCAGCGCCTGGGCGAAGGGGTGCTGGCCGGCGCCCGCGACCCCAGCCACTTCGCCGAGCGCGCCGGGGTACGCCAGGACCTCAAGGACCTGAAGATGGACAGCAAGTACGCCTGGCTCGAGCCGTGGTGCGCGCTGTACCAGTGCGTGGGCGACACCCAGCAGCGCAAGCACAGCATGCAGCCGTTCAACAGCTTCCGCATGGGCGGCGACATGACCCGGGTCTACGACCCGAGCGCTGAACAGAAGAAATGACACTCGCTGCGGGGCGCGGCGGCTCGCCGCCCCTGCAGGATGACGAACTGCCTTCCGGCGTTGGCTGGGGGGTTTGGGGGGCTGCTGCCCCGGATACTGAACAACAAGGAGAACCGGGATGGTCTTTTCGTCCAATGTGTTCCTGTTCCTGTTCCTGCCGGTTTTCCTCGGCCTGTACTACCTGAGCGGGAACCGCTATCGCAACCTGCTGCTGCTGGTCGCCAGCTACATTTTCTACGCCTGGTGGCGGGTGGACTTTCTCGCCCTGTTCGCCGGCGTGACCCTGTGGAACTACTGGATCGGCCTGAAGGTGGGCGCCGCCGGCGTGCGCACCCAGCCTGCCCAGCGCTGGCTGCTGCTGGGCGTGGGCATGGACCTGGCGATTCTCGGCTACTTCAAGTACGCCAACTTCGGCGTCGACAGCCTGAACGCGATCATCGCCTCGTTCGGCCTGGAGCCGTTCATCCTCACCCATGTGCTGCTGCCGATCGGTATCTCGTTCTACATCTTCGAGTCGATCAGCTACATCATCGACGTGTACCGCGGCGACACCCCCGCCACGCGCAACCTGATCGACTTCGCGGCCTTCGTGGCGATCTTCCCGCACCTGATCGCCGGCCCGGTGCTGCGCTTCAAGGACCTGGTCGAGCAGTTCAACCACCGCACCCACACCCTGGACAAGTTCTCCGAAGGCTGCACCCGCTTCATGCAGGGCTTCATCAAGAAAGTGTTCATCGCCGACACCCTGGCGGTGGTCGCCGACCACTGCTTCGCCTTGCAGAATCCCACTACGGGCGATGCCTGGCTCGGCGCGCTGGCCTACACCGCACAGCTGTACTTCGACTTCTCCGGCTACAGCGACATGGCCATCGGCCTGGGTCTGATGATGGGCTTTCGCTTCATGGAGAACTTCAAGCAACCCTACATCAGCCAGTCGATCACCGAGTTCTGGCGGCGCTGGCACATCAGCCTGTCCACCTGGCTGCGCGACTACCTCTACATCACCCTGGGCGGCAACCGCAAAGGCACCCTGGCCACCTACCGCAACCTGTTCCTGACCATGCTGCTGGGCGGCCTGTGGCACGGCGCCAACTTCACCTACATCATCTGGGGCGCCTGGCACGGCCTGTGGCTGGCGATCGAGCGAGCGCTGGGCATCGACACCAACCCGCAGCGCTTCAACCCGTTCAAATGGGCGTTCACCTTCTTGCTGGTGGTGGTCGGCTGGGTGATCTTCCGCGCCGAGAACCTGGAAGTGGCCGGGCGCATGTACGGCGCCATGTTCAGCTTCGGCCAGTGGCAGCTGTCTGAACTCAACCGCGCGCAACTCACCGGCCTGCAAGTGGCCACCCTGGTCATCGCCTACCTGAGCCTGGCGTTCTTCGGCCTGCGCGACTTCTACCGCAACGCCACCCCGCCAGCGGCGCCGCGCGTGCCGGCGCAGGTCCAGGGCGATGGCAGTCTCAGCCTGGACTGGAGCCGGGTGATGACCCGCGCCCTGGTGCTGCTGCTGTTCGTCGCCTCGATCCTCAAGCTTTCGGCGCAGAGCTACTCGCCGTTCCTGTACTTCCAGTTCTGAGGGCGCCGACATGAACCGGACTCTTCGCATCACCTATTCGCTGTCGTTCCTGGGCCTGCTGGTGGGCCTGGGCGTGTGGTCGCTGGGCGGCCTGCAGCGCTTCGAGCGTACCGCGCAGATGACCCTGCTCGACGGCAAGCTGGCCAAGGCGGCCGAGACCCACTACGACGATCAGTTCCCGATCAAGCGCCTGGGCACCAACCTCTGGGCCGCGCTGGACTTCACCCTGTTCGACGAAGGGCGCCCCGGCGTGGTGCTGGGCCGCGACCAATGGCTGTTCAGCGACGAGGAATTCAAGCCGCAGGCGCGAGCCAGCCAGCAGGTGCAGGACAACCTGGCGCTGATCCGCGGGGTGCGCGACACCCTGCAACAGCGCGACATCCAGCTGGTACTGGCGATCGTGCCGGCCAAGGCGCGGGTGTACGCCGAATACCTGGGCAAGGAGCAGCCGGCCAGCCTGCACGGCGAGCTGTTCAACCAGTTTCATGCGCAGGTCCGCCAGGCCAACGTCTTCGCACCTGACCTGCTGGCGCCGCTGGAACAGGCCAAGGCGCGCGGCCAGGTGTTCCTCCGCACCGACACCCACTGGACGCCGATGGGCGCCGAGGTGGTCGCCCAGACCCTGGGCGAGGCGGTCAAGCGCCAGCGACTGCTCGACGCCGAGCCCCAGGCCTTCGTCACCGAAGCGGGCCAGAACGCGCCGTACAAGGGCGACCTGACCAACTTCCTGCCCCTGGACCCGCTGTTCAGCGACCTGCTGCCCGCACCGGACACCCTGCAACAGCGCAGCACGCGCCCGGCTCAGCCCGAGGGCGAAGGCGACGACGCGCTGTTCGCCGACAACGCCATCCCGGTGGCGCTGGTGGGCACCAGCTACAGCGCCAACCCGCACTGGAACTTCCTCGGTGCCTTGCAGCAGGCGCTGCACAGCGACGTCGCCAACTACGCCGAGGACGGTCACGGTCCCGTGCAACCGATGCTCAAGTACCTGCAGAGCGACGCCTTCAAGAACAGCCCGCCGCAGGTGGTGGTGTGGGAATTCCCCGAGCGCTACCTGCCCATGGGCAGCGACCTCAGCAGCTTCGATCCGAAGTGGATCGCGCAACTGAAGAACACCCGTAAATCCACAGAAAACCTGGCCCTGTCGTCCTCCCGGACGCACCCCTGAAAGAGAGGAACACGCACATGACTCGCAAGCCATCCATCGCCAAAGCCCTCACCCTCGCGGCCGGCCTTTCCCTGGCCTCGCTGCAGGCCTTCGCCGGCGCCGACGCCGCCCTGTACGGGCCGAGCGCGCCGAAGGGTTCGACCTTCGTGCGCCTGTACAACGCCAGCGCCGCACCGGCCGCCGCCTCGGTGGGCAACACCCAGATCAAGCAGGTCGGCGCCGGCGCCAGCAGCGACTTCAGTTTCCTGCCCGGTGGCGACTACAGCGCCCAGGTCGGCGGCAAGAGCGTGCCGGTCAAGCTGGCTGCCGACCATTACTACACCCTGGTCAACGGCGCGGCAGGCAACCCGCAACTGATCGAGGAGCCCCCGTTCAAGAACAAGCAGAAGGCCCTGGTACGGGTGCAGAACCTGAGTGACCGCTCGCTGACGCTCAAGACCGCCGACGGCAAGACCGAAGTGGTCAAGGCCGTGGCGGCCAAGGCGCGCGGCGAGCGCGAAATCAACCCGGTGAAGGTCAACCTCGCCCTGTTCGACGGCAACACCAAAGTCAGCGACGTCAAACCCGTCGCCCTGGAGCGCGGCGAAGCCGCCGTGCTGTACGTCACCGGTGACGGCAGCCGCCTGTCGCCTGTGTGGGTCACCCGTCCCGTGGCCAGCAACTGATCCCTGCCTCTCAACGACTATTGGAGAAACACGATGATCCCGGTAATTCTTTCTGGTGGTAGCGGTTCGCGTCTGTGGCCTTTGTCGCGCAAGCAGTTTCCCAAGCAGTTCCTGGCCCTGACCGGCGAGCACACCCTGTTCCAGCAGACCCTCCAGCGCCTGGTGTTCGAAGGCATGGACAGCCCGATCGTGGTCTGCAACAAGGACCACAAGTTCATCGTCCAGGAGCAATTGGGCGCGCTGAAGCTGCAGACCCAGGCGATCCTGATGGAGCCCTTCGGTCGCAATACCGCCCCAGCGGTGGCGATGACCGCCATGAAGCTGGTCAACGAAGGCCGTGACGAGTTGATGCTGGTGCTGCCGGCCGACCACGTCATTGAGGACCAGAAAGCCCTGCAACGCGCCCTGGCCCTGGCCACCGTCGCCGCCGAGCGCGGCGAAATGGTGCTGTTCGGCGTGCCGGCGACCAAGCCCGAGACCGGCTACGGCTACATCCGCTCCAGCCAGGATGCACTGCTGCCCGAGGGCGTGGCGCGGGTCGCGCAGTTCGTCGAGAAGCCCGACGAGAAGCGCGCGGTCGAGTTCGTCCGCGCGGGCGGCTATTTCTGGAACAGCGGCATGTTCCTGTTCCGCGCCAGCCGCTTCCTCGAAGAGCTGAAGAAGCACGACCCGGACATCTACGACACCTGCCTGCTGGCTCTGGAGCGCAGCGAGGAGTACGGCGACGCCCTGAGCATCGACGAGTCGACCTTCGCCTGCTGCCCGGACAACTCCATCGACTACGCGGTGAT
This sequence comes from Pseudomonas sp. S30, assembly GCF_016518545.1. Classification (GTDB taxonomy): domain Bacteria; phylum Pseudomonadota; class Gammaproteobacteria; order Pseudomonadales; family Pseudomonadaceae; genus Aquipseudomonas. Next base: position 95,066 of record NZ_JACVTO010000007.1, read on the forward strand.
GGAGAAGACCCAGCGCGCCTGCGTGGTACCGCTCTCGGCCGGCTGGAGCGACGTGGGCTGCTGGTCGTCGCTGTGGGACGTGCACGAGAAGGACGATGACGGCAACGTCACCAAGGGCGATGTGGTGGTGCAGGACAGCCGCAACTGCATGATCCATGGCAACGGCAAGCTGGTCTCGGTGATCGGCCTGGAGAACATCGTGGTGGTCGAGACCAAGGACGCGATGATGATCGCCCACAAGGACAAGGTCCAGGGCGTCAAGCAACTGGTCAACACCCTGGACGAACAGGGCCGCAGCGAGACCCAGAATCACCTGGAGGTGTACCGCCCGTGGGGCTCCTACGACTCGGTGGACATGGGGGGCCGGTTCCAGGTCAAGCACATCACGGTCAAGCCCGGTGCCAGCCTGTCGTTGCAGATGCACCACCACCGCGCCGAACACTGGATCGTGGTCAGCGGCACCGCCGAGGTGACCTGCGACGAGAACGTGTTCCTGCTCACCGAGAACCAGTCCACCTACATCCCCATCGCGTCGGTGCACCGCCTGCGCAATCCGGGCAAGATCCCGCTGGAGATCATCGAAGTGCAGTCCGGCAGCTACCTGGGCGAGGACGACATCGAGCGCTTCGAGGACGTGTACGGGCGCACTTCGACGCCGGTCGAGGGCGGGGTTTCGGTGAAGACCATCGCCCAGTGAGCGACACCTGGCGGCCAGCGACGAGCTGAGCTGCACGCAAGATGAAAAAGCGCAGCGGCGTCGAATCCGATACAGTGGATTCACCACCGCTGCGCTTTTTCATTGCAGTTTCGAACGTGCGCCCTGAAGCGTCCAGGAGCGTTCAACCTTTGCCGAGTGTACCTCCATGATCATCGGTGCTCTTCTCGTTCTCACCTGGCTGGTCCTGCTGCTGCGCTACCCCGCCAAGGCCTTGCCGATTTCCCTGGCCGCCGTGTGCGGGCTGGGGCTGGTCGCCTTGTTCGTAATCTGGCAGGACAGCCGCGAGGCCTCGCGCCTGGCACGCCTGGACATTCGCCTGAGCTATGCGCCGGACCTGTGTCCGGGCGACCGCGCCTTGCAGGTGCGGATCCGCAACGACAACCGCGTTCCGCTCACCGAACTGCGCTGGCGGGTGGGGGCCTACGCGCCGGGCGATACCGTGAACCTGGCCGAGAACACCTATGCCGCGCCGCGCTATCGTGGGCCCGGTGAACTGCAGGCCGGCGCCCAGTGGCAGGACTGCCTGCCGCTGCCGCCGCTGCGTTCAGGGTATCGGGCGCAGACCCTGGAGTTTCGTGCCGAGCATCTGCAAGGCACGTTCGCGAACTGATCGGGTGGGCGCCCCTTCGCGGGCGTACCCACGATCGCGTCGCTATCCTCATCATTCTCCTGACCGAGCAGGCCCTCACCATGTCCACCGTCCTCATCACCGGTTGCTCCAGCGGCATCGGCCGCGCCATGGCCGACGCCTTCCGCGATGCCGGCCACCACGTCTGGGCCACCGCACGCCAGGCCGAAGACGTGCAGCGCCTGGCCGACGCCGGCTTCATCGCCCGCCAGCTCGACGTCAACGACGCGCCCGCCCTGGCGCGCCTGGCCGAGGAGCTGGAGCAGCTCGATATCCTGATCAACAACGCCGGCTACGGCGCCATGGGGCCGGTGCTCGATGGCGGCGTCGAGGCGCTACAGCGACAGTTCGAAACCAACGTGTTCGCCGTGGTGGGCGTGACCCGCGCATTGTTTTCGCCGCTGCGCCGCAGCCGCGGGCTGGTGGTGAACATCGGCAGCGTCTCGGGGCTGCTGGTGACCCCCTTCGCCGGCGTGTACTGCGCATCCAAAGCGGCGGTGCATGCGCTCAGCGACGCGCTGCGCCTGGAGCTGGCGCCGTTCGGCATCCAGGTCATGCAGGTACAGCCGGGGGCCATCGCTTCACAGTTCGCCCGCCATGCGCAGCAGTCGGTGGACCAGGTGCTGGCGAGCGACTCGCCATGGTGGCCGGTGCGCGCGCAGGTGCAGGCCAGGGCACGAGCGTCGCAGGACAAGCCGACACCGGCCGCGGTGTTCGCCGAAGGTGTGCTGGCCGCTACGCGCAAGCGGCCGGTGCCCGCCGTGGTTCGTCTCGGCAATGGCAGCGCGGCCTTGCCGTGGATCGCGCGCTGGGTGCCCCGGCGCCTGCTGGACTGGGTGCTGCGCCGGCGCTTCGGGCTGCTGCGGTCGTTGTAAAGGGCTGACGGGCCTGGTGCGGGTTTCCCCACGAGCGCCGCCACGCCCCTCAACCTTGATCGAACGCCTGCCATCCCCCTCCGAGCGCCTTGTACAACCCCACCAGCGCCTGGGACACCGCCGCAGAGCTGTCGATCCACTGCTCCTGGCTGGCCAGCAGCGCCGACTGCACCGACAGCACGTTGAGGAAATCCACCGCCCCTTCCACATACTGGCGCTGCGCCGTTTCCAGCGCCACGCGGTTCTGTCGCACCGCCTCGGCCAGGTGGTCGCGGCGCAGCTGGCTGGCGTTGTACAGGCGCAGCACGTCGTCGATTTCGTGCCAGGCAGCCAGTACCACCTGGCGGTAGTTCAGCGCCGCTTCCTGCTGCTGGGCCTCGCGCAACTGCAGTTGGCCCTGCAACCGCCCACCCTCGAAGATCGGCAGCGACAGCTGCGGGCCGACGCTGAAGCGCCGCGCACTCCAGGCGCCGAAATCCGCTAGCTGCATGGACTGCAGACCCGCGCTGCCCGACAGTCGGATACTGGGGTAGAAATCGGCCTTGGCCACGCCGATGCTGGCGGTCGCCGCATGCAGCCGGGCCTCGGCCTGGCGGATGTCGGGACGTCGCTGCGCCAGCTCCGAAGGTACGCCAATGGCGAAGCGCTGCTGGGGCGCGGGCAACTCGGCAGGCGCCGCCAGACTCGCCTGCAAACGGCGCGGCGGCTCGGCCGCCAGCAGGCTGAGGGCGTTGATCAGGTCGTCACGCCGGGCCTGCAAGGTGGGCAGCCGCGCCTCGATGGTCGCCACCTGGGCGCTGGCCTGGGCCACGTCCAGGCGCGTGGCGACGCCCTCGGCCTGGCGCTGTTCGGACAGCTTCAGGCTATGGCGGGCGACGTCCAGGTTGTCCTCGGTGACCTGAAGGGTGTGCTGCACGGCGCGCAACTGGATGTAGTCGCCTGCGGTCTCGGCGAGCAGCGCCAGCAACAGCGCATTGCGATCGTTCTCGGCCACCTCGACGTTGGCGTCGGCGGCCTCCACCTGGCGGCGTACGCGTCCCCACAGGTCCAGCTCCCAGCCGGCCACCAGGTCACCCTGCCACAGGTCATAGGCCGATTTGCCCGAGTTTCCGGAGGGGTCGTTGAGACCTTCGGCGCTGTTGCGTGCCCGGCTATAGCCGGCTTGCGCAGCCAGCGACGGCGTCTGGTCGGCCGCCACGCTGCTGCGCTGGGCACGGCTTTGCAGCAGGCGTGCACTGGCCATCTGCAGGTCCAGGTTGCGCGCGGCGACCTGCTCGATCAGCGCGCTGAGGCGCGCATCGTGAAAGCTGTCCCACCAGCGCACCTGCAAAGGCTCGACCACTGGCTGACTGGCCGCCTGCTGCCCCTCGATGGCCGCCCATCGCTGCGGCGCCTGGCTGTCGGGGCGCTGAAAATCCGGCCCGAGGGTGCAGCCGGCGAGCAAGGCGGCCAGCAGCACCAGGGTCACATACCTGGGAGCGCCAAACCCGCCGCGTTGAGGCAATGGCGCGCTGCGCAAAGCCACCGGCGCGATCGTCTGTTTCATCGTGCCGTCACCTCATGTGCGACCGCGCCCTCATCCTGGGTGTCGATGGTCGCCTCCACCGACATCCCCACCCGCAGCTTTGCCAGCAGCGGCTGGTCGGCATCGAAGACGATGCGCACCGGAATGCGCTGTACCACCTTGGTGAAGTTACCGGTGGCGTTGTCCGGCTTGACCGCCGCGAAGGTGACCCCGGTCGCCGGCGCGATGCTGTCGACACGACCCTGCAGCTGTTCGCCGGCGAAGGTATCGACGCTGATGCGCACCGGCTGTCCCGGCTGCACGTGGGTCAGTTGGGTTTCCTGGAAATTGCCGATCACATAGGCCTGGCGCAGCGGCACCACCGAGAGCAGGCGCGCCCCCGGGTTGACGTAGGCACCGACGCGCAACGCCCGTTCGCCGACCATACCGTCCACCGGTGCGACGATGCGGGTATAGGACAGGTCCAGTTCGGCCTTCTCCACTCCGGCCTCGGCGCGCTTGAGCTGACCATCGGCACTGGCGACCTTGGCCTGGAGCACGTCCACCTGCTTGCGTGTGGCCACCAGCGCCGCCTGGCCGTTGGCCAACTGCGCGCGGGCCTTGTCGACCCGGCTGCGCGCCTGCTGGGCATTCTGCACGGTGCCCGCGCCCTGCTCGGCCAGCCGGCTGTAGCGGCTCACTTCGTGCTCGGCGAAGGCGGTCTCGGCCTGCGCCGCCTTCAGCGCCGCCTCGGCCTGCGCGATCAGTGCCGCCTGCCGGTCCAGGGTGGCGCGGGCGTCGAGGCTCTGGGCTTGCGCCACCAGCCGCTGCGCCTGGGCGGCGTCGAGCGCGGCCTGGTAGTCGCGCGGGTCGAGGGTGGCCAGCAACTGGCCGGCCTGCACCTGCTGGTTGTCTTCCACCAGCACCTGCTTGATGAAGCCGGACACCTTGGGCGCGACCACGGTGAAGTCGGCGGTCACGTAGGCGTCGTTGGTGCTCTGGTGCTGATCGCTGCCCAGCAGCCAGGGGCCGACCAGGGCAGCCAGCAGGGCGACGGCGAGCACCGCGCCGATGAGGAGTGTCTTGCGCTTCTGAGTCATGGTCGCGTGTCTCGAACGTCAGGGTCAGGCCACCGCCCGGGGCGGATAGACCCGAGTAGGCACGAAGGGAATCAGGCAGATCAGGAGGATGGCGATGCACGCCATCACCCGATACAGGTCGGCAGAGGTCAGCACCAGCGCCTGCTCGTGCAGCCGGGCTGCCAGGTTGGCCGCTGCATCGCCCATCTGCGGCGCATTGCCCAGGCTGTCGACCAGGTGGGTGGAGTGGAAATGCCGGCGCAGGGTGCCCACGGCATCGAGCAGCCCACTGGCGATGGCCGCCGACAATCCTTTAACCGTGTTGAACCAGGCAGAAGCGAAGGGCCCGTCCTGCGGGCTCATGCCGGTGGTCGAGAGCATCAGCAGCGGCAGCACCGCCATCGGCTGGCCGAACACTTGCAGCAGGTAAAGCGGATAGAAATCGCCGCGGATCCACTGGCTGGTCAACAGGCTGCTGCCCAGGCACGACACCGCCAGCATCGCCAGCCCAATCGCCAGCACCCAGCGACAGTCCACCGCGCGCAGATTGCACAGCGCGGCGGTCAGCGGCAGTGCGATCAGTTGCGGCAGGGCCACCAGAAGCATCAGCGGGCTGGTTTGCGCGGGCCGGTAGCCCTGGATCTGCGCCAGGTAGGCCGAGGGAATGCTGGCCACCCCGGAAAGTACCACCAGCACCCCCGCCAGGGTCAGCAGGGCGAAGCTCAGGTTGCGCCGCGACAGCATGCGCAACTGGAAGAAGGGCAGCGGCTCGGACCACTCGTTGTACAGGAACAGCACCAGCAGAACGCTGCCGCCGCCCAGCAGCCAGGTGATCAGCGGCGAGTCGAACCAGCCCCAGCGGTCGCCCAGCGACAGGCCCAGCACCAGGCTGGCGATGGCCGGCAGGCCGAGCAGCACGCCGCGCCAGTCGAACTGGGCGAAGCGCTCCAGGCGCAGGGGGTCCTGTGGCAGGCCCCAGGCGACGCAGGCCATGGCCAACACAGAGGGCAGGATGATCTGCCAGAACGCCCACTGCCAACCGACGTACTCGGTCCACAGGCCCGCCAACGGCGTGGCCAGATTCGGACCGAAGGTCGCGGTCAGGGCATAGCAGGCCAGGCCATAGACCTTGATGCCCGGTGGCAGGAATCGCAGCGCCACGCTCATGAGCATCGGCGGCAACGCGCCTGAAGCGAAACCTTGCAGCACACGCAGCAGCATCAGGCAGTGCAGGTTCGGTGCCCAGGGCTGGACCAGGCCCAGCACGGCGAAGGCGCCGATGGCGACCAGGGTGAAGCGGCGCAGCGAGAAGGTGGTGGCCAGCCAGGGAGAGAAGGCCATGGCCGAGACCGACGCGGCGGCATACACCGCCAGCAACCAGGCGCCTTCATCGGCGCCGATGCCCATGGCACCGCGGATATCGGCCAGCGACAGCTTGGTCACGGTCTCATTGAGACCGGCACACAGCACCGCCAGCAGCACCCCGAACAGGCCCGCGATCACGCGCAGGCCGAACGCCGACTGCACGGGCGCAGCGGTGGCAGGTGCAATCGCGACACTCATTATTTGGACATCTCCGGCAACAATTTATGGCCTGGGAGATTCTAGAGGTCACGAATACTTACGAAAACTGACTTGTTGGAAGGTTTGAGTTGCGTCAAACGCAATCCATATAGCGTCTGTTCATTTTTCAGGTAGGACGCCTATTGGCAGCAAGCCTTCAAGGTACGGCGCAACCAGCGATGGGCTGGGTCGTTGTCGAAACGCGGGTGCCAGGCCTGCATCACCCGCACCTTTTCCAATGGCATCGGAATCTCGAACGCGCGCAGCGGCAAGCCGAATTCCAGGACATTGCCCAGTATGTTGGCCGGCATCGGCAGGATCAGGTCCGAGGCCGGCAGCGAGAACATCGCCGAGTGAAAGCTCGGTGTGATCAGCGCGACGCGACGATGCAGTTTAAAACTTGCCAGCTCCACGTCGATCGGTCCGTTGGCCCGGCCACGGCGCGATACGCTGATCTGCGGATAACGCACGAAACTCTCCGGAGTGATGGGCGTGTCGAAGATCGGATGCCTCTCACGGGCCAGGCCCACGAAATGGGTGTCGAAGAGGTGCTGCACCTTGATCTCTGGCCCCAGCTCGATGCTCGAACTGACCACCAGATCGATGTGCCCCTGGCGCAGCACCAGGTCGTCGCCATGGGACTCCGGCACGAAGCGCAGCACGGTGCGCGGTGCCTGGTCCTGCATCATGTGCAGCAGTTGCGCGCCATACAGGGCGATGAACAGGTCGTTGGTGCGCACGTTGAAGGTGCGCTCCAGGCGCGACAGGTCGACATTGTCTGCGCTGTTGAACACCAGGCCAGCCTGTTCCACCAGCGCCCGAACCTGGTCGCGCAGGGCCAGCGCCCGTGGCGTCGGCACCAGGCCGCGTCCGGCGCGCACCAGCACCGGGTCGCCCAATGCCTCGCGGATCCGCCCCAGGGTGCGGCTCATGGCGGCTGGGCTCAGGTTCATGCGCTGCGCCGCCCCCACCACGCTGCCTTCGTCCAGCAGGGCGTCGAGGGCGACCAGCAGGTTCATGTCCGGGAGCTGCATGCTCGATCACCAGGATGAGTGTGGAAAACGCGATGGTAACAGCCCAGGGATTGCGTCTGGTGCAATGATTAGCTGCATGGGCAGGGCTTTATCCGGCAGGAACAAGACTGAAGAATGGAGCAGCCTCATCGCGCATGAACCCGCCTCTGACAGGAAGGAACCCTGATGCCTGTACTCATTGCCCTCGATGCCTCCCCCGCCAGCCTCACCCTGCTCGACCTCGTGCGCCGCTACTGCCGGCCCGGCGAGCAGCCGCTGCATGTGCTGCTGGCCATCGATCCGGATTTCGCCGTGCACGTGCGCCCTGCGTCCTACACCGAGCAGGAACGGGAGGAATACCCCGCTGCCTGCGACGAACAGCAGCAGGCGGAACGCGCCCTGGCCAGCGCCATCGGCACCCTGCGCGAGGCGGGGTTCGAGTGCCAGGGCAGCATGGTCGCCGCGCAGCCGGTCGAGGCGATCGTCGACAAGGCCCGGGCACTGGGCTGCGAGCTGATCGTGATGGGCCATCGGCACCTGTCACGCCTGGGCCGGCTGCTCGACCCCTCGATCAGCGCCAAGGTGATCGACCAGGTGGACGTGCCGGTGCTGGTCTGCCCGGCGACGTGAGGCCCAGGCGGGCTGGGCGCGGGCTTACCGGCGATGATGCCAGCCAGGCCACCCACCTCGCCGGGCACGCCCCCTGCGCTCAAGACCCTGGCGTCACCACCACCGTACACGTGGTCCCCGCCGCCAGCAGATACCCCTCGGGCACCTCGTCGATCTCGATGCGCACCGGCACCCGCTGGGCCAGCCGCACCCAGTTGAACGTCGGGTTGACGTCGGCCACCAGCTCGCGGCTCTGCGGATTGTCCCGATCGTAGATGCCCCGGGCGATGCTCTGCACATGCCCGCGCAGCACCTCGCCGCTCATCATCTGCAACTCGGCGCGGTCGCCTGGCTTGACGTGGGGCAGCTTGGTTTCCTCGAAGAATCCGTACACCCAGAAGGAATGCTCGTCGACCAAGGCCATCACCGCCTCGCCGGTGCGCGCGTAGTCGCCCTTGTGGATGTTCAGGTTGGTGACGTAGCCGTCCACGCTGGCCACGATCTCGGTGCGCGCCAGGTTCAGCTCGGCCGCGGCCAGCTGCGCCTGGGCCTGCTGGTAATCGGCCAGGGCCGCGCTGGCCAGGGTACCGGCGTCGTCACGGTTTTCCTTAGAGATCACCAGGTTGTCCAGGTCGGCGCGGCGCCGCGCATTGTCCTGGCGCATCGCCCAGGTGGCCTTGCGCGACGCCACCAGGGCGCGGGCCTGGGCGACCGCCAGGCGGTAATGCTCGGGATCGATGCGAATCAGCACCTGGCCTTTTCGGACCCGCTGGTTGTCGTGCACCGGCACGTCCACCACATAGCCGGGCACGTCGGCGGCGACGTTGACGATGTCGGCGCGCACCCGACCGTCGCGGGTCCAGGGCGTGGTCATGTAGTGCAGCCATAGCTGGCGGCCGATCACCACGGCCGCGCCCAGCACCAGCAGGGTGGCCAGCAGGCTGAAGAATTTTTTCATCGGGGCATTCTCAACAGGAGCATTCTCAACGGGGGCATTCTCAACGGGGGCATTCTCACCAATAGAGCGGCAGCGCCAGCGCGCCGAACAGACAGACGAACAGCGACAGACGCAACAGCGCCGGGTGCCAGAAGAAACGGTAGCCGTCGTGGCTGGCGATGAAGCGGTCCAGCCCCCACGCCAGGCCCGCGGCGAACAGGAACAGCAAGGTCAGGGTGGGCAGGTACACGCCATGGAAGGCGATTTCACGGGGCATGGCGGGCTCCTTCGACCGGTGCCAGGGGTGACGAGGGGTCCAGCAGCGAGGTGCGGATGAAGTGCAGGTAGCTCTGCACCCGCCGCAGCACCGAGGTGTCGAAATGGCGGGCGAAAGGCTCGTCCGTGGCCTGCACGCGGCTGATGGCATGGTCCACCGCCACCAGCGCCCGTTCGTGATTGCTGGCATCCGGTTGCAGGAACAGCCGTGCCAGGGCCCGCCCCATCACCCGGATGGCCTGCCGCCACGGCTGCGATTCGGCGTAGGCCGGGTGCACGGGGGCACTGGCCTGCTCCTTGCGCAGCTCGATGACGGCGTGGCCGATCTCCGACACCACGAACATCCAGCCCATCAGTTCGGCCTGCACCTGCGGCCTGCCCGCTGCCAGCCCATAGGCCTGGTGCAGCAGATCGCGCGTACGACTCTCGAAGGCCGAGCCGAGCCCGCGCAGGCGTCCACCGATGGCGAACAGCACCTGCTCGCGCAGCGCCCGCTGCAGCCGGCTCCACAGCCAGCGGCTGTTCGGCGGCAGGATGATCGCCCCGGCAGCCGCGCACACCAGCATGCCGATGAGCATGCCCAGGTAGTCATTGATGAAGCTGTAGGGGTCGTACACCGTCAGGTTGTTCGGCACCGAGCCGATGGCGAAGAACACCAGCAGGCCCACCCCGTAGCCGGCGTAGGCCGGGCGCGAGGAGAGAAAGGCACCGAGCACGAACACCGGCGCCAGCACCAGGCACAACAGGGCGAAGCCGTCTATCCAGGGGAACACGAAGAAGGTCTCGAAGAAGCCGATGAAGGCCCCGAGCAGGGTCCCGCAGGCCATCTGGAAGGCCATTCGCCGAGGGTTGGGCGAGGCGGCCGAGAGCCCGGCGGTGACCGTGGCGATCAGCGTCATCATGGCGCCGCTGGGCCAGTCGCTGAGCAGCCAGTAGCTGCCCAGCAACAACAGCACCGCCGCACCGCGCACCCCGGCTGCCACGCACACCAGCCAACTGGTCTGGGAGACGTACGGCTCGTCCCAGCGCTCGCGCTCATGGCGGTGCGCGGCCAGCGACGCGTGAGTCTGGGCGTAGCTGTAGAGCTCGTCGATCAGCCTGTACAGCAGTTCGTAGGTGGTGTGGAAATCCAGCAGGTCGGCCTCGCTGGGCGAGGTCTGCAGGTACTCGGCGCGCAAACGGCGTACCTGGGTCTGCAACCCCTCCTTGTAGGCCGCCAGTTCCAGGGTCAGGCGCAGCGCGTCGGGGTCGGTCAGGTAGCGGTTCACATAAGGTTCGAGCAGTTGCACCAGGGTCTGCACGCCTGGCTCGATGGCAGCGACGATCTGTGCAGGTCCTCGGGCGCGCAGGCGCTCGAGCAAGCGATGCAGGGCGTTGAAGCGCGTGGTGATGGCCATGAACTCGCTGTTCATGCGCATCAGCCGGCCAGAGCGGCGGCGCATGTGCGGATCTTCGAAGGCGGTGACGTTACGCAGGCTCTCCAGGCCCACCGCCTCGGCGATGAAGCGCACGTTGCCGGCTTCGAACGCGGCGCGCTCGCTGTGCCCGCGCAGCGCCTGGACCATCACCCCGGCGTACACGCCGAAGCGCTGGTAAAGCGCGTGGCGCATGGCCGCGCTGGCCGACTGCGGCAGGATCGCGGCGCTGACCAGAGTGGCGACCAGGATACCCAGGGCGATCTCCAGCAGCCGCCACACCGCGGCCATGAAGGCCTGATCCGGGTGTTGCAACACCGGCAGGCCGATCATCGCTGCGGTGTAGCCCGCCAGTACGAAGCCATAGGCGCGAAAGGTCCGATGGCGCATCGCCCCGGCCGAGCACAGGCCGATCCACAGCGCCAGGCAGGGCAGGAACAGCTCGGTGTTCTGCGGGAACAGCGCGATCAGCGTGACCATCATCGCCGAGCCCGCCAGGGTGCCGAGCAGGCGATAGAAGCTTTTGGCGAACACATGGCCGCTCTGCGGCTGCATGACGATGAACACCGTGATCATCGCCGTGCGCGGCTGCGGCAACTCCAGGCGCATGGCCAGCCACAGGGTGAGGAAGGCGGCGGCCAGCACCTTGAAGATGTAGATCCAGGTGACCCCGTCGGTGCGTGCCCAGGCGTAGAAGCCGCGGCGCCACTCCAGGCCCGACAACCACTGCTTCATCGGTGGGGCTCCGCGCGCGGAACATCGCTGCCGGCAGCGAGCCCTCCGCCCAGTGCGGTGACCAGCTCTGCATGCACGCTCAGCCGCGCGGCCTGCACCTGCTGCTGGATCTGCCGCTGGTGGAACAGCAGGGTCTGGGCGTGGAGCACGTCCAGGTAGTCGGTCAGGCCGCGCTGGAAGGCCACGGTGGCGATGTCGCAGGTTTTCTGTGCGGCGGCCACCGACTCGTCGGCCAGGCGTGCCTGCTGGGCCATCGACTCGCGGCGGATCAGCTGGTCGGAGATCGTCTTGAGCGCTGCCACCACCGTGGCGTCGTAGTGCGCCACGGCCATGTCGTATTCGGCCGACGCCCGGCCCAGGTCGGCGCGCAGACGGCCGCCGTCGAAGATCGGCAGGCTGATCGCCGGGCCGACGTCGTAGTTGAATTTGCGTCCGGCGAGAAAGGCCAGCGGGCCGCCTCCGGTCGCCACGAAACCCAGGCCGCCGACCAGGTCGACGTTGGGGAAGAACGCCGCGTGCGCCACCTCGATGCCCTGTGCCTGCGCCTGCACCTGCCAACGGCTGGCGACCACGTCCGGGCGCTGGCCGACCAGTTCGGCGGGCAGCCTGGAAGGCAGGCCCAGGGGTGCGCCCAAGGCCAGCGTCGGCCGGGTCAGCGCGGCGCCCTCCCCCGGACCTTTGCCGGCGAGCGCGGCCAGCTGGTTGCGGTCCAGGGCGATGGCTTCTTCGAGGCTGTCGAGCTGACGACGGGTTTCCGGCAGCGGTGCCTCGGCCTGGCTGATCTCCAAGTGGGTGCCGAGCCCGGCCGCCAGGCGGCGACGGGCCAGCTCGAGGATCTGCGTCTGCTGCTGCAACTGGGCGGCGACGATGTCGCGCCGTGCGAAATCCAGGCTCAGCTGGATGTAGGCCCGCACCACATTGCTCTGCAATTCCAGGCGCGCCTGCTGCTGCTCGGCCACGCGCTGATGCGCCAGGTCCACGGCCTGCTCGCTGGCAGCGCGCTCGCCGCCCCACAGGTCCAGCGGGTAGCGCAGGCCCAGGTTGGCCGAGTTGTCCCAGGTGTCGGCGCCGGACAGCGCACCGGGGCCGTAGAACTGATCCTGCGGCCAGGCATGGCGCTTGAGGCTGACCTGGGCATCGCCCTGCAACTGCTCGGCCGACTCGGCCAGCCCCGCCATGGCCCGCGCCTGGCGCACCCGCGCCGCGGCCATGGCCAGGCTCGGGCTACCGGCAACGGCCAGATCGATCCAGTGATCGAGCTGGCGATCGCCGTAGGCCTGCCACCAGCGTTGCGCGGGCCAGGCCGCGTCCTGTTCGGCTTCGCGGATGGCGGCGTCGGTGAGCAGTCGATCGGGTTGCAGCGCTTGGCTGTGCGGGCCGATGCCCGCCGAGGTGATGCAGCCACTCAGGGACAGACTGAGGGCACAGGCACTGAGCGCGTTGAGCGCTCCGAGGTAGCGACGCGGCACTGCGGCGATTTCCCGAGGGTGAGGTGAAGGGCGAGGCAATTCTAGGGGCCGGTTTCATTGGCGATAAGCGCGCATTCCTGCGAATCTTTGTTACCGGAATCGTGATAATCCGGCTTTGGTCGCACGTGCATTTCCAGCGCGTCATGGCACAATTTCGTCCTCTAGATCGAGAGTGACCCATGGACACCCTGCAAAACATGCGTGCTTTCAGCTGCGTCGCCCAACTCGGCAGCTTCACCGCCGCCGCCGGGCAACTGGACACCACCACCGCGAACGTGTCGCGGGCGGTGTCGAACCTGGAAGCCCATCTGCAAACCCGCCTGCTCAACCGCACCACCCGCCGCATCGCCCTGACCGAAGCGGGCAAGCGCTACCTGATGCGCTGCGAACAGATCCTCACCTTCGTCGAAGAGGCCGAGGCCGAGGCCAGCGACGCCCATGCCCGGCCCGCCGGGCAATTGAAGGTGCATTCGATGACCGGCGTGGGCCAGCATTTCGTGGTCGATGCCATCGCCCGCTATCGCGAGACTCACCCCGACGTGACCTTCGACCTGACCATGGCCAACCGCGTACCGGATTTGCTCGACGAGGGCTACGACGTGTCCATCGTGCTGGCCAGCGAGCTGCCCGACTCGGGCTTCGTGTCCCAGCGCCTGGGCATCACCTACAGCATCGTCTGCGCCTCGCCCGAGTACATCGCCCAGCACGGCAGCGCCCAGAAGCCGGCCGAACTGCTCAAGCACCGCTGCCTGCGCATGGTCAGCCCGGTGATCCCGCTGGAGAAATGGCTGTTCGATGGTCCGCAGGGGCAGGAGGTGGTGAACATCCACAGCTCGCCGTTCCAGGTCAATTCCGCCGACGCCATGAAGACCGCGATTCGCAGCGGCATGGGGGTCGGCGTGCTGCCGATCTACTCGGCCATCGACGGTCTGCGCGACGGCAGCCTGGTGCGGGTGATGCCCGACTACCGCTTGCAGGAACTGAACCTGTACGCCATCTATCCCTCGCGCCAGTATCTGGATGCGAAGATCAAGACCTGGGTGGAGTACCTGCGCAATTCGCTGCCGGAAATCCTCGCGGCCCACGAAGCCGACCTCAAGACCCACGAAGGCGCTCATTGAGCGGCGACGGCGGTTCCCCGGGGCGATTCACCCACAACGGGTTGCCAGGCAACCCCATGTCCCTTCACCCTGTGAACGACCGACGACAGCACATCCAACCGGCCAGCAGCGCTGGCCATCGCGGGTCATGCCGCGCCTACAGGAGTAGCCGATGAAAAAGACCGTCCTGGCCTTCAGCCGTATCACCCCGGCCATGGCCGAGCGCCTGCGCGAGGATTTCGACGTGATCCTGCCCGACCCCAAGCTCGGCGACGTCAGTGCCCAGTTCAACGAAGCGCTGCCCCAGGCACATGGCCTGATCGGCGTGGGTCGCAAGCTCGGCCGTGCGCAGCTCGAAGGCGCCGGCAAGCTCGAAGTGGTGTCCAGCGTCTCGGTGGGCTATGACAACTACGACCTGGACTACTTCAACGAACGCGGCATCGCCCTCACCAACACCCCGGACGTGCTCACCGAAAGCACCGCCGACCTTGGCTTCTCGCTGATCATGGGCTGCGCCCGCCGCACCGCCGAGCTGGATGCCTGGACCAAGTCCGGCCATTGGCAGGCGAGCGTGGGCCCGACGCATTTCGGCAGCGACGTGCACGGCAAGACCCTGGGCATCGTCGGCCTGGGCAACATCGGCGCCGCCATCGCCCGACGCGGCGCCCTGGGGTTCAACATGTCGGTGCTGTACGCCGGCAACAGTCGCAAGCCGGCGCTGGAGCAGGAGCTGGGCGCGCAATACCGCAGCCTGGAGCAACTGCTGGCCGAATCGGACTTCGTCTGCATCGTGGTGCCGCTGTCCGAGGCCACGCGCAAGCTGATCGGTGCAGCTGAGCTCAAGCGCATGAAGCCCAGCGCGTTCCTGATCAACATCGCCCGTGGGCCGGTGGTGGACGAGGCGGCCCTGATCGAGGCGCTGCAAGCCGGCACCATTCGCGGCGCCGGGCTGGACGTGTACGAGAAGGAGCCGCTGGCCGACTCGCCCCTGTTCCGCCTGCCCAATGCCCTGACCCTGCCGCACATCGGTTCGGCGACCGCTGAAACCCGCGAGGCCATGGCCAACCGGGCGATGGACAACCTGCGCGCGGCGCTGCTGGGCGAGCGACCGCAGGACCTGGTCAACCCGCAGGTGTGGAAGGGCTGACGGCAGCGCGAGGGGCACGGTGCCCGGCGTGATACCGGGCACCGTGCCGCTGCGAACCCTGCACGACGCTGGCGCTACGCCATCAACGCGGCTGCCGCCGTCTGCCCAGCACCTTGCGCACCACATAGCGCGGCCGGTGCTTGGCCTCCTGGTAAATCCGCCCCACGTATTCGCCCAGGATGCCGATGCCGATCAGTTGCACGCCGCCTAGGAACAGGATCGCCGACAGCAGCGAGGGATAACCGGGCAGATCGGTGCCCCACAGCACCTTCTGCACGATCAGGTACACCGCGAACAGCAAGGCGAACAGCGATACCCCAGCGCCGATGTAGGTCCACAACCGCAGCGGCACCGTGCTGAACGAGGTGATGCCGTCCAGCGCCAGGTTCCACAGGCGCCACAGGCCGAACTTGCTCTGCCCGGCGACGCGGGCCGGGCGGTCGTACTCGATGATCTCGGTACGAAAGCCCACCCACGACAACACGCCTTTCATGAACAGTTGCTGCTCGGGCAACTGACGGATCGCCTCCACCACCTTGCGGTCGAGCAGGCGAAAATCGCCGACGTTCTCCTCGATGTGGGTCGAGGCGATGCGGTTGTGCAGCCGGTAATACAACCGCGCGCTCCAGCGCTTGAGCGGGGTATCGGCCTGGCGACTGCGCCGCTTGGCCAGCACCACGTCGGCGCCCTGCTGCCAGCGCTCAACCATCTGTGCGATCAGCTCGATGGGGTCCTGCAAGTCCACGTCGATGGGCACCATGGCGTCGCCATCGGCGTATTCGAGCCCGGCGAACAGCGCCGATTCCTTGCCGAAATTGCGCGAGAAGTTGATCACCGTGACCCATTCGTCGTGCTGCGCCAGGCCCTCGCAGAGGGCTTCGGTGGCATCGCTGCTGCCGTCGTTGACGAACAGGATCTCCACCGTCATCCCCTGCAACGAGGGCTCGCCGCGCACGGTCCGGTAGAAGTGCTCCAGGGTGTCCTGTTCGTTGTACACCGGCACGATCAAGCTGATGTTCATGGCGTTCTTCCTTTGAAAACCACTCGACGGGAATAGCTGTAGCCCACCACCAGACTGACCAGCGAAAAGCTCACCAGGGTCAACCAGGGCGACAGGCGCGCCCGGTCGGCCAGCGCGCCGAGCAGCAGGCTCAAGGCGCCCATGCCGACCACGAACAGCAGGTAGCGGCCTCTGCTGGGCGTGGCGGCGAAGGTGAAGCGGGCGTTGAGGTAATAGGAAACGCTTGCGGCTACGATGAAAGCGGCTAGATTGCTCGCGGCCTGGCCGAGCCCCGAGATCAGATAGACCAGCGAAAACACCAGCCAATGGACGAGGGTGTTGCCCAAGCCCACCAGCATGAAGCGCGCAATCCGCCGACCACTCACAGGGACGGACTGCTCAGGTCGTGCGGCAAGTTCATCACCACGTAGACGCTTTGCTCGATACGGTAAATCGTGAAGAACTCACTGTTCACCACCGCTCGGGGAGCCAATGCCTGAAGCTGCTGGCGATCCAGTGGCGGCTCACCCTGGAAAGGCTTGATACCGACCCTCGGCATCATCTCCGGCAGGATCATGAAGTGGATATTGAGCACGTACTCCAACGCAGGCATCGCCTTGAAGGATCCACTGGCGGCCGGCACCCAGGAATGATCGGCATCGTAACCCAACAGATAGTAGTGGTCTGCATCGCGCAGAGTCGGCTGGACCTGCAACTCGTGGGCCAGCGAGAAGCTCACCACACGCTGCAATTCTTTCTGTTGCACCAGCACCCGACCATAGGCGAAGGAAAAAGACAGCATGAACAAGACGGGCAACGCAATGACCCAGCTCAGGCGTGAGTGGACGCGCTGCAAGGCGTCATGAGCCAACCAGAGCAGGATGACCAGCGACGGTCCAAACCCCATGAGCAAGCGCGCGCCTGGGTTGAACTCGGCAAACAGCAGCGCCATTCCCGATACCATCACCAACGATACCGGCACCGGTAGCAGCAACGCGACGCCCAGGCACCAGCGCTCCCATACCGGGCGAGAACTGCGTGCTATCGCAACCAGATGGACGGTCAGCATCGCCAGCGCCAGTCCGATCAGGGTCCAGCACAACCAGATCGTTCCCGGCGTGAGCAACAGCGCCACATGCTCCGAGGTGATTTGAAGACGCGCCTGCATCTCGGCAAGCCAACGGGCATCCAGTGGTAGCATGGCCGAGCGTGGCACATCGACCAACTGATGCGCCGTGAGCAGGTAAATCACACAGCCGGCCAAGAACTGCCCGGCACGCGCAACCAGATGCTTGAAGACGTCGACCGCGCGGCTGCCCTCGACGACGCGCCTCATGATTTCCAAACAGGTCAATCCGACATAAACGTTGATGCTGACCTGATAAAGACTGCAAGCGACCCCTATCAGCAGGCCACCCAACCACCATGAGCGCCACCCCTTCGCACCTAGTGCGATGGCCCAGGCGCAGGCCGCCAGAGCCAGTCCCATTGCAGGCGCATCATATTGATAAGAGAGGTTCTGCAGGAAAAAAGGATTGAACCACAGGGGCAGAACGACCAGCACGTGGGTCAGGCGGGGCTGAGGGTAGTAGTGCATGGCAAGCCTGGCCAGCGCCGCTGCGATCAACGGCCACGCTAGCAGCAAAGGCAGCGGAAATAGATTGGGGCCGGCTGCACTGAAGCCTAGAAGCAGGTGCAGCACTTCGGTCAACACTCGACCCTGAACGACCCAGGAGTCTGCTGATCCATTCGTGATACTGGCAGTCTGGCTGCGCCATATATCGTCAATATACGCGTAATCGACCAGGATCAACGGCAGTAGATGCAGCCCTATCGCCACTAGGCAGACAAACCAGACCTCCTGCGGGGTGAGATTTCTATTCCAGAACACACTAGACGACATGCACTGCCCCGAACTCGTTTGTCCCGGCAAGTCTAGCGGGTGCGGCCGACCTGTCACCTGACAAATCTGTCAGCGCCGAAGAACGCTATCGCGCCAGCCCCGTCATCGACTCACGCACCCGTGGCCGGCGAAACACCAGCACGTTGCCCGCCATCACCGCCAGCAGCCCCAGCAGCGCCGGCGCCGTCCACTGGTAGCCTTCGGCGAAGGCCGACACATTCAGCGCCACCAGCGGGAACAGCACGGTGCAATAGGCCGCGCGCTCTGGCCCCATGCGCCCGACCAAGGTGAGATAGGCGGTGAAGGCGATCACCGAGCCGGGAATCACCAGGTACAGCAACGAGCCGATGTAACGCGCATTCCACTCCACGCAGAAGGGTACGCCGCTGAGCAGGCAGTACACCCCGAGCAGGCTCGCGCCGTACACCATGCCCCAGGCGTTGGTGGTCATGGGCCTGAGCCCGGCCTTCTGCTGCAGCGTCGACAGCAGGTTGCCCGCCGAGAAGCACAGCGTGCCGAGCAACGCCAGGCCCACCCCCAGCAGAGTGTCGGCGTTGGCCTGATGGCTGGACAGCTCCGGCCAGAACAGCAGCGCCAGCCCGACCAGGCCGAGCGCGCCGCCTGCCAGCACGTTGACCGCGATGCGCTGGCCGAAGAAAAGCCGCGCATTGAGGGCGTTCCACAAGGTGGCGGTGGAGAACACCACGGCGATCAGGCCGCTGGCCAGCCACTGGCTGGCATTGAGGAAGCACAGGAAGTTGACGCAGAACAGGCACACGCCCTGGGCCAGGCAGATCAGGTGGCCGCGACGATTCATCGGTTGCAGGCGCCGCGTCAGCAGCACAAAGGCGAACAGGATCAACCCGGCCAGTGCGAAGCGATAGACGATCGACACCGGAATCGCCACCACGCCCAACTGGAGCTTGAGGGCGATCCAGGTGGTGCCCCAGATGAGCACGGTGAGCAGGTACAGGGACAGGTTCATGGGGCGATCCTCGAGGATGAGCGACTGGGACGCTGAAGGCCCGAGCAAGTGTCTTGCGCGCAGCCTTCAGGTTCCGACCGGCGCAGTGTTCACCCTGCCTGGCCCAGGCGCTTGCACAAACTTGCGCTTTTCCCTCCAGCGGTACTGGTAACCGGCGCACCGGGCAGTACGATGGGCACTCAGAGGAAAACGCCGATGTCATCCCTTGATCAGCTGCACGTGTTCAACGCCCTGAACAGCTCGCCCCATGCGCGCCTGGAATCCAGTGCGCTATTCGGCGAGGGCCTGGCTGCTGCCCTGTGGAGCAACCGCGACGACGCCCGCGACTACCAAGCCCCGAGCCACCACACACTGTCGTGCTACATCGCCGACGGCACCGGCACCTACCGTCGCCAGCGGCCCGGCACCAAGGGCGCGCCCGGCAGGCTGTGCATCATGCCGGCCGGCCACGAGTCCAACTGGATCATCGACGGCAGCATCCGCCTGGCGCACCTGTACGTGAGCGAGGAACGCTTCGCCATGGGCTGCCTGCGCCTGCTCGACCGCGAGCCCCGCCAGGTGCAGCTACACGAAGCGATCTTCCTCGACGACCCGCAGCAGGCCCTGCGCTTTCGCCAGCTGATCACCCTGGGCTGGAGCGAACCGGGCGAACGCCTGCTGGCCAGCAGCCTGGCCCACGCCATCGTCGATCATGCCGTGCTCGATCAGGCCGGGCCGCGCCTGGGATTGAGGCTCAAGGGCGGCCTGGCGCCCCACCAGCGGCGACAACTCACCGACTACATACAGGCGCACCTGGACCAGCCGCTGTCTCTGAGCGATCTGGCGCTGCGTTGCAACCTGTCCGAATACCACTTCGCCCGGATGTTTCGCACCAGCTTCGGCCTGCCGCCGCACCAGTACCTGCTGGCCAGGCGCCTGGAGCACGCGTGCCGGTTGCTGCGCCATGGCATGCTGCCCTTGGGACAGATCGCGTTGATGTGCGGCTTCGCCAGTGCCAGCCATTTCAGCAACCGCTTCAGGCAGGCACTGGGCGCCACACCAGGTGACTACCGCGCCGCCTTCGCCAGCCCGCGCTAGCCAACAGCACGACACAGTCCGTCCTCAGAACTCCAGCGTACTCGACACACTCACCTGTCGCGCATCGCCGATGGCGACGAAATTGCGGTTCACCGCCGAGCTGTAGTACACCTTGTCGAACAGGTTCTTCACGTTCAGCTGCAAACGCACCTTGTGGGCATCCACCCGCGTCTCGTAGCTGGCGAAGGCATCGGCCACGGTGTAGGCCGGCAGGTCGAAATCGTTGGTCGGGTTGCCCGCACGCTCGCCGGCATAGCGAGCGCCCGCGCCCAGGCGCAGGTCGTCGCCGCCGAACAGGCTGCCGTAGTCGTACACCGCCGACAGCGACGCCGTGTGGCGCGCCACGTTCTGCAGGCGATTGCCCTTGAGCGACGGGTCCTTGGTCACTTCGGCATCGGTGAAGGCATAGCTGCCGATCAGGCTCCAGCGCTCGCTCAACTGACCGCTGAGGTCCAGCTCGACGCCTCGCGAATTCACCTCGCCGGCGTTGCTGTACAGCGTCTCGCCCGTGCTCGCGTCGAGGTTGGACACCAGCACGTTGCGCTTGGTGATGTCGAACAGCGCCAGGGTGCCGGTGAGGCGCCCGGGCATGTCCAGCTTGGCGCCCAGCTCCCAGGCCTTGCCCTCCTCCGGCGCGATGGAGGAATCCAGCACCAACCCGCCGGTCAGCGGCGCGATGCTGGAGTTGGGCTTGAACGACTCGCTGTAGCTGCCGTAGAACGACAACTGTTCGTCGACCTTGTAGACCAGCCCGGCATGCGGGGTCCAGGCGTGGTCGTGGGCGTCGGTGTTGGCGGTGAACGGCCGGCCACGGCCAGCGAGTTGATCGTACTGTTGCAGGCGCACGCCGGCCACGGCGATCCAGTGATCGTCCAGGTGAATCGCATCCTGGGCGAACAGCGAGTCGGTGCGCAGTTTGTCGGTCTGGTCGCTGTCACTGGCACGCACCGTAGTGCCTTCGACTTCCCGGCCATACACTGGATTCAGATAGCTGAAGCGCGAGCGGCTGTTCTGGCGAATGAGGTCGGCGCGGTAGATTTTGCGGTCCTCGTGGTCCATCCCAAGTAGCAGATCATGCTGCATGCCGGCCAGCTGGACGTTGCCGGCCAGGCTCAAGGTCGCGAATTGGTCGCGGCTCATGGCGCCGTGGGTACCATCGATGCTGCGGTTCAGCGTGCCCTGGGCATCGTTCACGCCGGTCACGCGCACCTGGCTGGCGTCGTAGGTCTCGCGGTTGAAGCTGTAGCCGAGGTGCAGCTTCCAGACGTCGTCGAGCTGGTGATCCACTTCCAGGCGATACAGGTCCGAGCGCCCTTCCATGTCGTTGAACTTCTCGTCCAGCCGCCGCGTAGCGGGGATGTCCAGAGGATGATTGGTGCGGTTGCTGATGGCCGTACCGCGGTCGAACGGGGTCAGGAACTCGCGGTGCTCGTAGGACAGCGTCACCTGCGTGTCCTCACCGAACCAGGCCAGCGAAGGCGCCACCAGCGACTCGCGGTGCACGCCGAAGTTACGCCAGTAGTCCTCGTCCTCATGGTCGACGATCAGCCGGTAAGCCAGGTTGCTGTCACCCAGCGCGCCGGTGCTGTCGAAGCTGCCACCACTGCCGTTCTTGCCGCTGCCGTAGGTCGACCCGCGCAGGGTCAGCGCGTTGTACTGCTGCATTTGCGGGCGCTTGCTGACCACGTTGATCACCCCGCCCGGGTCCTGGATGCCGTAGAGCAGCGAAGCCGGGCCCTTGAGCACCTCCACCCGCTCGGTGGTGGCGTTGAGACTGCGACCCTGCACCAACGGCATGCCGTCGCGCATGATCGAGCCGTCCCGGTTGTCGCCGAAGCCGCGCTTCATCACCGTGTCGGCGGTGGCGCCGAAGTTGTTGCCCTGGGTGATGCCGCTGACGTTGGCCAGGGCGTCGTCGAGGTTGCGCGGCGCCTGGTCGCGCAGCACCTGGGCCGACACCACGTTGATGGCGTGGGGAATTTCCAGGTTGGGGCCCTGCCCGCGCATGATCGACGCGCTGGCCGGCGGCTGGTAGCTGCTACTGTCCATCTGCGAGCTGACGGTGGTGGCCTGCAAGTTGATGGCAGCGCCGGTATTCGCCGACTCCAGGGTGAAGGTGCGGGCATCGACTCGCCGCCACGCCAGGCCCGAGCCGCCGAGCAACTGGTCAAGTGCCTGTTCGGCGCTGAACGCCCCTTGCAAGGCCGGCGCCGACTGCGTGGGCAGCTGCTGGGTATAGACCACGCTCTGTCCAGTGGCGCGGCTGAACGCCGCCAAGGCCTGTGCCAGAGGCTGCGCCGGTTGGGCGAAGATGTAGGACTGAGCCTGCTCGGCAGCCTGGACCAGCGACACCGGGGCGACGACCGAGGCGGCGGACACGCCGAACCAGAGAGCAAGGCAAGGGGGAGAGAACTTCATGAACGCAGACCTGTGAGGGAATGGGACGACTGAGAATGAATCGCACTTTCACTCACTACACGGATATGGCTGGGAAATACCTCACCTGCTTTTTGAAAAAAACTTACAACCTGCATCAGAGCGCTAGCGCAGCACCGTCACTCGCCCCAACAGCGTAGTGGGCGTGAAGCCCACCACCTTGCCCAGCGAAGCCAAGGCCTGCAGCGGCTCGTGCAGCGGGAAGCTGCCGCTGACCCGGCGCTGGGCCAGTGGCTCGTCCAGCAGCAGTATGCGTCCGGGGTAGTAACGCTGCAGGTCATCCACTACCTGCGCCAGCGGCACCTGATAGTAGTTCAGCCAGCCCTGGCGCCAGGCCAGTGCACTGTCGCTGTCCACACCGTGCAACTCGCCGGCCACGCCCCGGGCATAGGCCATCTGCTGGTTGGCCACCAGCTCGCGCGTGGCACCGCCGTTGCCCGGCAGCACCGCCACTCGGCCGCTGCGCACCGTGACCTGAGCACCTTGGCCTTGGTCGCGCACCTCGAACTGGGTGCCTAGCACCCGCACTTCGCCGCCACCGGCGTCGACCACGAACGGTGCGCCGGTATGGGTCACTTCGAAGAACGCGGCGCCGCGCAGCAGGCGTACGCGGCGCTGGCCATGCTCGAAATCCACCGTCACGGCTGTGCCGGCATCCAGAGTCAGGCGCGAACCATCGACCAGCGTGACCTCGCGCACCTGCGCCGAGCTGGTGTAGTCGGCCCGCAGGTCCTGCCACCAGAACTGTGGCTGCCAGCCCGCCAGGCTGCCGAGGGCCAGCACCAGGCAGGCCGCGGCTGCCAGAGCGGCGCCATACCAGGGCGCGCGACGCCGAGGGCGATCCATGCGCTGCAAGTACTGCTGCAAGGCGCCATCGTCTTCATCGGCCAGGCGCCGAGCGGGAGCCTCGGTCGACTGCCACAGCGCCTGCGCCTCGAGGTAGGCGCTGCGGTGCGCGGGATCGGCCAGCAACCAGCGCTTGAACGCCGCGCCGTCGGCCGTGGCCGGGCGTTCGTTGATACGGCTCAACCAGCCCAGTGCACGGCGCGAGGCCTCGGGAATGATCGGATCGGACGGATTCATCGGCGCTCGCTCCCTGGCCTGCGCGTGGCGACAGCGGGTTCGGCGATACTCGCCTTGCACGCTTCGAGGGCGCGCATCATATGCTTTTCCACGGCGCTCTGGGACACCTGCATGGCCTGGGCGATTTCGCCGTACTTGCGGCCATGGATGCGGTTGAGCAGGAAGATCTGCCGGGTGCGCTCCGGCAGGGCGCGCAGCGCCTGGTCGATCCGGCGCAGGTCGTGGTCGACCTCCAGCGCCAGCTCCGGGGCCTGCGTCGACGGCTCCTCGTCCAGGCTCAAGCCCTCGTTGACCCGGCCACGACTGCCCTCGCTGCGCAGATGATCGATGGCCAGGTTGCCGGCGCAGCGCAGCAGGTAGGTGTCCAGCGCCTCGACCTTGACCGCAGGCCGGCGCCAGAAGCGCAGGAACAACTCCTGGACCAGGTCGCTGGCCGTGGCGCGGCAGCCGACGCGGCGACTGACCAGCGCCTCCATGCGTCCGCGCTGGGCCAGGAACACCTGGACGAACCGCGCTCGGCCGCCCGCTTCGTCGAGCTCCGGCTCGGTCACGCCGGCACGGCCATGAGCAGCGGCGCCGCCACCAGGCTGCCGGCCGCCAGCCCCAGCAGCAGGCGCGACTGGTAAGGCAGGCCGAACACCCACAGGGTCAGGCCGGCCATCAGCAGCGCCGTCCATTCGACCAGGCCCAGCGCCAGCCCCTCGAGGTGCACCGCCCGCAGCAGCGCGACCAGCAACAGCAACCCGCCGGCGACCCGCAAGGCCAGCAGTTGGGCCGACCGGGGCTTGCGCCTCAGCAGGTCGGCGAAGTGCTTGTCCATGGCCAGGCACAGGGCG
This sequence comes from Pseudomonas sp. S30, assembly GCF_016518545.1. Taxonomy (GTDB): domain Bacteria; phylum Pseudomonadota; class Gammaproteobacteria; order Pseudomonadales; family Pseudomonadaceae; genus Aquipseudomonas. The sequence continues at coordinate 119,454 of NZ_JACVTO010000007.1, forward strand.
GCCAGCGCCGCGAAGTTGAACAGGGCAACGCTCAGCATCAGCTCGCTTCCAGGGATTCGGCCGTGGCCTTGCCACGGGCCGCGCGCTTGGCCACCGGTTTGGGTGCGCGCAGCATCTTGCGGGCCGCCCAGGCCAGGAACAGGCCGGCGCCCAGGGCGGTGAGGTCGAATCCGGCCATGGCCCAGTCGCCCGCGGGAATCGAACGATTCAGACCGTGACCTGTGGTCAGGCCGTTGAGCAGCGGTAGCAGCGCGAAGGCCGCAGCGCCCAGGGCCAGCTGTTCGCCCCAGGCGCGTCGTCCCGGACGCAGCACGGCATGGACCAGCGACAGCCCCCAGGCCAGGAAGAAGGCGTTCACCTCCCAGTCCGAGCGGGCTTCGAAAGTCACCGACAGCACCCGGTTGGCCCAGAAGAACGCCGCCACGCCCAGCAGCAGACCACTCATGCTGGCGATGTTGAGCACCTCCACCAGGCGCAGCTCCGGCGGCTGGCGCTCGCTCTTGGCATGCTTGAGCTGGCGCTTGCCCAGCCACATCACCAGGCCGGTGCCGATCACTGCGGTACCCGCCACCCCGAACACGAAGTACAGCCAGCGCAACCAGGGGCCGGCGAAGTTGCCCATGTGCAGGCCGACGAAGGTGAAGGAGGTCTTCATCGCCGCGCTCTCCGGTGCGCCCTGGGCCACCAGCGCGCCCGTGGCGCCGTCGAAGGTCCAGTTGGTGCTGCGCTGATAGGCCACGCTGTCCGCCGAGGCGCGACTGAGGGTGACCCGCGCGTTGGCGTCCCCCGGGTTCTGCACGCGAATCAGGTTCAGGTGCGCGCCGGGTGCCTGCTCCAGCACCTTGGCGTACAGGCTCGACAGCGGCACTTGTGAGGCGCTGACGCCGGCCGGTTGCACGTTTTCCTCACCACCGAACAGGTCGCTGAAGTAGCCGTCGGTATCGCCATAGCTGGCGATGATGCCGGCGGGCATGACCATGTACATGAAGATCACCAGGCTGCTGTAGCTGATCATCAGGTGAAACGGCAGCACCAGCACGCCAATGGCATTGTGGCCGTCCAGCCACGAGCGCTGGCCCTTGCCGGGGCGGAAGGTGAAGAATTCCTTGAAGATCTTCTTGTGGGTGATGATGCCGGTGATCAGCCCCAGCAGCATGATGAAGGCGCAGAAGGTGGACAGGTAGCGCCCCCAGGGATGGGGCATCTGCAACTGGAAATGGAAACGGTAGAAGAACTCGCCGCCCATGCTCTCGCGAGCCTCGACCACCTGGCCGCTGGCGGCGTCCAGCTCACTGCCGAGAAAGCCGCGCTTGCTGGCCGGGTCCGGGTCGCGGTAGCCCACGCTCATGGCCGCCTCGCGCTCGCCGGGCAGACGAATGAACCAGGTGCTGGAACCCGCCGCGTTGGCCTGCAGGTAGCGTTGCGCCAGATCCAGGCTGGCTGCCGGGTTCAGCGGATGGCTCTGGATTTCCGGTTTGGTCCAGTGGGTGATCTCTTCCTTGAAGTACGACAGCGTGCCGGTGAGGAAAATGGCGAACAGCATCCAGCCGAAAATCAGCCCGGTCCAGGTGTGCAGCCAGGCCATCGCCTGGCGAAAGCCTTCCTTCATGACAGCTTCGTCCAGTACGCCAGCGCGCCAACGGCCCCCAGCGCGGCACTGGGCAGCAACACCCCGAGCCAGGCGCGCCAGGCACTACGGCAGGCGAAGCACCAGATGAAGGCCAGCACCCAGAAGACAAAGGACAGCATGGTCGCGCTCAGGACCGCGTCGACGCGGGCCCCGGGCAGCAGCAGGCTCAAGCAGACCGCCACCGCCGAGGCCAGCAGATAGCCGCCGAGCAAGGCGGCCAGGCTGCGTGAGGTCACGGCCAGGCGATAGCGCAAAGGCAGACCGGCGGCAGGGCTTTTCATGGTACGGCGATCCGAAGCGATGGCGAAGGAATGCAATAGTAATGATTTCAATTCTCACAAGCAAAGCTTCGGGACAGGCTGCGCCGTGCAAAGTCCCGAGGACTTCGCTCCGATTTTGAAACAAGACATTTATTTACGACCAGGGGGTTGAATTCCCCCTCCACTTGCCTGACTTTAGAGTCAAGAGGCGAAGCGTTTCCATGGGCCTCACCGGCCTAGGCGCGCCTCACTGCGAGCCAGCTGAATAAGGATTGAACCATGCAGATCCAGGTCAACAGCAGCAACCATATCGACAGCAGCAGCCGTCTGAACGAATGGGTCCGCAGCACGCTGGAAAGCACGCTGCAGCGCTATGAAGACGACCTTACCCGCATCGAGGTGCATCTGCGTGACGAGAACGGCGACAAGTCCGGCCCTCACGACAAGCGCTGCCAGATCGAAGCCCGGCCAAAAGGCCACCAGCCGATTTCGGTCAGTCACACCGCCGACTCGCTGGAACACGCGATCGAAGGCGCAGCGAACAAGCTCAACAATGCCTTGGAGCACCTTTTTGGCAAACTGCGCAGCAAGCGCAGCGCTCCGCAGCTCATCGAAGACCCGCAGCCCATCCAAGAGTGACAGCTGATGGGCCGACGCCCCCCCCCCCCCCCCCGGGGGGGGGGCGGGGGGCCCCCCCCCGCGGCGCCAGCTCGGCCAGTCAGCAGGCGATCGGCACCGGCGTCATCGGCGGCATGCTCAGTGCCACCCTGGCGGTGGTGTTCGTGCCGGTGTTCTTCGTCGTGGTGATGCGCGTGACGGGCCGAGGCAAGGCCACACCTGACGCGTGACTGGACAAGCCAGGCGTTCGATGAGAGGGTTCCGGGCAACGCCGCCCGGAGCCTTTTTCCATGCCCGATACACTTCCACCCTATTCCGTCCTCATTCTCGCCGGTGGCCGGGGCCAGCGCATGGGTGGGCGTGACAAGGGCCTGGTGCCGTGGCGCGGCAAGCCGCTGATCGCGCACCTGCAAGAGATCGTGCGGCCCATGACCGATGACCTGGTGATTTCCTGCAATCGCAACCTTGCGCTTTACAGCCGCTATGCAGACCGCTGCGTTGCGGATGATCAAGCGGGCTACCCGGGTCCGCTCGCCGGTGTGATCGCCGGCATGAGGGCGATGCACCACGACTGGGTGGTGCTGCTGGCCTGTGACTCGCCGCTGATCGACCAGGCGTTGATCCACGACTTGCGCCAGGCGGCCCTGGATCACGATGGCGCCGCGATGGTCCGCCAGGCGGGCTATTGGCAGCCGATGTTCAGCGCCCTGCCCCGGCGTCTGCTGCCCGTTTTGGAGCACGCCTGGCACGAAGGCGAGCGTAGCTTGCAGAGGGCGCTCGCGGCCAAGGGCGTTGCTGCACTGGACTGCCTGAAGGGCGATCGGCGATTGAGCAACTTCAACAGCCCGGCGTTGTTGCTGGACTACCCTTCAGGTAGCTGATTGGCCACCGACCTCAGTCGTTCATCAACCCGCGCAGGCCGCCGCCATGACCCCAGACACTCTGCACACGACCTTGCATTACCTGAAAGAACATCAGTTGCTGTTGACCACAGCCGAGTCCTGCACGGCCGGGGCCATGGTCACCTTGCTGGCGGCCGTACCGGGCGCTGGTGAGGTGCTGGAAAGCGGTTACGTGGTGTACTCACCCAGTGCCAAGCGTCGCCTGCTCGGCGTCAGCCCCGAGACCATCGAGCGCTATGGCTTGACCAGCGAGGCGGTGGCCTGGGAAATGGCGCTGGGCGCGCTGAAGGACAGCGATGCCAGCGTGGCCATCGCTACCACCGGCGTGGCCGGACCCGCTCCCGAGGCAGGCGTGAATCCGGGCACCCTGTGCTTTGCCTGGGCGTTCGCGGGCGAGCCGATGGCGGTGTTCACTCGCACCCAGCGCTTCTTCGGTGAACGCGCGCAGGTGATGCATGAAGGGGCGTTGTACGGGCTGTCGCGGCTGGCTCACTACCACCAGCGCTGGTTACGCGGCGAGCGAGCCTGATCCCCCTAGACGTCCGCCTCGCACTGACCGCTGCGGGAAAATTTCTTCACGTCCACCGAGGGTGCAACGAATTCCGGCCCCTGCCCCGCCGGCCGCCAGCGCACGTCGGACAAGCCATAGCGCTCGGCCATCGGGCGACTGACTTTCTTGATCGAATGCTGGCCGAAACGCGGAATGATACCGACACCTGCATCGCAGCTGGCCCAATGCCAGGCGTGGGCATTGTCCATGCGCGGCAACCGGATGATGAACGTCCGGTACTCCCCATGCAGCGCGTACTCGATCACATACAGTTGCTGTTCCGCCATTGGACTCTCCTCCATCAGTTCGCAGCAATGGAGCGAGCAAACGAAGAAAAGATTCCTTTTTTTTGACCAGCCGGTCACTCACGACAATGGCAGATGCGCCGTAGAACTCCTGCAGCGCGGCTTCGGTCACAGCCTTGACCCCCGACAGCGGAGCACCAGCGTGCCAGACACTCCCGTACCCAACTGCCAGAGCGGCGAACCTCAACGCGACAGCGGTGGCTGGCTCCCGTTGGAGCATTATGCCGCCTTGGGCGATGGCCGTTCGGTCGCCCTGATCGGCCTGGATGGCTCCATCGACTGGTGGTGCGTGCCCCATATGGATTCCCCTCCCCTGTTCGATCGTCTGCTGGACCCCGCCAGTGGTGGATTCTTCGCCGTGACGCCGCGCGAGCCGTTTCAGGTCGAGCGCCGCTATCGGCCGGACAGCAACGTGCTGGAAACGCTGTACATCACGGCCAGCGGCCGTGTGCGCCTGACCGAGTCGCTCAACAGCGGTCCGGCCGGGCGCTTGCCGTGGGCCGAGCTGGCGCGCCGGATCGAAGGCGTCGAAGGCGAGGTGGAACTGGACATCGCCATCGACTTCGGCACTCAGGCCGACACCGTCAGCCCTTACCTGACGCCCAACGACAATGGCTGCGTGTTCCACGCCGGCCACATTCTCGGCATGTTCCTGCACGATGCGCACGTGCAGGTCGAGCGCAAGGACGACATGGGCGTGCGAGCCCGTGTGCTGGCCAAACCTGGGCAGCGCAGCGTCGTCGCGCTGATCGCCGGCCATGACGAGCCGCTGGTGGTACCTCCCCTGGGGCTGGTGGACGAGCGCATCGATGGCTCGGACCGCGAATGGCGGCAGTGGTCGCAAGGCCTGACCTACGACGGCCCCTTCAAGGCGTTGGTGGTGCGCAATGCCCTAGCTCTGAAACTGCTGTTGTCGTCACCCAGCGGCTCGATCATGGCAGCGGCCACCACCTCCCTGCCCGAGCGCATCGGTGGCGCGAAGAACTACGACTATCGCTTCGCCTGGGTGCGCGACGCCGGCTACACCATCGAAGCTTTCCTGGGCATTGGCGCCCAGCCCGAAGCCAAGGCAGCGTTCACCTGGCTGCTGCGCCGCCTGGGCGAGCATGGTGCACAAGTGTTCTACACCCTGCAGGGTGACCTGGGCACCGTGACCCGTCCGCTGGCATTGCCGGGTTACAAGCACTCTGCGCCAGTGGTAGGCAACGACGCCCGTGACCAGCTGCAACACGGCGTGTTCGGCGACATCTTCGAAACCGCACGTTGCTTCATCGACAGCGGCAACATCCTCGACAATATCAGTGCCGCTACCTTGGCCCACCTCGCGGATGAGTGCGCCGATTGCTGGCGTTTGCCCGACTCGGGCATCTGGGAGCTGCCCGAGCAGCAACACTACACGACTTCCAAGATCAGCAGTTGGCAGGCCCTCAGCCGCGCCATCGAGCTGGCAGACGGCGGCCATCTCCCGACCACCTGCCGCGAACGGTGGGTGCGCGAGCGTGAACGCATCCATGCCTGGATCGAAACCCACGCCTGGAGCGAGAAACGCCAGGCCTACCTGTTCTACCCTGGCAGCGATCGGCTCGATGCATCGATCGCACTGGCGGTACGCTTCGGTTACCCATCCAAGGCGCGTTTGCAGAGCACGCTCGAAGACGTGCACCAGCACCTGGGGCGTGGTGCCTTTCATTACCGCTACAGTGGCGCAGTGGAGGAAGAAGGCTGCTTCCTGGCGTGTACCTTCTGGCTGGTCGAGGCCTGGGCGCTGCTAGGCCAGCGCGAACGTGCGCAGTCGGTGTTCGAACAGGCACTGGCGGGCCTTTCGCACGGCGTGGGTATCTATTCGGAAATGGTCGACCCCGATAGTGGCGAGTTCCTCGGCAACCTGCCCCAGGGGCTCACCCATCTGGCCGCGTTGCGCGCGGCGCTGGCCATCGACGGACAGGGACCCGAGCGCTAGTCGATCACCAAGCCGGACGCATCGATCGATGCGCCCGGCTGCTCGTCACTGAGTTGGCGACTCGGTGCCGATCATCGGTGGCACCTCGGCCAGTGCAAATGCACGGCGTTGCGCAGCACGCCTTGCGGCGGGGCGTGCCGGCAACGGCTCTAGCTTTTGTGGCTGCCCGGTTTCCAACGCCCGCTCAATCGCAGCGACTACCCTGACGTCACGCCAGCCCTCCTCGCCGTCGGGCTCCGGAGCCTCGTCATTGAGAATGCAGTCGGAAAAGTAGGCGGTTTCTCCCGCGAACTGATCGACCACTGGGTTGACGTGAACACGGGTTTCGCCTTCGACGATCGCCCGGTAACTGATCGCCACACCCTCGCCATAGCCAAAGCATGGCGACGCCTCGATCTCACCCTCGGTGCCCAGCAGTTGGAACCGCTCGCTGTCGGGCAAGGTATAGCTGACGGTGAACTGGGCCAGTCGCTCGTCGGGGAAACGCAGGCTGACCGTCACCGTGTCCCAGGTATTGATGGCCGAACCGGGCGTATGCACGCCGATCGCGCTCACTTCCACAGGCTCGGCATTGAACAGCTGGCGTACCATGTTCAGTGGATAAGGCCCCATGTCGGGTACAGGTCCCGCATCGAAACCGCTCTGAGCCCGATGATTGCTGGGTTTGACACGCTGGGTGAAGGTCGAGGTGAACAGCCGCGGGTCACCGAAATTACCGGCGTGCACCCGCTCGACCATGTCGAGGGTGCCGGGCTCGCAGTGCAGCCGATAGGCGATCATCAACTTCGCCCCGGAGCGCTGCGCAGCCTCGATCATGGCCTTGCAATCCGCTTCGTTGGTGGCCATGGGCTTTTCCAGCAGCACGTGAATGCCTGCCTCCAGCGCAGGCACCACGAACTCGCGGTGCCGGAAGTTGGGAGTGGCGATGTACACCGCATCCACTTCGCCACTGCTCAGCAAGGTACCGAAGTCCTCGTAGGCATAGGCCTTGATCTGGTACAGCTCGGCCAACTCGCTGGCTTTTTCCGGGTCGCCGGTCACCAGGGCGGTGATCTGCGAGTTGTCGGTCTGGCCAACGCCCGGCATGAACGCACCTTGGGAAATCGAACCGCCGCCTACCACGCCATAACGGACTTTGCCTGTTACCTTCTGCATCATGCCTCTCCTCAGGTTCAGTCGCTCAGTGAGGGAGTGGGCAATGGATGCCATGACTCGGTTCCATAAATCTGGATGCCTGTACGGTCGGCCACCTACTGGTTGATGATCCAGTCGCCGTGCTGGCGCGCCTCGGCAGCCAGCCGCCGCGCACGACCGAGCCCCCACAGCAGCGCGCGCGTGGTGGTTTCTCCTGGTCGCTGGTCGTAGAAACGCTCGTGAATGCAGGCACCGTCCGCGCTGTAGATGCCGAGAAACAGCTGGGTAGCGCCGGTGCGGGACAGGCGTGCCTGAACCTCCAGCACCGTGCCATCTTCCAGGGATTCGCTGTGGGTCTGGTGCAGCAGGCTCGGATCCAGCCACTGGCTGTGAGCGTGCCCTCGTTTGAGCATGTCGAGTACTCCGTGGGTAAGATAAGTGAGGCATCGTCCAGGCAATGAGCGACCATGCCGCCGATCCGTTGCTTCAAGCATAGGCGTTACGAGCCATACTGACCGAACATTCCATCGCATGGCCGGGACGGGCGGCAGTGACGGGCGCCTGAACGTTTGAACCTGTACCTGGTCATCGCTTTGCAAAGCACCTCACTGCAACCTGAGGCCTGGATGCCTCCCTGGAGCCCACATGAAGATCACCTCCCGCTTCAACTGCGCGCTGCTCGGCATGGGCTGCGCATTGTCCACCGCCCATGCGGCGGACCCGCCCAGGGTCGACGTGCTGGTGGTCGGTGGCGGCATCATGAGCTCCACGCTCGCCGTCTGGCTCAACGAACTCGAGCCGAGCTGGTCCATGCAGATGATCGAGCGCCTGGACAAGGTGGCCGAGGAGAGCTCGAACGGCTGGAACAACGCCGGCACCGGCCACTCGGCCCTCGCCGAACTGAACTACACCCCCGAAAAGAACGGCAAGATCGACATCACCAAAGCGGTCGAGATCAACGAGTCGTTCCAGATCACTCGACAGTTCCTCGCCTGGCAGGTCAGGCAGGGCGTGCTGAAGAACCCGCGCTCGTTCATCAACACCACCCCGCACATGAGCTTCGTCTGGGGTGACGACAACATCCGCTTCCTGCGCAAGCGCTACGAGGCCCTGCAGGCCAGCCCGCTGTTCCGCCCCATGCAGTATTCGGAAGATCCCGAGCAGATCCGTAAATGGGTCCCGCTGATGATGGAGGGGCGCGACCCGAACCAGAAGCTGGCGGTGACCTGGACACCGATAGGCACCGACGTGAACTTCGGCGAAATCACCCGCCAGTACGTGGCCTACCTGCAAAGCCGCCCGAACTTCGACCTCAAGCTGTCCAGTGAGGTGCAGGATATCAGCCGCAATGACGACGGCTCCTGGCACGTGAAATATACCAGCCTTAAGGATGGCAGCAAGCACGCCACCGACGCCAAGTTCCTGTTCATCGGTGCCGGCGGCGCAGCACTGCCGCTGTTGCAGAAGTCGGGTATCGACGAAGCCAAGGACTACGCAGGCTTCCCGGTCGGCGGCTCGTTCCTGGTGACCGACAACCCGGCCATCGCTCAACGCCACATGGCCAAGGCCTACGGTATCGCCGCCAGCGGCGCCCCGCCCATGTCCGTGCCGCACCTGGACACCCGGGTGCTGGATGGCAAGCGCATGGTCCTGTTCGGACCTTTCGCCACCTTCTCCACCAAGTTCCTCAAGGAAGGCTCGCTGCTCGACCTGTTCGCCAGCATGAGCCTGCACAATACCTGGCCGATGGTGCGGGTCGGGGTGCGTGAGTTCGATCTGGTCAGGTATCTGGTAGGCCAGGTGATGCAATCCGATGACGACCGCTTCGCGGCCCTGCAGACTTATTTCCCCCACGCCAACAAGCAGGACTGGCGGTTGTGGCAAGCTGGCCAGCGCGTGCAGATCATCAAGAAGGACCCGGAACTCGGCGGCGTGCTCAAGCTCGGCACCGAAGTGGTGGCCGCCAGGGACGGCAGCATCGCCGGCCTGCTGGGCGCCTCCCCAGGGGCCTCGACGGCGCCGCCGATCATGCTCGACCTGCTGGGTCGTGTATTCAAGGACAAGGTCGCGACGCCTGAGTGGCAGCAGAAGATAAAGCAGATCATTCCGTCCTACGGGACGCATCTGAACGATCACCCGGACCAGGTCGAGCGAGCGTGGGCCTACACCAACGAAGTGTTGCAACTCACGCCGGCGCCGTCGATCGACAAGCGCGAGGATCCACGCAATCCAGACGACATCGATCCGATCGGTCAGAAGCACAGCAAGGACACCAACCCCGACCTGGTCAAGCCCTGACCTCATGAGGCGCTGGCTGGCAGGCGTGGGGGCGGTCAACCAGCGCCTGCGGTTCGTTCCCTGCCCTGCCCATGCGACCCGCTTCAGCGGCATGGCATGGGCGCGCGTATCGTGTCATCGGCTCATCATCAGTAGTCCGGCGCGCTCATAGTTCAAACGTGCATCCCCACCGCGCTGGAAGGCGACCCTGACCAAGCCCGCATCACTATCCGGGCCGCCACCCAATTACTCAGCACAGGCCTTTCGGGCAGGAAAAACAGTAAGCGTCCAGGCAGATGAATTGAACCTTCATCGTGCGCGACCCGTCGCTTCACATAGACACAGCCCACTGTGCGCTAGTGTAACCGTGAGGAATCGCCATGAGTGCCACCGCTTTAGAGGGTGCCAACGCGCACCCTGTGTCCCTGACCCTCAATGGCCAGGCCCGTACCGTCCAGGCGCATCCCTGGACAACCCTGCTGGACCTGTTGCGCGACCAGTTGGACCTGACCGGTTCGAAGAAGGGCTGTGACCATGGCCAATGTGGCGCATGCACCGTCCTGCGCGATGGCAAGCGCGTCAATGCCTGTCTGACGCTGGCAATCCGTTGCGAGGGTGCCGATCTGGTCACCATCGAAGGTGTGGCCGAGGGCGACACTTTGCATCCTATGCAGCGCGCCTTCATCAAACAGGATGCGTTCCAGTGCGGCTATTGCACGCCTGGACAGATCTGTTCGGCCATCGGGCTGGCCAAGGAAGGACGCGCCCATTCCCGCGAGGCCATCCGCGAGCACATGAGCGGCAACCTGTGCCGGTGCGGGGCCTATAGCAATATCATCGCGGCGGTGGAAGAAGCGCTGCCGCAGATGCGCGAGGTGCGCGAATGACACCTTTCAGCTATCACCGACCGACCACCATCGACGAGGCGCTGAACTGTGCCGGTGCGGGTTCGCGGTTCATCGCCGGGGGCACCAACCTGGTCGACCTGATGAAGGAAAACATCGAGCGGCCCGAGCGCTTGATCGACCTGTCGCTGCTCGGCATGGATCAGGTGCAGTCCACTCCTGAGGGCGGCTTGCTGATTGGCGCGCTGGTAAGCAACGCCGACCTGGCCTGGCACCCGCTCATCGAACAGCACTACCCACTGCTCAGCGAAGCGATCCTCGCCGGAGCCTCGCCGCAGCTGCGCAACATGGCCAGTACCGGTGGCAACTTGCTTCAGCGCACCCGCTGCTATTACTTCTACGATACGGGTACGCCCTGCAACAAGCGTGAGCCTGGCACCGGCTGCCCAGCACGCGCCGGCTTGAACCGTATCCACGCGATACTCGGCGCCAGCGACGCGTGTGTCGCCACTCATCCGTCGGACATGTGCGTCGCCCTGGCCGCGTTGGAGGCGGTGGTGCACGTCCAGGGCCTCGATGGCACGCGGAGCATCGCTTTCAAGGATTTTCACCGACTGCCGGGCGACGCGCCGCAGCGTGACAATCAACTGGCAGAGGGTGAACTGATCACGGCCATCGAACTGCCGCGTGCCCACTTCGCCAGCCATTACCGCTACCTCAAGATCCGCGATCGGGCGTCCTATGCATTCGCCCTGGTCTCGGTCGCGGCGGCCCTGCGCCTGGACGGGGGGCGCATCCAGGAGGCACGCCTGGCCCTCGGTGGAGTAGCACACAAGCCCTGGCGCGACGCCGCGGCGGAAGAAGCGCTGCGAGGTCAGTTGGTGTGCGAAGCGCTTTTCACGCAAGTGGCAAGATCGATCCTCCAACACGCAGAACCCTTGGCCCATAACGCCTTCAAGGTGGAGCTCGCCGAGCGTGCCATCGTCCGCGCCCTGATGGAAGCGGCTCACCGTACCCAGGACACAGGGGATACCCCATGAACAGTTTCACCTCTAGCCTGGGTCAGCCCATGGACCGTGTCGATGGCGTGGCCAAGGTCACCGGTCGGGCGCGATATGCCGGCGAGTACCCAGAGGCGGGCCTGCTGCACGCCAGCGTGGTGTCCAGCACGATCGCCCGCGGCCGCATTCGCGCGATCCACACGACCGCCGCCTTGCAGGTGCCCGGCGTGGTCGCGGTGCTGCACCATCTGGATCGCCCGCGCATTTCCAGCTATGACGATGATTACAGCGACGCAGACTCGGCCGAGGGCTCGCCATTCCGGCCCTTGTACAATGATCGGATACTCTACAGCGGTCAGCCCATTGCCCTGGTGGTGGCCGAGAATCTGGAGATCGCTCGCTATGCGGGCTCGCTGGTCACTTTCGACTACGAGCAGGACGAGCACCGCACGGACCTGCTGAGCGAGTTGTCCAGCGCCTACGACGCGCCAGCTGAAACACCCGAGGCACGCGGCGACTTCGCCCAGGCCTATGCTGCCGCCACGACTCAGCTGGACGCCACCTACGTCACCGCCAACGAACACCACAACCCCATGGAGCCTCACGCCTCGACGGTCTTCTACAAGCCGGGCGGCGCACTGGAGATCCACGACAAGACCCAGGGCACGCAAAATTGCCAAGACTACCTGCACAAGGTATTCGGCGTGCCCAAGGAGCAGATCCGGGTACTGGCCGCTTTCGTCGGTGGAGCCTTCGGTTCGGGCCTGCGCCCACAGTACCAACTGCCGCTGGCAGTGATGGCCGCGCTGCACCTCAAGCGTTCGGTACGCCTGACCCTCACCCGCCAGCAGATGTTCACCTTCGGTTACCGTCCCCGTACTCAGCAGCGCGTCAGGCTGGGCTTGGACGCCAAAGGTCAGTTGCAAGCCATTGGCCACGACGCCATCGGCCAGACCTCGCGTTTCGAAGACTTCACCGAGCACCTTGTTGAGTGGAGCGGCATGCTGTATCGGTGCGATAACGTCGCGCTGAGCTATCGACTGGCTGAGCTGGACGTCTACACCCCGCTGGACATGCGCGCGCCTGGCGCCGGTTCAGGCATGATCGCGCTCGAATGCGCCCTGGACGAGTTGGCTTGCGCGGCTGGCCTGGACCCCGTCGAGCTGCGCCGGCGCAATTTCGCCTCGAACAACGGCAACGAGGGCAAGCCCTACTCCAGCAAGGAATTGCTGGCGTGTTACGACCAAGGTGCCGAGCGTTTCGGCTGGGCCGCGCGCTCATCCTCGCCGCGTAGCATGCGTAACGGCAATCAGCTGGTCGGTTGGGGCATGGCGGGGGGCGTGTGGGAGTCCATGCAGATGAAAGCCAGCGCCAAGGCCTGCCTAGGTGCAGATGGCCATCTGACGGTCAGCAGCGCGACCACGGATATCGGCACGGGTACGTATACCGTCATGACGCAAATTGCCGCTGATGCGATCGGAATGGACGTGGCCGACGTGACGTTCCTGCTCGGCGATTCCTCGTTGCCCACCGCGCCTCTCCAGGGCGGCTCGTTCACCGTATCCTCGGTCGGCTCGGCGGTGCGCCAGGCGTGCCAGGTGCTGCGCACCCGAGTGCTGGAAAGCGCCCGCGCACTCTATCCCGCACTGGCCACGGTCGCCGCAGCGGACATGCGCCTGGTCGACGGTCACCTGCTCGCTGCCGGAGAGCGGATCCCGTTGGCCGATATCGTCGCGCAAGCGCCTGAGGGTGCCCTACAGGTGCAGATCGACGCCGAGCCCGGCAGTCGCCGCGAAGGTTTTTCCACGGCGACCCACTCGGCAGTGTTCGTCGAGGTCCAGGTCGACGAGTCCTTGGGCTCGATCAAGGTGACCCGAGTCGTCAGCGCCGTGGCAGCCGGGCGCGTGGTCAATCCCAAGACGGCGCGCAGCCAGATTCTTGGCGGCGTGGTGTGGGGACTGGGCATGGCCCTGCACGAAGAGGGCCAGACCGACCACAACCTGGGTCGCATCCTCAATCATAATCTGGCCGAGTACCACATCCCGGTACACGCCGACATAGGCGAAATCGAGGTGATCTTCGTGGAAGAAGAAGACGAGATCGTCAATGATCTCGGCTCCAAGGGCGTCGGTGAGATCGGTGTGGTCGGGGTGGCCTCGGCCATTGCCAATGCTATCTACCACGCCACCGGCAAGCGCGTCAGAACCTTCCCGATCACCCTCGACAAGGTGTTGTGATCCCAGCGGCTGTCGCCACCTCCCCGGCCCCCCACAGGCCAGGGAGATGGCTTGGCGCAGTCCTCCGCCCGGCCGAATGAACAAATCTTCACATTGCCAGTGATCCCCCTTGAAACAGGCCCTCGCGGCCTATCAGCAGCAGGCTTTCAGGCCTGAGTGCCTTGAGCCGGGCCCTGGCCTTGCGTAGCATCGCGAGCCCCGCGCCATTGCCGTCACCGATACGCTTTCCGAGCCCCCATGCCACAGCCGATTCCCCTCAAGGACCACGAAAAGGAAAAACTCCTGGTCAACCGTCGCCTGCTGGTATGCGCCCTGCTCACCTTGAGCCTGGTGGCTGTGCTGGTGGGGCGGCTCTATGTGCTTCAGGTCATGCAGCACGACCAGCAGTCGGCGGTCTCGGAGAACAACCGTGTGCACGTCCTGCCGATCGCCCCTGAGCGCGGCCTGATCTACGACCGTAACGGTGTGGTCCTGGCCGACAACAAGCCCAGCTTCAACCTGACCATGACGCGCGAGCGCACCAATGGCCAGACACCTGCCGTCCTCGATGCGCTGGCCAAGATACTCGCCCTGCCCGACGATGACCGCGCCCAATTCGACAAGGACCTGCGCCGTGGACGCAAGCCGTTCGAGCCGGTCACCCTGATGGTCGGCCTGACCGAAGAGCAGATCGCCCTGATCGCGGTGAACCAGTTCCGTCTGCCGGGGCTGGATGTCGAGCCGCAATTCATCCGGGAATATCCGCTGGCCGAGCATTTCGCCCATTCGGTGGGCTATGTCGGGCGGATCAACGAAAAAGAGGCCAAGACGCTCGACAGCACCGAGTACCGCGGCACCCAGTCGATCGGCAAGACCGGTGTCGAACGCTTCTATGAAGATGAGCTGCACGGCCATGTGGGCTACGAAGAAGTCGAGACCAACGCCCAAGGCCGGGTCATGCGCGTGCTACGCCACCACGACCCGATCCCCGGCAAAGACATCGTGCTGAGCCTGGACGCCCATCTGCAACAGGCCGCCGAAAAAGCCCTGGGCGAGCGTCGTGGCGCGGTGGTGGCACTGGATCCTGCGACCGGCGACGTCCTGGCGATGGTCAGCAACCCCAGCTTCGACCCCAACCTGTTCGTCAAGGGCATCAGCTTCAAGCAGTATGCCGCTCTGCGCGACTCGATCGACCGGCCCCTGTTCAACCGTGTATTGCGCGGCCTTTATGCCCCGGGTTCGACGGTCAAGCCGGAGGTGGCCATCGCCGGCCTGGACAGCGGCGTGATCACGCCCGGCAGTCGCGTCTTCGATCCGGGTTACTACGAGTTGCCCAATTACGACCACAAGTACCGTAACTGGAACCGCAGCGGTGACGGCTGGGTGGACCTGTACGCGGCGATCATGCGCTCCAACGACACCTATTTCTACGACCTGGCCCACAAGCTGGGCATCGATCGCCTGCACGACTACATGGCCGAATTCGGCCTGGGGCAGAAAGTCTCCCTGGACATGTTCGAGGAGGCGCCTGGCCTGATGCCGTCGGCCCAGTGGAAGCGTGCCACGCGCCGCCAGGCCTGGTTCCCGGGCGAGACGCTGATCCTGGGCATCGGCCAGGGCTACATGCAGGTCACGCCCTTGCAACTGGCCCAGGCCACCAGCCTGCTGGCCAGCAAGGGGGCATGGCACCGGCCGCACCTGGCCATGACCGTGGGCGGCGAGAAGCCGGTGGATCCCAATCCCATGCCGGACATCGTGCTGCATGACAAACGAGCCTGGGACCAGGTCAGCCAAGGCATGCAGATGGTCATGCACGACCCGCGCGGCATCGCCCGGGCAGCGGCAGCCGGCGCGCAGTACCGCATCGCGGGCAAGAGCGGCACGGCGCAGGTCGTCGCGATCCGCCAAGGCGAGCGCTACAATCGAGACAAGACCCTTGAACGCCACCGCGACAACGCCTTGTTCGTCGGCTTCGCCCCGGCCGACCATCCCTCGATCGTGGTCGCCGTGATGATCGAGAACGGCGAGGCCGGCGGCCGAGTGGCCGGGCCCGTGGTGCGCGAGATCATGGACGCGTGGCTGCTGGATGACCAAGGTCACCTGAAGGAACAGTACGCTGGCAGCGCTGCCAAGCCCCCTGCCCCTCACGGCTGAGTCGGGCTTCGGCCGCTATCGGCCGGGCCGCTGCCACGTAAATCTGCATCGACGCCATTCGTCCACCTGATACCCGAACCCTGTCCCGGCGCGTCGCGCACACGCCGGACGGTTGCGATCAGCCCTGCAACGAGATGGCAATGACCAAGACCCGTTCCCGCAAAGCCCTGTACATCGGCCTGGCCCTGGTGGTCGTGCTGGCCGGCGCCGCCGGTGGCTATTACTACTGGCAGCAGCGCAATGCCGGCTACCCGCTCAAGATCGTCGAGCAGGCCAAGGCGCTGCACGAGCACATGCTCTCCTTCGACAGCCACATCACCGTGCCGCTGAGCCTGGGCGGTGCCGACGAAGAGCTGGACAAGGACGGTCCCGGGCAGTTCGACCTGGTCAAGGCCAACCGAGGCAGGCTGTCTGGCGCGGCGCTGACCATTTTCGGCTGGCCGGAGATCTGGAACGGTCCCAACGCGCCCCATCGCCCGACCCCAGGCTTCGTCGACGAGGCCAGGAAGCAACAGGAAGTGCGCTGGAAGATCATCAGCGGCATGGTCCGGGACTTCCCCAACCAGGTCGGCATCGCCTACACGCCCGACGACTTCCGCCGCTTGAACGGCGAAGGCAAGTTCGCCATCTTCATCAGCATGCTCAACGCCTATCCGCTGGGCCACGACCTGTCGCAACTGGACCTGTGGGCCGCGCGCGGCATGCGCATGTTCGGTTTCAACTACACCGGCAACAACGACTGGTCCGATTCCTCACGCCCGCTGCCGTTTCTCAATGACACCGCCGATGCCCTCGGCGGACTCTCGCCGCTGGGCGAGCAGGCCGTCGAGCGCCTCAACGACCTGGGCGTGATCATCGACGTCTCACAGATGTCGACCCTGGCCCTGGAGCAGGTGGCGCGCCTGAGCCGCGCGCCCATCGTCGCCTCGCATTCGGCGCCGCGGGCCCTGGTGGACATCCCGCGCAACCTGTCCGACAAGGAAATGAAACTGATCAAGGACAGCGGTGGCGTGATCCAGGTGGTGGGCTTCGGCCAGTACATCAAGCCGCTGAGCAAGCCGGTGCTGGAAAAGTTGGAGGCCCTGCGCGCGCGTTTCGACCTGCAACCCTTGAACGGGCTGGCCAATGCGCTGATGCCAGGCGACGCGGTGATCGCCATCTGGCCGGAGTCACGCTTCGCCGAGTACGCCAGCAGCCTCTACGCGATTCTCGAAGAGGAACCCAAGGCCACGCTCCAGCAATATGCCGACGCCATCGACTACACCGTGAAGAAGGTCGGCATCGATCACGTGGGCCTGAGTTCGGACTTCAACGATGGCGGCGGGCTGGACGGCTGGAAGGATGTCAGCGAGATCCGCAACGTCACCGCCGAGCTGCTGACCCGCGGCTACAGCGAAACCGATATCGCCAAGCTCTGGGCTGGTAATTTCCTCCGGGTCTGGCAGCAGGTGCAGGCCGATGCGCGCCCCGTGGCCACCACTGAGCCCTGACCTGCGCCTCCCCGCGCTGCGCCCCGGCCACTGGTCGGCGCGCAGCGTCATGGCGATTGATGAACCCAGGGCAAAAGTCTTTGCTTGCAGGCAGGCTTAATCCATTTAGCTGCAACCTTCACACTGTTCCTGGCTCGAATGAGTGATCCCCTCAACCGCCCCAGGAGCATCTGCCATGAACCTTCCCGCCTTCGGCCTCGGTACATATCGACTCACCGGCCAGACCGTCATCGACTCGGTGAAAATGGCCCTGGAACTGGGTTATCGCGCCGTGGACACCGCACAGATCTACCAGAACGAGGCCGATGTCGGCCAGGCCATCACCGAAAGCGGTGTCGCGCGCGATCAGCTGTTCCTCACCACCAAGATCTGGAAAGACAGCTACGCCGCTGACAGGCTGATCCCCAGCCTGCGTCAGAGCCTGAGCAAGTTGCGCACCGACCATGTCGACCTGACCCTGATCCACTGGCCAGCCCCCGGGAACGGCGTCGAACTGCGCGAGTTCATGGGGGCCCTGGCCGAAGCCAAGCAGTTGGGGCTGACCCGGCAGATCGGCGTTTCCAACTTCAACATCGAACTGACGCGCCAGGCCATCGAAGTGGTCGGCAAGGGCGAGATCGCCACCAATCAGGTCGAGCTCAGCCCTTACCTGCAGAACCGCCGCCTGGCCGCATTCCTGATCGAGCAAGGCATCACCGTCACGTCCTACATGACCCTGGCCTATGGCAAGGTCCTCAAGGATCCCGTGCTCGCTGAAATCGCGAGCAAGCATCAGGCCAGCGTCGCCCAGATTGCTCTGGCCTGGGCCTTGCAGCTAGGCTATGCGGTGATTCCCTCCTCCACCAAACGCGAAAACCTGGCCAGCAACCTGCTCGCTCGCGATCTGCGCCTGGACGACCAGGACATGACGCGTATCGCCAGCCTGGAGCGCAACGGCCGCGAAGTCAGCCCTGCCGGCCTGGCCCCGGACTGGGATTGATCCCGCTGCACCGGGTGTCGATCTGGTCGACACCCGTCTTCCTGTACCCACCGCCATCATTTGGAGTAGTCGATGAGCGTGCTGCATCCCAAACGTGTCCTGTTCGCCCTGGCCATCGGCGCCTTCGGCATCGGCACCACAGAGTTCACCCCCATGGGCCTGCTGCCGGTGATCGCCGAAGGCGTTGGCGCCAGTATCCCGAGCGCCGGCATGCTAGTAACCGCCTACGCGATCGGCGTCATGGTCGGTGCACCGATCATGACCCTGCTGTTCAGCCGCTTCGGCAAGCGCGCGGCACTCACCCTGCTGATGAGCATCTTCACCGTCGGCAACCTGTTGTCAGCCTTGTCGCCGGACTACTACACGCTGCTGATTTCCCGCCTGATCACCAGCCTCAACCATGGTGCATTCTTCGGCCTGGGCGCCGTGGTCGCGGCCAGTGTGGTACCCAGGGAGCGGCAGGCCAGCGCCATCGCCGCCATGTTCATGGGCTTGACCATCGCCAATATCGGCGGTGTCCCCGCGGCCACCTAGATCGGCCAACAGATCGGGTGGCGCATGGCCTTCGCCGGCACGGCCGTGCTTGGGCTGCTGGCGATCGCAGCGCTGTTCTACGCCCTGCCCAAGGGTGAGCGCGGTACGGTGCCCGAGGTGCGCAAGGAGCTGGCCGTGATCGCCCGGCCCCACGTTCTTCTGGCCATGGCCACCACGGTGCTCGGTGCCGGGGCGATGTTCACCCTGTATACCTATGTCGCGCCGGTCCTCACCGACCTGACCGGGGCCTCTGGAGCGTTCGTCACCCTGGGACTGGTGCTGATAGGTGTCGGTTTCACCCTGGGCAACAGCCTGGGCGGGCGACTGGCCGACTGGTCTCTGGATGGCGCTGCACGCATTGTCCTGGCGGCGTTGGCCGTGATCATGCTGCTGATGCCGCTCGCGCTCGGCAGCCATGTCGGCGCGGCGCTGGCACTGCTGGTGTGGGGCATGTTCACCTTCGCCGTCGTACCGCCGCTGCAGATGCGCGTGATGACCGCCGCCGCCGAGGCGCCTGGGCTGGCGTCGTCGATCAACGTCGGCGCGTTCAACCTGGGCAACGCGTTGGGCGCGGCACTGGGCGGTGCGGTGATCAGCCTGGACCTGGGCTATGCCGCCGTACCCATGGCTGGAGGTCTGCTGGCGGGCATGGCGCTGCTGCTGGTGTGGCTGGGTGGGCGGCGCAGCGTACCAGATGCGCAGATCGGCGAAGCGCTCTAAGCCTGGTGTGCGCGCAAGGCCGCCAAGCCAAGGATGGCCTGTGCACCAGCGTTTCGCCCCTCGCAATGATGAAGTGCGCCACCTGCAGATTCTCCTGCGCGCGCCGAACGCCTAGTCTTGATCCCGCAAGGCCGTCTGCTGCGGCCCCACCAAGAGGAACCACATCATGTCCCGCCCGCCGCTGCCACCCTTCACTCAGGAAACCGCCATCGAGAAGGTTCGCCTCGCCGAGGACGGCTGGAACAGCCGCGATCCCGGCAAAGTGGCACTGGCTTACACACCGGACACACGCTGGCGTAACCGAGTCGATTTCGTCCACAACCGTGAAGAGGCCGAAGCATTCCTCACGCGCAAGTGGAACCGCGAGCACGAGTACCGCCTGATCAAGGAACTCTGGGCATTCACCGGCAACCGCATCGCGGTTCGCTACGCCTATGAGTACCGTGATGACAGCGGTCAGTGGTACCGCGCCTTCGGCAACGAAAACTGGGAGTTCACCCCGGATGGGCTGATGCAGAATCGGCACGCCAGTATCAACGAGATGCCGATCAGCGAATCGCAGCGTCAGTTCCACTGGCCCCTGGGCAGGCGGCCGGATGACCACCCCGGCCTGAGCGCCTTGGGCTTCTGATCCTCCACTTCATCACCACCCAGAACCAGTGACGGCTCAACCGTAGAGATAGTTGATGTCCTTCAGCGCCAACGGCGGGACCTGGCCCAGGAGGTAGTCACGCAACCTGGCCATCTGTCGAGCCTTGGGGTTGGCCTTGAGCCAGGTCATGTAGTAGCCCTCTCCGGTGGCAACGGCCTGCCGGAACGGTGTGACCAGACGTCCGGCAGCCAGGTCGGCACTGGCCAGCACCAGGTCTACCACCGATATGCCCAATCCCTGCTGGGCCGCCGAAATGCCCTGGTCGAGGGTATCGAACACCTGGCCCTGATCGATGCTGATGTACGGTGCATCCACCCTGGCCAACCAGCGACGCCAGTCGCGGCGATCAGGCGATGGGTGAAGGAATTCGCAATCGCGCAGCACTGAAAGCTCGGCAGGACTCTGGCCAAGATAATCGGGATGACACACCGGAATCAGCCACTCGTCGAACAGCTTCATGCTCTCGACGTCGGCGGGAAACGTGCCGTTGCTCAGCAGAATGGCGCAGTCGTAGGGCTCGGAGTAGAAGTCCACCGTGTCGATGTCCATCCACACACTGGAAAGCTGCACGCTGTGGCTGTCGTCCATCCTCTTGAAGCCGTCAACGGCCCGCAGCAACCAGCGCACCGTGAGCGTGGAAGCCGCCTTGAGGCGCAACGCGTAACGATCCTGGCGCAGCAATGCACAGGCATTCTCGATGATCTTGAAGCCGACCTTCAGCTCCTGGGCCAGCAGCCTGCCGTGTTCGGTGAGGTGCAGCTTCGGCCCGCGACGGTCGAACAAGTCGCAGCCGAAGAGCCCCTCCAGCGTCTTGACGTGATGGCTCACTGCGCCTTGTGTCAGCGCCAGCTCCTTGGCGGCCCGGGTGAAGGAGCCATACCGCGACGCCACTTCGAAGGCACGCAGGGCGTGCAGCGCTTGAATCCTTTCAGACATGGGCACTTCCTATCATGAGCAAGACTAATAGTAACTCACAATTTCAGGCGTTTTACAACGGAGGCGTCCTTTCAGAAAATGCAGGTAAATAACTACTACATTAGCCAACACGCCGCGATAAGGCCTACAACATTCATCATGTAACGCTTTCGGGGAAGACATGTTCACGGGTTATGGAAAATGCTATCGCTTGGACGCGCGCGAGCTGGCCGAAGAACATGCGCGCAATTCGCAGCACTGGACCTGCACGACGCTGCAGCATTTCAAGGCCATTCTGGATAGCCCTGCCTTTCCTTGCCTGTTCGGACGCAAGGCCGTCGCCGCTGGCTCCTGCCATGTTCTGTTCGCACGTGCGCAGGACGCAGCCAACGACATCGCTCGCGGGCTGGCCGACTACATACAGGCCCTCGCGTTCCTGCCACGCAAGCAGCGGGTAGGCTGTCCGCTACTGGTGTTCCTGGAAACTGCCGCGCAGACCACCCTCGCCGAGCAGCAGCGTCTTGCCTGGGCCATCCTGCAGAAGGTCCATGCCCGCGACCCGCACCCCTGGCCCCAGGACGTGCCCCGCGATCCGCAGGATAGCCAGTGGTCGTTCTGTTTCGCCGGCATGCCGCTTTTCATCAACATGAGTTTTCCCGCGCACCGCCAGATGAAGAGCCGCAATCTGGGCAGCAGCATCGCCTTCGTGATCAACCCGCGCGACAGCTTCGACGAGGTGGCCAGTGCCGCGACCGAAAGCGGGCAGCGTATCCGCGCGCGCATTCGCGAGCGCGTAGGCCACTACAACGATGGGCTGATACCCCAGACCCTGGGTTTCTTCGGCCAGGACGACAACTACGAATGGCAGCAGTACCAACTACAGGAGCCCGGATCGCTGAGCCCTGCGCGCTGCCCTTTCCAAGCCGGCACCACCGCTGAACGACAGATCGAGAATTGACCGTGAATACCGCCCTGACCGCCACCTATGCCCTGACCGTCCTGCTGCTGATCGCCACCCCTGGCCCGGTGGTGGCTCTGGTCGTCAACACCGCCGCGGCCGCCGGCTCGCGCAAAGCCCTGTTCACCGCTGTCGGCACCAATTGGGCGTCACTGGTACTGATCGGCGCCGCGGCCTGGATCATCATGACCAGTGCGGCCATCGACAGGACCTGGCTCAGTGTGATGAGCCTGCTGGGCTGCCTGTTCATCGGCTCTATCGCCGTGGGCACCTTGCGCGAGTCCTGGCAGGCTCGACCGGTGTCATCGGACTCGGCACCGACACCAGACCGCGCTGGTCGCGGCGGGCTCTGGCAAGGCTTCATGGTCGGCATTTCCAATCCCAAGGACATCATTTTCTTCATCGCCTTCTTTCCCCAGTTCATCCAGGTCACCGAATCGTTCGGTAAAAGCATGGTGGTGCTGTCGCTGCTGTGGATCGCCATCGATTTCGCAGTGCTGAGCCTCTACATCTTCGCCATCGGTCGTATCACCTCGCAGCGCAGCAGCCGACTCATCAGCCGTGCATCCGGCGTGGCACTGCTGCTGATCGCCATCGGCGGCCTGTTGTACAACCTCAAGGAACTGGCCGCCTGAGGCGCCAGGATCCAAAGGAGCGTCAATGGCAGCGTTTCACGACGACCTGGAGACAGTCGACACCGCCCTCCCTCTCGAGGACTATCAGGACTTCCTCTGCCTGGGCGGCCGCAGGGCCCCACTGACGCCGCACGTCCATGAACGCGGCTATCGCTCGGCGACCATCAATACCGATGCCCTGGGCATGCGTTACAGTCATTTCGCCGGAAAGCGTTTTTCCCTGGGCGAGCGCGGGGGTTCGGCATCCATCAACCTGGTGGTGGGCGGTTCGGTGGCGCTGGGCGTCGGAGCCAGCAGCGATGAGCAGACGCTCGCGTCATGCCTGTCCGTGCTCACGGGCGAGGTCTGGTTGAACATCGCTGGCTGCGGCCTCGACGCCACCCAGGAACTGATGCTGTTTCTGAGCCATCAGCATCGTCTGGGGCGTATCGGCCACGTAGTGATCCTCAGCGGCCTCAACACCCTGGCCCACGAAGGGCTCTGCGATCTGCTCGCCTGCGACCGGCGAGGCGATCCGCCGCCCCAGCCCGCTGCATACTTCGACGAAGGCGTCCGAGGCCTCGCTGCGCCCACCTCCGCCACCTTGTGGCAACGCCTGCGCAGGCAACTGAGCGGCGGGGCCTCTGCAACCTGCGCAGTTCACCGCAGCCTGTCGGCGCCGGAGAAACGCCTGATCCGTGCCGCCGACCGCATCGGTCGCACGCTGTTGCAGTGGGAGCGCCTGCTGGCGGACAACCACAGTTCGCTGACCTTCGTCCTCCAGCCTCTGTTGCCCTGGTGCAGGGAAACCCTGCCTGCTGGCGAAGTAGCCATGTTGCAGGCACTGGAGCGGCACCCGGCGCATTTCGACCGCCTGCTCGAGGGCATCGATGACGAAGCACTGCATTCGGCCTTCTTCAGGCGCATAAAGAGCCAGTCAGACCCCGTAGCCTGCTATGACATGAATGGCATGCTCAGTAGCTCCACGGTTTTTGCTCGGCACTTGTTCGTCGACCGCATGCACCTCAACGACCTGGGACAAAACGCGCTGGCCAAGGTGATCACCGCAAAGCTGGGCCTGGCACAGGAAAAGCAAGCCAGACGTAGAGCCTCGCCCTTCAAGCTCGTCTGATTGCTGCACAGGCCCCTTTCGACAAACACCCTGGCATGGCTAGAATAGGCCGTCACCGCTACCGGCCGCCCGAGGCAACGCGCAATCGCCATGAACCACACTGCACCCTATTCCGCTCCGCTTGCGCCCGTGCGCGCCGAGGCGCGTTCGTGACCCCAGCCGTTCTACGGTGGACGCTGCTCGCCACCCTCTTGCCGCTGGCGGCCCATGCGCTGGAAGTGCGTATCGACCCTCATGCCGACCTGCTCTATCGCCAGGCCTTGCCCTTGCTGGAACAGGCGGAGGTGGAAGATGACAGCAGCAATGCGTTGCGCGCCGTCGACTTGCGCGACCCGGAACTATCCCGCCAGGGCCAGGCCATGGCCCATACGCTTCCCAGTGCGGTCGCCTTGCTGGAGAAGTCGGTGGCCCTGGGGCACCCTGTCGCCCAATACCGGCTGGCGCTGTATTACCTGACCTACCTGCCTGCCGGAAAGATCGCCGACGCTGCCTGCCCTTTGCTCGAATCCAGCCTGCGCCAAGGCTTTGCTCCACCCGCCACGGCCATCGCCAACTGGTGTCCCTCCTTCAACAACACTTCCGCTTACCGCCAGGCCCTCGAGAGCATCGCGGGCGCGGCCACCTATGCGTCGTACTATCCACAACCTGCGCTTCGCCTGGCATGCAACCGCACTCGGCCTCAGGGCCTGGAAATGCAATGGGGGCGACAGCGGGATTACCAGGCCGAGATCTACCGCCTGCTCGGCGACCTGGATCCTCAACACAGTCAGGCCTTGCTGCAAAAAGCCGTGGAAATCAATGGCTGCGCTGCCGCCCAGCAACGCCTGACCAGCAATCGTTGACGCCGGTACCAGTTACCTGCTGAATAGTGGGTATTGCGACATTTAATTTGTGGATGTCCCGAATGCGCCTCTATTCTGTCGCTGCATCCCCTGCGGCGCACCGGACGGTGCGGGTCACGGCACGGGGACAGAACAACAAGTCGAGATCGTCCATGTCGAAACACGCCTACTTCGCCCCTCATGGTGGCCATCCCGCCCAGACCGAGCTGCTGACTGACAGGGCCATGTTCACCGAGGCCTATGCGGTCATCCCCAAAGGCGTCATGCGTGACATCGTCACCAGTCACCTCCCGTTCTGGGACAGGATGCGCATGTGGGTCATCGCCCGTCCGCTCACCGGATTCGCCGAAACTTTCTCTCAATATATCGTCGAAGTGGCACCTGAGGGTGGCAGCGAACGGCCCGAGCTCGATCCGAATGCAGAAGCTGTGGTCTTCGTCGTGGAAGGTCAGATCGACATTACCGTCGAGGGCAAACAGCACACGTTGGTGCCTGGCGGCTATGCCTTCCTCGCGCCGGGCGCCCAGTGGAGCCTGCGCAACAACAGCCAGGCCAATGTCACCTTCCATTGGCTGCGCAAGCATTACCAGAAGGTCGAGGGGCTGGCGGCGCCCGAGTCGTTCGTCACTCACCGGGACAACGCCACCGTCATCGAGATGCCGGGTACCGAAGGGCGATGGGTCACCACACGATTCGTCGATATGGCAGACATGCGCCATGACATGCACGTCAATATCGTCACGTTCCAGCCAGGCGGCGTGATTCCTTTCGCCGAGACCCACGTCATGGAACACGGGCTGTACGTGCTGGAAGGCAAAGCCGTGTATCGCTTGAATCAGGATTGGGTCGAGGTGGAGGCGGGTGATTTCATGTGGCTACGGGCATTCTGCCCGCAAGCCTGCTATTCCGGAGGTCCCGGGCCTTTCAGTTATCTGCTGTACAAGGACGTCAACCGACACGTGCATCTGACGCTGAATCCACAGCGCTGATTCCTCAGCTGTATCCCGATCGGGTCATGAGGCCACGATCGGGAGTTGGCGCAAAGGTGCGGCCTGCCGCGCATCGAACAGGTCTCTAGCCGGACCTCAGGCTCGGGCTCTGACGTGGTTCCCAGCGGGCAGATAGCCAAGACGCTGCCCTTCACGCAGTTGACCTACCAGCCCAACAAGATCGCGCGCGCTGTTGAGGCTGTCTAGCCGTACATCGGTCATCGTCAGGCATTCGTTCAGACTGCTACCAGTGCCCAGGCGGATGGTCAGGTTGACCCCATCTGTGCTGCTGACCTCACAACGATCCGGTAGACAGGCCTGTTCGATCATTTGCCGCATTTCCAGTATTGAGACGCCCGTCAGAGACATTGTCACACCCTCGCCTGTCTGTGGATGACCCTCCTTGCGATTAGGTCATGCACGAGTTACCTGCCAATGGATATTGGCCACTGAGTAAGACGGGCCCATTCACCTTGTTTATCTATAGGCGGGACGAGACCCTGTCATGTGGACGGTTGAGAGTCGAATGAGGGCTCGCGTTCAAGCAATTATGAGACTGGGCGACGAGCGGTGGCGGTCAGCGCTCAGTCCTGGGCAAATGCACCGATGGGAGCTCACCGAACCGACCCGTGCGATAGTCGTCGAAGGCCTCCTCGATTTGCGCTTGGGTATTCATGACGAAGGGGCCGTAGCCGACGATCGGCTCGTCGACAGGCTCTGCGCTCAGGAGCAGCAGCGTCACATCTTCGCGGGCCATCACCAGGATATCGGCTCCTTCTCGCTCGAACATCACTGCTGCCGGTCCCTCGACGTCTCGCTGCTCATTGACCTGAAGTGAGCCACGAAGCACCACCAGGACGCAGGTGCGACCCGCCATGACAGGCAACCGCAGCGATGCCGCGCAGTTCAGGCGCACATCCCACACATCCATCGAGGTAAAGGTTCGGGCTGGGCCCTGGCGGCCGGCGTAGTGCCCAGCGATTACGCGCAGGCTACCAGCGCCGTCGTGCAACTGAACGATCGGGATATCCTGGTTCAACAGGGTCTGGTAGCCCGGTGCGGCCCGCTTGTCACGGGCTGGCAGATTGACCCACAACTGAATCATTTCCAACAGCCCGCCCGTGCGTGCGAAGCCTGGAGAATGGAATTCTTCGTGGAGGATTCCATTGGCGGCGGTCATCCACTGCACGTCCCCGGCGCCGATCAGGCCGCCAGCGCCGGTCGAGTCCCGATGCTCCAACTCACCTTGATAGACGATGGTCACGGTCTCGAAACCTCGGTGCGGGTGCTGACCGACCCCGCGCCTGGCAGTGGTCGGCAGGAACGCTTGCGGGCCTGCATAGTCCAGCAGCAGGAACGGACTGATGAGAGTCGCATCACGCGCGTAAGTGAAAAGGCTGCGTACCGGAAAACCATCTCCTACCCAGTGAGGCAGCGGGCAGCGGTAGACGCTGGCGATCTGTTTCATGGCAATCTCCTGAATCTGACTGATACCCAGTCTACCGTTGCACCCGGTGCCGGATTAGCCAGCGCTGACAGCTTTATGAATTCCATCAGCAGGACGATCGATCCACACGACAGCAGGCCTGATCCGGCCCGCCGACGTTGCAATTGGCCTGCACCTGTCCCAAGCTTCGCAGTCTCGAACTCTTGGAATGCCCGATGTCCAGACGTCATCGCTCATTGCTCGCCGTCCTGATCGTCCTGGCGATCGTGGGCCTGGCCGCTGCGTGGCTGTGGCGTACACCACAGACCCCCACGCCTGTCGCGCCTTCGCAAAGCTACGCCAAGGCGCTGCGCCAGGCGCACGGCGGGCTGCCTGGAGCCGCGCGCGTGCTCTACCAGCAACTGCAGCGCGACGACTTGCCGCCTATCCGCCGCGCCGCCCTGTACGGCGAACTGCCCAACTACCCTTCGCCACTGGCGCTCAAACTGGCCCGAGGAGACCTTGAGCATGGCGATCCACTGGTCCGTCGTGCAGCGATCGCGAGCGTACGGCGACTGCTGCCGGCCTCGCAACGCAGCCTGGTACTAGGTCCACTACTGGAAGACGAGGATCAGAGCGTTCGCTTCGCTGCCGTCGATGCCCTGCTCGGTCTTGATCCCGATGCAGTCGGTCTCTACTTCCGCCCGCTCCAGAGCGCTCTGGAGCAGTATCAGCAAGCCCTCGAAGCACAGCCGGACGATGCACAGGCGCAGACCCACCTGGCCCGGCTCTATCTGCACGAGCATGATTTCACCTCGGCGCAAGCGGCCATCGCTCGTGCCCTGGCGCTGGCACCGCAAGACCCGGACGCACTTTCGGCCCAGGTCCGCATACTCGAAGCCATGGGCCAGCATGATGAGTCTCGTGAAGTCCTGGCACGAGCGCTGGCCCTACGGCCTGACTCAGCCTTCCTGCAATACGAACTCGGCCTCTGGCTTTCCCGCCACGATCAGCGCGAGTACGCCCTGCTCGCGCTGTCGCGGGCGGTGGAACTCGATCCCGACGACTCCGAGTATCGCTATACCCTGGCGCTGACGCTGCACGACCTTGAACAAGTGGAAGCTGCGCAGAAGCAACTGCAGAGCCTGCTCGATCGTCAGCCGGCCAATCGCCGGGCTCGGGTCCTGCTCATTCGTTACTGGAAGGAGACCGGGCAACTGCAGAACGTTCAGGTGCTACTGGCTGAACTTGAGCGGCAAAACCCCGATGATCCGTACCTCCAGCAGGGTCTTTAGCGCTTTCGTGCAACAACTTTGAACCCCGATCAAGCACCAGGAGTCCAGTGACTATCGAGAGTTCTCGATGCCCGACTGCTACCGGCCGTGGCTACCCATGGGAGACGGGTCTTGTCAGATTCACTGTCTTACGACGAGCGCGCGCTGATCCTGGCGCCAGATGAAGTCGCCGCGCAAGCATTCAAGATGCTGTCCGACAGTGGCATCACCTGCGTCTGCACGACCGACAACAAGCGCTTGAAGGCCTGGCTCGCTGAAGGCGCTGCACTGGTGGTGGTCGATGAGCACATTCTCGTTCCCGAGCCCGAGTGCCCATTACGACAGTTCGTCGATGCTCAGCCCAAGTGGTCTGACCTGCCCATCCTGATGTTGCCTCACGCACCGGGGACCACTTCGCGAAACCTCGGCAACCTGTCTTGTGTGACTTATCCTTTCGATCAAGCGCAGCTATCGTCCATGGCCATGCAGGCGTTACGCGCGCGCCGAAGGCAGTATCTGGCGCGCGAAGAATTGCAGACATTGAGTGATCGACTCGTGGCCCAGCTCAGCCGTAGTAGCGAAGACTCAACTGCCCACCAGTTGCGCAACAAGATGGATGCCGTCGGTCACCTGGCCGGCGGCATCGCCCATGACTTCAACAACTTGCTGACGAGCATCGGCGGCAGTTTCGAGCTCATCGATCGACACCTGAAACGGGGCCACACCCAAGGGCTGGAGAAGATCGTGCACATGGGCCGGGCCTCCGTGAGTCGAGGCGCTGAACTCACCCACAAGCTGCTGGCCTTCTCCTCGCGACAATCCCTGCACAGCCAGGCGGTGCATGTCTCCAGCGTCCTGAGTCCTGACCGGTTACAGCAGATGATGACCCCGCACGTGCAGCTTGCGATGCGACTGCCCGAGGAGTTGTGGCCGGTGCAGGCCGACGCCCAGCAATTGCGGGAGTCGCTCGACTGCCTGGTGATCAATGCGTGCGAGGCGATGCCCAATGGCGGACAGCTATATGTATCGGCGCGTAACGAACATATCCAGGCCGAGCACTTTCCTGGTAGCGTTCTCTGTGATGGGGATTATCTGCGCCTGAGCGTCCGGGATACCGGCCAAGGCATGTCGTCGAGCGTACTCGAGCATGCATTCGAACCCTTCTTCAGCACCAAACCGGTAGGACAAGGCATTGGTCTTGGATTGTCGATGGTCTATGGTTTCAGTCGACAATCTCACGGGCATCTGGCCCTGACCAGCCATATCGGAGGAGGCACCCAGGTGGATCTCTATCTGCCGCGCAGTCTGGCAGGTGACGCGCCGCTGGCCACCCCCCGCGCTCGTTCGAGCGCTGTGGGAAAGGGCCCGATCTTGCTGGTGGAAGACGATCACCATGTGCGCGAGCTGCTTTATCAGGCCTTGACCGACGACGGCCTGGACTGCATGACCGCCAGCGACGCCGTGCAGGCGCTGGAAATTCTGCGCAACTCGCCACACGTGGCCCTGCTTCTCTCCGACGTCGGACTGCCTGGAATGAGCGGTAGACAACTGGCGGAAATCGCGCGCACCGTCGACCCCTCGCTGCCAATCCTGCTCATCACAGGCTACGCCGAAACGGCAGCGATCCGGGAACAGTTTCTCGACCCTGGCATGCAGCTGATCTGCAAGCCCTTCGAGCTTGGGCATTTGCGCGAGCAGATCTTGAAGTTGTTGACCAAGGCCTGACCCTCAGACGTCCAGCATGCCCAACACCTTGTCCACGAGACTTTGCAGCGAGAACGGCTTGAGCATCAGCGCGGTGCCTGGCTGATCGAGCAGGCTACGCTCCAGCGGCTGCTCGGTATAGCCCGTGATGAACAGCATTCGCTGTGTCTGGCGCTGCTGCCGGATGGCTCGCCCTAGCTGCCGACCACTCATCCCTCCCGGAAGACCGATGTCGCTGATGACCAGATCGAAGGGACCGGACTGCTCGTAGATCGCCATCGCCTCCACGGCATCGCCCGCTTCGCTGACGACGAAACCGGTGTCTGTCAACACCTCACGCATCAAGGCCCTGAGGTTGAGTTGATCGTCGATCAGCAGTATTCGCTCGCCCGCTGCACGCTTGATCTCGACTGGCGCGCTCGAAGATTCGGTGGCAGGAAGTTCGCCGTGGTGTCGCGCAAACAGCAAGGTGACGATCGTGCCATCCTGCGCATTGGACTCCACCCACACATGCCCCCCCGATTGGCGTACGAAGCCATACACCATCGCCAGTCCCAGCCCGGCGCCTCGTCCCTTGGGCTTGGTGGTGAAGAACGGCTCGAACGCACGAGCCAGGACTTGCGCCGGCATGCCGGTGCCCTTGTCTTCGACCAGAATGGCCACATAGTCTCCGGCCGGAATGTTTTCACCGTGCACGGTCTGCGCGGGAAGTCGCTCATTGGAGGTACGGATGTTGACCACCCCCCGCTCATGCGCGGCATCGCGTGCGTTATTGCACAGGTGCAGGATGGCGATCTCCAGCTGGGCTGCGTCCACATGGATCGGCCAGGGCGCGACATCGAGTAGCCAGTGAAGCTCGAAGTCCGGACCCAGAGCCTGCAGGATGAGCGGTTGCAGCTCCAGCAGCAGCCGATTGATGTCGGCCGGGCACGGTTGCAACGGTTGGCTGCGAGCGAAGGCCAGCAGTCGGTGAGTCAGGGCCATGGCGCGCTGCACCGAGTCGCGCGCCACGTGAACGTATTCATCGATACGCTCCAGCCGACCCTGGCTCATACGCCGCTGCAACAGCTCGAGGCTACCGCCGACACCGGCCAGCAGGTTGTTCATTTCGTGCGCCATACCTCCGGCCAACTGACCGACGATTTCCATCCGCTGGTTGTCACGTAGCAGTCCCTGCGCCTCGCGCACGATGTGCAAGCGTTCCTCGGTGATGTCACGGCCGACCGCAACCAGCACATCGCCCTGCGGCCGGGCACTCCAGCATATCCAGCAGTAGTGCCCGTCCTTGTGCTTGAGCCGGGACTCGACCTCGTGCACCTCCCTGCCCTGCAGCAGATCGGTGATCGCCAGCCGCACCTCGGCGCGATCTGCCGGGTGCACCAGATCCACCAGCGCCACGGTGTCCATGGACTGCACATCCCAACCCAACACACGGCGCCATGCCGCGTTGGCGGCCAGCAGCGCGAGCTGGCGGTCGACCACCACCATGGCGTCGCGCGCCATGTGCCAGAGGTGATCGCTGCTGGGCAGGTACTCGCCCATCTGACGCTCGAAACCCTGAGCCTGCTCACGCCATTGCCTGACCTGGTCCATGCTGGCGGTGGTGTTGATCGCGGTGTGCAGGAAGCCGGCCACTGCGCCCTGCTCGTCGCGCAACGGGGCGTAGCCGAACGCGAACCAGGCGGGTCCGTCAGGTCCGGCACCGAGCTGCAGGGGCGTGTCGATGAAGTTCGCGCGTCCCTCCAACGCCTGGAATACCCAGGGGCCGATGCGCGACCATTGATCACGCCATAGCTGATCGAAACGTGTCCCGAGCGACTGATCGCCTGATGACATGAGCGAGATGTAACTGAGGTTTGGAATCAGTGTCAGGGCCGGTCCCCAGACCAGAGCGCAGGGAAACGGCGACAGCAGCATGATGTCCACGGCCACGCGCAATGAAGGCGACCATTGCGCCGCAGCGCCCAACGGCGTCTGACCCCAGTCGAATCCGGCTATATGATCGCCGGACAGGTCGGCACAGGACGATGCTGCCCTGAGGTGAATCACTTGGGTGGCGCCCAACTGGGCGGTTTTACCGGCAGTCAACGGCTACACTCCCGATCACAGGTGCAGGCACTGGCATCACGGGGTGCCGGGTTTGCGTGTCCATGGCAACTCCTGAGCATCACGCTAAGTAAGATTGAGCCTAGCATATGGGTGGTCGGAGCTCACGGTACGCCTCCGGCCCGTACCATAGCCCAGGTCCCACAGCGCGCGTGCCACGAACCCTACGCCCACCTGTCACGTTATGAAGTGCTACGCAGATATGACCTACAGCCCGCGCCAGTGTGATCACCTTAGGCTCATGAGCTAGTCCACCATCGGAACTCACCTCAATGAGCATATCTAGGCAACTGAACCGCCGCGTACTCACCGTGGCGGTTGCCCTCCTGACCGGTGCCACTCCGCTGGTCTCGGGTTTGCTGGTCATGAACTACCAGTTGAACAAGCGCCTGGAGCAGAGCGCCACCGTCGCCGTCGACGAGGCCTTGTTCACTTTCGACCGTCTGTTCGATGGGCTGCGGGCCGCAGCCGTGTTGGCGTTACCCTCCACCCAGAAAGCCTGCACCGATATCGAGCCAAAGCTCGCCAACCAGGTGGCCGGCAATCCGCGCCTTCAGGCACTGACGGTGCTCCAGGGTGAGCAGCATGCGTGCAGTAGCGCGGCATCAGGCCCCTTGCCCGTGTTCGACCCCAGCAAAGACATCTACATGTTCTACGACCCCGCCGCGATACCGGATGGCGTGCTCGTGGCATACCGGCTGGTGAGCGGGGATCGCTCGGTCATCGCTACCACTTACGGTCTG
The DNA here is from genome assembly GCF_016518545.1 of Pseudomonas sp. S30. Taxonomy (GTDB): domain Bacteria; phylum Pseudomonadota; class Gammaproteobacteria; order Pseudomonadales; family Pseudomonadaceae; genus Aquipseudomonas. Next base: position 152,384 of record NZ_JACVTO010000007.1, read on the forward strand.
GAAATCCGCAGCGAACTGCGCGCCTTCAGGAATGGCTTGCGCCTGGCCCTGCACTTCGGCGATCAATACATCTGGGCCGAAGGTGACAGCCGTGATCCGGCCCGGCCCTCCATGCCCGAGTACCTCACCAGCGCAACCTCGACCAAGTACGGCTACCGCGTAGAGGTCGGCTATCCGCAGGGTTTCACCGCCGCCGAAGCTCGCCAGGCCAGGACTCAGGTCCTGCCTTCGCTGGTGCTGGTGAGTGTGCTGACCTCGGCGGTCGTGATGTGGAGCCTGCGTCGGCGCTACATCAGCACCGAGCGCGAGACCGCCGATCATCGACCGACGGTCTGAGCCCGTGTTGGTCAATCGGTGCTAAGTACACCTCGACGCACCTGATCGCGCTCGATGGATTCGAACAGGGCCTTGAAGTTGCCCTCGCCAAAACCGTCGTCGCCTTTGCGCTGAATGAACTCGAAGAACACCGGCCCCATCAGCGTCTCGGAGAATATCTGCAACAGCAGACGCTTGTCCCCGTCGGCCGAGGCGCCATCGAGCAGGATGCCTCGGGCCTTGAGCTGATCGACGGGTTCGCCGTGCCCCGGCAAGCGTTCTTCGAGCATCTCATAATAAGTCTGCGGCGGTGGGGTCATGAAACGCATGCCCATGTCCTTGAGCGCGTCCCAGGTCTGGAGCAGATCGTCGGTCATGAAGGCGACGTGCTGGATGCCTTCACCATTGAACTGCATCAGAAACTCTTCGATCTGCCCGGACCCTTTGGAAGACTCCTCGTTCAGCGGAATGCGGATCATGCCATCGGGTGCGGTCATGGCCTTGGAGGTCAGGCCGGTGTACTCGCCTTTGATATCGAAATAGCGTATTTCACGGAAGTTGAACAGTTTCTCATAGAAGCTCGCCCAGTAAGCCATGCGTCCGCGATAGACGTTGTGGGTGAGGTGGTCGATGATCTTCAACCCGGCACCGCGGGGATTGCGATCGATGCCTTCGATGAAATGGAAATCGATGTCGTAGATCGAGCTGCCTTCTTCGAAGCGATCGATCAGGTACAGCGGAGCTCCACCGATACCCTTGATGGCGGGCAGGCGCAGTTCCATCGGGCCGGTTTCGATCTCCACCGGCTGGGCGCCGAGTTCGAGCGCTCGGGCATAGGCCTGGTGGGCGTTGCGTACGCGAAAAGCCATGCCACAGACGGAGGGTCCGTGCTCGGCTGCGAAGTACGAGGCAGCGCTCCTGGGCTCGTTGTTGAGGATCAGGTTGATACCGCCCTGGCGATAGAGGTGAACGTCCTTGGAGCGGTGGGTGGCCACGTGGGTGAAGCCCAGGGCCAGGAACACCGGCTCGAGCGCGCCGGGCGTGGGTGAAGCGAACTCGATGAACTCAAAGCCCATCAGGCCCATAGGGTTTTCGAAAAGATCTGCCATGTCGGTATCCTCATCTGCAACGAATGGAAAGCGTTCAACTGTGCGGGATGAAGGTCACGACGGGTGGCGAGCAGGGAATACCCCTCACGCTGCGGGAGAGAAAGTCGCCGATGAGAAGCTTGAACCCGTAGCAGGCCATAGGAGTGTGTTCTCGGTTGAGGCGGTCCTGCGATACTGAGGACCTTTTTCTTGTATTCGTAAATCGATTCTACAGGGCGTAATTTTCTTTGTCGCGCGCTAATCGACGAGATGGCGCAGACGATATTCCCAAGCCACCCTCCCCGCACATGCCTTGCCCCGTACAGCAGCCACTGACATCATTGCCGGTTGGTCGATCCGATCACTCTTCTGCTAATCGAGGCTTTCGTGTCAAAAGGCATTCTCTCGTCCGTCGCGGCATCCTGTCTGTTCGCCGTGATGTACTTCTACACCTCTCTGTTGGCACCGTTGGACGGCGAAGAGATCTTCGGCTGGCGTACGTTGCTGACACTGCCCTGCCTGACGCTGTTCATGCTGCTCAGCAAGGACTGGACGCATGTCGGCGAACTGGCCTCGCGGGTCCGGGATACGCCTGTCCTGTTTCTCGGAATGCTGGGCACCTCCGCGCTGCTGGGCATTCAATTATGGTTGTTCCTCTGGGCGCCATTGCATGGCCGCAGCCTGGAGGTATCGATGGGCTATTTCCTGCTCCCCCTGGCGATGGTCCTCACCGGCCGAGTGGTGTATGGCGAGCGCCTGTCGCGCCTGCAAAAGCTGGCCGTCGGCTGCGCCGCGCTGGGCGTGGGCCACGAGTTGTACCAGCATGGCAGCTTCGCCTGGGAGACCTTGGTGGTGATGACAGGTTACCCGATCTACTTCGTGTTGCGCCGGCGCTGTCGCACCGACCATCTGGGCGGCCTGTGGAGCGACATGCTGCTGCTGGTGCCGTGGGCCTTGTACTTCGTGATCGAGGGCCCGCTGAGCACGGCCGACCTGGCCGCTCACCCCGCCTTGTATGTGCTCATTCCGTTGCTCGGCGCGATCAGCGCCTCGGCACTGATCGTCTATGTGCTGGCCAGTCGGTCACTGCCGTTCGGGCTGTTCGGCCTGCTCAGCTATGTCGAGCCGGTGCTGCTGGTCGGCGTCGCGCTGCTTCTGGGCGAAAGCATCGCCGCCGACCAATGGCTGACCTACCTGCCGATCTGGGCGGCCGTGCTGGTGCTGGTGCTCGAAGGCATCAAGCACCTGCGTCGGCGTCGACGGGCGGTATGAGCCGCACCTGGCGCACACGACGCTCCTGCACGGCCATCACGGTCATGCGCCAGCCATTGCACTCCAGCTGGTCACCGACCATCGGCAGGCGGTCGAGCAGGCTCATGACCAGGCCAGCGACGGTCTGGTAGTCCTCGGTAGCGCGGGCCACGAAACCGGTTCGCGCCTGGACCTGGGTCAGGTTCAGTGCACCATTGACCACGAACCCCTGCGCTTGCTCGACGATCGCCGGCCCTTCCACCTCACTGGCGTCCGGCAACTCACCAGCGATCGATTCGAGAATGTCGGTCATGGTCAGCACGCCGATGAAGTCGCCGAACTCGTTGATCACGAAGGCAATGTGCGTCGAGCGCGCCCTCATCTGCTCGAGTGCATTGAGGATGCTGAAACTGTCGAGCAGGTTCAACGGCTGGCTCACCAGTCGCTCCAGATCCGGCGTGTTACCCGACAGCAGTTCCTTGAGCAGCTCCTTCTTGTGCACGAAGCCCAGGGGCTCGTCCACTCGGCCATCGCGCACCAGCGGCAAGCGTGAATAAGGTGAATTGATCAAGGTTTGCGTGATCATCTCCGGCGAATGCGCCAACTCGATCGTGTGGACCTCGGCGCGCACCGTCATCACACTGCGAATCGGGCGCTCGGCCAGGTTCAGCACGCCGCTGATCATCACCCGCTCCCGACGATCGAACAGCACCTGATCCTCGCCACCGTCGACCAGGTCGGCGATGTCCTCACCCAGTTCGTCGGTCGCGACGCGCCTGCCGCCCAGCAGACGCATGACCGCATGCGCCGTGCGTTCACGCAGCGGTCGATGTTGCTGCAGGCTGCGCTTGCGTCGGGCGCGAGCCAGCTGGTTGAACGCTTCGATCAGGATCGAGAAGCCGATCGCTGCATACAGGTAGCCTTTGGGGATGTGGAAGCCCAGACCTTCGGCGGTGAGGCTGAAGCCAATCATCATCAAAAAGCCCAGGCACAGCATGATGACCGTGGGGTGCGCGTTGACGAAGCGGGTCAGCGGCTTGCTTGCCACGATCATGATGCCGATGGAGAAGATCACGGCGATCATCATCACTGACAGATGCTCCACCATGCCCACGGCCGTAATGACTGCGTCCAGGGAGAACACCGCATCGAGTACGACGATCTGCGCGACGATCGGCCAGAACGCCGCATGACGCACCGCCCCACTGCTTTGCGCCACATGTCCTTCCAGACGTTCGTGCAGCTCCATGGTGGCCTTGAACAGGAGGAACACGCCACCGAACAGCATGATCAGGTCGCGACCGGAGAAGCTCTTGCCCCAGATCTCGAACAGCGGCGCGGTCAGGGTGACCATCCAGGAGATCGACGCCAGCAGGCCCAGGCGCATGACCAACGCCAGCGTCAGCCCGATCACGCGGGCACGGTCACGCTGGTGTGGGGGCAACTTGTCGGCAAGGATGGCGATGAACACCAGGTTATCGATACCCAATACCAGTTCGAGGACGATGAGCGTCAGTAGGCCTAGCCAGGCCGTGGGGTCAGCTAGCCATTCCATCAACGGGTACTCTCTGGAGGCGCATCAGGACGATGCTGGGACAGTGGCCGGCTCGACCAGGGACTGGGGGGCTCCGCGAAGGTGCTCATAGACGCCTTGAAGGTAATTTGGGAAATCGATCCTACAATCCAAGCAGGTTTTTCGCACAGCGCGAAACTATTACAAAACCTGTAGTCACGCCCAGAGCACTTTCCTTCAATACGCTTGGGCGACTCATCCGTAACCATGACCCCTCTTCACACAGAGGGACCATTCGCATGAACCTGTCATTGTCCATGGCCGCATTCGCGCTGGCTGCTTCGATTTCTCCAGGGCCGGTCAACATCGTCGCGCTGGCCAGTGGGGCGTGTCACGGATTACGTGCAAGCCTGGCACACGCTGCCGGAGCGAGCCTGGGTTTCTGCCTGTTGCTGCTGCTGATCGGATTCGGCCTGCACGAGGTATTGCTGCGCTGGCCACTGGTGGACCGAGTGCTGCGCTGGGGTGGCATCCTGTTTCTGCTGTACATGGCGTACAAGCTGGCCAGCGATGGAGGTGAGCTGGGCATTGGCCATCGCACCCGGGCGCCCTCGGCCTGGCACGGAGCGCTCATGCAGTGGCTCAATCCCAAGGCTTGGCTGGCGTCCGTGGCGGGTATCGGCGCGTACACCGGTGGCGATCATCAACTGCTGTGGCTGTTCGCCTGGCTCTATGCGCCGATCTGCTTCGTCTCGGTGGCCAGCTGGGCGTGGGCTGGCAGCGTGATCAGTCATCGTTTGAGCAACGCGCGTCACATGCGCCTGTTCAATCGCATCCTGGCGTCGCTACTGGTCATCAGCGCCGCTTACCTGGTCATGGCCTGAAGCGGGGCGGGGACGCCGTCGCGATAGTGCCCAGGCGTGGCGGCCAGATGCCGCTTGAACGCACGCTGCAGGTGGGCCTGATCGGCGAACCCGGCTTCATGGGCCACATCCGCGATGCTGCGTCCCAGACGCAACTGCGCCCGTGCATGCTGAACGCGCTGATCGACCAGGTAGCCGTGCGGGGTGAGCCCGAAGCGCCTTCGAAACGCGCGGATCAAATAGGCTTTGGACAGACCCGCGGCAGCGCAGATGTCGTCCAGGCAGAGGGGATCGAGACGATGAGCGCGAATGAACGCGGCCGCCGTCTCCAGTTGATGATGCCTTGCCGGTGCCGGCTCGAGCGAAGGTTCCAGGTACTCGGGCAACGCTTGGAAAAAGTTGCGCAAGCGAGTCTCGCGCTCGCAGGTACGCACGTCGAACAGATCGGCGAACAGCTTCATCAGACGCTCGTAGAGCGTGACCGAGCGGCTGCACGTAGTCTGTGGCAGGACAAAGCCCTGGGCCTGCAGCCAGGGCATGTCCACATACAGCATCAGGTACGCCCAGGGCTCGCCGGCAAGGGGATTGCAGGCATGCACCACACCGGGATTCATGATCACCGTAGCGCCCGCTGACAACACCTGACGATGACCAGCGTTCAGGTAAGTGCTACGCCCGGCCGTGACCACCCCAATGGAGAAACTCTCGTGGGAATGCGCGTCATAGCAGACGCCACGGCCGTCGCGCACGCTGCGTGCCTCTATGTAGGGCAAGGCAGCGTCGCGCCAGAATCTGGAGACCCCGCCGCTCATCGAGGCTGCACCGGGCGTGGCGTTCGGGCATGCGCTCGCGCAGCCTGGCGTCGCGGCTGGCGCGATGCGAAAACGCTCAGCTGGAGATCACTCAGGGTCATGCATGGGCGGTATGAAGGGGCCATGGCCTGGAGGATACGCCTTGGTGCGAGCGAGTGCACGCGTGCAATTCGCTCAGGCGTCGGCAACCTGACCGATGAAGCTGGCCAACTCCGCCGTACGAGGCGCGGCGAACAGGTCGCGTGGATTGCCGACCTCATGAACCTTGCCCTGGTGCATGAACACCAGCTTGTCCCCCACTTCCCGTGCGAAGCGCATTTCATGGGTGACCATGATCAGCGTCATTCCTTCGCTGGCCAACTGGCGCACCACCCCGAGCACTTCGCTGACCAGCTCAGGATCCAGCGCAGAGGTGATCTCGTCGCACAGCAGCACTTTGGGGGACATCGCCAGCGAGCGGGCGATCGCCACGCGTTGCTGCTGACCGCCGGACAGTCGATCCGGGTAGGCATCGAACTTGTCCGCCAGCCCCACACGCGCCAGCATCCGCTGAGCCAGCTCGCGAGTTTGCGCCTTGCCCGCTTTCTTGACCACCTGCGGTGCCAGCATCACGTTCTCCCCGGCAGTGAGGTGGGGGAACAGATTGAACTGCTGGAACACCATGCCCACTTTCTGGCGCAATGCGCGCAGGTCCGCGCGACTGGCGTCCAGGTATTCGCCGTCGACCTCGATGACACCATCGCTGATCGACTCCAGGCCGTTCAAGGTGCGTAGCAACGTACTCTTGCCCGAGCCGCTGCGGCCGATGATGGCGACCACTTCGCCTTCCTCGACACTCAGGTCGACGCCCTTGAGCACATGATTGTCGCCGTAATACTTGTGCAGCGCAGACACTCTAAGCAGCGGCATACAGTTTCCTTTCCAGGTAGCGGGCGCTCAGCGAGAGCGGGTAGCAGAGAATGAAGTAGCCCAGTGCGACCAGGCCGTAGACCAGGAACGGTTCGAAGGTGGCATTGGCGATCATGCCGCCCGTCTTGGTCAGCTCGGTGAAGCCGATGATCGAGGTCACTGCCGTGCCTTTGACCACCTGCACCGAAAAACCGACGGTAGGCGCGATGGCGATGCGCATCGCCTGCGGGAGAATGACGTGGCGCAGCTGTTCCAGCCGGCTCAGCGCCAGGCTTTCACTGGCTTCCCATTGGCCACGCGGAACGGCCTCGACGCAGCCACGCCAGATCTCGGCCAGAAACGCGCTGGTGAACAGCGTCAGGGCGATGGCAGCGGCAGCCCAGGCGGACACATCGAGGCCGAAAAGTGCGAGGCCGAAGAACACCATGAACAGTTGCATCAACAGCGGGGTGCCCTGGAACACTTCGATGTATCCGCGCGCAAGCGCTCTGGGCAGCCAGTGATCGGAGATCCGCCCGACCAGTATCGCCAGGCCGGTCACGCCACCGCAGGCGAACGCCACCAGCGACAGCGCCAGCGTCCATTGCAGGCCCGTGGCGAGGTTGCGCAGGATGTCCCACAGGGTAAAGTCCATCAACGCCTCCCTTGCAGCAGACGCTGCCCGATCCACATCAGCAACTGCCGGACGACGATCGCCATCAGCAGGTACAGCAGGGTCGTGAGAAAGTAGGTTTCGAACGCGCGGAAATTGCGCGACTGGATGAAGTTGGCGGCGAAGGACAATTCCTCGGTGGCGATCTGTGAGCACACCGAAGAGCCCAGCATGACGATCACGATCTGGCTGGTCAGGGCAGGCCAGACCTTGGCCAGCGCCGGACGCAAGACCACGTGGCGAAACGCTTCGAACCGGCTCATGGCCAGGGCCGCCGCTGCCTCCAACTGACCTCTGGGAATGGCCTGGATGCCGGCACGGATGATTTCCGTGCTGTAGGCCCCCAGGTTGACCACCATCGCCAACACGGCCGCCTGCCACTCGTCCAGACGCAGCCCGAGCGCCGGAAGCCCGAAGAAAATGAAGAACAGCTGCACCAGAAAAGGCGTGTTGCGGATCACTTCCACGTACACACCGAACAGCAGGTCGAAGGGCCGTACGCGCCAGGCCCGCACGCCCGCCCCCACCACACCGATGGCCAGCCCCAGCAGCGTTCCGACCAGGGTGAGTTGCAAGGTGTAGGCCGCGCCCTGCAGGAGCAGAGCGCCGTGGGCCAGTACCGGTTGAAAGTCGAATTGGTAGGCCATGCTCGAGGTCCCGACCAGGCTCAAAGATCGGCAGGCAATGGCTGCTTGAGCCATTTTTCGGCATTACGGCTCAGCGTGCCGTCGGCCTTGGCAGCGGTCAGGGTAGTGTTGACCTGTTCGAGCAGCGGCTGCTCACCCTTCGCGACACCGACATACACCGGCGAGTCCTTGAGCTTGAGCTTGACCACCGGCACCTTGGCAGGGTTCTTCTCGGCGATTGCGGCCATCACCACGCTGCCGCTGGCGATCAACTGGACCTGGCCTGAAAGGTAGGCTGCGATGGTCGAGTTGTTGTCTTCGAAGCGTTTCACCACGGCATCGGCGGGCGCCACTGCTGTGAGGGCCATGTCTTCGATCGAGCCCCGGGTGACGCTGATGGTCTTGCCTGCGAGGGCAGCCACATCGGAAATCGACGCCTCGGCCGGACCGAACACCGCCAGGTAGAACGGGGCATAGGGCTTGGAGAAATCGATCACCGCCTCGCGCTCCGGATTCTTGCCCAGGCTGGAAATCACCAGGTCGACCTTGCCCGTCGTGAGAAAGGGGATGCGGTTGGTGCTGTTGACCGGGGTCAGGGCCAGCTTCACGCCGAGCTTGTCGGCCAGCAGTTGCGCGGTATCGATGTCCAGGCCACGGGGTTTGAGATCAGGACCCACGGACCCGAACGGCGGGAAGTCCTGGGGTACCGCCACCTTCAACACGCCGCGAGCCTGGATGTCGCTCAGGGTGTCGGCCTGGGCGATGCCCGTCACCAGGCTGGAACTGCAAAGGAAAGTCGCCAGGAGCAGAGTGCGCAAACAAGTCATGGAAGGCCTCGAACGGTCGGGAAGGAGTAACGCCGTGGGCGCCTGATGGATCAGGTCGCCGTGCCTTGTCTTGCAGGGCTCATGCCAGCTTGCGCAATCCATCCGGGCGAACGCCGACACGCGGGCGGCATGGTCATACTGGTCTGAACAGTGAAGTTCTACTGTCGACCACCTGCCCCGCTTTCGTGCGGATCCTTGGTGCACTGCGCCAGCATGGCGCAATGCTTGCCAGCCACGGCGGATGTCCGTAAAACGTGAGCGTCACCGCCCTTCCCTCTGGTCCGAACAGTATGCTCGACACACTTCCCCGCGCCGTGCCGGAACAGGCCCTGCTGGCCATCCGCAAGCTCATCGAGCACGGCAACTACCAGGCTGGCGATGCGCTGCCGTCTCAACGCGACCTCGCAGACCGACTTGGCGTGAGCCGGGCTTCCCTGCGCGAAGCGCTGTCATCGCTGAGCGCGATGGGGGTGGTGAGCGTTCAGGCCGGCAAAGGGGTCTACGTGCAGGACCCGGCTGCCGGTGCCCCTACCTGGCGCTATGCCGACCAGGTGTCGGCTGCGGACATCTTCCAGATGCGCTACGCCCTGGAGGGTTTCGCGGCCGGGCAAGCAGCGTTGGCCTTGACCACCGAAACGCTCGACCGTCTGCGCGCCAATGTCCAGTCCATGGGCGTGGAGCTGCGCGCCGGACGCTTCGAGGCCGCCGCGCAGCTGGACTACGCGTTTCACAAGACCCTGCTGCTGGCCTGCGGCAACCAGGCGATGCTGCAGGTGATCACCAACAGCCGGGACATTTTCCTGGAAAGCCAGAAGCTGCCGTTCATTCGCCCTGAACGTGCACTGGAGACCTGGCAGGAACATCGCAAGATCCTGCAGGCGCTGGAACGTCGATCCCAGGCGGGGGCGCAACGGGCGATGCAGACCCATATCCGCAATGCCGCTTCACGCACCGGTGTGGTGTTCGCGGGTTAGGCCGCCCGACGTCCTGGTGGTCCAAACGGATATCCCGGTGTCGTCCTGGAAGATGCGTGCGCCAAGGCAGTGAGGTGTACTGGAGCCGATAACCAGACGGCAGGGCATGACCTTGCCCGCCTTCATCAGGCTGCCTTAGACACCCGGAGCTCACATCCATGTCCGCATCCCATGAGGTATCCCCGGCCACACTGCGCCGCGTGATCGCTGCCTCGGCCATCGGCAACTTCGTCGAGTGGTTCGACTTCGCGGTCTACGGTTTTCTCGCCACGCTGATCGCCAGCCAGTTCTTCGCCAGCGAAGACCCCAGCGTGGCCTTGCTCAAGACGTTCGCGATCTTCGCCGTGGCCTTCGCCCTGCGTCCGCTGGGCGGTGTCGTGTTCGGTGCGCTGGGCGACCGGCTGGGACGCAAGCGCATTCTCTCGCTGACCATCCTGATGATGGCCGGCTCGACCACGTTGATCGGTGTCCTGCCGACCTATGCCAGCATCGGTATCGCCGCCCCCGTCCTGCTGACGCTGGCGCGCTGCCTGCAAGGTTTCTCCGCCGGCGGTGAATACGCCGGCGCCTGCGCCTACCTGATGGAGCATGCGCCACGGCATCGACGCGCGTTCTACGGCAGCTTCGTGCCGGTGTCCACATTCTCGGCCTTCGCCTGCGCCGCCGTGATCGCCTATGGCCTGGAAGCGGGCCTGAGTGCCGAGACGATGAGCGCCTGGGGCTGGCGCGTGCCTTTCCTGATCGCAGCGCCCCTGGGCCTGGTAGGCTTGTACCTGCGCTGGCGGATGGAGGAAACCCCGGCGTTCCGGGAAGCGCTGGCCGAGGGGCGCCAGCATGAGCACTCACCGCTGAAAGACACCCTGCGCCATCACGGCCGGACGATTCGCAACCTGGGCGCGTTCATCTCGCTCACGGCGCTGTCGTTCTACATGTTCACCACCTACTTCGCGACCTACCTGCAAATGGTCGGTCACCTGACCCGCGCCCAATCGCTGCTGGTGACCACCGTGGCGCTGCTCGTCGCCGCTGCCGGCTGCCCCCTGGCAGGTGCGCTTTCTGACCGCATCGGCCGCCGGCGGACCATCGGTTTCACTTGTCTGTGGGTGATGCTATGCGTGTTTCCAGCCTATTGGCTGGCAAGCTCAGGCTCGATGTCGGGCGCACTGCTGGGGGTGATCCTGCTGGCGGTGGGCGCGCTGTGCAGCGGCGTGGTGACGGCGGCATTGCTCTCGGAGAGTTTCCCGACTCGCACCCGTTACACCGCCTCGGCCATTACCTACAACGTGGCCTACACCCTGTTCGGTGGCACCGCTCCGCTGGTGGCGACCTGGCTGATAGACGCCACGGGCAGTCGACTGGCGCCGGCCTTCTACCTCGTGGTCATCGCCTTGTTGGCGCTGGTGGGTGGCCTGGCTTTGCCCGAGACGGCACGCAGCTCCTTGGACGACCCTTCGTTGGGCGCTGCCGACACGCCCACGGGACGCTTGCACGCGCCTTGAGAAACCGTCGCCAGGGGTCAGTGAATCGGGCGGTAATCGCCCGGTTTCATCACCGGCTCGCAGACCGTGATTTACAGAACTAACCAGATGGTACATATAGTGCCGCATCCAATAACAAAAGCGATGCGACGCCATGAATTCTGCAACGCCCTCCTCGAGCATCCTCGCCGGCCTGATCGGTCGAGGCATACAGGCCTCCCTCACACCCGCCCTGCACGAAGCCGAAGGCGACGCCCAGGCTTTGCGCTACCTCTATCGCATCATCGACGCCGACGAACTGGACCTGCCTGACGCGGCGTTGTCCAGCCTGATCGATGGCGCGCAGCGCTGCGGTTTCACCGGGCTGAACATCACCTTTCCCTTCAAGCAGGCGATCATCCCCTTGCTCGACGAGCTTTCCGAAGAGGCGCGCGCCATCGGAGCGGTCAACACCGTGGTGTTCAGCCAAGGCCGACGCATCGGTCATAACACCGACTGCCTGGGCTTCGCCGAGGGCCTGCGACGTGGCCTGCACGACGCGCCACGCCAGCGGGTGGTGCAGTTGGGCGCCGGTGGGGCTGGGTCGGCGGTAGCCCATGCCCTGCTGGCCAACGGCGTGGAGCAGTTGGTGCTGTTCGAGCTGGATGTCGATCGCGGACAGGCCCTGGTACGCAACCTCAATCTGCACTTCGGCGCAGACCGCGCCGTACTGGGCCACGACCTGGCTACGCAGGTCGCCTCGGCAGACGGCCTGGTCAATACCACCCCGGTAGGCATGTCGAAACTGCCCGGCTGCCCCCTGCCCGTCCAATGCTTGCACGAGCGGCTGTGGGTGGCGGACATCGTTTACTTTCCGTTGGAAACCGAGTTGTTGCGCCAGGCCAGAGCACTGGGCTGTCGCACCCTGCACGGGGGCACCATGGCCGTGTTCCAGGCCGTCAAGGCGTTCGAGCTGTTCAGTGGGCGAGCCGCCGATGCGCAGCGGATGCAGGCGCACTTCCTACGGCTGACCCAGGGCTGACGCATCGCTCGCTGGCTGACCCAAGCACCTGCACCGGCCCGGCGCTCACGTGTGGTTCAGTCGTCTAGGGGTTTGGGCAAGGCAGTGGGTTTGCTTGGTTTGGCAGGCTTGCCGGGCTTTTCCGGCTTGCTGGCAGGTGCAGCGGCCACCGGGGCAGGTGCGGCCACGGCTTTCTCGCTGGCAGGCAACTCGTCGACCGCCTTGAAGATGGCCTGGGCATCGAGCGGAGTGGAATCTTCGCCGTCCTTGAGCGTTAGACGCTCGCCGTCCTTGCCGATCAAGATCACCTTGGTGCCTTTGCTCGCAGGAAGCTTGAGCTCGCGGATCAAGGCCATGGTGGTCTGCTGCTCGAGGTTCTTGTCTTCGCGCCTGCCCATCATCTGAGCCACGCTGAACAGCACCAGATCGCGCTGCTTGAACCCGGCCTGGGTGGCCGGGTCATTGATGGCCTGCTCCAGGCCACGCAACGTCGGGTCTGCGCTACTGGGGGCGATGACCACCAGTGGCCGTGCCTTGCCCAGCTCCTTGGCCAACGGGGCGTCGCTGTCGGCAGCCCAGAGCGGACTGCTGACCAAGAGTAGGGAGGCGAGGGTCAAGGACCGGACGAGCATGGGCATCTCCTGTTTTCTCGGTTGAATCGGTGACTATGGATCGGCGAACGGAGTCCGAGTCGGCCCTGGACCAGGGGTCAGGGCCTGTGAAACCCAAGGATGACTTGCCGCTTTGACAGCAGCTCACCACATCTCGGAAACGTCTGACACATCTGCCTCACAAGCATAGCCGACGCAGACTCAGGATGGTGCGTTGCTCGGCCCAGGCTGCGGTTCAGGCCTGGATTCGGCGAATGCCGCAAGGGTGTATTCCAGCACTCGCGCATCCCTGGCCGCCTCCCGGTCGCGACCGATGCTGGTCAGCCAGCTTTGATAGTCATCAGTGGTGGATTGCAAATGGCGTACGCGCTCGGCGAAGTCGAAGTCGGCCTGCATCAGGGCGAGTTCCGCTCGCCCCTCCTCCAATTGGCGCGCGTTATCGGCCAGCGCCACCTGGTAGCGTTGCGCAGCTTCGGCATCTTGCCCTGCGTCTTGCAGCTGGATGGCCAAGGTCTCGCTCTGCGATTGCAAGGCCTGCACGTGCGCCGCGCGTGCTTCGAGTACCTGGTCGTAGGTCTTGCCTTCGATCATGTCTCCGACGACCTGAAGGCGGCTGTGAAAGCGTTGGTCCAACTGCTCGAAACCCGTGGGGTCGGCCGCCACCACGTGAGTTCGCCAGAACGTCTTCCACACCATCGACTGCGCTACAGCGGCATCGGTTTCGGCTTCGCGCAATCGAGCGCGCGCAGTGTCCAGGTCCGCCGTGCTGACCCCTGCCACCTCTCGATAACTCATGGTGGCCGGCTGGCCGGGCAGGTCGAACTCGTCACGCAGGCCCAGCCGGTAAGCGAGCCCGACCTCCACCTCATCCGGCCGACCGCCGCCCAGGCGTCGCCGTTGCAGCTCTTCGGCGATGATCCTGTCGACCTCATCCAGGCGCCACAATTGTCGTCCAAGATACAGCAGCGCGGCACGCTCGCCACCGCGCTCGGCAGCGCCTCGTGCCTGCCACACCAGCAGGTGGACTTCGAGGTCGCTGAAGCGGCCGATGACTGCATCGTCACAGCCCTCCAGCCCTCTGGAGAGGTCGAACAGTTCCTGGCGCAACTCACCGTTATCACGCGCAGCGGCGAGCATGGCGCTGACCCGGGTGCCCAGTCCGGTCGGGTCGGTGCGATAGTCTCGAGTCTCACGCAGCCGTCCCAGCAGCCTCAGATAATCCAGGCTGCCAGGCTCGGCCATCAAGGCCTCCCATGCCTCGCCGAACTCGCGCGCATCAGCCGGGGAGATACTGCTCAACCACCCCTCCCGGGCATGGTTCAAGGCTTGCACCGGATCATCGGCGTGCATGTCGTCCGGCTCCTCGTCGCCCTGGGCATCTTCCAGCCAGCCGTTGAGGCGCATGAAACTGCGCAAACGACGTGCCGACGCCTCCTCAAGAGGATTCTCACCCAGCAGGATGGCGCCGGAGACCCACAGCGGCACCCGGTAATACGCCTCCGGCAGTTGCGTGATGTGGTTGTTGCGCAGATCCACGTCCTGCAGCAGCTGCAGGTCCAGCAGCCCTTGGGGCAAGGCGTCGACACCGGTTGCGCGCATCTGCAGCGACTCCAGGCGCGTCATGGCACTGACGTTCAGGTTACGGCCCAGTGGATTGAACGAAAGGCTCAACCGGTGCAACTGATGGCAGGCGGCCAGCCGCGTAGCGTCCGCCTCGTCCAGTACGATCGAGTTGCCATACAGGTCCAGTTCGCGCAACTGCGCCAGGCGCTCGACCGCCGGTGGCAGGCGGGTCAGCTCATTGTTGGTCAGTGCCAGTGATTGCAGGCCTGAAAACGCGGCCATGAACGACTCGGGGATCTCTTCAAGGCTCATGCAGCTCATGCTCAACGAGCGGATGTGACCGAAGCGGACATGTTCGGGCAACTCCGGCAAACGGCGCATCGGCACCGACCACAGGGCAAGGCGGTAGCCGATAGGCTCGCCCACATGATTCGCCACGCGTTGCGACTGACGGCGCCAGGCCGCCATCAGGGCATCTCGCAAGGAGCTGCGTTCGCTTCTCTCCATCAGCCCCTGGGCCTGCTGCGTCCATAGACTCAGGTGCTCGCGCAGGGTGTCGAGCTCTGCCGACAGACGTTGCAGCTCAAGGTTGTGATCGACGCCCTGAGCACGGGTGGCGAGCAACCAGCTTTCCACCTCGGCGTCGCTGAAGTTTGGATATAACGCACGAACCCTGGCATACAAGGCGCGACTGCGCCTGTTCCCGCGCCCGCTGAGCGGGTAGCCGATACGCCCGTTGGCGCTACGAAACGGCGCTCGGAACAGGCCCGTGGTTCGGGACAGCCCCAGGGCTCGCTCGATTTCAGCGCGCCGCAGGCTGGCGAAACGCGTCAGACGCACGCGAATGTTGTGCGCCAGAGGTTCGCTCAGTTCCATGGCCTGACACTGGGCCAGATCGAAGGTCTGGGCCAATACCTCGAACAGCCCGCCCGATGCATCGAGCCCTGCGCCAATCACCCGGAAGTGCCCCTGCTGGTGAACCAGCTCGAAGGTGGCGGCTCCCTCCTTGGCCTCGACGGTGAAGAGCACAGGGCCGGACACCGATTCTTCGTACAGGCGCCAACCCGTGCCTGCCGCGCCCGGCATCCGACCGAGCAGGTGAATCGAGACCCGCGCCAGATCCGCGCTCTGGCTGGCATCCAGATAGAGGCTCTCCAGCACCCTGGCCACACGAATGCGCCGTGCCATCGCCACCGCTGATTCGGCGATGCTCAGCGGCACACGCCCACCGCTCAGCAAACGCGCGCGATCGGTGGCCCTGGCCAGTGCCAGTACCTGTTCAGCGCCACGTGAATGCAGGGAGGGATACTGGCGCCGCAAAGCTTGCAAGGCCGGCGCCTGATCGACCTGTGTGGCCTGATAAAGACGGTCGAACAGCACGCGCCGCTGTCCCCACGCCAGCTCGGCCAGGGTCTGGTCGCTGGCCTGAGAGGCGCCTGGGAGCGATCGGGCCTGAGCGAGCACCTGGACGTCCACGGCCGGCCGGCCACTGCGCAACTGATCGATGGTCAGGCGCAGCCGGCGGTCCAGCTGGTAACGTTCGACGCTGTCCAGCCAGGCGGCATCCGGAGCCCGGCCGTCGGCATGCACTGCCCGCAACTGCCCGGCGTCCAGGCCATGGATGTGGATGATCTCGTCCAGTTGCCCATCGTCCAACTGCGCCCAGCTTTCGCCCAGGCGCCGACATAACTGATAGGGATCTTCCCATTGCAAGGGTTGCTCCCACCAGAAACGCCAGGCGCCTGCGCCGTTGTGGTCGAGCAGAGGTCCGTAACCACTGCGTGGCACCAGCTGCCAGCGCAGATCGGCGTTTTGCCGCACGGCGTAATGATGTGCGTCGATCCTGACCCATGCACGGTCCGCTTGCCGCCAGATGCCTTGCTCGTCGCACTGGGCATCGGCAGGCGGCGCGCTGCGATAAGCCTGCACATCTTCACGCCAGAGTCGCGTGGTGCCATCTTCGAGCCTGGCGGGCAGCAGCTCGTCCACCCAGCTGGAGCGACTCCACAACCGCTGCGCCACGGTGATACCAGCGGTCATGGCGGCGAAAGTGGCCACATCGCCGGCGACGTTGAGCAGATGGTCCAGCGCCTCGCTGGTATCGCCTTCGCGCCAGGCCTGGAAGCCGTGGTAGCCCTCCTGCAGCAGCTCCAGCGCACTGACCGCCAGCAAGGCCAGACCGATGGCAGGCACGAACATCCCTGCCAGGTTGAGCAGCGCCCAGCCCTCGCTGGCCAGGCGCTGGTCGTGTTCACGCTGGACCTGCTCATCCACCGCGCTCACCGGTACGGCGATCATGGCGGCATCGTCCTTGATCTGCTCGATACGCGCCATGGCCAGGTGATCGAACACTGGCTCGGGTAGCGCATACATGTGTTCGTCCAAGGCAATGTTGGCCAGGTCGCTGACACCTTCGTAGCCAGAGATCACCTGCTCGAAGAACGAAAAAGCATGGCGTCTGCGTACGAATCGGCCGAAAAAGCGCTGGTAGGGTGCTGTGCGCAGTCGCCGGCCCAGGTCGTTGGCAAAATAGCGCAGGGTGGCGAAGGCGCGCCACGGGGTGTGCGGATCACCTGGGATGTGGACCAGCACGCGATGACTGGAGGTATAGACCGGACTCAAGCTTTCATCGCGTACGTCCAACACCACGATGCGTTCCAGGCGGCAGCCCAGCAGCTCGAGGCCCTTGACCTGCACAGCACGTCCCTGCAGGGAAGGCTTTGGGTTCAGCGCGCAGACCTGTACCACCAGTTGCAGCTCGGATTCGTCCAGATGGCCCTTGAGATGCGCTACATGGGCATCGGCCAGCATGCCGTAGCGGTGTGCACGCGCCAGGACCGACAACCGCTGGCGTCGACCGTCTGCCGTCTCGGCGCCACTGTCCACTGGCAGCAAAACCTGCTGCAGATGGCGCTGGTATTGACCGCCCAGATCGAGCTGGCGACACAGTTGGGCGAATCGAGCTGCACTCGGCAGGCGGGCTTCAGGTGCCATGGGGACGAGCAACCGGTTGCCAGCCAGCTGACCGCCTGGCTCGGCCTGCTCGGCGGTGAAGTTGCGCATCGCCGCTTCGAGAGCAGGGATGTCGCGGTAGACCGCCTTGGTCACCGGAGATCCGATGGGCTGGGAGGTGATGACTATTTCCCGGGTCCCGGTCCTGAAACGCAGGCTGGCCAGATCGATCGGGTCATCCAGGATCCGCCGCAGGGCGGCGTCCAGCAAAGGTGCCGCGAAGGCATCCGGCGCCTGCAACCCCTCCAGAAACGCCCTGGCTCGTTGCTGAAAGTACAGGCTCAAGCTCATCGCGTCCTGGAGCGCCCGTATCTGTTCAGGGCTGGCGGCGGTCAACCATGCAGGCAGGCGACGGCCGAGGACCCAGTCCTGGTGGTAGGCTGCGGTAGTGAGTGCGTGGGTCAAGATGGCATGCTCCTGTGGAAAGCCCAGAGGCTAAGGAGCGGCTGATGGTGTCAGGTGATAGATAATTGCCACGTCCCGCGCGCGAAGACGTCGGAAACTATCAGAGGATGCCGCGACGAGGTGACATCGCCGTCGCGGCCGCGGCCTCTTTCAGTCCTGAGCCTGGGCTAACGCAGGCTCGGCCTCCCAGCCGCCGCCCAGGGCGGCGATCAGTTGCACGCTGGCCACCAGGCGACCTTGCAGCAGGTTGAGCACGCTACGTTCGTTGCTCAGCGCGGTGGCCTGGACACTGACCACATCGATGTAGCCGATCAATCCGGCGCGGTACTGGTTTTCGGTCAGGCGCAGCGACTCGCGGGCGGCGTCCAGGGCCTCCTGGCGCACCACGGATTCGTCGGCGTACACCTTCAGCTGCACCAGGTAGTTCTCCACCTCCTTGAACCCGTCCAGCACGGTCTGGCGATACTGAGCCACGGTCTGGTCGTAGACGGCCACGGTGCGGTCCACCTCGGCGCTGCGCTTGCCGGCGTCGAACAAGGTCATCGCCAGTTGCGGACCCACCGACCAGTAGCGGTTGGGCAATTCGATCCAGTTGCGAAAGCTGCTGCTGGAATAGCCGCCACTCATGCTCAGCGTCAGGTCCGGGAAATAGGCCGCACGCGAGACGCCGATGTTGGAATTGGCGGCCATCACCTTGCGCTCGGCCGAGGCGATGTCCGGGCGGCGTTCGAGCAGTTGCGACGGCAGGCTCAGGGGGATCTGCGGAAGTGCTGGTACGTTCTGGGTCTCGGCCAGGGAGAAATCTGCCGGGGCCTTGCCCATGAGCACCGCAATAGCGTTCTCGTACTGGGCACGCTGCCAGGCCAGATCGATCAGGTCGGCCTGGGTGCTCTTAAGCTGGGTGCGTGCCTGGGCCACGGCGGCCGGACCCGCAACGCCGGCGCGGTACTGATTCTGGTTCATGCGCAACGAGCGTTCGTAGGCGGCGACGGTGGCCTGGAGTAGGCGTTTCTGCTGATCGATCACCCGTAATTGCAGATAGTTCTGCACCAGTTCCGACTGCTGGCTCAGGCGGATCGCAGCCATGTCCGCCAGGCTCGCCTGGGCGCTGGACTCATTGGCGTCGAGGGTATCGCGCAACTTGCCCCACAGGTCGATCTCCCAGCTCACGCCCAGCTGGGCGTTGTAGGTGTCACGAATTCCGCTGCTGTTGTTGGACAGGCTGGAGCTGGAGCTGCCCGCCCCTTGTGCCGAGCGGGTCTTGGTGGTGGTGAGATCGAGCGAAGGAAACAGCGATGCGCGGCTGCTGCGCACCAAGGCCTGGGCCTGGCGGTACTGCGCCTCGTACTGAGCGACGGTCTGGTTGCTGCGATTGAGGGTCTCGACCAGCGTATCGAGCTGACGGTCGCCGTAGATTTCCCACCAGGCACCGCGGGCGATGGCGTCCGAGGGCTTGGCCGGGGTCCAGCCCTCGGCCTGCTTGAACTGCGCCGGGGTACTGATCTGCGGGCGGTGATAGTCGGGGCTCAGGGTGCAGGCGCTGAGCAGCGCCACGCACAAGCCGGCGCCGACCAGGCGCGAGCCGCGGCCCCAGGTCAGCAGTTGCAGGACACGGTGCAGCGGAGTCTGAGCAAAATTCATAGCGGAGTATCCAGGGCGGCGTCGGTGCGCACGCCGCGCCAGCGGTTGAAACGATGGCGCGCGCGGTCCAGGTACAGGTAGACGACAGGGGTGGTGTAGAGGGTCAGGACCTGGCTGAACACCAGGCCACCGAGGATGGTCAGGCCCAGCGGTTGGCGCATTTCTGCGCCTTCGGCCTGGCTCAGCAGCAGCGGCAGCGCGCCGAGCATCGCGGCAAGCGTGGTCATCAGGATCGGTCGCAGACGCAGCAGGCAGGCCCGGCGGATCGACTCTTCAGGGGTCAAACCCTCGTGGCGCTCCAGTTGCAGGGCCAGATCGATCATCAGAATCGCATTCTTTTTCACCACGCCGATGAGCAGGAACAGGCCCAGCAGCGAGATCAGGCTGAACTCACCACCCGTCAGGTAGAGCGTCAGCAAGGCGCCCACGCCGGCCGAAGGCAAGGTCGAGAGGATGGTCAGCGGATGAATGTAGCTCTCGTAAAGGATACCCAGGACCAGGTACACCAGCAGCAACGCCCCGAGGATCATCAGCGGCTGGCCCTCGGCCGTCTTGGCGAAGGCATCGGCGTCGCCGCCCAGCTTGGCGATCACCGACTCGGGCAAGCCCAGCCTGGCCACCTCGCGCTCCACGGCGGCCAGCGCCTGGTCGACGCTATAGCCTGCCGCAACGTCGAAAGAAATGTCTTCCGAGGCGAATTGATCCTCGTGGCTCACGCGGTCGCTGGCCAGGCTGTTCTCGTAGTGAGCGACCGTCGACAGCGGCACCCGGGCGCCGTCGGCAGTGATCACCTGGACCTGTTCCAGGGTGCTGGGATCCCACGCGTAGCGAGGATTGATCTCCATGACCACCTGGTACTGGTTGAGGCTGTCGTAGATGGTGGAGATCTGCCGCTGGCTGTAGGCGTTGTTGAGCACGGCGGTGATCATGTCCATGTCGATGCCCAGGCGCTTGGCCTGGTCGCGATCGACCACCAGCGTCACCTGCTGGGTACCGGCCCCGTCACGGGCATCGATGGCGGTGAGCTCGGGCAGCTTGCGCAGGGCGGCCGCGACCTTGGGGAACCACTCGCGCAAGGCCGCCAGATCGCCGCTCTGCAAGGTGTAAAGGTACTGCGAGGTACTCTGGTCGCGTCCCCCGCCACCGAGCTGCAGGTCCTGGTCGGCCATCAGGAACAAGCGCCCGCCGGGCACCTTGGGCAGGTCCTTGCGCAGCCGCTCGATGACTTTCTGGGCGTTTTCCTTGCGCTCGGCAATGGGTTTCAGGCGCACCAGCACGAATGCGTTGTTGGTGCCGCTGTTGCCGCCGATGAAGCCGGCCACGCTCTGCACCGCAGGATCGGCCAGCAGTGCGCGACGGTAGATTTCCATTTTCGGTTGCATCACGCTGAACGACAGGCCATCGTCGCCCCGCACGAAACCCTGCAACTGCCCGGTGTCCTGCTGCGGCATGAGGGTCTTGGGCACGATGATATAGAGCGCGACGTTCAGCGCGATGGTCGCCAGCAGGCTGATGAGGGTGAGCCGCCGATGGCGCAGGGCCCAGCCCAGGCTGCGATCGTAGCGGGCGACCATGCGCTGGTGCAGTCGGTCGCTCCAGCGCTGCAGCCGGGTCTGCTGCCCGGCGGCATGGGGTTTGAGCCAGCGCGAACAGAGCATGGGCGTCAGGGTCAGCGACACCACCAGCGAGACCATGATCGCCGCCGCCAGGGTGATCGAGAACTCCTTGAACAAACCGCGCACGATGCCGCCCATGAACAGGATCGACACGAACACTGCAACCAGGGAGACGTTCATCGACAGCAGGGTGAAGCCGACTTCCTTGGCCCCGAGGAAGGCCGCGCGCATGGGTTTCACGCCGTTTTCGATGTGCCGCGAGATATTCTCCAGCACCACGATGGCGTCATCGACCACCAGCCCGGTGGCCAGGATCAACGCCATCAGCGACAGGTTGTTCAGCGAAAAGCCGCACAGGTACATGACCGCGAAGGTGCCTACCAGCGACACCGGCACTGCCAGGCTCGGGATCAGCGAAGCGCGCAGGTTACCCAGGAACAGATACACCACCAGGATCACCAGCACCACGGCGATCAGCAGCGTATGCTCGGCCTCCTTTAGCGTGGCCTTAATCACGGGCGAGCGGTCCATGGCCACGTTGAGCTTGACGCTGGCCGGCAGCAGCGATTGCAGCGCCGGCAGCTGATCCTTGATCTGCTGCACGGTCTGGATGATGTTGGCGTTGGCCTGACGGTTGACGACCAGCAGCACGGCCGCATCGTTGTTGAAGAAGCCGCTGTTGTAGCGGTTCTCGACGCCGTCGCTCACCTTGGCGACATCGCTCAGACGCAGGATGGCGCCGTTCTGCTGGCGAATCACCAGGGGCTTGTAGTCCTCGGCTTTCTCCAACTGATCGTTGGCGCGCACCTGCCAGTTGCGCTGGTCGTCCTCGACGAAGCCCATGGGCCGGCGCTGGTTGGCGTTGGCCACTGCGGTGCGTACGTCGTCCAGGGCCAGGCCATACTGGTTGAGCAATTGCGGTTCGAGTTCGATGCGCACCGCCGGCAGCGAACTGCCGCCGATCTGCACTTCGCCGACACCGTTGACCTGCGACAGGCTCTGGGAAAGGATGGTGTCGGCCAGGTCGTAGAGTTGTCCCTTGGACAGGATGTCGGAGGTCAGTGACAGCACCATGATCGGCGCCTGAGACGGATTGACCTTCTTGTAGGTGGGCATGCTGCGCATGCCGCTGGGCAGCAGGTTGCGGCTGGCGTTGATCGCCGCCTGCACTTCGCGCGCCGCCCCGTCGATGTCGCGGCCCAGGTCGAAGCCGATGATCACGCGGGTCGCGCCCTGACTGGAATTGCTGGTCAGGACGTTGACCCCGGCGATGCTGCCCAGCTTGCGTTCCAGCGGCGTGGCCACGGTCGAGGCCATGACTTCAGGGCTGGCCCCGGGCAGGCTGGCCTGGACCACGATGACCGGAAAGTCCATTTGCGGCAGGGGCGAGACCGGTAGCAGGCCGAAACTGACGCCGCCCAGCAGCATGATCGCCAGGCTCAGCAACAGGGTCGCCACGGGGCGACGAATGAACGGACCGGACAGGTTCATCGACCCCTCCCGGCGTCAGGCCTGTAGCTGTGACCCTCGGCGATCGCCGCTGCGCAGTGCCTGCCGATCATGCCTGGACCTCCGCCGGGTCGGTACGCCGCCAACGGCGGGCCAAGCGGTCGAAGTACAGGTAGATGACCGGCGTGGTGAACAGCGTCAGCACCTGGCTGACCAGCAGGCCGCCGACCATCACCAGGCCCAGCGGCTGGCGCAACTCGGCACCCGACCCGGTGGCGAGCATCAGCGGCAAAGCGCCGAACAGGGCCGCCAGGGTGGTCATGAGGATCGGCCGGAAACGCAGCAGCGCCGCCTGGTAGATCGCCTCATGCGGGCTCATGCCCTGATTGCGTTCGGCTTCCAGGGCGAAGTCGATCATCATGATCGCGTTCTTCTTGACGATACCGATCAACAGAATGATGCCGATGATGGCGATCATGCCCAGATCGTTGCCGCTGAGCAGCAGCGCCAGCAAGGCCCCGACCGCTGCCGAAGGCAAGGTGGAGAGAATGGTCACCGGGTGCACGTAGCTCTCGTAGAGCACGCCGAGCACGATGTACATGGTCACCACGGCCGCGAGAATCAGCAACAGTGTGCTCGACAGCGACGCCTGGAAGGCCTCGGCAGCGCCCTGGAAGCGCGTCTGCACACCCAACGGCATGCCGATCTGCTGCTGCACCTGTTCGATCGCCTGCACCGCCTGGCCCAGGGACACACCCTGCCCCAGGTTGAACGACATCATCACCGCCGGGAACTGGCCGATATGGGAAATCGCCAACTGCGCCTGGCGCTGTTCGATGCGAGCCAGCGCCGAGAGGCGCACCTGCCCCCCGTCGCTGGCCTTGACGTGGATCGATTCCAGCGCCTGCGGGCCGATGTTCGCAGCCGCCTGGGCCTGCAGCACCACCCGGTACTGGCTGGCCTGGGTGTAGATGGTGGAGATCTGCCGCTGGCCGAAGGCATCGTACAGGGCGTTGGTGATCTGGGCGACGGTGATGCCCAGCCGGCTGGCCATGTCACGGTCGATCGCCAGGTACACCTGCAGGCCCTTGTCCTGCAGGTCGCTGGCCACGTCGGTGAGCTCAGGGCGCTGCTGCAGGGCGTGGACCAGCTTGGCGCTCCATTCGGCGAGCATCTCGGGGTCTGGCGATGACAGGCTGAACTGGTACTGGGTGCGGCTGACCCGATCCTCGACGCTCAGGTCCTGCACCGGTTGCATGAACAGGCGGATGCCAACCAGGCGCTCGAGTTGCGGTTGCAGGCGTTCGATCACCTGGCTGGCGGTGACATCGCGCTCGGCATGGGCCTTGAGGTTGATCAGCAAACGCCCGCTGTTGAGGGTGGCGTTGTCGCCATCCACACCGATGTAGGACGACAGGCTCTGCACCGCCGGGTCCTGCAGAATCACCTTGCTCAGGGCCTGCTGACGCTCGCTCATGGCCGCGAAGGAGATCGATTGCGGGGCCTCGGAAATGCCCTGGATGACACCAGTGTCCTGCACCGGGAAGAAGCCCTTGGGCACCACCAGATAGAGAATCACGGTCAGCGCCAGCGACGCCAAGGCCACCAGCAGCGTCAGCGGTTGATGGCGCAACACCCATTTCAGGCCATGGCTGTAGCGTTCGATCAGCCAGTCGATCCAGGCGCCGCTGGCGCGATAGAAGCGGCCCTGCTCCTGTTCGCTGGGTTCGCGCTTGAGCAGGCGTGCGCACATCATCGGCGTCAGGGTGAGCGACACCACCAGGGAAATGAGAATGGCCACCGCCAGGGTGATGGCGAACTCGCGGAACAGCCGACCGACCACATCGGCCATGAACAGCAGCGGGATCAGCACCGCGATCAGGGAGAAGGTCAGGGAAATCAACGTGAAGCCGATCTGCCGGGCGCCCTTGAGCGCCGCCTGCAGCGGTGTCTCGCCCTCTTCGATGTGACGGGAAATGTTTTCCAGCATGACGATGGCGTCGTCCACCACGAAACCGGTGGCGATGGTCAGGGCCATCAGCGTGAGGTTATTGATGGAGAAACCGGCCAGATACATCACGCCAAAGGTGCCGACCAGCGACAACGGCACGGCGATCGAGGGGATGAGGGTCGCGCTGAAGCGGCGCAGGAACAGGAAGGTGACCATCACCACCAGGGCAATGGCGAACAGCAACTCGTGCTGCACGTCGCGCACCGCGGCACGGATGGTCTGGGTACGGTCGGTGAGCACGCTCACCTCGAGCCCGGCCGGCAGGTTGTCGGTGATCGACGGCAGCATCGTCTTGATCCGGTCGACCACATCGATGACGTTGGCCCCCGGCTGGCGCTGGATGTTCAGCAGCACCGCATGGTTCTCGTTGGCCCAGGCCGCCAGCCGTTCGTTCTCGGCGCCATCGACGATCTCGGCCACGTCCTTCAGGCGCAACGGCGCGCCATTGCTGTACTTGAGGATGAGATTGGCATATTCCTCGGGCGAGCGCAGTTGGTCGTTGGCGTCCAGCATCGAGACCCGGGTGGGGCCGTCGAAATTGCCCTTGGGCTGGTTGACGTTGGAGGCGCCGATCAGTGTGCGCACATCGTCCAGATTCAGGCCGTTGGCGGCCAGCGCATCGACGTTGACCTTGATCCGTACCGCCTGGCGCTGACCACCGGCGATGCTGACCATGCCCACACCGCTGATCTGCGCGACCTTCTGGGCCACTCGGGTGTCGACCAGGTCGTTGAGCTTGGGCAACGGCAGGGTGCGCGAGCTGATAGCCAGGGTCAGCACCGGGGTATCGGCCGGGTTGACCTTGTTGTACACCGGTGGTGCTGGCAGGTCGCTGGGCAGCAGGTTGCTGGCGGCATTGATCGCGGCCTGTACCTGCTGCTCGGCGACGTCCATGTTCATGTCCAGGCTGAAGCGCAAGGTCAGTACCGAGGCGCCACCGGAGCTGGTGGAGGCCATCTGGCTGAGGCCCGGCATCTGCCCGAACTGACGCTCCAGCGGCGCGGTGACCGCGCTGGTCATCACCTGCGGGCTGGCCCCGGGATACAGGGTCATGACGCGGATGGTCGGGTAGTCCACCTGAGGCAAGGCTGCCACCGGGAGCAGCTTGTAGGCGATGAGGCCGGCCAGGACGATGGCCAGCATACTCAGCGTGGTGGCGACCGGGCGCAGGATGAACAGCCGCGAGATGTTCATGCGCCCGCCTTGCTCGACTCACCGGACTGGGTGGCGTCCTGGCTCGGCTGCCCCTGCAGGTGCGAGCCAGGGGTAGCGGGCACCTGGGCGCTGTCCTGGACGATCTCGACCTGGGTGCCCTCACGCAGGCGATCGGTGCCTTCGAGCACCAGGCGCTCGCCGTCCTTGAGCCCTTCGAGGATCACGCTGTTGACGCCGTCGCTGGCGCCCACCTTGAGCTTGCGCACGATGACCTTGTCGTCGGCACCGATCACATAGGCGAACGTACCGTCGTTACCGAACTGGATGGCGGCGGCCGGGGCCAGCACCACCTGCTTGAGAGTATCGGCCAGCAGGCGCACGTTGACGAACTGGTTAGGGAACAACGCGCTGTCCTTGTTTTCGAACAGGCCCTTGAACTTGAGGGTGCCGGTGGTGGTGTCGATCTGGTTGTCCAGACTGCCCAGCACACCGGTGGCCTGCAGCCGGGTGTCCCCCCGATCCCAGGCCTCCACGGTCAGCCGCGCACCGCTGCGGTAGCGCTCGAGCACGGTGCTCAATTCGGTTTCCGGCAAGGTGAAGGCGACGTTGATCGGCTGGGTCTGGGTGATCGCCACCAGGGCCGTGGTGTCGTTGGCCGCCACCAGGTTGCCCAGGTCGAGCTGGCGCAGCCCGAGGCGACCGCTGATCGGCGCGCGAATCTGGCTGAACTCCAGGTTCAACCGTGCATCGTTGACCGCCGCCTGATTGGTCTTGACCAGGCCCTGGAACTGCCCGACCTGGGCCTGGGCGGTATCCAGGGTCTGCTTGGCGATGCTGTCCTCGGCATACAAGCCCTTGTAGCGGGCCAGATCGACCTGGGCGTTCTGCAACTGCGCCTGGTTCTGCGCCAATGTCCCCTCGGCCTGCTGCAAGGCGATGCGATAAGGGCGGGGATCGATCTCGGCGAGCAGGTCGCCGGCCTTCACCTGTTGCCCTTCCTTGAAGTGGATCTTCACCAGCTCGCCGGCGACCCGACTGCGTACATTGACCGTACTGGTGGCCGTGACCGTGCCCAGGGCCTTGTAGTACAGCGGGAAATCGCCGACGCGCACCGGTTCCACGCGGACCGGCACCGGATCGCTGGAGGCGCCGTAACCCGGCCGCCCGCTCTTGGTCAGGTGCGCCGCCGGCTCCTTGTGCTTGGGTGCTGCGGCAGGCCACAGCCACCAGGCCAGCAAGGCCACCAGCAACAGGAGCAACAGGCCGATCAGCCAGCGACGTGGGGAACGGGATACGGGAGCTTGCATAGGGTGAACGAACCTTGTTCAGAGAGTGGCGAGCTGGGACGTTGAACGATAAGCACTGGCATTGGATTAGCAAAGCGCCTTTACCTGGGATTTACCATTGGCTGACGTAGCTAAAACGATGAACTTTAAATGAAAACGGCCCGGAGTGGGCTCCGGGCCGTCGTTCAGGCATGCCTGTCTGCGCAGAGGCCGTGGCGGGCTGTGCCACGGCGCAGGCGCATGCTTACTTGAGCACCGCCAGTGCCGCCTCGTAGTTCGGCTCTTCGGCGATTTCCTTGACCAGTTCGGCGTGCAGCACTTTGTCCTGCTCATCCAGTACCACGACGGCGCGCGCGGTCAGGCCGGCAAGCGGGCCGTCGGCAATGGCCACGCCGTAGTTCTCGATGAATTCGCGGCCGCGCAGGGTGGACAGGTTCTTGACGTTTTCCAGGCCTTCGGCGCCGCAGAAACGCGCCTGGGCGAACGGCAGGTCGGCGGAGATGCACAGCACGACGGTGTTGGGCAGTTCGTTGGCCTGGGCGTTGAACTTGCGCACAGAAGTGGCGCAGGTCGGTGTATCGACGCTCGGGAAGATGTTCAGCACCTTGCGCTTGCCAGCGTAGTCTTTGAGCGACTTGTCGGCCAGGCCTTCGCCGACCAGGGAAAAGGCTGGCGCCTGGGCACCGACCTTGGGCAATTCGCCGTTGACCTGCACCGGGTTGCCTTTGAGAGTGACTTGAGCCATGGCGCTATTCCTTGATGAGGTTTGGAAAAAGGATCCAGAGTTAAGCGCTTTTGGACGCAGGCTGCAAGCGGGCAAGCGTTGCAAGCCCGCCCTGCTCGGCGCCGCTCAGCTCAGCAGGCCGTATACCACCGAGCTCAATGCCACCAGGCCGATCGCCACGACGAAGATGTTCGATACCGCACCGCTGTACTTGCGCATCGACGGTACGCGGCGGATGGCGTACATCGGCATCAGGAACAGCAGCACTGCCAGAATCGGACCGCCCAGCGACTCGATCATGCCCAGGATGCTTGGGTTCAAGGTGGCGACGATCCAGCACACCACCAGCATCAGCACCGCGACGATTCGGTCGAGGGCCTTGGCACCGGGCCGCAGGCCCGTTCTGACGATGATGCCCTTGAGACCTTCGTTGGCGCCGATGTAGTGGCCCAGGAAGGATTTGGCGATGGCAACGAAGGCGATCAGGGGCGCAGCGAAGGCAATGGCCGGATTGCTGAAATGGTTGGCCAGGTAAGAGAGGATGGACAGGTTCTGCGCTTTGGCTTCGGCCAGCTGAGCGCTACTGAGGGTCAATACGCAACTGAACACGAAGAACAGCACCATGGCCACCATCAGCAGGTGGGCGCGTGCCAGGATCTGCCCACTGCGCTGGTCGGCATGGTCCCCATAGCGGCGCTTCTGATCGACCGCGAAGGCCGAGATGATCGGCGAATGGTTGAAGGAAAACACCATCACCGGAATCGCCAACCACAAGGTGTGCAGCAGCGCCGAGCCAGCCGGCAGTTGCTGCGCGGTATCGAGGATGCCGCCATTCCAGTGCGGCACCAGGTACAGCGCCAGCAGCGCCAGGGCGACGATGAACGGGTAGACCAGCAGGCTCATGACCTTGACCGTGGCCTGTTCACCGCACCGCACGATGGCCAGCAGGCCGAGGATCAGCACGAACGACAACAACGCCCGCGGCGGTGGCGTCGTGTGCAACTGGTGCTCCATGAAGCTGCTGACGGTATTGGTCAGCGCCACGCTGTAGATGAGCAGGATGGGGAAGATCGCGAAGAAGTACAGGATCGTGATCAGGGTGCCTGCCGTCACGCCGAAATGCTCCTCGACCACGTCGGTGATGTCACCGTCCCTGCTGCCGGACAGCACGAAGCGGGTCAGCGCGCGATGAGCATAGTAGGTCATGGGGAATGCCAGCAGCGCCAGGATCAGCAGCGGCCAGAAACCGCCGAGCCCGGCGTTGATCGGCAGGAACAGGGTTCCGGCGCCGATGGCCGTGCCGAACAGGCCCAGCATCCAGGTAGTGTCCTGACGCGACCAACTGCCCAGGGCAGCGGATTGAGTCGATTCGAAGCGTCGCTCGACGCCTTGGGCCTGCTCATTCATCCGGGTGCAACTCCACTCACAAGATTGCAACTGGCTGAGCATGGCCAAACCCAGGGTCCGCACCACCTCAACCGCAAAAGAGGGGCGCGATTGTGCACTGAATGGGGACTATTGCGAAGCCCTGTCGCAGGGATGGTGGCGCTGTACCGGGTCGGAAAAGCCCTCGGAAGGTGGACGAATCCGCCTGTCGAGGGCTCGTATCCACGCCTACTGGACGGCGGCGAAGGCTTCGGCGACCCGTTGCAGGTTGTCCGGACGCAGCCCGGCCATGCAGACACGGCCGCTGTCGAGGATGTACACACCGAACTCGTCGCGCAGGCGCCGCGCCTGCTCCGCGCTGAAGCCGGTGTAGCTGAACATGCCGCGCTGGCGCAGCAGGAACTGGAAATCCTGGCCAGGCAGCCGCGTGGCCAGCGCCTCCACCAACCCGTGGCGCATGTCGAGGATGCGCTGGCGCATGGCCTCGACTTCCGCCTGCCACTGGGCGTCGAGTGCCGCATCGCTGAGCACGCCGGTCACCAGTAGCGCGCCATGGCTGGGCGGGCTGGAATAGTTGCGCCGTACCGTGGCCTTGAGCTGGCCGAGCACGCGCTGGGCGCTCGACGCGTCGTCGCAGACCACCGACAGCCCCCCTACCCGCTCGCCATACAACGAGAATATCTTGGAGAACGAGTTGCTCACCAGGCACGGCACGCCGGCCCGGGCCATCTCGCGAATGGCGTAGGCATCCTCTACCAGCCCCTGGCCGAAGCCCTGGTAGGCGATGTCGAGGAACGGTATGAGCCCGCGCGCCTTGACCACCTCGACCACCTGCTGCCACTGGCTCTGGTCCAGGTCGACGCCCGTGGGGTTGTGGCAGCACGGGTGCAGCAGCACGATGCTGTGCTCTGGCAGGGCCTGCAGGGCAGCCAGCATGCCGGGGAAATCCAGGCCGCGCGAAGCCTGGTCGAAATAGGGGTAGGTATGCACCTGGAAACCGGCGCCTTCGAAAATGGCGCGGTGGTTGTCCCAGGTCGGATCGCTGACCCAGACCTCGGACTGCGGAAAATAACGCTTTAGGAAGTCTGCGCCGACCTTGAGCGCACCCGAGCCGCCGACGGTCTGCACGGTGGCCACGCGGCCAGCGGTGACGGCTGGATGATCGGCACCGAACAGCAGCGCCTGGATCGCCTGGCGATAGCCGGCCAGACCCTCCATGGGCAGGTACAACGACGCTTCGTGGGGCTTGCCGGCCAGGCGCTTCTCGACCTCACCCACCGAGGGCAGCTGCGGCACTACGCCGGCTTCGTCGTAATACAGGCCGATACTCAGGTTGACCTTGTCGGCGCGCGGGTCGACCTTGAAGGCTTCCATCAACGAAAGAATCGGATCGCCGGCGTAGGCATCGACATGTTTGAACACAGCGTGCAGCTCCTTGGAATCGGGACAGTCGGAAGAACCCCCCGAGCATACCTGCTGAGGCGAGCCAGGAACATCACTGGATGCGCAAGCAGGGTGTGCCCGGATGCAATGCGGCCGGGGCGCAACCCTGCGACGGCTGCGCGGCGCAGTTCAGGACTCGCCTGGCCTTACTCGAGCAGACGCTCAAGCGAGTGCCACTGCGCCTCGCCGACACTCACCCCTTCCCTGGCCGAGATCGCCCGCTCGCGGAATCGGCGCTCACCGGGCAGGCGCGACACGCCCGCAGCCCGCATCTGTTCCAGCAAGCCACGGCTGCGCTGGGCGAAACGATCACCTTCTGCCTTGCCTGGATCGATGACGATGATCAACTGCCCGGTCCACGGCGTCTTGGCACCCGGATGCCCGGACCAGTCGAATTCCCAGGAGAAATGCCCGCCCGTCAACCCCGCGGCGAGCAACTCGACCATCATCGACAACGCCGAGCCCTTGTGCCCGCCAAACGGCAGCAACGCGCCGCCGTCGAGGATGGCCTGAGGGTCCACGCTCGGATCGCCGGCGGCATCCACGCCCACCTGGTCTGGCAAAGCCCGACCCTCGCGCGCCGCGATCTGCACGTCACCGTGGGCCATGGCGCTGGTGGCCATGTCGAAGACGATCGGCGACTGGCCAGCACAGGGCGCGGCAAAGGCGATCGGGTTGGTGCCGAACAGCGGTCGACGGGCGCCGTGGGGCACTACGCAGGTCATGCTGTTGACCACGCTCAGGGCGATCAGGCCTTCTTCGGCGAAGGGCTCCACATCCGGCCACAACGCGGCGAAATGGTGGGAGTTATGGATCGCCAGGACGGCGATACCGGCATTGCGCGCTTTGTGCACCAGCAGATCCCGGGCCGCTGCCAACGCCGGCTGGGCGAATCCGCCCTGGGCATCGACCTGCACGAACGCCGCTGCGCGGTCGCTGACCTGAGCGACCGCCTGACCGTCGACCCAACCGCTGGCCAAGGTCGAGACATAGCCTGGGATACGAAATACCCCATGACTGTGAGCACCGTCGCGCTGGGCGTTGGTGCAGTTGGTCGCC
Organism: Pseudomonas sp. S30; assembly: GCF_016518545.1. Lineage (GTDB taxonomy): Bacteria > Pseudomonadota > Gammaproteobacteria > Pseudomonadales > Pseudomonadaceae > Aquipseudomonas. The sequence continues at coordinate 184,053 of NZ_JACVTO010000007.1, forward strand.
AGGATGGCGGCGACGGTGTCACTGCAACCGTGGCGCGAGAATATTCGGTACAAGAGGTCATGCAGCTTGGCGAATGGAACGCGAATCAAAGGATCCTTCAACGGCGAGGACATCGGGTACTCCCTAAAAGGTTGCAAGTGACAGCGACGGGCGGGGCCCGAATCACTGTTCGCCCGTGAGCGCCCCCTGTCAATCATCGCGCAGCATCGATGCGGGATCATTGCAATGGCGCAATGACCCAACTGCACCGTTAAATATTATTGACCAACCGTACCCGCGAACCCGTGCCGCCACAGGCGCGCAGCCGATACGGATGGCCACCGACGGGAGCTGACCTGCCGAAGTCCCCGGGCCAGTCGTTTGACATATCGAACGGCTCTGGCAAGCTACGGTTCATGTCCCGACCGGTACGATGGCCTCCAGGCCATGCCGGCAGTGCTCGGGGCCTCAGGCCGCGCTTCCAGGCCCTGCGCCACGCGCCTGCATGACAACGACAGGCAGCGCCTGTCCCAAGGTGACATATGTCCAACAGCAACATTGGCAACAAGCAAGCCGGCCCGCGCAAACCCGTCGTCCTGATGACCATGGGCACCCAGGAACGCAAGGGCCACGACTACCAGGTCATGACCCACAAGTACATCGCGCCACTGGTCGAGTTTTCCGACTGCGTGCCGGTACTGGTGCCTACGTGCTGCGGCACTGATGCCCTCGAGGCGTATCTGAACATGGCCGACGGCGTCTACCTGACCGGTGCCGGCAGCAATATCGACCCTGCATTGTACGGACAGGAAAACCAGACGCCCGGCAAGGCCCAGGACAAGAACCGTGACCTGTTCGACATCCCGCTGGTGCAACTGGCCATTGCCCGAGGCCTGCCGATTTTCGGCATTTGCCGAGGCATGCAGGAAATCAACGTGGCACTGGGCGGCGACATTTACCAGAAAGTGTACGCCGAGCCAGGCTTCGACGATCACCGGGAAAACCCGGATGACCCAGTGGAGGTGCAGTACGCCGCCTCTCACGCGGTGACCATCGAGCCAGGCACGTGGCTGTGTGAGGCCCTGGGTACCGGCCGTATACGCGTCAACTCCCTGCATGGCCAGGGGCTGCGCAACCTGGGCGAAGGACTGGAGCCTATCGCCCGCGCCGATGATGGCCTGGTAGAAGCCATCCACGGCCCGAGCATCTCGCCCTTCCTGTTCGCAGTGCAGTGGCATCCTGAGTGGCAAGCGGCGAAGAACCCGGATTCGATCCAGCTATTCAGGGCGTTCGGTGATGCCTGCCGCGCCCAGGTGCGCAAGGCGCACGCCATCAGGCGGCGTGAAGCCTGAACAAGTCGGCGTACAGGCGGGGTCGAGGCAATCTCGGCCCCGCGTACCGCTCCAGGCTTGCAGTCACATTGGCTTGAGCGCCCTGCAATCCTGAGTTCTCGCCTCAAGAGATACGATGACCTTCAATAACGCGTCGCGTGACTGCCACTTTACGGTCGTTTGGCCGTCTACTTTGATCCCTCACCTATCTGCCCGATAGGCTCAACCCCCTTTCGAAAGCACATCTTCTTACCTGTGGGCGAAGACAATTTGGATGAGAGGGCTTTTCACCAAGCTAGTTGTACGATAACTTACCTCTCAGCTTGGTTTCCTCTCTTCCTCCAAGCCTCACAGGATGCCCACAACAATGAACCCACAAGAACTGAAGACCATCCTTTCCCACGGCCTGCTGTCCTTTCCAGTGACGGACTTCGACGCCCAGGGCGATTTCAATCCAGCAGGCTATGCCAAACGCCTGCAGTGGCTGGCGCCCTACGGCGCCAGTGCGCTGTTCGCCGCAGGCGGGACCGGCGAATTCTTCTCCCTGGCTGCCAGTGAATACAGCCAGGTGATCAAGACCGCCGTCGACACCTGTGCCGATTCCGTGCCTATCCTGGCCGGTGTGGGGGGCTCGACCCGTCAGGCCATCGAGTATGCCCAGCAGGCCGAGCGCCTGGGCGCCAAGGGTCTGCTGCTGCTGCCGCACTACCTGACCGAAGCCAGCCAGGACGGTGTCGCTGCCCATGTAGAGGCGGTGTGCAAGTCGGTGAACATCGGTGTGGTGGTCTACAACCGCAATGTCTGCCGCCTAAACGCCACACAACTCGAGCAATTGGCCGAGCGCTGCCCCAACCTGATCGGCTACAAGGACGGTCTGGGCGACATCGAACTGATGGTGTCGATCCGCCGCCGCCTGGGCGATCGCTTCAGTTACCTGGGTGGCCTGCCTACGGCCGAGGTCTATGCTGCCGCGTACAAGGCGCTGGGCGTCCCCGTGTACTCATCGGCGGTGTTCAACTTCGTACCCAAGACCGCCATGGACTTCTACAACGCCATCGCCCGCGAAGACCATGCCACCGTCGGCAAATTGATCGACGACTTCTTCCTGCCGTACCTGGACATCCGCAACCGCAAGGCCGGCTACGCGGTGAGCATCGTCAAGGCCGGCGCACGCATCGCAGGGTACGACGCCGGCCCCGTGCGCACCCCGCTCACCGACCTGACCGACGAGGAATACCAGGCGCTCGCCGCGCTGATGGACAAGATGGGTCCACAACACGTGTGACGCCAGGCCTCTGCCAAGGCCGCGCCGGAGCGAGACCCGCTCCGGCCTACAATTCGAACGCCCCGCACAACAATAACTAGTGGGAGTACACTCGCATGCAAGCGACTAAAAAGACGCATGTGCGCTACCTGATCCTGTTCATGCTGTTCCTGGTGACCACGATCAACTATGCCGACCGCGCTACCATCGCCATCGCCGGCTCCAGCCTGCAGAAAGACCTGGGTATCGACGCCGTCACCCTCGGCTACATCTTCTCCGCCTTCGGCTGGGCCTACGTGGCCGGCCAAATCCCCGGCGGCTGGTTGCTCGATCGCTTCGGCTCGAAGAATGTCTACGCCTTCAGCATCTTCACCTGGTCGCTGTTCACCCTGCTGCAGGGCTTCGTCGGTGGAATGCCAGTGGCCTGGGCCGTGGTGACACTGTTCACCCTGCGCTTTCTGGTCGGCTTCGCCGAGGCGCCTTCCTTCCCGGGCAATGCGCGCATCGTCGCGGCCTGGTTCCCGACCGCCGAGCGCGGCACGGCGTCGGCCATCTTCAACTCGGCGCAGTACTTCGCCACGGCCTTGTTCGCGCCACTGATGGGCTGGATCGTGTTCAGCTTCGGCTGGGAGCACGTGTTCGTGGTCATGGGCGCGCTGGGCATCCTGTTCTCGCTGGTCTGGCTCAAGACCATCTACAATCCACGCCAGCACCCGCGCATCAGCGCGGCCGAGCTCGAGCACATCGAAGTCAACGGTGGTCTGGTGGACATGGACCAGAAGCGCGGCAACGATGGGCCCAAGTGGGGCTACATCAAGCAGTTGCTCACCAGTCGCATGCTGCTGGGCGTCTACCTGGGCCAGTACTGTATCAATGCCATCACCTACTTCTTCCTGACCTGGTTCCCGGTGTACCTGGTCCAGGAGCGCGGCATGACCATCCTCAAGGCAGGCTTCATCGCCTCGCTGCCGGCGATCTGCGGTTTCATCGGTGGCGTACTCGGCGGGGTACTGTCCGACTGGCTGTTGCGGCGCGGCAACTCGCTGACCTTCTCGCGCAAGCTGCCGATCGTGTGTGGCCTGATGCTCTCCACCACCATGGTGTTCTGCAACTATGTAGAAGCCGAATGGATGGTCGTGGGCTTCATGACCCTGGCGTTCTTCGGCAAGGGCATCGGCGCACTGGGCTGGGCCGTGGTCGCCGACACCTCACCCAAGCAGATCGCCGGCTTGTCTGGCGGACTGTTCAACACCTTTGGCAACATCGCGTCGATCACCACCCCGATCGTGATCGGCTACATCATCAGCGCCACCGGCTCGTTCAAATGGGCGCTGGTGTATGTCGGTGCCAACGCACTGGTGGCCGTCTTCAGTTACCTGGTGATCGTCGGTCCGATCAAGCGTATCGAGTTGCGTGAGCCGACCGCTCCCAACCCGGTACCCCAGGCGACGCTGGCGACCACTCGCCACTGACCCGACCCGAGCCGATGCCCTGACCAGGCATCGGCTGCCAAGAGCAGCCTGAGACAATGACAACAAGGGCCTGACCATGCAGTTGATCGAACATTCCGAGTCGCCCCGCTACATCCGTCTGCATTCCCTGGACAACGTGGTCGTTGTGGTCAACGACGGCGGCCTGGGCGAAGGCACGCGCTTCGCCGACGGCCTGACCCTGACCGAGCACGTGCCACAGAGCCACAAGGTCGCGACCGAGCACATCCGCCAGGGCGAGGCCGTGCGGCGCTATGGACAGATCATCGGTTACGCCGTGCAGGACCTGCAGCAGGGCAGTTGGGTGCAGGAGAGCCAGCTTTCCATGCCGGCAGCACCGGAGCTGGACAGCCTGCCGCGCTGCGATGCCGTCCCCGCCGCCCTGCCCCCTCTAGAGGGATACAGCTTCGAAGGCTACCGCAACGCCGACGGCACGGTCGGCACCCGCAACATCCTGGGCATCACCACCACCGTGCAATGCGTCACCGGTGTGTTGGAGCATGCGGTCAAGCGCATCCGCGAAGAACTGCTGCCGCGCTACCCCAACGTCGATGACGTGGTCGCCCTCACCCACAGCTACGGCTGCGGTGTGGCCATCAATGCGCGCGACGCCTACATCCCCATCCGCACCGTGCGCAACCTGGCGCGCAACCCGAACCTGGGTGGCGAAGCGCTGGTCATCGGCCTGGGCTGCGAGAAATTGCAAGCCGAGCAGGTGATGCATCAGGGCGATCCGTCGGTAGACCTCAGCGAGCCCTGGCTGTATCGCCTGCAGGATGCCTCGTTGGGGTTCGGGGAGATGATCGAGCAGATCATGCAACTGGCCGAGAGTCGCTTGCAGAAGCTCGACCGGCGGCGCCGTGAAACGGTGCCGGCGAGCGAATTGATACTGGGCATGCAGTGTGGGGGCAGCGACGCTTTTTCCGGCATCACGGCCAATCCGGCCCTGGGCTTCGCCGCCGACCTGCTGGTACGCGCTGGCGCCACCGTGCTGTTCTCGGAGGTGACCGAGGTTCGCGACGCGATCTACATGCTCACTTCACGTGCCGAAACGCCGGAAGTGGCCGAGGCCCTGGTGCGCGAAATGGACTGGTACGACCGCTATCTGCAACAGGGCGCGGCCGACCGCAGTGCCAACACCACGCCGGGCAACAAGAAAGGCGGCTTGTCCAACATCGTCGAAAAATCCCTGGGATCGATCGTCAAGTCCGGCAGCGGCGCGATCCAGGGCGTGATCGGACCGGGCGAACGAGTGACCCGCAAGGGCCTGATCTTCTGCGCCACGCCCGCCAGCGACTTCGTCTGCGGCACCCTGCAACTGGCTGCCGGCATGAACCTGCACGTGTTCACCACCGGACGCGGGACGCCCTACGGGCTGGCCATGGCCCCGGTGGTGAAGGTGTGCACCCGCAGCGAACTGGCCCAGCGCTGGCCCGACCTCATCGACATCGACGCCGGACGTATCGCCACCGGGCGTTCGAGTATCGAAGCGCTGGGCTGGGAGCTGTTCCACTTCTATCTGGACGTGGCCAGCGGGCGCCAGCACACCTGGGCCGAACGTCACAAACTGCACAACGACATCACCCTGTTCAATCCGGCACCGATCACCTGAGGTCGCCTGCCACTCCTACTCTTATCCTTGCCTACGGAGCATTCCATGCCTGAGATCCTTGGCCACAACTTCATCGCCGGCCAGCGCAGCGCCACCGGCCAGCAGACCTTGCACAGCCTGGACGCCAGCACCGGGCAGGCACTGCCCTATCGTTTCACCCAGGCCAGCGAGACCGAAGTGGATCAGGCGGCGCGCGCCGCCGCAGCGGCATTTGCCGAGTTTCGACAGCTCGCCCCGGCCCGACGGGCCGAATTCCTCGACGCCATCGCCGATGAACTCGATGAATTGGACGACAGCTTCGTCGCCATCGTGTGCCAGGAAACCGCACTGCCGGCCGCACGCATACAAGGTGAGCGAGGGCGTACCAGCGGCCAGATGCGTCTGTTCGCCCAGGTCCTGCGCCGCGGTGACTTCCTCGGCGCGCGCATCGACCAGGCGCTGCCCCAGCGTCAGCCGCTGCCGCGTACCGACCTGCGACAGATGCGCATCGGCGTAGGCCCGGTCGCCGTGTTCGGCGCGAGCAATTTCCCGCTGGCCTTTTCCACCGCCGGTGGCGATACCGCAGCGGCGCTGGCGGCGGGTTGCCCCGTGGTGTTCAAGGCTCACAGTGGTCATATGGCGACGGCCGACCAGGTGGCCTGCGCCATCGTCCGCGCGGCAGAACGCACCGGCATGCCCAAGGGCGTGTTCAACATGGTGTTTGGCGCAGGCGTAGGCGAATGGCTGGTCAAGCATCCGGCGATCCAGGCGGTAGGGTTCACCGGCTCGCTCAAAGGCGGTGACGCCCTGTGCCGGATGGCTGCCGAACGGCCGCAGCCGATTCCGGTGTTCGCCGAAATGTCCAGCATCAACCCGGTGATCCTGCTACCCGGCGCATTGGCCAAGCGCGGTGAAACCATCGCCCGCGAGCTGGCCGGATCGGTCTGCCTGGGCGCAGGACAATTCTGCACCAATCCTGGGCTGGTCATCGGCCTGCGCGGCGGCGCCTTCGACCAGCTGCTTGCGCAACTGGGCCAGCACTTGCAGCAGCAGCCGGGCCAGACCCTGCTTAATGCCGGTGGCCTGCGCAGCTATGAAAACGGGCTGACGCACCTGCACGCCCATGCCGGTGTCGAGCATCTGGCAGGCGAGCCTCAGCAAGGCGCTGAGGCGCGCGCGCAGCTGTTCAAAGCCGACGCGCGTCTGCTGATCGAGTCCGACAGCGCGTTGCAGGAGGAAGTCTTCGGTCCGACCACCGTGGCGGTCGAAGTTGCCGACGATGCCGAACTGAGCGCTGCCCTGCTGGGCCTGCGCGGTCAGCTCACCGCGACGCTGATCGGCGAGCCCCAGGACCTTGAAGCCTACGCCTGGCTGGTGCCCCTGCTGGAAGAAAAGGTCGGCCGGATCCTGGTCAACGGCTATCCCACAGGGGTGGAGGTGTGTGACGCGATGGTGCATGGCGGGCCCTACCCGGCCACCTCCGACGCTCGCGGCACCTCGGTCGGCACCCTGGCCATCGACCGTTTCCTGCGACCGGTGTGCTACCAGAACTATCCCCAGGCGCTGTTGCCGCAGGCGTTGCAGGACGCCAATCCGTTGGGGCTGCGGCGTCTGGTCGACGGCCAGTGGCATCACGGCGCGCTGTAGGCTTTAAGGCAATCCCGGCGCGCTATCGGTTAGCGGTGCGCTGGACATGGGGCGACAGGCCGTCAGCCTCATCGATCCAGCGCAGGGACAGCGCACCCGGGCGGCGAACCAGGCGTTCAGGGTAGAACCGCCATAGTCGCTCGGCGCCGACGAAACCGGCGATCTGCGGATCGTCGAGCAGCACCTCGGTGCGGCCGCTCATCTGCAACAGGTCTCCCTGCGCCCTGTCCACGAACAGCAGGCCGGCGCGGGGGTTGATCAGCAGGTTGCCCAGGGTGTTGAAGAACGCGTTGCCATTGAAATCCGGAATGGTCAGCCGGCCGCAGGGGTCGACCTGGACGAATCCGGGCTCGCCACCGCGGTGCGAGACATCCACCTGGCGCGTGCCCTCGCTCTCCACATAGGAGGCTACGTAGAAGGTGTCGGCGTCGACGATCAGGCTGTGATCCTGTGGGCTCAAGGTCGTGGAGTGAATCGGTGTGCCCGGCGAGCGGGGCCAGGGTTCGCACGTGCGGCGATGGATGTAGCGAGGGCAGTTGCCGTAGCACTGGTTCGGTTCGATGGCAAAGCCGGTGGCGCTCATGTCGCGGATCGTGCCGTTGAGCCGGTTGCGCCGGCGTGTGTGCAGTTCGATACCCAATAGACCGATGCCTTCTCCCTCTTGCAGGCCCTCTTGCGCCGGGTCGGCCGGCTCGCATGGCAACCTGAGAACCAGTCGGCGTGGCTCGGGCGCCTGCATGAAGCCGGGTTCACCCACTCGCAGCGTCGCCCACGGATCGCCCGAGCGGTCGACGCTGCCCAGGACCACGAAGGGCAACTGCGCGTAGAATCTGCGGTGCTGGTCGGGCATGGCATTGCGCGAGAGCTGCGTCCTGCCGATGCTCACCATGCGCTCGAGGGCGCCGACGCTGCGTTGCAGCGCGCGTTCACCTGCGTGCCATGGGCATAGCAGAGAAGGTTCGGAAATAGTGGTCATGACGGCCCCGCAGATGAGTGGCTGGGGCTGTCATGCTGCCGTGCAGGACGGTTAGCGGGAATGGCCGATCCCGGCAATTGATCGTTTCGCCGGTCGCAATTCCGCCCTTGTACCGTCTGATGCCGGGCTAGCGAGCCTGCTGCGCCTCACCCGCCGCATGCGCTTGGCGCAGGCGCTCGCGGCTGTTGCTCAGGTGCAGGCGCATGGCAAGTTTCGCCCCCTCGCCATCGCCGCGGGCAATGGCCTCGTAGATCGCTTCGTGCTCATGGCTCAGGCGACTCAGGTAGTGGGCCTGGTCATCGTGAGCCAGGCGCGCGGAATTGAGCCGGGTACGAGGAATGATGCTGGTGCCCAGGTGGGCGAGGATGTCAGCGAAGTAGTGATTGCCGCTGGCCTGGGCGATGCGCAGGTGAAACTGGAAGTCGGCCGACACCGCATCGCACGCCTGGGCGGCACCCTCGTTGAGCTCGTCAAGTGCCGTGCGCATGCCGCGCAACTGCTCGTCGGTGCGCCGTTCTGCCGCCAGGCCAGCCGCTTCGATTTCCAGCGCGATGCGCAACTCCAGCACCGCCAGAACCTCCCTCAGGGTGACGACGGTGGCAGGGTCGATACGAAAGCCGCTGGCACTGGGCGCGTCGAGCACGAATGTGCCGATGCCGTGCCGGGTCTCGACCTGACCAGCCGCCTGCAACCGCGAGATCGCCTCACGCACCACCGTACGGCTCACGCCTTCTTCGAGCATGATCTGCGATTCGGTGGGCAGCTTGTCGCCGCGCTTCAACTGGCCACTGCGGATGCGCTCGGTGAGCACTGTGACCAGTTCCTGGGCCAGACTGCGGGGTTTTCGCCGCGTGCGCGGCTGTACGTGCTGCTCTGTCATGCCCTGAGATTCGCCGTGATGATACAGCCGCCATGATAGCCCAAGCGGTTGTACGATCACATCTCCCTGTACTCGTGTGGCTCTGGCCTGCCCGCTACACGGCTCAAGGACCGATGGGCAACCGGTGGGCGCTGGCAGCAGGCGCTACAGTCCGTCGGCTGACGGCAAACTGCTGGCCCCAAGACTGTGAAATCCTAGGCAAACTCCCTTTTCAGTCAATCGCTTAGGACAGCAATATGCGAGTATTTCTAGCAGGTCTAGCCAGCTGTGCACTCACCCTCGGCGCAGTGGACGCGCAGGCCAGGCCGCTCAGCCAGCACCAACGAGGCGTGTGCCAGTGGGGAGCGCAGATCGCTGCACAGGCTCAGCAGTCCAAGCTTTCGGGGACCACGTTGTATGCGAGCCGCAAGAAGCTGCAGGTGCGCAAGTTCGCCAAGCCGTGGATGCGCATGACCGCGATGGGCATCACCGAGCAGACCTACAACAGCCAGTCGCGCCTGCCCCCCAAAGCCATACAGCAGACCTACTATGAGCAATGTGTGCAGCATGCGGTGGCACAGCGCTGAAGTGCGGCGCGCGAAGTACTTGAGCACAGCGAGCCGTTAATAATTTTCATTATAAACAATGGCTTGAGACACTTACTTAAGAAAAATTATAGAAATACTTCATGGAGTTTCTTAAGTTGGGTTCATCGCCGAGCCGGGTTCAGCAACCCGTTAAGGTGTCGGCGCGCCGCTCGCCGGCGAAGAATACTGGGCGTAGCCGCACGCCCACCACGTTGCCCAGGTACGCCGCCACCAGCCACAGCCAGCCGTGCAGGCTTCCGGACGCGATGCCGCTGAAATAGGCGCCGATGTTGCATCCGTAAGCCAGGCGTGAGCCATAGCCTAGAAGCAGTCCACCGATCACGGCGGCAATCAGAGAAGGCAGTGGAATCTTCAGGCTGGGAGCGAAACGCCCTGCGAGCCCCGCGGCCAGCAAGGCACCGAGCACGATGCCGATGTCCATCACCGTGGTGATGTCCTGCCACAGCGGCGATGCCAGCGCCTTGGCGTTGGCCGGCGCCTGCCAGAACACCCACTGGCTGACCTCCACGCCCAGTGCGCTCAACGTCTTGGCGCCCCACAGCGCGAAAGCGGACGTAATGCCCCAGGGCCGCCCCGCCAGCGCCAGGGTGGCATAATTGAGCAGCGCCAGGGCGACGGCGCCCCACAGCAGCGGCCACGGGCCACGCACGAAGCGCTTGGAGACCTGCCGCTGAGTGTCGAGCGGTGCTTGCAGCGCACCATGGCGACGACGCTCCAGGATCACGGTGATGGCCGCGATCACCGCGAACAACCCGAGACTGGCGACCAGCGCAGGGACCACGCCCCACGCGTGGACGATCGAGGTGGCTGGAAACGCAGGCAGCGCGAACCACCAGTCGGCATGGTGGGTGGCCGTGACCGACCCGACGATGAAGAACAGCAAGGTCACCAGCATGCGCGCGTTGCCGCCGCCCACCGTGAACAGCGTGCCCGAGGCGCAGCCACCGCCCAGTTGCATGCCGATGCCGAAGATGAAGGCACCGAACACCACCGAGACCCCTGCCGGGGCGACCAGTCCACTGACCGGATTGCCGAACAGGCTGCCGGCGGACAACGCAGGGAAGAACAGCACAACGGCCAGCGCCAGCATCACCATCTGCGCCCGCAGGCCGGCACCGCGACGGTCATTGATGAACACTCGCCACGCCGACGTGAAACCGAAGGCGGCGTGATAGAGCGTCAAGCCGAGTGCGGCCCCCAGCAACAGCAGCAGCATCTGCCTGAGGCCGGCCTGGACCTCGAGGAACCAGCCCCCCGCCAGCAGCAGGATCAGGGCCAGGAGCGGCGCACCCAGACGGCGCGGCTGGGGCATGGCGGTAGCGGAAAAACCCATTGAAATACTCGGATAACAGTCGGACGGGCCGCGAGTATAGCGCCGAGCCGGGTGCAGTGGCAGCCAGCACGGCGCCTCATCTCAGCGTTTGCTGGCCCAGATACCGAAAGCCGTGTCGCCGATGTAAATGCCCGAGGACCGACTGCGCTCGGCATCCAGGCGCGCCTGCAACGTCTCTATGCCCACCTGGCGCGCCGTGGCGATGCCGTGCTCGATGATTCTGGGCAGGCAATCGCGCACGATCGCCGCCAATGGGTAAGGGCTGGTCGGGGTCTGCACCAGGCACTCGGCGCGCAGGGACTGCACCTGCAGCCCGGCGTCGGTGCAGATCCGGTGCAGATTGAAACCGATGTGCAGGTCCGCCCCTTCATGCGCGAGCAAGCGTTGCAGCCAGCGCTGGGCGCGGCGATGCAATGCAAAGGGCTCGAGGCTGGCGGGCGTGAGGCTGCTGTCATGCTCCTGGAACACCAGGACGCCGCCCGGCAGTAACAGCTTGGCCAACCCGCGCAGAACCCGCACCGGATCGGGCTGATACATCAGTACACGGCGACCGACGATGGCATCGAAAAGCCCGAGCGAAGCGGGCAGACGGTGCAGGTCGCCCTCCACGAAATCGATCCTGGCGCAGTTCGGATCGCTGGGGCGCAGGCGAGCCTGCGTCAACGCCGACGGCGACTGGTCGACCGCCACAACCGCGCCATCATGCTCGACCAATTCGGCCAGCAGCGCACTCACCTCACCTGTGCCGCACCCCACCTCCAGGACCCGCATGCCAGGCCCCAGGCCGGCATCGAGCAGCAGTCGCGCAGTGAAGTCCGTGGTGGAAAGTGCCATGCCCTGCTCCTGATCCGGGCGCCTAGTGTGGCGGGGCTTGGGTGCGATGCACAAGCGCCGAGGCCTGAGGGCGCTGCCACGGGGCCACGCGGCAGGACCGTTCGAGGCGCTGGCCGAAAGCTCAGAGACCGGATGGCGACAAACGCAGGACCCGGTTGCGGCCACCCTCGGCCAGCAGATATCCGCCCTTGCCGTCTGGCACGATCGACTGCGGCGCCTTGAGGAATGACAGCACCGTGTGACGCTGGCCATCCGTGTCGATTCGGACCAGACGGGCACGGTGCGTGGAGTCTTCGCTGATCCACAAGCCGCGCTGGTCGCAGAACAGGAACGTGGGGTGGCGAAGGTCGTCGTACACCACTGGATCTTCGCCGTTTTCGCTCAATGCGCGGATGCGCCCCGTCGCCTTCTCGGTGTACAGCAGCCGCCCACCGGCGCAGCGGGTCAGGCCTTCGCTTTCGTCGAGCGCCGAGCGCAGCACCTGCACCTGACCGCTCTTCCAATCGTAGCGCATCAGGCGACCCTCACCCTTGCGGTCCTCGATGGCGTACAGGTGATCGCCCTCGTTCCACAGGCCCTGCACGCTCTCGCCTTCGAACAATGAGGTGGTCTGACCATCGCGTGACAACATGACAGGCGCCACGCCGCCCTCCTGGCTGAACACCCAGCCGCCGTCCACGGCCGCAATGCCATCAGGCTTGGACAGGCCGTCGATGAGCACCTCGCGCGAACCCTGCGGGCTGATCTTCAGGATACTGCCCAGGCCGTCGTCCAGCTCGCTGCTCACCACCAGGCTGCCGTCGGCCAGCGGCAACAGCGAAGCGGCCTTGGGAATATCGCCATGTAGCACCTGCACCTGCCAACCGGCTGCGGCCTGCACGGGGTAGAAGCTCTGCCAGGCGAAGAAACCCAGGGCGCTCACGACGACAGCTGCGGCTGCCGTCAGGGAAAGCTTTACTGCGCGGTGGCGGAACACGTGGATCATGGATCGCTCCTGTAGGCTGGCGGGCGATCCTAGCAAGGCGATGTGAAAAAAATGTCGTCACGCACCCGCTGTACCCCTGAACCAGCAAGATCGTTCAAGCCTTGCGAGTACCCGCTCTGGCATGCTGGCTCTCCAAGCCCAGGTTCGAGTCGTCATGTCCAGTCCGCCCTCACCCGCTCGTCACGCCTTCATCCAGGGCGGCCTTGCCATCCTGCCCTTGTCGCTGGCCGTGGCGCCCTGGGGCCTGCTGGCCGGCTCCATGGCCATCGAGGCCGATCTCAGCGGCTGGCAGGGCCAGGGCCTGTCGGCCATCGTCTTCGCGGGCGCCGCACAACTGGTAGCGATCGGCATGCTCAAGAGCGGCGCCGGGTTGCTGTCGATCCTGCTGACCACCCTGCTGCTCACCTCCCAGCATCTGCTGTACGGGCTGTCACTGCGTCCGCTGGTGTCGGGGCTGCCGGCACGCTGGCGGCTGGGCCTGGGCTTTCTGCTGACCGACGAGCTTTTTGCGTTGGTGAGCCATCACGACCGCCAGCAGTTCGACCGCTGGTACGCCCTGGGCGTGGGGTTGACGTTCTACGTGGCCTGGAACCTGTTCACCCTGCTGGGGATCGTGCTGGGCAAGAGCATCCCGCACCTGGACCGGCTCGGTCTGGACTTCTCCATCGTCGCCACGTTCGTGGCGCTGATCGCGCCACGGGTACGTGACTGGCCGACCCTGGTCTGCGTAGCCGTTTCGTTGTCGTGCTCGGTGCTGTTCAGCGCCTGGCACTGGGAAGCGGCACTGGTGCTGGCCGGCGTGCTGGGCATGGCGGCCGGGTCCGTCTGCCAGAAGCTATGGGGGGGTCGGTCATGATCTGGTGGTTGATCGTCGCCATGGGGCTGCTGGTCTTCCTCAACCGCTATGTGTTTCTGGAGCCACGCCTGCCGCTGCGCCTGGGCGCCAACCTCCGGCAGTTCCTGGGTTTCGCCGTGCCGGGAATGCTCACCGCGATCTGCGGGCCGATCGTCTTCCTGCCGGACCAGCACCTGGACCTGCATCCGCTCAATCCCTACCTGCTGGGCGCACTGTCGGCCATCGCGCTGGTACTGTTGACCGGCCGTGTGCTGCCGAGCATGCTGGCAAGCATGCTGATCTTCTTCCTCCTGCGCAGTTGGCTGACATGACCAGGCCACTGCTCGAACAGATCCACCTGTGGCAGGCACCGGCGCTGGGCGATGTCGAAATGTTGCATGCGCGCTACGTGCAGCAGCGTTTCGCTCCCCATGTGCATGAAGGCTACGTGTTCACCGTGATCGAGTCCGGTGCCCAGTGCTTCTGGCACCGTGGCAGCGACCACCTGGCACCGGTGGGCAGCGTGGTGCTGATCAACCCCGACGAGCTGCACACCGGCGCCAAGGCGCACGAGGCGGGCTGGCGCTATCGCGCGTTCTATCCAGACTCGAGCCGGGTCGCGGGCGTGCTCGATGAGCTGGAGCTCGGGCGCAGTGGCATGCCGCGCTTTGCCCAGAGCGTGGTTCAGGATCCACTGCTGGCGGCTGCCTTGAGTCGCCTGCATCGGCTGTCCGAGGCACGGGCCAGTGCCTTGGAACAGCAGACCGCCTGGCGCGAAACGGTGCTGGGGCTGGTCCAGCGCCACGGTCGCGGTGCCGAGCCCGCCGCGCCCGGGCACGAGCCGCTGGCAGTGGCCCGCGCGCGCGAGCTGCTGCAGAGTCGCCTGGCCGAGCCGCCCTCGCTCGAAGTGCTGGCAGCAGCCGTCAATCTGTCGCCTTTTCATTTCGCCCGAGTCTTCCGACAGGCGACCGGCCTGCCGCCCCACGCCTGGCTCAAGCAGCGCCGGTTGGTGCGTGCGCGTGAGCTGCTGCGTACCGGGCTGGCCCCGCTGCAGGTGGCATCGACCCTGGGCTTTGCCGACCAGAGCCATTTGAACCGGCAATTCAAGCAGGCCTACGGAGTGACGCCCGGCGCCTACCGCCTGGCGTGCGTGCCTTGCTGATCGCACCCGAGCATCCGCTGGCAGCCTTGCTACACTCAATGGGCCGAAAGGAGGATGCTGTCATGTCTGAACGCGAACTCACCACCCTCATCACCCTGATGAATCAGCGTCAGGCCTGCCTGAGCAGTGCCTGCAAGCAGATCGCCGACTGGATCGATCGCCAAGGCGACGTGCCTGCGGCCGGCAAGATCCGCGCGAGCCTCAAGGCCCTGGAGGCTGATGAGGCCCAAGTGCGACGTACGCTGACGTCACTGAAGGTCGACCGACCGCTGCCACGCTTTCGCAGCTGAAGCCTGCCTGGCACGGCACGCCGCGCTCCCCGCGACTGGCTGGGTGGGGCGCGGTCAGTGGGTCATGTGCATGTGCTCGTGACCGCCGCTCATGTCGGCGGTCAGCGCCTTCACCGGGGCCTGGACCTGGAGCGTCTGGCGTTGGCCTTGGGCGTCTTCGACGGTGAGGGTCAGCGGTACCTGCTGCCCTTCCTTCACCTGTTCCTTGAGGCCCATGAGCATCACGTGATAGCCGTTGGGGTCCAGGGTCACCGGTTTGTTAGCAGGCAAGGCCACGGACTTGACTTCGCGCATGCCCATCACGTCGCCGTTCGTGGTCATCTCGTGCACCTGCACCAGGCCTGCCACCGGGGACGCCACGCCGATCAGCGTGCTATCGGTGGTGGCGGTCAGGGTCATGAAGGCACCAGTGGACTGCTGATGAGGCACACTGGCGCGCACCCAGGCGTCACTTACGGTGGTCTGTGCCAAGGCAGGCAGGGTCATGCCCATCACAGCGAGCGCGGCCAGGCCGCGGCAGAGGGTTCGCATAGACATTCAGCAGATCTCCATCAAGGTGCGCAGGTCTTCGGCGCATTCCTGGGCATTCAGGGAGTGGCCAAGGCTCAGGCGCAAGGTGCCACGGGTGTCGTAGACGTAGCTGGTGGACGAGTGAGAAATGGTGTAGGTATCGCCGGTAGGAATCTTCTCGTAGAACACTTTGAATTCCCGGGCGACGTCGTCGATTTCTTCGGGAGTCCCGGTGAGGGCGATGAACGAAGGATCGAATGCCTTGGTGTAGGCATCGAGCACCTGGGGAGTATCGCGCTCGGGGTCCAGCGTGATGAACACCACCTGGAACAGGTCGCGATCGCGCCCCTTGAGGAGCTGGCGGATCTGCGCCGCGCGGGCCAGCGCAGTCGGGCACACTGCCGGGCACTGGGTAAAACCGAAGAAGATCATCGGCATCGAGCCGTAGAAGCTCGACAGCGTGCGCTCATTGCCCTGGGTATCCTTGAGCTTGAACTTGCGCCCAAGGATTTCGTTGCTCATGTTCTTTCCGTACTTGAAGTCCAGGCCTCGGGCCGGACTGCAACCGGCCAGCAGGCCCAGACCCAGTACACCCATCCCGGCGACGACAGCGCGCCGAGTCAGCAGATCAGTCATGAAACCATCCTTTACAGGGAAGGTGCCGGCCCTCGGGCAGGGCCGGTCGAAAACCGCGGCATTCTGGCACGACCCCCGATGCGCCACCAGCCGAGGTCGGCGCGATCGGCCTGCAACCCCCGGTTTCCGGGCTGCGGCCTGTTGTCGCAGGGCTTGAAAGAGTAACACTTTGTTGCTAGAGCCTCTGAGAGCAGGCGGATTCATCCGCCGGGCGGCCTGGGGCGAATCTCGACAGCGGGGTACACTGACCGCCGTCTCTCTGGTGCGAGCAGCATGATTCAATCCGACCTCGATCTTTTCGGCCCGCAGCCGCAACGTCTGGCGACCCACACGGTGCTGCTGCCCGGCTTCGCGCTGAGTCAGGTCGAGCCCTTGCTCGATGCCCTGCGCCCGGTGCTGCGTGCCTCACCGTTTCGGCACATGCAGACACCCGGCGGACTGCCCATGGCCGTGGCGCTGAGCAACTGTGGCGCCTTGGGCTGGATCAGCGATGCACGCGGCTATCGCTATACGCCGGTCGATCCGCTCAATGGCCAGCCCTGGCCGGCGCTGCCACAGGTCTTGTCCGAGCTGGCATCGACTGCGGCCACCGCCGCCGGGTTCGACGGTTTCTGCGCCGACGCCTGCCTGATCAACCACTACCTGCCGGGTACCCGACTGACACTGCATCAGGACCGCGACGAGCGGGATTTCGCGCAACCGATCGTGTCCATTTCCCTGGGTCTGCCGGCCATTTTCCTGTTCGGCGGGCAGCAGCGCAGCGAGCGCCCGCTCCATGTGCCGCTGGTCCATGGCGACGTACTGGTATGGGGCGGTGAAGATCGGCTGCGGTTCCATGGCGTATTGCCGATCAAGCCCGGCAGCCACTCGCGGCTGGGCGAGCGGCGGATCAACCTTACCCTGCGCAAGGCAGGCTGATTGCGCGGGCACGTTCAGGAGGCCGTCGCGCCCTCGACCGGCGCCTGTGAAGGTTGCTCAGCATTGTGGCGACTGTAGTCGCGCAGGTAGACGATGAATTCCTGCAGCACACGGTCCCACAACAGCAAGCTGCCCAGCAGGTGTTTCTGGCTGACCCCGTCGGCGACCACCACGTCCATTTCCATCACCAGGTACTCTCCCTGCACCGACAGGCGAGCGAAACGCCGGGTGGCGTTCCAGCGCTCGGCCAATCCGAGCGGCAACTCGCCCTGGATGCGCAGGGCGCAGCTGAAGGTGAAGTCGAGGAACTCGCCGTCTTTGCCCGGCGCGCGATTGCCGAACCGCACGCCGTAGCCCACGCCCTGGCTGGCACTGAGCAACTGCACCACGCCATTCTGCTCGCTGCGGTTGACCCGGCAACCGGCATCCTGCAGCAAGTCGGTCAGCGAGTCGGCGCTCACGGTGTCGATCAGGGGAACATCAGTCATGCACAGCCTTCCTTGTAATCAGCCACGGGTCGCTATCAAGTAGTAGCACACGCGGCTCGAATGGCCAGAGCCGCACCCCACCCACGGCCGCTGGCTCGGCCTTTAAAAGCCGACGAGTTCTGTGTAAAACGGAACGATCCATTCCCGATGCAAGGAGCTCTCACCATGCGCTATCGCCCTCTTGGCCGCTGTGGCCTGAACGTATCCGCCCTGACCCTGGGCAGCATGATGTTCGGCGAACAGACCGATGCCCAGACTGCGCGTCGAATCATCGACCAGGCGTGGGACCAGGGCATCAATTTCATCGACACCGCCGATGTCTATAACGCCGGCCGCTCCGAGGAAATCGTCGGCGGTGCCGTCGCCCGTCACCGACAGGCCTGGGTGGTGGCCTCCAAGGGCGGATACGGACCGGCAGATGGCCTGCCCAACCGTAGCGGCCTGTCACGCAAGCACTTGTTCAATGCCCTGCATGCGAGTCTGACCCGGCTCGACACCGATTACCTGGACATTTACTACCTGCACCGCGAAGACCACCAGGTGCCGCTGGAAGAAACGGTACGTGCACTTGGCGAGATGATCGCCCAGGGCAAGATCCGCTACTGGGGCGTTTCCAATTTCCGCGGCTGGCGCATCGCCGAAATCTGCAACGTGGCACAGCGCCTCGGGGTGGCACCTCCGGTGGTCAGCCAGCCGTTGTACAACATCGTCAATCGCCAGGCCGAGCCCGAGCAGCTCACCGCAGCGGCCTATCACGGACTGGGGGTGGTGCCCTTCAGCCCGTTGGCGCGTGGTGTACTCAGTGGCAAATACGCACCTGGCGCCGCACCTGAGCAAGGCAGCCGCGCGGCTCGCCAGGACAAACGGATCATGGAGGTGGAATGGCGCCAGGAATCACTGGACATCGCCCAGAAAATCCAGGCCCATGCCAAGGATAAAGGCGTTGGCATGGTAGAGTTCGCCATCGCCTGGGTACTCAACAACCAGCTGATCAGCTCCGCCATCGTGGGCCCGCGTACCGAGGCACAGTGGCAGACCTACGTAGGAGCTCTGGAGGTGCAGATCACCCAGGAGGACGAGGCGTTCATCGACTCACTGGTCACCCCGGGGCATGCTTCGACTCCAGGATTCAACGACATGGCGCATTTCGTCAGCGGGCGCCACCCCCGCTGAGGCGGGGCGACCCTTGCAGCAGCTCACACCAACACACGCATCTCGTCTCCAGTGGAAGACTCGGTGCGTGGTTGGCTGGCGACGGGGCCACGGCCCGCGCCGCTGCCGGAAAGGCGCCAGTTCACCTCGGTGATCCCGTAGCGCTCTGCCATGGGACGGCTGACCTTCTTGATCTTTTCGCGCCCGAACTTCGGGATGATGCCGACACCGGCATCGCAACTGGCCCAATGCCAGGCCTCGGCATTGTCCATCCGCTCCGATCGAATGATGAAGCTGCGCAGCTGGCCATGCTGCTTGTATTCGATGATGTACAACTGTGGAGCTGGCATTTCTGGGCCTCCTTCTTTCCATGGATGACTCTTGATTGATCCGGGCACTCCACGAAGATTCAAAAGATTGTCGAACAAGTTGATGAACAGCCTGTGGAAGCTACCTGAGCAGACCAGGTCGCGCCGATTCAGTGGCTGGCTCGGACATCGCACCAGGCAGCAGAATCACCTTGCGGCAGCGTTCCTGCATCTCGTCGAACAGTTCATAGCCGCGAGCGGCCTCTTCCAGTGCCAGGCGATGGGTGACGATGGCCTCGGGATTCAGCCGCCCGGCCTCGATATGCTCGAGCAACTCGGGCAGGTAGCGATGGACGTGGGTCTGACCCATCTTGAAGGTCAAGCCCTTGTCGAACGCGTCACCGAACAGAAAACCGTGGACGAAGCCAGCATACACGCCGGGCACGCTCACCACCCCGCCGCGACGCACCGCAGCGATGCTCTGGCGCAGGGCCTTGCCGCTGCTGCCCTCGATTTTCAGAGCCGTGAGCACCGACTCGGTGGTGCTGCCCTTGGCCTCGAAGCCGACCGCATCGATCACTGCATCCACGCCGCGCATGCCGCGAGTCTGGCGAATGATGCTGTCGGCCGGGTCGTCGTCCTGGGAGAAGTCGATGGGAACAACGCCATACGCGCCGCGGGCGTAGTCCAGGCGGTAGGCGCAGTTATCCACCATGAAGATCGTTTCCACGCCACGCATGCGCGCGCAGGCCGCGCAGAGCAGACCCACCGGCCCTGCGCCATAGATGGCCAGGGAATCGCCTTGACCCACATCGGCGTTGACCACTGCCTGCCAGGCGGTTGGCAGAATGTCGGAGAGAAAGAGCACCTTGTCATCGCTGAGATGACCGGGCACCTTGAACGGACCGACGTTACCCTTGGGTACCCGCACGTACTCGGCCTGCCCACCCGCAATCCCGCCATACAAATGGCTGTAGCCGAACAGCGCTGCTCCAGGAGGTATGGCTTTCTTGTTCAAAATCGTACCACGGCCGGAGTTGGTGGTCTCGCACGCGGCGAACAGCGCATGCTGGCAGAAGAAGCAACCGCCGCAGGCAATCACGAAGGGAATCACTACCCTGTCGCCCGGTTTCACGGCAGTCACCTCAGACCCGACTTCTTCGACGATGCCCATGAACTCGTGGCCGAGAATGTCGCCGCTGTCAACCATGGGAATCTTGCCGCGGTAAAGGTGCAGGTCCGAGCCGCAGATGGCGGTGGCGGTCACGCGCAAGAGAATGTCGTCGCTGTCACGCAGAATAGGTTCGGCTACCGTATCCACTCGCACATCACCGGCGCCATGATAGGTCAGTGCACGCATGATCGTGTCTCCAGGGCTGCGCAGTGCCCGCTGCACCGCACCAGAGCCCGACCGCCTGCGGCCGGGCCTTCGTTACAGCCTAGCCGTCACGCGGTGCGTCCGCCGCCTCGGCTGTTCTGCCCGCCGCGCCGGCCGGCCTCGGAGGCGCGACCAGGGTCGTTGGCGAAGTTGCCGCCGGAATTCTGTCCGCCCTTCTGCCCTGCCCGTGAGGCGCGCTCGGGGTCGTTGGCGAAGTTGCCGGAATTGGTTTCCTTGGTGCCGCCGCGCTTGCTGGGACGGTCCTGTTCGCTGGCCATGTCATTGCTCCTGTTAGGGATCCTGTGGCTGGGTTCGCCCATGGCAATGCGCCGCAGGCCTTGTGTTTGAACCCAGTGAATCTCACGTGCTCCCCGAGGTCGGCGCATGCCCGACCGGCGGCGCCAAAGGCACCCGAACTGGAGGCTTGTGCGCCAATATCCGCCCGCCTGCCTATAGTTTCGCCAGGTCCCGCACTTAACACTTGCTGGCAGGTCCAACGCCAAGCCTTGACGACGGCGGCACAGTCCATCTCCCCTCGCTACCCCCGGCTCACAGGCTTATACTGGCCCACCCCAGCCCACTGGCGCATCCACAGGCCGGTCCTCTCGCCCCGCACAAGGTCGTGACATGAAGTCGTCCTCTCAAGAGCCCACCGCCGCACCGGTGAATCCCGACCTGACACCCAGCCATCTGGATTTCCCCGTGGTGGGGATCGGCGCTTCGGCAGGCGGCATCGAGGCCATTTGTACCTTCTTCGAGCAGATGCCGGCCGATTGCGGCATGGCCTTCGTGGTGGTGCTGCACCTATCGCCCGATCACCAGAGCGTCGCCGACCATATCATCCAGGGCGTGACGCGCATGCCCGTGCAGCAGGTGACCGCGCCGGTGCCCATAGAGCGCAATCATGTCTACGTGATTTCCCCGGCCAACCGCCTGTCCACCAACGATGGCTACCTGCGGGTCAGCCCGGCCAACCGCCGCCGCGGTGACCACGTGGCCATCGACCTGTTCTTCCGCGACCTGGCCGATGTGCACAAGGACCATGCATTCTGCGTCGTGCTGTCCGGCACCGGTGCCGACGGCGCAGTGGGTCTATCGCGGATCAAGGAACAGGGCGGTGTGACCCTGGTGCAGACGCCCGACGACGCACTGCACGATGGCATGCCCCGTGCCGCCATCGCTACCGGCCTGGTGGACTTCGTCATGCCGGCAGCGGACATGGCGCAAAAACTGATGGAGATCTGGTTGCAGGCCAGGCAGGTCCGCCTGCCTGAAGTCGACGAGCAGAACATGCCGCCGCCGCTGGGCACGCGCGAGGGCAGCGCCCAGCGCGCCGAACCGCTGCTCGAGGAAATCCTGCTGCTGCTGCGCAGCAACACCGGCCATGATTTCCAGCACTACAAGCGCGCCACCGTGCTGCGCCGCATCGAGCGGCGTCTGCATGTCACCGCGCAGACCGACCTGCCCGGTTACTACCGCTACCTGGAGCAGCACCCGGAGGAGTCCAATGAACTGCTGGCGGACATGCTGATCGGCGTGACCAACTTCTTCCGCGACCGTGAAGCCTTCGAGGCGCTCGAGCGCCACGTGCTGCCCGAATTGGTCAGCGACGGCGAGAGCGGCGACGGACCGGCCGAGATCCGCGTGTGGTCGGCAGGCTGCTCCACGGGCGAGGAAGCCTACAGCCTGGCCATGCTGGTGAGCGAACAACTGGCGCTTGAAAAGCGCAGCGCCAAGGTTCAGGTGTTCGCCACCGACCTGGATTCGCGAGCCATCGTTCACGCCCGCGCAGGCAACTACTGCGAGGCGATCGTCACCGACGTCCCGCCAGCGCGGTTGCGCCAGTTCTTCACCAAGGAAGACCAGCACTACCGGGTGCGCAAGGAAGTGCGCGAGCAAGTGCTGTTCGCCCGGCACAACCTGCTGTCCGATCCCCCGTTTTCGCAGATCGACCTGGTGGTGTGCCGCAACCTGCTGATTTATCTGGATCGGGAAGTGCAGCGCGACATCCTGCAAATGTTCCATTTCGCCTTGCGTCCGGGTGGCTACCTGTTCCTGGGCTCCTCCGAATCGGCAGACCTGGCTGGGGATCTGTTCGCGCCCGTCGACAAGCGCAATCGCATCTTCCGTGCCCGCGAGGTCGCCACCGGTCTGCGCCGGTCCGGCCGTCAGCTCACCGGAGCCGACCTGCCGCCCGCCACTCCTGGCGCGCCTAGCAAGACCCACACCGGCCGCAAGCCGTCCTACGCCGAGGTGCACCACCGCGCCCTCGCTCGCTGCTCACCGCCCAGCCTGATCGTCGACGGAGATGGCAACATCCTGCACATGAGCGATGGCGCCGGGCGTTTCCTGCAACTGGCCGGCGGCGAGCCGAGTCGCAACCTGATCAATCTGGTGCTGCCGAGCCTGCGCCTGGCCCTGCGCAGTACCCTGTTCCAGGCGCGCCAGGGCTCCCAGGCGGTGACGTCGCGGCCGGTGGAAGTGGGCGAAGGCGAGCAGCAGCTGCAAGTGGAGATCATGGTCCATCCGCACAAGGACGAGCCCAGTGCCAGCGAGTGCCTGCTGGTGGTGTTCGAGGAACGCCGGCCGGATCCGTCCCTGCCCCTGGGTGGCGGTATCCGCCAGACCGAGAGCATGGTGCTGACCAACCTGGAGCGCGAACTGCAGCGCACGCGCCTGCAATTGCAGGAAACCATCGAACAGTCGGAAATCTCCAGCGAGGAACTGACCGCCTCGAACGAGGAAATGCAGGCGATCAACGAGGAGTTGCGCTCGGCCAGCGAGGAGCTGGAAACCAGCAAGGAGGAGTTGCAGTCGATCAACGAAGAGCTGCTGACGGTCAACTACGAGCTCAAGAACAAGGTCGAGGAGACCGACAAGGTCAACGACTACCTGAGCAACCTGATCGCCTCCACCGACATCGCCACGGTGTTCGTCGACCCCAACCTGCACATTCGCTGGTTCACGCCGCGTGCCACCGACATCTTCAACATGCTGCCGGTGGACACCGGGCGCTCGCTGCTGGACATCACCCACCGCCTCAACTACCCGGAACTGGCCGATGACGCGCGCACCGTCGCACTGGGTGGGGCCAGCATCGAGCGCGAGATCAGTGGTCAGGACCAGCACTGGTACTTCACCCGCCTGCTGGCCTACCGCTCAAGCGAACAGAAGATCGACGGCGCGGTGCTGACCTTCATCGACATCAGCAAGAGCCGCGCCACCGAAGAGCGCCTGCGCCTGGGCGAGGAACGCATGCGCCTGGTGGCCGAAAGCACCCATGACTTCGCCATCATCCTGCTCGACGAGCATGGCCTGATCAGCGACTGGAACACCGGGGCGGCGCTGATCTTCGGCTACGCCAAGGACGAGGTGCTGGGCCGTCACTACGACCTGATCTTCACCGAGGAAGATCGTCAGGGCGGCGTTCCCGATCGCGAGCTGCGCGGTGCTCGGGTCAACGGGCGCGGGCAGGACGAGCGCTGGCATGTGCGCAAGGACGGCAGCCGCTTCTATTGCAGCGGCGAGGTTTCGCTGCTCAAGGGCAGCAGCCTGCGCGGCTATGTCAAGATCGCCCGCGACCTCACCGGCCACAAGCGCCTGCACGATGAACAGAGCAAGCAACTGGCCGAGTCGCAGACTTCCAGTCACATGAAGGACGAGTTCTTCGCCGTCATGTCCCACGAGCTCAAGCACCCGCTCAATCTCATCCAGCTCAATGCCGAGATCCTGCGGCGCCTGCCGACGGTGCGCAACCTCGGCACGGCGAGCAAGGCCGTGGCGACCATCTGCGAGGCGGTGTCCAGCCAGGCACGGATCATCGACGACCTGCTGGACGTCGCGCGCATTCGCACCGGCAAGCTCAAGCTGCGCACCGAGTCGGTCGATCTCACCGCCCTGCTGCTGGGCATCCATGCCGTGGTGCTCAGCGAGCAGTACAGCAGCAACGTCCACCTGAGCGTGCCTGCCGATGGCCAGCCACTGTACATCGAGGGCGATACCACGCGCCTGGAACAGATCATCTGGAACCTGCTGAACAATGCACTGAAATTCAGCCCCAACGGCAGCGAGATCCGCCTGGTGCTCAGTCGCGAGGGCGATCAGGCGCAGTTGCAGGTCATCGACCAAGGCGTCGGGTTGCGCGAAGACAGCCTGGAGAAGATCTTCGACCTGTTCAGCCAGGCGGCTCCGCAGGTGGCCAACCATGGCCGCGAGGGGCTGGGTATCGGCCTTTCGCTGGTGCGTCAACTGGTCGAAGCCCATGGCGGCAGCGTGCGTGCCGGATCGCCGGGCCTGGGCATGGGCTGCGTGTTCACCGTACGCCTGCCACTGGGTGCCGTACCCCAGCGCGACGACACGGACGACGCACCGCGAGAGCTCGACGGACGCCTGAGCGGCATCTGTGTGCTGCTGGTGGACGACTCGCCGGAAGTACTGGAAGTGATGCAGCAGTTGCTGGAGATGGAAAGCGCCGTGGTGCATGCCTACAGCGATCCGCGCCAGGCGCTGGAGGCCGCTGGCGAGGGTCGCTATGACATCGTGCTGTCCGATATCGGCATGCCGGGTATGGACGGCCACGCCCTGATCAAGGCCCTGCGCAATCTGGAGCACCTGCGCAGTACCCCGGCCATCGCACTCACCGGCTATGGCGCCAGCGCCGACCAGCACAAGTCGCGGCAGTCGGGCTTCGACCGGCACCTGAACAAGCCGGTGGGCTATGACGAGCTGATCGAGGCCATCGAATCCCTGAGCGGCTCGGTACCCTACTGAGGGCCATCTCAGGCATGCACGCTCCATTGCACCACGTCGCCTGCAAGCGGCGACTCATCGATGGCATGGACCATGCCGCTGGCCAGCGCCTCGTTCGGGCCGAGGATCCGTGGATAGGCCATCAGGTAGCGGCTGATGTCCAGTCGCTCCGCAGCGCCGTGGGTGCGCTCGGCGACGATCTCGGCGTATAGCCGCAGGTCGTAGTCCAGGCTCATGGCATACTCGGCCATCCGCGCGTGGTCCACCGAGCCGTGCAAGGTCCAGTGAAACGGGTGGAACAGAAACTTGCTGTAGCGGCAGGCCGTTCGATGCTCGCCTGCCAGGAACAGGATGTTGCCCATGGACTCGACCGTGCCCAGATTGTGAGTGTGCACCGGCACCGGTTGCGCCAGCAGGAAATTGTACAGGGTGAAGCCGTAGCTGCACTCCCCGCCCATGGTCGCGACGTTGATCTGCAAGGTTTCGGCGCCCTGCTGGACGGCCTTGGAACAGGTATTGATGAGGTTGCCGCAGGTCGAGGAATTGATCGGGCCGGTGAAGTGAATGATGTGACGGGCCATGAACACCTCCAGAGTGAGCCAGACGGGCTGGACGTCCGGTCTCTGGTGGAATCGCTCGACCGGGCAAAGTTCCCCTCGACAGACTCTGCCAAGGTGCATGAAGCGATGGCTCGGGGCTGAGTCATCCGTTCGGAACCCTGAGCCCCCACGCCCAGTCGGATTGGGGTACCGATCGATTCCAAGGAGAGCTCGTGAGCGATATCCGCATCGGCATTTCCGGCTGGCGCTACGCTCCGTGGCGCAAGGACTTCTACCCCAGCGGCCTGCGGCAGGACGATGAGCTGGCGTTCGCCGCGCGGGCCGTGAACACGATCGAAATCAACGGCTCGTTCTATGCCTTGCAAACGCCGGAGCGCTACCTGCAATGGCGCGAGCAGACCCCTGAAGGATTCGTGTTCTCGGTCAAGGCGCCGCGCTACATCACCCATGTCCGCCGGCTCAAGGACATCGATGAGGCATTGGCCAACTTCTTCGCCTCCGGGCCCCTGTTGCTGGGCGACAAGCTCGGGCCTTTTCTCTGGCAGTTCCCACCCTCGCTCAAGTTCGACGAAGCGCGCTTCAGCCATTTTCTCCAGTCCCTGCCACGCGACCGCAAGGCAGCGCGCGACTGCGCCCGAGGCTGCAGCGAGCGCTACCAGGACAATGGCGGCACCGCGATCAAAGGCAACGTCGCGCTGCGCCATGCCGTGGAGATCCGCCACGAAAGCTTTCTGTGCGAGAGCTTCATCAAGTTGCTGCGCAAGCACAAGGTCGCCTTGGTAGTGGCCGACAGCGCTGGCAAGTGGCCCTGTGTCGAGGAACTGACCGCCGATTTCGTCTACATGCGCCTGCATGGCGACATAGAGCTCTACAGCAGTGGCTACACCGCCAAGGCATTGCGTCACTGGCGTCTGCGTATCCAGGCGTGGAGCGCTGGCAGCCAGCCCGAAGACGCCTGCCGGGTACTGCGCTCGTCGCCGCCAAAGCGCGCCAGTCGCGATGTGTACTGCTATTTCGACAACGACCAAAAGGTCCATGCGCCTTTCGATGCCCGGCGCATGCTGAGCAAGCTGGGGCTGGACGGCGATCTGGTCACCGAGCCCGGCGTGGAACCGGAGGAGCGCCTGTGAACGGCCCCCTGACGAAGCCCCGCCTGGCGGGCGAGTCACTGCCCGCCGTTCATCGCCTGAAGGTGATGACGCTGAACGTGCACAAGGGCTTCACTCCGTTCAATCGGCGGTTCATTCTGCCGGAGCTGCGTGAAGCGGTGCGCGCCGCCGGCGCCGACCTGGTGTTTCTCCAGGAGGTGCATGGCAGTCACCAGGCCCATGCCCAGCAGCACCCAGGTTGGCCGACTTCACCGCAATACGAGTTTCTGGCCGACAGCATGTGGCCGCAGTTCGCCTACGGGCGCAATGCGGTTTATCCCCATGGCGACCATGGCAATGCCCTGCTGTCGAAATTCCCGATCGTCGATCACCGCAACCTCGATGTGTCGATTCGCGGCACCGAGGAGCGCGGGCTGCTGCACTGCTGTCTCGACGTGCCTGGCCACGACCAGGTGCATGCGATCTGCGTGCACCTGGGGCTGCGGGAGGTGCATCGCCAACGACAGGTGGCGCTGTTGCTGGAGCTACTCGACAGCCTGCCATCATCGGCCCCCGTCATCGTGGCGGGCGACTTCAACGACTGGCGGCTGAAGGCCGATGCCGTGCTCGGCGAGCACCTGGTCGAAGCCTTCGCCGAGCGCTTCGGCACCCCGGCGCGCAGCTTCCCGGCGCGCTGGCCGCTGGTGCGCCTGGACCGCATCTACCTGCGTAACGCCATGCCCAGTCAGGCGCAAGTTCTTTCCAATTATCCCTGGTCGCACCTCTCCGACCACGCACCGCTCGCAGCGGAGGTGAACCTGTGAAACAACCATCCTGGGTCGACGGCAACCACGTCGAGCTGCTGATCAACGGCGAGCAGTACTACCCGCGCGTGTTCGAAGCCATGGCGGCGGCGCGTACGGAGATTCTTCTGGAGACCTTCATCATCTATGACGACAAGGTCGGTCAGCAGCTGCGCCAGGTCCTGATCGACGCCGCCCAGCGCGGGGTGCGGGTCGAAGTAGTGGCCGATGGCTATGGTGCAGGCGAACTGCCGCGGGACTTCGTGTCGTCGATGGTCGATGCCGGGGTGCATTTTCATGCTTTCGATCCCAAGCCCATGCTGGTGGGCATGCGCACCAACCTGTTCCGCCGGCTGCACCGCAAGATCGTGGTGGTCGACGCAGAGCGCGCGTTCATCGGGGGCATCAACTACAGCGCCGACCACCTGGGCGATTTCGGACCGATGGCCAAGCAGGACTATGCCGTAGAAGTCACCGGCCCGGTGGTCGCCCAGGTGCACCGATCCAGCCGCCGACTGATGGCCCCTGTGCTCGACCGTGCCGACACCCTCGCACCCGTGACCACGCCCACCGGTGCGGCCCAGGCCATGCTGGTGGAGCGGGACAATATCCGCCACCGGACCGACATCGAAGAGCAGTACCTGCAGATGTTTAGAAAGGCGCAGCACCGCATCGTGGTGGCCAACGCCTATTTCTTCCCGGGCTATCGCCTGTTGCGCGAATTGCGCAACGCCGCCCGGCGCGGCGTCGAGGTGACCCTGATACTCCAGGGCGAGCCCGACATGCGCTGGGTCCGTGCGGCGTCGCGCCTGCTGTACAACTATCTGCTGCGCGACGATGTGCGCATCCATGAATACTGCCGTCGCCCGTTACACGGAAAGGTGGCGCTGGTGGACGACGACTGGTCGACGGTAGGGTCCAGCAATCTGGACCCGTTGAGCCTGTCGCTGAACCTGGAAGCCAACCTGATGATTCGCGACCGGGCGTTCAACCAGCACTTGCACCAGCACCTGAGCACTCTGGCGGGTGAGCAGTGCAAGGCGGTGACCTTGCAGCGGATGATTCGGGGTTACTGGTGGCGCGCGCCATTGATCTTCCTGGGCTTTCACCTGACCCGCTGGTTCCCGCGCATCGCCGGGCTGCTGCCGGCGCATCGTCAACGTCTGAAGTCGTTGCAGCCGGCCATGCAGGAACAGGGCGATTTGCGCGAGGGGAGTGCCTGATGGCCAACTCGTCCTGGAAGGTTTGGGGCAAACGGCTGCTGACCCTGGCCTTCGTCATTCTCATCCCCGTACTGCTGTACACCCTGGCGCGCAACCTGGACTGGCAGGAAGTACGCCAGTCCCTGCTGGCCTACACCCCCGGGACCCTGGCCCTGGGCATGCTGATCGCCCTCGCCAGCTACCTGGTCTTCGCCAGCTACGATCTGCTCGGCCGCGCCTATACCGGGCATCGACTGCCTGTGCGGCAGGTGCTGCCGGTGGCATTCGTCTGCTACGCCTTCAACCTCAACTTCACCACCTGGGTGGGTGGCGTGGCGTTGCGCTACCGGCTGTACGGGCGCCTGGGCCTGGACACGGCGACGATCACCCGCATCCTCACGCTGGGTCTGCTGACCAACTGGATGGGGTATCTGCTGCTGGCCGGCAGCGTGTTCGCCCTGGGCCTGGTCAAGCTGCCCGAGAGCTGGACGGTAGGCGCCAGTGGCTTGCAATCGATCGGCGTGGCGATGGTGGCGGTGGCCCTGCTCTATCTGCTGGCCTGCGCGTTCGCCAAGCGTCGCACCTGGCAGATTCGCGGCCATGAGATCACCTTGCCCAGCTGGCGTCTGGCCGTCTGTCAGCTGGTGCTCGGCGCGAGCAATTGGGCACTGATGGCGGCGCTCATCTATCTGCTGCTGCCCCACGACCTGTTCTACCCCTCGATCCTGGGGGTATTGCTCATCAGTTGCATCGCTGGGGTCGTCGCGCACATTCCGGCCGGGCTAGGCGTGCTGGAAACCGTGTTCCTGGCCCTGCTGCAGGGACAGTTGAGCCAGGGTACCCTGGTGGCGGCCTTGTTGGGCTATCGTACCCTGTACTACTTGATCCCGCTGGTCGTGGCGATCGTCGTCTACCTCGTGCTGGAGAAGCGCGCCAAGGCTCTGCGTGCAAAAACCTCTGCAGCGCCTAGTAACGCCGGGTAATGAAAAGGGCCGCGTCGCGGCCCCTGATACGATAAGACCAAGCGATCACGGTGAAATGGGATCGCTTGCCGGATAGGTTTCGTCCAGCGCGTTATCCACACTTTTCTCGTTGGGCTGGGTCGCCTCGCCGCACTGGCAGTCGCTCATCCGGCAGTGCTCGCCGTGGGGATGGCCACTGGCGCACGCTTCGCTGCAATACGCCTTGCCGTTATGGGAAAACGCGCTGGCGTCGACCGTGCAGGAGCAGTGATTACAGGCGCAACGTTGTTCATTCATG
Organism: Pseudomonas sp. S30; assembly: GCF_016518545.1. GTDB lineage: Bacteria > Pseudomonadota > Gammaproteobacteria > Pseudomonadales > Pseudomonadaceae > Aquipseudomonas. Next base: position 214,289 of record NZ_JACVTO010000007.1, read on the forward strand.
GCGTGATTCTCCATCGTCAGGGACGACATCATCGGTCCAGGGCTGGCCATCCAGGGGTGCCGACCGGGCCAGTTCAGCTTCGTCAAGGCCATTGCCGCCGCAGATTTCGTCCTCGTCCACCTCTCGCAGCGCCATGTCCGCCGGCCCTCCGTCGCCTCCGGGTTCGTGAGGGTCGCGGGCGCCGGTCTGGTCGAAGAGGGTATCGGGGCTCAGATCGTCGAGGGTCACGTTGTCTTCGTGCAGGCTCTCGGTGAGCGCTTCGCCGCCGGTCATGCCGCCCTCGGCCACACGCTCGGCTGGGAACTCCTGCTCGGCCTCGGCCTCCGGGCGTTCGTCGCCTACACGGTCACGGCGCTCATCCAGCCGCTCGCTGAAATCCAGCTCACGGATGCTGCCCATGCGGTCCTCGGTGTCATCGATTTCCTGAGGCCAGTACTTCTCGTCATCTGCTCGGGCCATAGCGGCTCTCCAATGCGGTGCGTTCATCTGGTCGACTGTGCCGGATCGGGGAAAATTCAGATTTTCATCGAGCCTGCTGCACGCACCGCCAGGCAAAGGGTTTATTGAACTCCGCGGGGGCCCAGTGCCTCCACCTAGGACTGACCCGCGAATCTTCCGGAGCTCGCCATGGCTAGATCCAAGCCGTTGCAGGAGTATCAGCGCAAGCGTGATTTCCATGGCACTCCCGAGCCTCAGGGCACACACGGACGTGGCCGTGCAGGTCAGGGTCTGCGCTTCTGCATCCAGAAACATGATGCCAGTCACCTGCACTACGACTTCCGTCTGGAGCTCGACGGCACGCTCAAGAGCTGGGCGATTCCCAAAGGGCCATCTCTGGATCCCCGGGTGAAGCGCCTGGCCGTACATGTGGAGGATCATCCCCTGGACTATGCCGACTTCGAGGGCCATATCCCCGAGGGTCATTACGGTGCGGGCGAGGTGATCGTCTGGGACCGTGGCCTCTGGGAGCCTGAAGGCGATGCGCGTGCCGGCTACGAGCAAGGCAAGCTGCGGTTCCGCTTGCAAGGCGAGAAGCTCGACGGTGTATGGAACCTGTTCCGCACGCACTTGGCGGGCAAGAAGGAGCAATGGATGCTCGTCAAGTCCAAGGACGATCAGGCCCGTGATGAGGGCGAATACAGCATCGTGCAGGCCCGGCCCGACAGCGTGCTGAGCGAACGTACTCTGAATCGGCAGGCCAGTGCCGCCAGTGAGGATGTCGAATCGCACCCGACCAAGGCTGCCAAGCCATCGCGGGCCAAGCGCTCAGCACTTCCGCCCACCCTCCAACCGCAGCTGGCCACGCTGGTAGATACCCCACCCGCCGGACAATGGTGCTACGAGGTCAAGTTCGACGGCTATCGCATCCTGGGACGCATTCAAGGCAAGCAGGTGCGTCTGTTCACCCGCAATGGCCATGACTGGAGCGCCAAGATGCCACGCCTGGTCGAGGCCCTGCGCGCCCTGAAGCTCGACAGCGCCTGGCTCGATGGCGAAGTGGTGGTCAACGGCGAGCACGACATCGCGGATTTTCAGGCTTTGCAGAACGCGTTCGAGAGCGAGGACGATCGAGCTATTGTTTATTACCTGTTCGACCTGCCCTTTCTCGGGGGCCAGGACCTGCGCCAGCGCCCCCTGCATCAGCGCCGCGAGACGCTGCGCAAGTTGCTCGATCATGGCCAATCCCCCTTGTTACGCTACTCCGCCGATTTCGACCAGTCGCCCCAGGACCTGCTCGACAGCGCCTGTCGCCTGGGCATGGAGGGCTTGATCGGCAAACGTGTAGACAGTACCTACAGTGGGCGGCGCAGTGATGACTGGATCAAGCTCAGGTGCACACGGCGCCAGGAATTCGTGGTGGTCGGCTATACCGATCCGAAAGGCACGCGCAGTGGTTTCGGTGCGCTCCTGCTGGCCCTGCACGATGTCGACGGTGGTCAATTGCGCTATGCCGGAAAGGTGGGTACGGGATTCACCGCCAGCACTTTGAACAGTCTGCATGCACGTATGCGGCCCCTGGCGAGGAAGACCTCTGCCCTGCCCCATCCTCCCACCGGTGCCGAGGCGCGCGGCGTGCACTGGCTGGCACCCCAACTACTGGCAGAAATCGCCTACGCCCAGATGACCCGCGACGGTATCGTGCGTCACGCCGTGTTCCACGGATTGCGTGACGACAAGCCTGCCAGTGCCATCAACCTGGAGCAGCCCATGCCCACGTCTGCAACCAAGCGGCGCCATGCCGATCCCGAAGACCTCGGTGAGCTGCGCGTGACCCATCCTGATCGTGTCATAGACGCTACGAGCGGCGCCACCAAGCGCCAGGTGGTGGAGTACTACGCCCAGGTGTCCTCTTGGCTGTTGCCGCAGCTCAAGCACCGCCCAGTCGCTTTGGTGCGGGCACCCGAAGGCCTGGCAGGCGAGCTGTTCTTCCAGAAGCACGCCGGGCAGTTGCACCTGCCCCACGTGCGAACCTTCGACAAGGCGCAGGCAGGCCAGGCCGCCATGGTGCTCGATCGCGCCGACAGCCTGCTCGGCGCGGTGCAGATGAACACCCTCGAACTGCACACCTGGAACGCGACCAGCGTCGACTTCGAGCGGCCCGACCGCTTCGTGCTCGACCTGGACCCTGATCCGGCATTGCCCTGGAAAGCCATGGTGGAGGCCACCCAGCTCACCTTGACCCTGCTCGACGAGTTGGGTCTGAAGGTGTTTCTCAAGACCAGCGGTGGCAAAGGCATCCACCTGGTGGTGCCCCTCGTGCGTCGGGCCGGTTGGGACGAGGTGAAGGCCTTCACTCAGGCGCTCGTGCAACACATGGCGGACCTGTTTCCCGATCGCTTGTCTGCGGTCTCGGGGCCGAAAAATCGAGTGGGCCGCATCTTCATCGACTACCTGCGCAATGCGCAGGGGGCGACCACGGCAGCCGCCTATACGCTGCGCGCACGCCCCGGCCTGCCGGTGTCGGTACCGATCTGGCGCGAGGAACTCACCCAGATCAAGGGCGCCGACCAATGGACCATCGACACCCTGCCCCGCCGCCTAGCCGACCTGGAGGACCCATGGGCCACGATGTCCAGGACTCGGCAGTCGATCACGGCACGCATGCGGCGGCAGCTCGGTCTGGAGACCTCGGGATGAACGCGTCGACTTCACCGGACATCGGCCCTCTGTTGCGGGCCTTCAGCGACCGCAGTCAGGCAAGAAATATCGACCATGCCTTGGAATATACGCTGCGTGCGCTCCAGGCCGGCGGTCATGATGGTCTTCCCCTGCCAGGCCAGGGCCAGACCCTGCAGCGCTGGCGGGCGCTGGCGCAGGTGGCGGGCTGCGACCTGGCCTTGGCCAAGCTGTACGAAGGCCATACGGATGCGCTGGCCATCCTGGCCGAGTGTGACGCCGCCGCTCTTGGGGCAGAGGGTCTGTGGGGTGTGTGGGCTGCCGAACCGCCCGCCGCGCGGGCGCGGATCACCGCCCAGGAGGGCCGGACAGTTCGCCTGCAAGGCCTCAAGGCCTGGTGCTCGGGGGCATTGCAGATCGATCGGGCGCTGATCACAGCGTGGCGTGAGGATGGACGGGGGCAACTGGTCGCCATCGAGCTGGGTCACTCTCGCCAGCGCGTCATCGATACCGACTGGCAGGCGGTCGGGATGGCCTCCACGGCCAGCATCACCCTGGCATTCGATGACTGTCCCGGCATCGCAGTTGGCGAGCCTGACCAATATCTGGCTCGCCCCGGCTTCTGGCAGGGCGGCGGCGGCATCGCCGCCTGCTGGTACGGCGCCGCGCAGGCCCTGGCCGACTATCTGCACCGCCATTGTGGTACACCCCGCGACGACCCTCATGCCGATGCTCACCTGGGCAGCGTCGATGCCGCGCTGATCGGCGCACGCGCGGCACTGCGCGAGTGCGCCGCCTGGATCGACCAGCATCCCCAGGCCGATGCGAGCTTCGCGGTGCGGCGCGCCCGCGCCCAGGTTGAACACGCGGCGGAGCACGTACTGCGGCAGGTCGGCCGAGCGCTGGGCGCCACGCCCTTCTGCCGCACGGGCCACTTCGCCCGGCTAAGCGCCGATCTTCCGGTGTATCTGCGCCAGAGCCACGCGGAGCGTGACCTGGCGGCCCTAGGACAACAGCGGGCGCGCAGCCCGGCAGGAGACTGGCAGTTATGAGCGAAGACCTTATTCGGGCCAGCCAGGGCACGCCCTGGAGCGAGTGGCAGAAGTCGGCCCATCTGGCCCGTGCACCCTGGATCACGCCCGGGCAGTTATGCCCGCCCGGACGACGCCTGGTGTTGGTGGCGCCGCACCCGGACGACGAGATTCTCATGGCAGGGGGCCTGCTCAGCCAGTTCAGGGGCCGAGAGCAGGACCTGGTGCTGATCTCCGCCACCGACGGCGAAGGCAGCCATCCGGGCTCCGATCAGTGGAGCGAACGCCGACTGCGCCATCAGCGTCCGCTGGAGAGTCAGCACGCGCTGCAGCAGCTCGACCTGAACCTGCGCGAGCTGGATTGGCGTCGGCTGAACCTCAAGGACGGCGCATTGCCCCGGGACGAGCCGTTTCTGGTCAATCACCTCAGCCAGTTGTTGCAGCCCGGTGACCTGCTGATGTGCCCATGGCGCCACGATGGCCATTGCGATCACGAAGCAGTGGGCCGCGCCTGTGCCCAGGCAGCGCAGGCAAGGGGGGCGGATCTGGCCGAAGTGCCGATATGGGCCTGGCACTGGGCCGCGATCGATGATGCCCGGGTGCCGTGGCAGCGCGCACGGCGCCTGCAACTGGACGACAGCAGCCTGGCCCGCAAGCGTCAGGCCATCGCCACCCACACCAGCCAGCTGGAGGCCGATGCCGGGCGGGCGCCGGTGCTGTCTGCCCAGTTTCTCGAATGTCTGTTGCAACCGTTCGAACTGCTATTTCTATAAGAAAGGAATCGACATGAGCCTCGATGCGCAATATTTCGCCGACCTGTACGCCCACAACGACGATCCGTGGGCCTTTCGAACCCGCTGGTACGAGAAACGCAAACGCGACCTGGTCATGGCCAGCCTGCCGCGCCAGTGCTACGAACGGGTATTCGAGCCGGCCTGTGCCAATGGCGAGCTCAGTGTCCTGCTCGCCGAGCGCTGTGCGGCCCTGCTGTGCCAGGACGTCGACCGCACTGCCGTCGAGCTGACCAGGGCGCGTCTGAGCGATTCGCCCCATGCCAGTGTCGATCAGGCACGCCTGCCCGGAGATTGGCCCGGCGGTAGCTTCGACCTGATCGTGCTCAGCGAGGTGGGTTATTACCTGGACGCCGAGGATTGGCGGCAAGTGCTGGATCGGGCGGTGGCCAGCCTGACCTATGACGGGGGGCTGCTTGCCTGCCACTGGCGCCATCCTATCGCCGGCTGCCCCCAGGATGGCCGCGAGGTGCATGCGCTACTCGCCGACCATCTGCCGCTGTATCCAGTGTTCCGCCACGAAGAGGCGGATTTTCTGCTTGAGTACTGGTCATGCCAACCCAGCGTGGTGGATCTCGACGAGAGGTGCGTATGATCGCCATCGTCATTCCTGCACACAATGAGGCGCGGCGGCTGGGCCGCTGCCTGAAGTCGGTGAGGGCCGCGGCCGATGCTGCGCGTGCCACCGGGCAGGAGGTGCAGATTCTGGTGGTGCTGGACCGTTGCGCCGACAGCAGCGCCCGGATCGCCGCACGCCATGGCGTGGCCACCCTCAGCCTGGACGCCGGCAACGTAGGCAGCGCAAGGCGCGCCGGCGCCGAAGCCATGCTCGCCCTTGGCGCCGATTGGTTGGCGTGCACCGATGCCGACAGCCGCGTGCCGGTGCACTGGCTGTTGTGGCAGCTGCAGTGTGGCGCCGATGCCGTTTGCGGCACCGTGCATGTGGACCGGTGGGAGCCGTGGCAAGACGCCGCCCTGCGGCGCCTCTACCGCAGCCGGTACGACGCCCGCGAAGGCCATCGGCACATCCATGGCGCCAATCTTGGCATCTGCGCGCAGGCTTACCGCCAGGTCGGAGGATTCCAGCCATTGCCTGCCCACGAAGATGTCCAGTTGGTGAATGCGCTGCAAGCCAGTGGCGCGCACATCGCCTGGACAGCGCGCAACAGCGTGGCGACCAGCAGCCGCCGGGACAGCCGGGCGCGCGAGGGCTTCGGTGACTACCTCGCGCAATTGGCGGCGTCGTGACATATCGCCTGAGCACGGGCCTGTGCGCCAGGCCCGTGCAAGGCTTCAGCGGTGCAACTTGTTCTCGACGGTACGCAGGCGCTCGTTGATTTGCCGAGTGTCGTTCTCCAATTCCTTGACCTCGGTCGGCGTGATCACCTTGTCGACGGCCTCGGTGGCGCGCTCGGGACGCTCCAGCGTGGGGCCTTCGTTGCGCTCGCCTTTCTGGGCGCGTTCGGAAGAAACGGGGTCTGGCACCTTGTCCTGAGCCTGACGGGGATCCTGGGTGTTCATTGCATGCCTCCAGAGTTCATAGACTGATGTTCAACAGAACCCGCTGCGCCTGCAAGGTTCGACCGGCTTTCGCGAAAGAAGGCGTGCAGCAGCGAGGCGATGCGCCCCTCGCCGACTCCCGCCTGAACCAGACACTGATGAGCGCTGGCCAGGTGGGCCTCCAGACGCTGGCGCGCGCCCTTCTCGCCGCACAGCGCATAGAGCGTGGATTTACCCTGGTCCTTGTGGCTGTCCTTGCCAGTGTCGAGGTCACCATCCTTGAGGTCGTCCAGCAACTGGAAGGCCTGCCCGAGTTCCTCGGCGAACACATGCAGGGCGCGGCTCACCTCGGGGGGCGCTACCGCCATGCGGCAGGCCATCTCGACGATGGCGCCGAACAGCACACCTGTCTTGAGCTGATTGGTCTGGGCAATCTGTTCGGCGCTTCGCGCAGCCGTTCCTTCACGCAAGTCCTGCAACTGGCCCTTGACCAGCCCCTGCACGCCGATGGTTTCCGACAGCGTGGCCACCAGCGCGTTGCGGGTTCTTGGTGAGAGAGTTTCCAGCGTCGACAACAGGCCGAAGGCGCGCGACAGCAAGGCGATCGCGGCGAGAATCGCGACGTCCTCACCGAAGGCTCGATGCAAGGCAGGCCGGCCGCGTCTCTGTGCAGCGTCGTCCATGCAAGGCAGATCATCGAGCACCAGCGAGGCCGCATGCACCATCTCGATTGCACAGCCGGCTTGCAGGGCCGCCTGAGCACAAGCGCCAAGGTCTTCGGCGAGCAGGATGAGCAACAGCGGGCGCAAGCGCTTGCCGGGCGCCAGGGTGCAGTGACGCATGCCCTGGGTCAGCAGGTCGCGCTCCTGGCCGAGCCCCGGCAGCAGTTGCTCCAGACGCGTTTCGAGCGCGCCGCGCAGCTGCGCGAGGTGCTCGGCGAAATCGGTGTCGGTCAGCGCCGCCGCGCAGGTCATGGTCGTCATTCCGGCCTCTGGGTGCAGGCGGCGCGCAGGCCGCAGTGAAAAGGAACGACTGGCAGGTGCCGTTGCCTGATGCTGTGCTGTTTTTCAGCTTAGCTGTACAAAGCCCTCTGTGTTGTATAGCTCGCATCAGCACAGACCTCACGTGTGCACAGATGATTCCATGCTAGGGAGCCGGCATGACCGAAAACATGCTCAGTCAACGCAAGAACGACCATCTGGACATCGTCCTCGCCTCGGCACCGGTCACCGGTGACGGCGGCGGTTGGTCGGCAGTGCGCTTCGAGCACTGTGCGTTGCCCGAACTGGACCTGGACACCATCGACCTGGGCAGCCAGCTGCTGGGCAAGCGCCTGCAGGCCCCCCTGCTGATCAGTTCCATGACAGGCGGCGCCGCCCGCGCCGAAGCGATCAACCGGCATCTGGCGCAAGCCGCGCAAGCACTGGGCATCGCCATGGGCGTCGGCTCCCAGCGCGTGAGCCTGCGCAGCGCCAGCGATCAGGGCCTGACCGCCGAGCTGCGTCGGCTGGCGCCGGATATCGCCCTGCTGGCGAACCTGGGCGCAGCGCAACTGCGCGAGGCGGACGGGCTGGAACTGGCTCGACGCGCTGTGGACACACTGGAGGCCGACGCCTTGATCGTGCATCTGAACCCCTTGCAGGAGGCCGTGCAGGCCGAAGGCGACCGGAACTGGCGCGGGGTGCTGGGGCGAATCGAAGCGCTCGCCGGCGTGCTACCGGTACCCCTGATCGCCAAAGAGGTCGGCAGCGGTATCTCACCCACAGTGGCGCGCCAGCTGGTGGAGGCTGGGGTGCGAATGATCGATGTCGCCGGTGCTGGCGGCACCAGTTGGGCCGCCGTGGAGGGGGCACGGGCCGCCACCGCGGCCGACCGTGCCGTGGCCCTGGCGTTCGCCGAATGGGGTACGCCTACCGCCCAGGCGGTGCTCAGCGTGCGACGGGCGTTGCCAAGGGTGGGGCTGATCGCTTCAGGGGGCATTCGTGATGGTGTCGATGCCGCCAAGGCGCTTCGTCTTGGCGCCGACCTGGTGGGACAAGCCGCCGGTGTGCTGGAGGCGGCCACCCGATCGACCGAGGCCGTGATCGAGCATTTCGAGGTGCTGATTCGCCAACTGCGCATTGCCTGCTTCTGCACCGGCTCGGCCAACCTCGCACAGTTGCGCAGTGCCCGCCTGCTGGGCCAGGCGCCAGTGCCGGCATGAGCCATTTCGCCGTCATCGCCCCCACCTACCCCAGCCACTTCAGTGCCCTGCAAGCGCTGGCGGGGGCCTTGATCGAACGGGGCCATCGGGTCACGTTCATGCAACAGCACGGCGCGGTGCACTGGCTCGACGATGCGCGCCTGGGCTTCGTCGCCCTCGGTGCGCTGCCGGAAGGTGAGCGGGATGTGCGCGAGGCCTTGCGCCTGGCCGGCCGTACCGGCAATCCCTGGCACCTGTATCGACTGATCCGCCAGCTGGCCGACAATACCGCGTTGCTTTGCCAGACGCTGCCTGCGGCCCTGCGCGAGCAGCGCATCGACGCGGTGATCTGCGATCAGATGTCGCCCGCCGGTGGGCTGATCGCCGAGGCGCTGGGTCTGCCGTTCATTTCCGTGGCCTGCGCGCTGCCGGTCAACCGCGAGGTGGGGCTGCCACTGCCGGTGCTCCCCTTCGCGCCCGGCCTGGATGCACGCAGCCTGCGCGTGCAGGCGGGCAGCGAAAAGGTGCACGACTGGCTGATGCGGCCTCTGGCCCAGGTATTGACCCAGGCCTGCACCCGCCACGGCCTGCTGCCGCGCAGCCGGCTGCATGAGTTTCTCTCGCCCCTGCTGCAACTGAGCCAGACTCCGCCTGGCCTGGACTTTGCGCGCCGACATCTGCCGCTGCACTTCCATGCGCTGGGGCCACTGCGCGAGCCCGGCACGCAGCCGCCCGGTGACTGGCCGATCACCGATGCACGTCCATTGGTGTTCGCCAGCCTCGGCACCTTGCAGGGCCACCGCTTCGGCCTTTTCCAGCGTATTGCCAAGGCCTGTCGGGCGCTGGACGTGCAACTGCTGCTGGCCCACTGCGGGGGCCTGGATGCCAGGCAGCAAGCGCGGCTGCGTGCCTGCGGCGCCACCTTCGTCACGGCCTTCGCGCCACAGCGCTGGGCCGTCCAGCGGGCCGATGTGGTGATCAGTCATGGCGGCCTGAATACCGTGCTCGATGCGGCCATGGCCGGCACTGCGCAACTGGTCCTGCCGATCGCCTTCGACCAGCCAGGCATCGCCGCTCGGGTGGAACACCACCGACTGGGCCTGACCCTGCCCAAGCGCGCCAGCGCTCGACGCATCGGCGCAGCACTGGCCCAGTTGCTTCAACCCGCGCCGGGCCGCTTCGCGCGACTGGCCGAGAGCCTGGACGGGGTGGATGGCGCCCAGCGCGGCGCCCAGCTGATCGATCAAGCCCTGGCAGGCCACCTGCCGACCGTTTCTGGAGCAGCCCCATGCACTACGACCTGATCCTGGCCGGCGGCGGCCTGGCCAATGGGCTGATCGCCTGGCGATTGAGCCAGGTGCGTCCGGAATTGAACATCCTTTGCCTGGAACAGGCCGACCGGCTGGGGGGCAACCATACCTGGTCGTTCCACGATGCCGACCTCAGCCTGGCCCAGCAGCGCTGGATCGAACCCTTGGTGGTCAAGCGCTGGCCCGCCTACCGCGTGCATTTCCCAGCGCTTTCGCGCACGTTCGCCTGTGGTTATGCGAGCCTGGACAGCGACCGCTTCGCCGAGGTCATCGCGCCGGCGCTCGGCGCGCGATTGCGTACGGCCTGCGAGGTGGCCAGCGTTCACCCGGATCACGTGCAACTGGCCAGTGGTGAGCGCCTGCAAGGCCGGGTGGTCATCGACGGACGCGGTGCCAGACCCAGCGCTCACCGGGTGCTCGGACACCAGGCGTTTCTCGGCCAGGTGCTGCGCCTGCAGCATCCCCACGGCTTGCAGCTGCCCGTGCTGATGGACGCGCGGGTCATTCAGGGTGAAGGCTACCGCTTCGTCTATCTGCTCCCCTTCAGCGACGACACGGTACTGATCGAAGACACCCACTACGTCGACGGCGCACCGCCGGATGCCGACACCCTGCGTGGCCACATCGCCGAGTACGTGCGCGCACAGGGTTGGTCGATCGCCGCATGCCTGCGCGAGGAACAGGGCGTACTGCCCATCACCCTGGCCGAAGACGTCGAGGGGGTATTGCGCGAGGCCAACGGGCAGCCCTGTGCCGGCCTGCGCGCCGGCCTGTTCCACAGCACCACGGGCTATTCGCTACCGGACGCCGTGCGCCTGGCCTACTGGCTGGCGACCCAGCCGCTGGAAAACAGCGAGCAACTGGCCAAAGCCCTCGGCGCCTACCTGCGCGCCCACGGGCGACGACAAAGATTCTACCGGCTGCTCAATCGCATGCTGTTCCTGGCTGGCCGTGCGCAGGATCGCTGGGGGGTGCTGCAACGCTTCCACGGCCTGTCCGAACCCTTGATCGCGCGGTTCTACGCAGGCCGCAGCACCTGGCGCGATCAACTACGCATTCTCAGTGGCAAACCACCCGTTCCGGTCGCCGCAGCCATCAGGGCCGCATTGCGCCATTCTCCCCGGCATTTCAAGGACAATCCATGACCCCAGGTAAATCGGCAGTGGTAATTGGCGCAGGCCTCGGCGGCCTGGCCCTGGCGATCCGCCTGCAAAGCGCCGGCGTGCAGACCACATTGCTCGAGCAGCGGGACAAGCCCGGCGGGCGCGCCTATGTCTATCACGACCAAGGCTTCACGTTCGACGCCGGCCCCACCGTGATCACCGATCCCGGTGCTTTGGAGGCACTGTTCGTCAACGCCGGCAAGCGCATGGCCGACTATGTCGAGATGCTGCCGGTCAGTCCGTTCTACCGCCTGTGCTGGGAAGACGGCACGCAGTTCGACTACGGTAACGACCAGGAGGACCTGGAGCGGCGCATCCATGCCCTGGAGCCGGCCGACGTGCAAGGCTACCGACACTTTCTCGACTACTCCCGCGAGGTTCTCGACGCCGGCTACATAAAGCTGGGCGCCGTGCCGTTCCTGTCGTTTCGCGACATGCTCCAGGCGGGGCCGCAACTGGCTCGCCTGCAAGCCTGGCGCAGCGTCTACAGCAAGGTGGCGCAGTACATCCGCCACCCCAAGCTGCGCCAGGCGTTTTCCTTCCATGCCTTGCTGGTCGGCGGTAACCCGTTCGCCACCTCGTCGATCTACAGCCTGATCCACGCGCTCGAGCGTGAGTGGGGCGTGTGGTTCCCGCGGGGTGGCACCGGCGCTCTGGTGCAGGGTCTGACCCGGCTATTCGAGGACCTGGGCGGCAGCCTGGTGCTCAACGCCCAGGTGGCCCAGATGCATACTCAAGGCAACCGCGTCACTGGCGTCACCACCCAGGATGGCCGCCATTGGCAGGCCGACTGCGTGGCGTCCAACGCCGACGTGGTGCACACCTACAAGGACCTGCTCGCCGGGCATGCGCGCGGGCGCGACGAGGGGCGCCGCCTGGCCGGCAAACGCTTCAGCAACTCGTTGTTCGTGGTGCACTTCGGCCTCAAGCGCCAACAGCCGCAGTTGCGTCACCACACGGTGTGCTTCGGCCCGCGCTACCGCGAGCTGATCCAGGAAATCTTCGGTGGCGATACCCTGGCGGACGATTTCTCGCTGTACCTGCATGCGCCCTGCGCCACCGATCCCAGCCTGGCACCGGCGGGTTGCTCGGCCCATTATGTGCTGGCACCCGTGCCGCACCTGGGCAATGCGGACATCGACTGGGCGGTGGAAGGCCCACGCTACCGTGACCGCATCTTCGATTACCTCGAACGCCACTACATTCCCGGGCTGCACGACGACCTGGTGACCTGCCGCATCTTCACCCCGGCGGACTTTCGCGACACGCTGGGTGCGCACCTGGGATCGGCCTTTTCCCTGGAGCCGGTTCTCACCCAGAGTGCCTGGTTCCGTCCGCACAACCGCGACGCGCACCTGAGCAACCTGTATCTGGTCGGTGCCGGCACCCATCCTGGGGCAGGCGTGCCGGGTGTGGTGGCCTCGGCCAAGGCCACCGCCGAACTCATGATCGGGGACTTGCAGCCATGACTCAGGACGATCTGCTGGGCCATGCCGAGCGCAGCATCGCCGTGGGATCCAAGAGTTTCGCCGCCGCCTCGCGCCTCTTCGACCCAGGCACCCGGCGCAGCGCGGTGCTGCTGTATGCCTGGTGTCGCCACTGCGACGACGTCATCGACGGCCAGGAAGCTGGGCATGGCGCCGTGGTGATCGAGCAGGCCGAGGCTCAGCGCAGGCTGGCCGAGCTGCGGCGGCAGACCGATGTCGCACTCTCGGCCGGGCAACTGGACGATCCGGCGTTCGCTGCCCTGCGCGAAGTGGCACGGCGGCATGATTTCGCTCCCCAGGAGCCTTTCGACCTGCTCGAAGGCTTCGACCAGGACGTGCGCGCCCAGCGTTACCAGACGCTCGACGACCTGCTCGGCTACTGCTACCACGTCGCCGGGGTCGTGGGCCTGATGATGGCGCGGGTGATGGGTGTGCGCGACGCTGCCGTACTGGATCGCGCCTGTGACCTGGGCCTGGCCATGCAGTTGACCAACATCGCCCGCGATATCGTCGAGGATGCCGCCGTGTCGCGCTGCTATGTGCCAGAGCAATGGTTGCAGCGCGAAGGTATCGCCGCGGATCAAATGGACTCGCCGGCCCAGCGCCAGGCGCTGGCGCGAGTGGCCGAGGCGTTGGTAGCCGCTGCCGAGCCCTACTACGCCAGCGCCGAGGCCGGTCTGGCCGCCCTGCCCTGGCGCTCGGCCTGGGCAGTGGCCACGGCCGCACAGGTGTACAGGGGTATCGGCCTGAAGGTGCGCGCGCGCGGCAGTCGGGCGTGGGATACACGCTGCTCGACCAGCAAGGGCGAGAAGCTACTGGCGGTGGCTACAGGCTTGTGGCGCGCGCTCAGCGCTCGCTGGCGGCGCCATCCGCCGCGCGATTCGGCGCTGTGGCAGCGTCCGCAGCACGACGCTTCAAAGGGCCGCCCTGGCGCGCCCGAAGCTGCTCTCGCAGCCGCGCGATAGGCGGCGCATAAAGAAAACCGAACGAGACGCAGCCTTCACGCCCGTGCACGGCGTGATGCATCAGGTGGGCCTGGTACAGGCGCTTGGCGTAACCACGCCGCGGCACCACCCGCAGCGGCCAGCGGTGATGCACCAGGCCGTCATGGGCGACGAAATACAGCAGGCCATAACCGGTCATGCCGGCGCCGATCCACTGCAACGGATACCAGCCGGAGGTGCCGAGCGCGATCAGGACGATGGCCAGCGCCGCGAAGACCACGGCATACAGGTCGTTCTTCTCGAACCAGCCCGTGCGCGGTTCATGGTGCGAACGGTGCCATCCCCAGCCGAATCCATGCATGATGTGCTTGTGGGCCAGGTACGCCACGCCTTCCATGGCGGCCAGGGTGACCAGGAAGGTCAGCAGGCTGGTGAACATCGTCGTGACCTCGGCTGGGGTATGAAGCTGCTTGGAGTATGCAATGGCCAGGGGTGTTCCGTCCGCACGCAGGTCAATCGAAATGAACGTCGGTCACGCATCGCCACCCTAAGTGAGACTCTTCATCCGCGAGGCGCATCATGAGCGAAATGCACCAACCCACCGCCGAATTTCCACTGGACCCGTACGTCGACCCCATCCCGCACAATCCGGGCGATCAGGTCCCGGTACCACAAGCCGAATCCGAGGCGCCCGAATCGACGCAGGATCAGTTGCCTTCCCAAGCTTAGCGCCTGCACCGTGTCGCCGTGGCAGATCGAGGCCATTCACGCCGTGGGCGCTAGCAACCCTTGCGCAGCGTCTGGCTAGGCAGCTCCTTGAATAGCTGCCTGTAGCTCTCGGAGAACCGCCCCAGATGCCAGAACGACCAGCGCATCGCCACTTCCGCCACGGTGACCTCGTTGGCATCGCTGCACAGCAGGTCGCGACGCGCGCCATTGAGACGGCGCAACCGCAGCCATTGGGCAGGAGGCATCCCGGTAAATGCCTTGAAGGCGTCTTGCAACTGGCGCAGCGATACCCCGGCCACCTGCGCCAGCCCAGGCAGATTGAGGGTGTCCTCCGGGCAGTCGGCGGCCCAGTCGCCCACGCGCTGCATGATCGCCCGCGCCTGAGCGTGCCGGTCCCGGGCCGGACCTTGCAGGCGCTGACAGGCGTTGTCGAGAATGAACAGGCAGTCCTCCAGCAACTGCTCGGCCAGCGCCTGACCTTCCAGCGGACAATCAGCCTGGGCCAGACGCGTCAAGGTGGCGCTCAGCCAGCGACTGAACAGCGCGTTCTGCCCACTGCCCAGGGGCACCATGAACAATCCCTGCAACTGCGCCATGTCCAGGCCATGGCGCTGGAGAAAGGCCTGGTCGAAAACCACAGCCACCTCCCGGTAGTTCTCCGGCGTGATCCACAGATTGCGGCTGTGCTCGTCGAGCAGATAGAGGCTGTGCTCGACCTGATCGAAGCAAAAGGTCAGCGACCCCTGCGGGGCGCGGAAGAACTGCTCCACGCGGGTGTTGAGGGATTCCTCGTAGATGTCCACGCCGTCCAGGCCCAGGCAGCGCAGCTGCCCGCTGAAGAGTCCGGGCGACATCTGGCGGTACTGCTGTTGCCAGCCGGGCGTCGCGCGGATCTGCTCGGCCACATCGAAGGTGCTGAAAGCCTGGACCTGCAAGGCATTGGGGGTCGTCACGCGGCGTCCTAGTGCACTCTCTTGGTGCATTGTCTGACGTACAAAACGGATAGAAGCCATTGTCGGCCAAGGGCCAAGATAATCCTCAGCGTGTCCCGTGGGAAGTCTCGCGCGGCAGGCAAGTGTTTCGTCGCTGGCCGCCGATCGCCCCCTCCCACCACCAAAACCCAACCAAGAGGTCTGTATGAACGCCCCTTTCGATCAGCTGTCCGCCTGGCTGAAAGAACACCGGATCACCGAAGTCGAATGCGTGGTCAGCGACCTGACCGGCATCGCCCGCGGCAAGATCGCCCCGACCAACAAGTTCCTCAACGAACGGGGCATGCGCTTGCCCGAGAGCGTGCTGCTGCAAACGGTCACCGGCGATTTCGTCGACGACGACCTGTACTACGCGCTGCTCGACCCGGCGGACATCGACATGATCTGCCGTCCCGATCCGTCTGCGGTGTATCAGATCCCCTGGGCGATCGAGCCGACCGCGATCGTGATCCACGACACCTTCGACAAGCAGGGCAACCCTATCGAGCTGTCGCCGCGCAACGTACTCAAGAAGGTGCTCAAGCTGTATGCGGATCAGGGCTGGCAACCGATCGTGGCGCCTGAGATGGAGTTCTACCTGACCCAACGCTGCGAAGACCCGGACCTGCCGCTGCAAGTGCCGGTAGGTCGCTCCGGCCGAGCCGAAAGTGGTCGACAGTCGTTCTCCATCGATGCCGCCAACGAGTTCGATCCGCTGTTCGAGGACGTCTACGACTGGTGCGAGATCCAGTGCCTGGACCTGGACACGCTGATCCACGAGGATGGCCCGGCGCAGATGGAGATCAACTTCCGCCATGGTGATGCCCTGGACCTGGCCGACCAGATCACCGTGTTCAAGCGCACCATGCGCGAGGCGGCGCTCAAGCACAACGTGACCGCCACCTTCATGGCCAAGCCGATCACCGACGAGCCGGGCAGTGCCATGCACCTGCATCAGAGCGTGGTCGACATCGCCACCGGCAAACCGGTGTTCGCCAACGAAGACGGCAGCATGAGCCAGCTGTTCCTGCACCACATCGGCGGCCTGCAGAAGTACATCCCCAAGGTGTTGCCGATGTTCGCACCGAACGTCAACTCGTTCCGCCGCTTCCTGCCGGACACCTCGGCCCCGGTGAACGTCGAATGGGGTGAAGAGAACCGCACCGCGGGGCTGCGTGTACCCACCTCCACGCCCGAAGCCATGCGCGTGGAGAACCGCTTGCCCGGTGCCGACGCCAACCCTTACCTGGCGATCGCCGCCAGCCTGTTGTGCGGTTACCTGGGGATGATCGAGCGCATCGAGCCGAGCGCGCCGGTGCAGGGACGTGCCTACGAGCGGCGCAACCTGCGCCTGCCGATCACCATCGAGGATGCGCTGCAGCACATGGAAGACTGCCAGGTGCTCGAAGATTACCTCGGCCGCCAGTTCGTCCAGGGCTACGTGGCCGTCAAGCGTGCCGAACACGAGAACTACAAGCGTGTGATCAGCTCCTGGGAGCGGGAGTTCCTGCTGCTCAGCGTCTGAAGCCGCAGATGTCCGCCAGGCCGCGGCGCGGCCTGCTCGGGCGAAGCGGATCGCTGCCACCACTCAGAACAAGACCTACGAGGTGTCGACATGCGTCACAGACTGTCCCTGATTCCCGCCACGCTCGCCCTGCTGTGCGGGATCGCCCAAGCCGAACCGACGGTGAGCGTGTACAACTGGACCGACTACATCGGTGACACCACCCTGGCCGACTTCCAGGCCAGCACCGGCATCAAGGTGGTCTACGACGTCTTCGACTCCAACGAGACCCTCGAAGGCAAGCTGCTGGCCGGGCGTACCGGCTACGACGTGGTGGTGCCCTCCAACCACTTCCTGGCGCGCCAGGCACAGGCCGGCGCCTTCCTGGCGCTGGACCGCAGCAAGCTGCCGAACTGGAAGCACCTGGATCCCAAGCTGCTCAAGCAACTGGAGAAGAACGATCCGGGCAATGTCTACGCGGTGCCCTACCTGTGGGGGACCAACGGCATCGGCTACAATGTCGAGAAGGTCAAGGCGGCGCTGGGGATCGACAAGGTCGATTCCTGGGCGGTGTTGTTCGAGCCGCAGAACCTGGAGAAACTCAAGCAGTGCGGCGTGGCCTTCATGGACTCGCCCGACGAACTGTTCCCGGCCATGCTCAACTACCTGGGTATGAACCCGCGCAGCGAGAACCCCAAGGACTTCGCCAAGGCCGAAGCGCGCCTGCTGCAACTGCGGCCCTACATCACCTATTTCCACTCCTCCAAGTACGTCTCGGACCTGGCCAATGGCGACATCTGCGTGGCGTTCGGCTACTCCGGTGACGTGTTCCAGGCCGCACACCGCGCCGAGGAAGCGCACAACGGGGTGAAGATCGCCTACAGCATTCCCAAGGAAGGCAGCAACCTGTGGTTCGACCTGCTGGCCATTCCCAAGGACGCCAGCCACCCCGAGCAGGCCCTGGCCTTCATCAATTACCTGCTCGACCCGCAGGTGATCGCCAAGGTCAGCACCACCGTCGGCTATGCCAACGCCAACCCCGAGGCCAAGGCGTTCATGGACAAGTCCCTGGTCGACAATCCCGAGATCTACCCGCCCCAGGAGGTGCTCGATCGGCTCTACGTGTCCAGCATGCAGAGCCCGGCGATCATGCGGTTGATGACCCGCTCCTGGAGCAAGATCAAGTCCAACCGCTGATTACGAGTGTCGCCCATGCTTCGTCACACCGAACACACTGCGTCCTATTACGCCGCCACCGCCCGTGCCACCAACGCCTATCCCCTGCTCGAAGATGAGCTCCAGGCGGATGTGTGCGTGATTGGTGGTGGGCTAACCGGGGTCAACACCGCCCTCGAGCTGGCCGAACGCGGCCTCTCGGTAATCCTGCTGGAGGCCCGGCGCATCGGATGGGGTGCCAGCGGGCGCAACGGCGGGCAGCTGATCCGTGGCATTGGTCACGACGTGTCCGGCTTCGCCCGCCATGTCGGCGCGCAGGGCGTGCGTTACCTCAAGCAGGCCGGGGTGGACTCGGTGGAGCTGGTGGCCGAGCGTATCGACCGTTACGGGATCGAGTGCGATCTGCGCTGGGGCTTCTGCGAGCTGGCCAACACCCCCGCGCAGTTCGAGGCGTTTGACGATGAGCTCCAGGACCTGGCCGACCTGGGCTATCGCCACTCGACGCAACGGGTGCCGGCGCATCGCCTGCACGAGATCGTCGCCAGCGACCAGTACGCCGGAGGCCTGGTGGACATGGGCTCGGGCCACCTGCACCCATTGGACCTGGTCCAGGGCGAGGCGCGCGCCGCCAGCGGCCTTGGCGTACGCGTCTTCGAGCAGAGCCCGGTGCAGCGCATCGAGTATGGCGACACCGTGACCGTGCGCTGTGCACGCGGAACAGTGCGGGCCCAGCGCCTGGTGCTGGGCTGCAATGCCCATCTGGACGATCTGGAGCCGCGCCTGAGCGGCAAGGTGCTGCCGGCCGGCAGCTATGTGGTCACTACCGAACCCCTCTCAGAGGCGCGCGCGCGCAGCCTCATTCCACAGAACATGGCGCTGTGCGACCAGAAAGTGGGCCTGGATTACTACCGCCTGACAGCCGACCACCGCCTGCTGTTCGGCGGCGCCTGCCATTATTCGGGGCGCGACCCGCAGGATATCGCAGCGTATATGCGGCCCAAGGTGCTCAAGGTATTCCCGCAACTGGCCGACGTGCGCCTGGATTTCCAGTGGGGAGGCATGATCGGCATCACCGCCAACCGCTTCCCTCAGGTCGGCAGGCTGCGCCAGCAGCCCAACGTCTACTATGCGCAGGGCTACTCGGGTCATGGCCTGAACGTCACCCACTGGACCGCCCGCCTGCTGGCCGAGGCGATCGCCACGGGGCACAGCGAGGGGCTGGACGTTTTCAGCGCCGTGCCGCACCTGACCTTCCCGGGCGGCAAGGCGCTGCGCTCACCGCTGCTGGCACTGGGGATGGCCTGGTACCGATTGCGTGAGCGGCTAGGCTGATCGCCGAGCGCGCTTCAGCGCAGCCACGGCTGGCGTGTCAGCACTCGACGAAGGCCACCGCCAGGCCGCCGCGCGAGGTTTCCTTGTAGTTGGCATGCATGTCCGCGCCGGTGTCACGCATGGTTCGGATGACCCGGTCGAGGGAAATGAAATGCTCGCCATCGCCGCGCAGGGCCATCTGCACGGCATTGATGGCTTTCACTGCCGCGATGGCGTTGCGCTCGATACAGGGCACCTGGACCAGGCCGCCGACAGGGTCGCAGGTCAGGCCTAGGTTATGCTCCAGGGCGATCTCGGCAGCGTTTTCCAGCTGCGGTGGCGTAGCGCCGAGCACCTCGGCCAGGCCTGCCGCGGCCATCGAGCAGGCCGAGCCGACTTCGCCCTGGCAACCGACCTCGGCCCCGGAAATCGAAGCGTTTTTCTTGCACAGAATACCGACGGCGGCTGCGGCCAGCAGGAAGGCCACCACATCGTCGTCACTGGAGGTGGGGTTGAACTTCATGTAGTAGTGCAGCACTGCCGGAATAATGCCTGCAGCCCCATTGGTCGGCGCCGTGACCATGCGCCCACCGGCTGCGTTTTCCTCGTTCACGGCCAGGGCGAACAGGTTCACCCATTCCATGGCGCTCAGGGTGGAGCCGATCACATTGGGCTTGCCCAGCTCCTGCAAGCTGCGGTGCAGGCGCGCCGCGCGACGCTTGACCTTGAGCCCGCCGGGCAGGATGCCTTCGTTGCGCAGGCCGTTGTCGACGCACTCGCGCATGGCCGCCCAGATGGCCAGCAGGCCCGAGCGAATCTGCGCGTCGCTGCGCCAAGCACGCTCATTGGCCATCATCAACTGGCTGACGCTCAGGTCGTGAGCCTTGCACAGCGCCAGCAGTTCGGCGCCGGATGAAAACTCGTAGGGCAGTGCCACTTCACTGTGTACATCGGCCGGCCGGTCGATTTCGGCCTGCTCGACGATGAAGCCGCCACCTACGGAGTAGTAGGTTTCGGTCAGCAGGCTCCCCGCCGCGCCCCAGGCCTCGAGACTCATGGCATTGGGGTGATACTCCAGGTTCTCGTCGAGCAGGCGCATGTCCCGGCCATAGTCGAACTGCACGGGGTGCGAGCCATCGAGGATCAGGCACTGCTCCTGCAACAGCTGGGCGATACGCGGCTCGATGCTGTGCGGATCGATGCGATCAGGCCACTGCCCCATCAGCCCCAGCAGGCAGGCGCGGTCGGTGGCATGCCCGATACCGGTCGCCGACAACGAGCCGTACAAGCGCACCTCGACCCGCTGCACCTGGGCCAGAAGCCCCGCTTCGCGCAGGTGTTGCGCAAAGGTCGCGGCCGCACGCATGGGGCCGACGGTGTGCGAGCTGGAAGGCCCGATACCGATTTTGAACAGATCGAAAACACTGATAGCCATGCTAATACCTTCACCTGGCGCCGTCAGTGTGATGCGCTAGGTCATTGCGGGTAATTGGTGGTTGAAGCCTATGTGAGCGATACTGAGGCCCAGGTCGCGGCATGACCAACGAAACTTTCTACACCTGGGTTTAGCGGTACTAAAGAATGAAGGGTCAGCTCAACGGTCAGGTCTATGTCTGGTTGCACGTCTTCGCCTGCGCAGCGCGGCACCTGTCATTCACCCGCTGCGCGCAGGAGCTGCACATCACGCCAGGTGCGGTCAGCCAGCAGATGCGTCAGTTGGAAGAGCGCCTGGGCTTCGCCCTGTTCCTGCGTCGCGCGCGGGGCGTCGAATTGACCGCCGAGGGGCAGCGGCTAGCCCAGACCGTCACGGACGCCTATGGCAGCATCGAAGCCGAGCTGCTGCGCCTGGACGCTGGCGAGATTCGCGGCACCCTGCGTCTGCGTTCGATTCCCTCGTTCCTGGCCAAGTGGCTGACGCCGCGCCTGCGGCGCTTCCAGCAGCGCTACCCGGACATCGAGTTGCGCCTGGTCGCCGAGGACAGCAAGCAGGCGCTGCACGAGGGCGACTTCGACCTGGCCATCGACCTCAACGATGGCAGCTATCCCGGCATGCTCTCTACACCCCTGTTGGACGAACAGATCTTCCCCGTGTGCTCGCCGGCCCTGCTGCGCGGCCGTCCGCCGCTGCATGGCCCGGCGGACCTGGTGCACTACCCGCTGCTGCACGACATCACGGCCTGGCGCGGCAGCTCGGAGTACGCCGAATGGGAGTTCTATCTGGACGGCATCGGTGCGGCAGGCCTCGACGTGCGCCGTGGCCACACCTTCAACCGCAACCATCTCACCATCGAAGCCGCGATCGCCGGCATCGGCGTCGCCATCGCACGGCGTACCTTGCTCAACGACGAACTGGAGCGGGGAACGCTCATCGTTCCGTTCGGGGTGGCGATCCCCAACCACAAGCGTTACGTGCTGCTGTATCCCCCCGGCGGGCTGAGCCAGCCCGGCGCCCGGGCCGTGCATGACTGGCTGGTGGAAGAGGCGCAGTCTTTCCGCGAGCAGCATCCCTTGATCGGTCCGGAGCCGGTAGCTGCGCGCTAGAGGCGGCAAGCCGCTTCAAAACAACGGCATCTGCTGCCCCGTCAATGCGGCGAAGTCGTCTCCCACGAATGGCAGAATCGCATCGGCCACAGGCTGCAACTGCCGGGTGAGGTAGTGCTCGTGGTCGATCGGGGAGCGACGGTCCTCCAACGGCTCCGGCCCCGCCACCGTCATCACGTAGCTGATCCATCCACCGCGCTGGTATTGCAGGGGCCGGCCAATGCGCCGGTTGTAGTCGTCAGCCAGGCGTGCCGCTCGCACGTGGGGCGGCACGTTGTGCTGATAGTCGGCGAGGGGGCGGCGCAGCCGCTTGCGGTACACCAGAAGCGCGTCCTGCTCGCCTTCCAGGGTTTTTCGAACGAACTCGCGAACATAGTCGCGATACGGCTGGTCACGGAAAATCCGGCCGTAGAGCGCCTGCTGAAACTGGCGCGCCAATGGCGACCAGTCGGTACGCACCGATTCCAGTCCTTTGTAGACCACCTCGTCCTGATCGTCCGCGCGCTGCACCAAGCCGGCATAGCGCTTCTTGCTACCTTCCTCGGTGCCGCGAATGGTCGGCATCAGAAAGCGTCGGTAGTGGGTCTCGAACTGCAACTCCAAGGCGCTGTGCAGGCCCATTTCCTGGCTCAGGTGTTCGCGCCACCAGTGGTTGATTTCGGCCACGAGGTCACGGCCGATCTTCGCTGCCGCAGCTTCTTCGTGGGCGCTCCTGAGCCAGACGAAGGTGGAGTCGGTATCCCCGTAGATCACTTCCAGCCCGCGCGCCTCGATCAGTGCGCGGGTCTGGCGCATGATCTGATGCCCGCGCAGGGTGATCGAGGACGCCAGACGCGGATCGAAGAAGCGGCAGCCGCTGGAGCCGAGCACGCCGTAGAAGGCGTTCATGATGATCTTCAGCGCTTGCGACAGCGGTGCATTGCCCGCCTGTTTGGCCGCCTCGCGGCCCTGCCATACCCGCTCGACGATGCCGGGCAGGCAGTGCCGCGAGCGCGAGAAACGCGCGCCGCGAAAGCCCTCTACCGAATGGGCGTCATCCGGCTCGCGCAGCCCCTCGATCAGACCCACCGGATCGATCAGAAAGGTGCGGATGATCGACGGATACAGGCTCTTGTAGTCCAGCACCAGCACCGATTCGTACAGCCCAGGGCGCGAGTCCATGACGAAACCGCCCGGGCTGGCCTCGCCCTCGCGCTCGCCCAGGTTCGGCGCGACGAACCCCTGACGGTGCATGGCAGGGATGTACAGATGACCGAACGCCGCCACCGAGCCGCCGCTGCGGTCGGCGGGAAGGCCGGTGACCGAAGCGCGCTCGAGCAGGAAGTCCAGCAGGCGGGTGTGCTCGAAGATGGCTGTGACCAGCTCGCAGTCCTTGAGGTTGTAGCGCGCCAGCGCGGGCTTGTCTTCGGCGAACATGCGGTTGATCTCGTCCATGCGCTGGTAGGGCGTAGAGATCGCCTTGCCCTCGCCCAGCAGGGTCTGGGCGACGTTCTCCAGGCTGAAGGACGGAAAACTCCAGGTCGCCGAGCGCAGCGCCTCCACGCCGTCGATCAGCAGGCGCCCCGGCGCCTCGGCGAAGAAATGCTGGCGACTGCCATGCTCGCGCAGGCTCATGGGCGCGCCATCCCGGCCCAGGTACAACGGCACGTTCAGCCGCTGGGCATGCTCGTACAGGATGCGCAGGTCGAACTGGATCACGTTCCAGCCGATGATCGCGTCCGGATCGTGTCGGGCCAGCCAGCGGTTGAGGCAGTGCAACAGCTCGGCGCGGTCCTGGCAGTAGTGCAGGTCGAAGTCCACTGCGTTGGCATCGCCATTGGCCGGCCCGAGCATGTACACCACCCGCTGGCCGCAGCCATGCAGCCCGATGCTGTAGAGCTCGCCGCGCTCGGTGGTCTCGATGTCCAGGGACGCCAGGCGCAGGCGCGGGCGGTAATCGGGGTGGGGCTTGAGCTGGGCCTGTTCGAGCACCCCGCTGCCATCGTCGCGCCCAGCGAAGAGCACCGGCGCGGTGATGAAGCGCTCCATCAGGTAGCGCTCGGGCGGACGAATGTCGGCTTCGTACACCTCGACCCCGGCCTCGCGCAGGCGCCGCTCCAGCGCGATCAGCTGGCGATGCTGGCGGCAGTACAGGCCCATGACCGGACGTTGCTGGAAGTCACGCAGTTGCAAGGGGCGCAGCTCGGCACCCGGTTCGTTGGCCAGCAGCGCGCGAGCATGCGCTTGGTGCTGGGCTGGCACGAAGGCCACGGATGTCTGCACGGGCAAGCGCAGGCGCCGAGGGCCAGCGTCGGTGGCCAGCCAGAATTCGACGCAGGTGCCCTCAGGGGTGTCATGCCAGTGGCGGGTCAGCACAAAGCCCTGTTGCAGCGTCACATCGACCTCGAAATCAGTGGAAGGTACGAATTCTAGCGCCTTTGGACTTCTGCCGGAGCGTTGGACGGACAGCCGGGACGGTCAGCAGATGTGAAAAATGTGTCAAACAGCGCTTGCAGCGACTTCCAGGCCGCGACAAATCCTGACGCACTTATTGTTAATCGTTCTCATAAGCACTATCAACAAGGACAACGCCTGCATGTCATCCGCTGCTTCGCCCCGCCGTTTTGCCCCCAACCTGCTAGCCCTGGCCGTCTGCATGTGTTCCTTTGGCCATACCTGGGCCGAAGAAGCACCTGCCACGGGCGTCCTGGAACTCGGCGCCACCCAGATCAGCGATGAACGCCTGGGCAGTACGACCGAAGGCACGCAATCCTACACCACGGGGGCCATGGCGACCGCTACCAAGCTGCCGCTGACCATGCGCGAAACGCCCCAGGCGGTGACGGTGATCACCCGCCAGCGCATGGACGACCAGAACATGACCAGCATCAACGACGTGGCGCGCTACACGCCCGGGCTGTTCCTCAACCAGTCCAGCGGCCCCGGACGGCAGACCTACACCGCCCGCGGCTTCGATGTCGACAACATCATGTACGACGGTATCCCCAGCAACTACAACGGCTGGGAGGTGGGTGCGCAGCCCAACCTGGCGATGTTCGACCGGGTCGAGGTGGTGCGCGGCGCCACCGGGCTGGTGACCGGCGCCGGTACGCCCTCGGCCGCCATCAACCTGGTGCGCAAGCGGCCACTGCCCGGCCAGGCAGTCACGCTCACCGGCGCTGCGGGCACCTGGGACAATTATCGGGGCGAAGTGGATGCCTCCAGCCCGCTCAACGACAGCGGCACGCTGCGCGGTCGAGTGGTGACGTCCTTCCAGGACAGCGACGGGTTCCGTGACCGAGAACAGGAAACCCACGGCCTGCTGTATGCCATTACCGAGGCCGACCTCAGCGAAGACACCACATTGACCCTGGGCTTGTCTCATCAGAAGGACCGGACCAATGTGTTCTGGGGCGCGATCCCTACCGACCTCAGCGGCCACCACCAGAACCTGTCACGCTCCTATAACCCTGGCAGCGACTGGGAAGACAAGGATCAGGAAATCAACACCCTGTTCGCCGAACTGCGCCAGCGGCTGGCCTACGATTGGAACTTGCAGGTCAACGCCAACTACAGCGAACAGAACGCGCTGTTCAGGGGGTCTTACCAATCGCGCTGGGACGCGGCCAAGACCCTGGGCCGTACCGTCTACCAATCGGCTCACGATGAAAATCAGCTGGGCCTGGATGCCTTTGCCAGCGGCCCGTTCCAGTTGCTGGGCAGGGAGCACGAGCTCGTGCTCGGCGCCAGCAAGCGCGTCTACGACATGAGCGAACGCGACTACAGCCCCTACGACATGTACTACCCGTTGAACGGCGGCAAGCCCGACTTCGTGCACACCAGCAGCAGCCGCTACCTGATCAACCAAGAGGGCGTGTACGCCACTACACGCCTGAGCCTGGCCGATCCGCTCAAGCTGATCCTCGGGGGCCGCCTGGACTGGTACGACTACGACAAGCGCGGCAGCAACGACGGCGACTACAAGGTGACCCGCCACGTGACCCGCTATGGCGGACTGATCTACGAGCTGGACGATCATCACTCGGTCTATGTCAGCTACACCGACATCTTCACCCCGCAAAACGGCAAGGACACTTCCGGCAGGCCGATCATCCCGATCGTGGGCAAGAACTACGAGATCGGCATCAAAGGTGAGTACTTCGAGGGCGCGCTCAACGCCAGCCTGGCGCTGTTCCGCATCGACCAGGAAAACCGCCAAGTGACAGTGAGCATGGCCAACTGCCCGCAACTGACCTGCTATCAAGCCTCCGGCGAAGTGAGAAGCCAGGGCGTGGACTTCGAACTGCAAGGCGCACTCACCGACCACTGGCAGGTCGGCACCGGCTACACCTATGCGCGGGTACACACGATCAAGGACGACAGCAACCCGGATTCTGTAAACAAGCCGCTGTACTCCTACATTCCCGAGCACCAGTTCAAGCTGTTCACCACCTATCGTTTCCAGGGCCCGCTGGAGAAACTGCGCGTCGGTGGCGGCGTCACCTGGCAGAGCCGGATGTACAACGACATCCCGGTCGATGGCAGCACTTACCGCCTGCAACAGGGCAGCTACGCCGTCACCGACCTGATGGCCGGCTACCAGCTCACACGCAACCTGGACCTGCAACTCAATGCCAACAACGTCTTCGACCGACGCTACTACACGTCCATTTCCCAGTCGGTGGACTACGGCGGCGACACGTTCGGCGCGCCGCGCAACCTGATGCTCACGGCCAAGTACAGCTTCTGACACCTGACCCGGCGCAGGGACGCGCCCCCACTCCACTCACCCAGCGCTCAAGGCTCCAGGTGCAGCAGGCGTGCCACACGTTCGAGCAACTCGCCCGTCTTGAACGGCTTGATCAGCAGGTCCATCCCCGGCGCCAGAAACGCCTGGCGATCCTGCGCCGTCTCGGCGTAGCCGGTCATGAACAGCACGGGCAATCCGGCGCGCGCCTCGCGGGCAAGGTCCGCCAGCTCCCGGCCACTGAGCACCGGCAGGCCGACATCCGTCAGCAACAGTTCGAACGGTGCCGGCCCGCGCAGCAGCTCCAGGGCCTGCTCGACACCCCCTGCCGTGGTGCATTGGTAGCCCGCATCGGCAAGGGCCTCGGCCAGCGGCATGCGTACCGCCGCGACATCATCGACGATCAGTATCCGCTCACCATTGCCCCGCAGCTCAGGCTTGGCCGGTAACTCGACCGACACCGCCGCATCATCGGTGGCCGGCAACATCAAGCGGACCTCGGTACCATGGCCGACCACGCTGTCCAGGCGCACATGGCCACCGGACTGCCGGGCGAAGCCATAGATGGTCGACAGTCCCAGACCCGTGCCCTGCCCCAGTGGCTTGGTGGTGAAGAACGGATCGAAGACCTTGCCCAGCACCGCAGGGTCGATGCCCTCACCGTCATCGCGCACGCTGATCGACAGGTACGGACCGTCGAGCAGATTGGGATCGCCGTGCGACCACACCGAACTGGTGCTGATCCAGATCTGCCCGCCGCGTGGCAACGCGTCGCGCGCGTTGATCGCCAGGTTGAGCACGGCGCTTTCCAATTGCACAGGGTCCACCAGCGCGGTGGCCGGCTTGTTGGAAAGCTGCAGCTTGAGCACCACTCGCTCGCCAATGGTGCGGTTGAGCAGTTCCTCCAGTGAACGAATATGGGCATTGACGTCCACGGGCCGGGTGTCCAACGGCTGCTGACGCGCGAAGGCCAGCAGGCGATGAGTCAAGGAAGCGCCGCTCATGGCCGAATTCAGCGCCGCTTCCGCGTAGATCGGCACCCGCTCCATACGACCATCGGCAATGCGTTTGCGGATCAGCTCCAGGCTGGTGATGATGCCGGTGAGCAGATTGTTGAAGTCATGAGCGATTCCACCGGTCAGGCTGCCCAAGGCATCCATCTTCTGCAATTGCAGCAACTGCGCCTCGGTACGCGCGTGCTCGGCGACCTTCTCGGCCAGTTGGCTGGTGGCGACGTCCAGACGTTCCAGGTGCGAGCGCTCGCGGTGGCGGTGCTCGGTGATGTCCTCGACGAACACCAGGCACAGGCCCGGCGCCTGGTAAGGCGACAGCTGCCACTCGGTCTCGCGCACCTGGCCGTCGACGGTCATCAGCAAGGTCCCGCGCCAGCGCTCGCCTTCGAGCAGGTGCTGGCACAGGTTGGCGATGGCGGCCTCCTGTCCCGGCGCGAAGCACTCGCGCAGCTGTCGCCGGTCGTGATTATCCTGGGTCAGACGCACGAACGCCTCGTTGCACTCGGCCACGCCCAGGTGGCAGTCGAGCACGGCGATGGGCGCGGACACGTTGTTGAAGATCTCGCGAAAGCGCGCTTCACTGCGGCGCAAGGCCTGCTCCGCATCGCGCACCCGCAGCAGGGTACGCAAAGTGGCCAGGAGCACGTCCGGGTCTACTGGATGCACCAGGTAGGCGTCGGCCCCGGCATCGAGCCCGGTGATGATGTCACCACTCTGGATCGAGGCCGCCGACACATGGATCACCGGGAGCAACTCGGTGGCAGGATCCTTGCGTAGCAGTCGAACGATATCGAAGCCACTCATGTCGGGGAGGTTGACGTCCAGGATCAGCGCATCGAAGTGCTCGCTGGCGATCATCGCCAGGCCTTCGCCCCCGGTAGCGGCCTCCAGCACCTGGTAGCCGTGGGAGTCCAGCCGACGGCGCAAGGCGTAGCGGGTGGCGTAGTTGTCGTCGACGATGAGCAGGCGAATCTCAGTGCGCATCGCCACCCTCCTGCGCCAGGGTCACCGGAATCGTGACGTGGAACGAAGAGCCGACGCCCGCTGTGCTCTGCATGCCCACCTCGCCGCCCAACAGCTCGGCGAATCGCTTGCACAGCGACAGCCCCAGACCAGTGCCGCGCAGACGCTTCTGCAGCGGCGAATCGATCTGATTGAAGTCTTCGAACAGGACCGCGTGCAGGTCCTGCGCGATACCGATGCCGGTGTCGGTGACCGAGAACCGCACCCGGTCATGACCTTCCATCCGGGCGCAGACTCGCACCTCGCCGCGAGGCGTGAACTTCAGGGCGTTGGAGACGAAATTGCGCAGGATCTGCGCCAGTTTCTTGTCATCCGTGTAGAGCTTGGGCAAGCCCGTAGGCTCCTCGAAGATCAAGTCCACCGCCGAGCCTTCGACGATGGGCCTGAACATGCCGCGCAAGGCCGAGAACAGATCGAGCATGTCGAACCAGGCCGGCGAGATGGTGATGCGTCCGGCCTCGATCTTGGCCAGGTCCAGGAGGTCGTCGACCATGTCCGTCAGTTCGCGCGAGGCCATGCTGATAAACGCCACCTGCTTGTGCTGCTCGGCCGACAGCGGACCGTCCAGCTCGTCGGTGAGCAACCCGGTGATGCTCAGGATCGAACCTAGCGGGGTGCGGAACTCATGGCTCATGTACGACAGGAAACGGCTCTTGAGGTCCGACGCCTCGCGCAATTGCTCGGCCTGGACGTCGAGCTCGGCATAAAGCGCGAGCACGCCCTGGTTGGTTTCTTCCAGCTCGGCGCGCAGCGCCTGGTTTTCCGTCTGCAGCCGCGCGATCTCGGCACGCGGGTCGTCGGGATGAAGCCGATCAGGCATGAACGCCCTCCAGATCCACGGCCACGATCGTCACATCGTCGCGGCCACGGCAGAAATCACGGTGCAGTATGGCCGCCACCAAGGCAGGATGGCGGTGAACGAGGCCTGGATAGTCCTTCAGGTCCCACCGCGACTGCAGACCATCGCTGTAGAGAATCAGCAGGTTATCGCTCACCTGAGCGTAGTCGAACGCCTGCGCCCGGCGGTATTGGCCGCCGACGATGCCAGGCATCGACGCCAGGCCACGCCCCCGCGCCGGGCCGAGCAGCACGCCGCCGACATTGCCCACACCGCAGAAGGTCAGTTGATCGGGGCTCGCCTCGTACTGGGCCACCGCAATCGCGCCACCGCGAGTGCCGGACATCGCCCGGTGCAACCGCTCGATCAGCCGCACGGGTGCGTCGAAGGGTGCGTCGGCGAACGCGGCCTCAGCCGCCGCCGCCGCCGCCCGCGCGTGCTCACCATGACCCAGCCCATCGGCGACCAGCAGGCTCAGATGCCCCTGTTGCATTGCCAGAAACCAGCCATCGCCACACACGCTCTCCCCCGGCAGGCTGTGCTGGCAGACACCGACACGCAGATCATGCGTTGACTGACGCGGCCCATGGACCTTGGCCAGGATGGCCGTACCGCGGGCATCGCTGTAGAGGTCGAAGGTGTCGGCGATGCGCTCGATGGCCCCCAGCCCGATGCCCTGGGTGCCACTGGTGGAGTAGCCATCGGCGAGACAAGCCGAACGATCGAAACCCTGCGCACGATCGACGGCCAACAACTCCAGCGTGGCACCTTCAGTATGCGGCCAGGCGCGCATGTGCAAGGCACCATGCTGGGCATGCTTGACGATATTGCTGGTCAGCTCGGTAGCCAGCAGCGCTGCGCGCTCCACGTCGGTTTCGGCCAACCCGTGCTGGCGGGCGGTTTCGCGCGCCTGGCGACGGGCGTGCCCGACATCGCTGGGGTCGTCGATGACGATCAATTGGGTGAGGCTGCCACAGAGGTTCATGTCCATCGCGTGATCGTCACCCGTGTTCCCTCACCCACCTTGGTGTCGAGTTCGAACTCGTCCACCAGCCGCCGCGCCCCGGTCAGGCCCAGTCCCAGACCGTTGCCGGAGGTCCAGCCGTCGGTCAGCGCCAGATCCAGGTCGGCGATACCTGGACCCTGGTCACGAAACTGCACACGCACGCCAGCACGGGCGCCGTCGTCCAGCACCTGCCAATCCATGTCGCCACCGCCGCCGTAGACCACGGTGTTGCGGGCCAGCTCGCTGACGGCCGTCACCAGTTTGGTCAGGTCGACCAGGCGCATGCCGCACTCGCTGGCCAGCTTGCGCACCAGTTGACGTGCCAGAACCACATCCTGTTCCAGCCGTACGGGGTGACTGCCGCTGTCGCGGACGTTCATGAACGCAGCGTCCGCTGACGTAGCACATGCATGCCGCGCTCGACATTGAGCGCGGTGCTGACCCCAGGCAGGTCCAGGCCGAGCTCCACCAGCGTGATGGCCACGGCCGGCTGCATGCCTACCACCATGGTCTGGGCATCCATCAGGCGCGACAGGCTGGCGATCTGCGCGATCATCCGGCCAATGAAGGAATCGACCATGTCCAGCGCGGAGATATCGATGAGCACGCCGCGAGCGGAGGTACGACTGATGCGATCGGTCAGGTCGTCCTGCAGGCGCAGGGCCAGTTGGTCGTGCATGTCGACCTGGATGGTCACCAGCAGGAACTCGCCCATCTGAAGAATCGGGATGCGTTCCATGGATCAACCACGCCCGACCAGGCTGACGCCCAGGCGCGACAGCGCCAGTTGCAACGCATCGGCGAGGTTGGCCTTGGTGGTCAGCGAACCCAGGTCAAGGCCCAGGTGCACGATGGTCTGGGCGATCTGTGGACGCACACCGCTGATGATGCAGTCGGCGCCCATCAGGCGAATGGCCGTGACGGTCTTGAGCAGGTGCTGAGCGACCAGGGTGTCGACCGTCGGCACGCCGGTGATATCGATGATGGCGATTTCCGAACCCGTATCGACGATGCGCTGGAGCAACGACTCCATGACGGTCTGGCTGCGCTGCGAATCCAGGGTGCCGATCAATGGCAGGGCGAGCACACCGTCCCACAGCTTGACCACTGGCGTGGAGAGCTCGAGGAGTTCTTCCTGTTGGCGCTTGATCACTTCCTCGCGGGTTTTCTGGTAGACGCGCATGGTGTACATGCCCAACGAGTCGAGCAGACCGGAGACTTCCCAGAGTTGTTCGGCCAGCGCTTGCGGCTCGTTGGCGAACACAGTCTGCAAGAGGGCGAACAAGGGGCCTTTCAAGGCGAAGATGAAGAAGGTGGTCTGATGCGAGTCATGGCCAAGGCGGGCGCGGCTGGCTGACAGGCGATCCAGGAAGCGTCGTACCTCTTCCCAACCGGCAGCATTGATGTCGCCGCCATGACCGGCACGGGTAGCACGGGTGAGGACGCTCAGGAACTCACGGGCTTCCTGATTGACCTC
This sequence comes from Pseudomonas sp. S30, assembly GCF_016518545.1. Lineage (GTDB taxonomy): Bacteria > Pseudomonadota > Gammaproteobacteria > Pseudomonadales > Pseudomonadaceae > Aquipseudomonas. The sequence goes on from NZ_JACVTO010000007.1 coordinate 246,129, forward strand.
CTGCTCCTTGATGTTGCGGGTCGCGCCCGTGGCTTGCAGGGCTTGGAGCCATCCATCGAGCAGTTGTTGCTGGTGGGTTTCCATCGCATTCAACGTGCTGTCTTGCAGTGCTGCCATCGTCGGCTCCTGAGGGGTGATGGGTGGTGTCCTGTGGGTGGCACCTGCCCGAGTTACTGACCACCCCGGGGCGCAATAGTTGTATGCGAGGGGGTGGGTGGTCGCTATTGGCCATCTTATGCTGAATTGGGAG
>NZ_JACVTO010000008.1 GCF_016518545.1 Pseudomonas sp. S30
CCCCGCGTCGTGGTGGCGGGCTGAGCGGCCCCGCGCCCCCCCCCGGGGGGGGCGCAGCGGATCCCTTCCCTGCAACGGTGGGCATGATGTTCGCCAAGTTCAAGTGGGTCGGCGTACCGATGACACGCCTGAGGACTATTTCGCGGCAGACTTGCGTTTCGACAAGGACGATGAGCAGCAGAAACGGGTGACGCTTCATTTCGCAGCCATTGGCCGACGAATCGGCGGCATGAACTGTCGGGAAAGGTGGCTACGCCAGCTGGTTTATAGCCTTCGGCTATAAGACAAATACCCAAATGATTGACGTCAAACTGCCATCAATCAGGAACATTCCCCTGCTTTTTTCTATACTCGAAGCTCATGGTCTCCGTCCGGGGCGCTGGAGACGATCGTAGACTCGACGAAGAGACGGGCAATGGAGTGGCTGGGGCTTCAACTATTCGCCGAGCTACCGGCAGACGGTCAGATCATTCTGGACTGTCATCACAATCCCTTCCTGGTCGTGCTCGCCTATGTGGTGGCGGGAGCCGCGTGCTTCGCCACTCTCGACATGGCCGACCGGCAGATCCACAGTGAAGAGCGCAGGGCGCGCCGTCAGTGGAAAGGCTTGGGCGCTTGCTGTCTGGCCAGTGGCATCTGGGCGATGCACTTCATCAGCCTGCTCGCCTTCAAGCCACCGCTGGAAGTGCACTACGACATGGTGCTGACGGCGCTGTCGCTGATGATAGCCCTGATCGCCGCCTGGCTGGCGATGAACAGCCTGGACCGGCTGACGATGCAGCCGCGCCATTACCTCCAGGCGGCGCTGGCGATCGGCATCGGTATCACGGTGATGCACTACATGGGCATGGCCGCCCTGCAAACCAGCGCCCGCCAGTATTACCAGACACCGCTATTGCTGGCATCCGTGGGCATCGCCATCGTGACCAGCCTGGTGGCCTTGCTGGTGACCCGGCGCCTGGGATCGGGCACTGGCCCACGCCATCTGATGACCAAGTACGGTGCCGCACTGATCATGGCTGCCGGTATCGTCTTCACCCACTACACAGGCATGGCTGCACTGTCGCTGGTGCTGCCCGACGACGAGCCGCTGCGCTTGCCTTCGGCCGACAACAGCTTGCAACTGGGCCTGAGCATCGCCTTCATCACCCTGCTGATCAGCGCCAGCAGCATCAGTGCGGCACTGGCCGACAAGAAGCTGCAGAGCAAGGAGCATGACCTGCGCCGGGTCAACGTGCTGCTCAGCCAGCTGGATCAGGCGCGAGCGTCGCTCCAGCAAGCCGCGCACTACGACGCCTTGACCAACCTGGTCAACCGCCGCGGGTTCAACCAGGTGTTCGCCGAGCGGCTGGCCGAACATGCCGTAAGTGGCAGCATGCTGGCGGTGATGTTCCTGGACATCGATCACTTCAAGCGCATCAACGACAGCCTTGGGCATGACGCCGGCGACGAATTGCTGAAAGTCATCGCTACGCATATCCGCGCAGCGACACGCAGCCAGGATCTGGTCGCGCGCTTCGGCGGCGACGAGTTCTGCATCGTCACCAGCCTGCACAACCGGGATGAAGCCTGCAGGCTGGGCCAGCGCATCATGCAGCGCATGAAAGAGCCGATAGACCTGGGTGGTCGACGCATGGTCATGACCACCAGCATCGGCATCAGCATTTTTCCCGACGATGGTCGCACGGCCGAGGAACTGCTCAAGAATGCCGATCTGGCGCTGTACCAGTCCAAGGGCAGCGGGCGCAATCACCTGAATTTCTTCGATAACAGCCTCAAGACACGTGCCACGCTGGAGCTGCAACTGGAAGAGGCTCTGCGTGTGGCGCTGGTGGATGCCTGCGGATTGTGCGTGCATTACCAGCCGATCTTCGATCTGCGCCAGGTCAAGGTCAGCAAACTCGAGGCCTTGGTCCGCTGGAACCATCCACAGCACGGCATGATCGGTCCCGATCGCTTCATCGCTATCGCCGAGGCCAACGGCCTGATCGCCGAGCTGGACCTTTGGGTATTGCGGCGCGCATGCCGTGACCTGGCCGAGCTTGGCCGCCAGGGCCATGGCCACCTCAAGGTCTCGGTCAACTGCTCGACGGTGACCCTGGGCCGCGAAGAGCTGGCAGACGACGTGGAACGCGCGTTACTGCAGGCCGGGGTAGCCCCTTGGCAACTGGAACTGGAGGTCACGGAAAACGCCCTGATGGGCGATATCCACCGCACCATCGGCCTGCTCGAGCGCCTTCGCAGCCAAGGCGTGACGCTGTCGATCGACGACTTCGGTACGGGGTACTCGTCACTGGCGTATCTCAAGCGCCTGCCTCTGGACGTGCTCAAGATCGACCGCTCGTTCATCCAGGACGTGATGGACAGCCAGCAGGATCGAGAGATCGTTCAGGCGATCCTGATGATGGCCCACACTCTGCATCTGCAGGTGGTGACCGAGGGCGTGGAAACCGAAGAGCAGTTGGCTTTCCTGGCTGCGCACGATTGCGATGGGGTTCAGGGCTTCCTGCTCAGCCGGCCAGTGCCAATGGACGAGCTGCCGGCCGTGCTGGCGCGCCTGGACCGCCCGGACAGCGTGCTCATTCGTGCATGCGGAACAGCTGGACCAAGGTCGCTGGATCGTCTTGCAGATGCCCCTGAGCGCCGTGCAGGCGCATCAGCTGTGCGGCGAGGCCGCTGATCGGGGTCGGTGCGCCTTCCTCGCGGGCCAGCCCGACGGCCGTATCGAGGTCCTTGAGCAGCGTGCGCACGTGCCAGCTGACGGGTGTGAAGTTGCTCTGCGCCATTTGTGGCGCAAGGATCTGTAGCGGTCGGGAGTCGGCGAAGCCGCCTGCCAGCGCTTGCGCGAGCAGGCTGGCATCGACACCCGCGCGCTCGGCCAGCGCCACGGCCTCGGCGATGACCAGCGCATTACAGGCCACGATCATCTGGTTGCAGGCCTTGGTGACCTGGCCGGCGCCCACATCGCCCATGTGCGTCACCCGCTCGCCGAGTGCGAGCAAGATCGGGCGTGCTCGCGCCAGGTCGGCCGACGCTCCGCCGACCATGATCGCCAGGCTCCCGGCCCGGGCACCCGCCGTGCCGCCGGACACCGGCGCATCGAGCCAGCTCATCCCGCAACCCGCGGCCAACTGCGCCGCCATGACCCGAGTAGCAACAGGTTCCAGGCTGGACAGGTCGACCAATAGCTGCCCAGGTCGACCGCCCGCCGCTACACCGCCTTCTCCGAACACCACCTCACGCACCACCTGCGTATCGGCCAGGCACAGCAACACGATATCGCTCTCGCGGGACAGCGCAGCCGGCGTCTCGGCCAAACGGGCTCCAGCCGCCAGCAAAGGCGCGCATTTCTCGGGGCTGCGGTTCCACACGGTCAACCGGTATCCAGCGGCCAGCAATCGCTGGCACATCGGCAATCCCATCAGGCCAATCCCGGCGAAGCCAAGCGATGGCATGGGTGCATTCATGGACGACTCCTACTGATGGAAAAGGTGATGGCTGTCTTGGCGCTACGCCGACCCTGGCTAATGCGTTGGTGGGCGCTGGTAGAAAGACACTCGAACGAAACGAGTATTACGCATTGCGTAAAACTGTTACCGAAACAGCAATGTGGTGAGCGACTGTTACCAACCCCTACCTCGCAGACTCAATGAAATGCACGATTAAGGTGCAATTTCACCGAGGCACGCCCCAAGAGTGATCAGCTACTTTATGCATCTTTCACCTGAATCAGGATGAAGGGTGACACCACCACGGCCCAGATGCGCGGATCACGTGTCTGCAGGTCTAGCGCCTGCTCTGCCGTCACCGCGGCCACGATCCCCTGATCACGCCAGCGCGCCACGTCATCGCGGCGATTTTCCGCCATGGCTTGGGCGACTGCGATCAAGTCGAGGGAGTGGTCGACCCAAATCAGGTCACCCTTGGCCCAAAAACGCTCCAAGGCGCTCCATTCGATAATCGCTGTCTCTCCAAGCAGTTTGGCATAGAGGGTGCTTGTTTGATCGGTCATGGGTTCCTGTACGAGGCTAAGCGGCTGAAAAGCCGTATTTTTGCAGAAAAATCCAGTTTCAAATAAGCAATTTGCTGGAAATGCCCGTTACACGGGGCCAGCGTCACGAATACAGGCAAAGTAATGGCGCTTATCTGTATTTTTCTGTCGAACATGCGACAACCCCGAGGTCAGGCACTTTTCGCCCGCTTTTCAAGCGCTCGGAGAGCGCTCTACACTGTACCGGTACAGTTCCGGGACCTATTCCGGGGGAAGGTGGGCCCGCGACATGGCAGTAGCGTGCCGCGAAACCCGCCCGGTCTGTAGCCCTGGCCGCCAGGACTCCAAGAATTACAACAGAATGAGTGGAGCACTATGATCAAGATTTCCAAGCTGTTCGCCGCAATGGTTCTGGCAGGGGTTGCCAGCCATTCGTTCGCCGCCGATACCATCAAGATCGGCATCGCCGGTCCCAAGACCGGTCCTGTGACCCAGTACGGCGACATGCAGTTCATCGGTGCCAACCAGGCCATCAAGGACATCAACGCCAAGGGCGGCGTCGACGGCAAGATGCTCGAAGCCAAGGAATACGACGACGCCTGCGACCCCAAGCAGGCCGTGGCCGTGGCCAACAAGGTGGTCAACGACGGCGTCAAGTTCGTCATCGGTCACCTGTGCTCCAGCTCCACCCAGCCGGCTTCGGACATCTACGAAGACGAGGGCGTGATCATGATCACGCCAGCGGCCACCTCCCCGGAAATCACCGCGCGCGGCTATAAGCTGATCTTCCGCACCATCGGCCTGGACAGTGCCCAGGGCCCGGCCGCCGGCAACTACATCGCCGACCACGTCAAGCCCAAGGTGGTCGCGGTCCTGCACGACAAGCAGCAGTACGGTGAAGGCATCGCCACTGCCGTCAAGCAGACACTGGAAAACAAAGGCGTCAAGGTCGCAGTCTTCGAGGGCCTGAACGCTGGCGACAAGGACTTCTCCTCGGTCATCCAGAAGCTCAAGCAGAACAACGTGGACTTCGTCTACTACGGCGGCTACCACCCAGAGTTGGGCCTGATCCTGCGCCAGGCTCAGGAAAAAGGCCTCAAGGCCAAGTTCATGGGACCGGAAGGCGTGGGCAACGACTCCATCTCGCAGATCGCCCAAGGCGCTTCCGAAGGCCTGCTGGTGACCCTGCCCAAGTCGTTCGATGCCGATCCTGAGAACAAGGCGATCGTCGAGGCCATCAAGGCCGACGAGAAGGACCCGAGCGGGCCGTTCGTGTTCCCGGCCTACTCGGCCGTGGAACTGATCGCCAAGGGCATCGAAGCGGCCAAGTCCGAGGACACCGACAAAGTGGCCGCGGCCATTCACGCCGGCTCGTTCAAGACACCCACCGGCACCCTCACCTTCGATCAGAAAGGCGACCTGAAAGACTTCAAGTTCGTGGTCTACGAATGGCACTTCGGCAAACCGAAGACCGAAGTCTCCCCTCAGTAATACGCGTGACTAACAGCTGACCGTAGAAGCCCACTGTGCGAGCAGTGGGCTTTGTTTTACGAGGTTCATGGGCCCGACTTCCGCGATCCGGGAGCGAGCTCACCTGAAAATCTTAAAACCGTCACCCGCGGTTTCCTGAGCGTTATCCCGCCCAGCGAAATGCACATCAGGTTTTTAGGAGCGCTGTAATGCCTGAGATCTACCATTTCTTCCAACAACTGGTTAATGGATTGACCATCGGCAGCACCTATGCCTTGATCGCCATCGGTTACACGATGGTGTACGGCATCATCGGGATGATCAACTTCGCCCATGGCGAGGTGTACATGATCGGCTCCTATGTGGCCTTCATCGCCCTGGCAGGCCTGGCCATGATGGGCATCCACTCGCTGCCGATCCTGATGACCGTCGCCTTCGTCGCCACCATCTGCGTGACCAGCGCCTATGGCTACAGCATCGAGCGGGTCGCCTACCGGCCGCTGCGCAACAGCAATCGCCTGATCCCGCTGATTTCCGCAATCGGTATGTCGATCTTCCTGCAGAACACCGTCCTGCTGTCTCAGGACTCCAAGGACAAGTCCATCCCCAACCTGATTCCGGGCGCCTTCTCCTTCGGCCCGGGCGGTGCGGAGGAAGTGCTGGTGTCCTACATGCAGATTCTCGTGTTCGTGGTCACCCTGGTGGCCATGACCTGCCTGACCCTGTTCATCTCCCGTTCCCGCCTGGGGCGCGCCTGCCGCGCCTGCGCCGAGGACATCAAGATGGCCAACCTGCTCGGCATCAACACCAACAACATCATCGCCCTGACCTTCGTCATCGGTGCCGCCCTGGCGGCAGTGGCGGCTGTGCTGCTAAGCATGCAATACGGGGTGATCAACCCCAACGCGGGATTCCTCGTCGGCCTCAAGGCCTTCACCGCAGCGGTACTGGGCGGCATCGGCAGCATTCCTGGCGCCATGCTCGGCGGCCTGGTGCTCGGCGTTGCCGAAGCCTTCGGCGCCGATATCTTCGGCGACCAGTACAAGGATGTGGTGGCCTTCGGCTTATTGGTTCTGGTCCTGTTGTTCCGGCCGACCGGCATTCTCGGCCGCCCGGAGGTTGAAAAAGTATGAACGGAAATCTCAAACAAGCGCTGCTCAGCGCCCTGCTGGTGTGGGCCGTGGCCTTCCCGGTCCTCGGCTTGAAGCTGAGCATCGACGGCATCAGCCTGGTGGTCCACAGCCAAGGCAGTTTCACCCTCTCGATCATCGCCGTGTGTTCGGTGCTGATGTTCCTTCGCGTGCTGTTCGACCGCCAGTGGAGCGCGGTGATGGGCAGGCGTTCGCAGCGCAAGCTGGTTCCGGCTTCGGTCAGCAATTTCCTGACCCTGCCCAAGACCCAGCGCTGGGTGATCCTGGGCCTGGTCGTAGCCGCCCTGGTGTGGCCGTTCTTCGGCTCCCGCGGGGCGGTCGACATCGCCACGCTGATCCTGATCTACGTATTGCTCGGCCTGGGCCTGAACATCGTGGTGGGGCTGGCTGGACTGCTGGACCTGGGTTACGTCGGTTTCTACGCCGTCGGTGCCTACAGCTACGCCATGCTCTCGCACTACCTGGGCTGGAGCTTCTGGGTGTGCCTGCCGATCGCCGGTCTGATGGCGGCGAGCTTCGGCTTCCTGCTCGGTTTCCCGGTGCTGCGCCTGCGTGGCGACTACCTGGCGATCGTCACCCTGGGCTTCGGCGAGATCATTCGCCTGTTCCTGCGTAACCTCACCGACTGGACCGGTGGTCCCAACGGCATCAGCAGCATCGAGAAGCCGAGCTTCTTCGGCCTGTCCTTCAACCGGCAAGCGGGCGAAGGCATGCAGACCTTCCATGAGTTCTTCGGCATCGCCTACAACCCCGCCAGCAAGATCATCTTCCTGTACCTGGTGGTGCTGATGCTGGCCCTGCTGGCCCTGTTCGTCATCAACCGGCTGTTGCGCATGCCGATCGGCCGCGCCTGGGAAGCGCTGCGCGAGGATGAAATCGCCTGCCGTGCACTGGGCTTGAACCCGACGGTGATCAAGCTCTCCGCCTTTACCCTGGGTGCCAGTTTCGCAGGCTTCGCCGGCACCGTGTTCGCGGCTCGCCAAGGGCTGGTCACGCCCGAGTCGTTCACCTTCATCGAATCGGCGATCATCCTCGCCATCGTCGTGCTCGGCGGCATGGGCTCTCAGCTGGGCGTGATCCTGGCGGCCATCGTGATGATTCTGCTGCCGGAGTTGATGCGCGAATTCAGCGAGTACCGGATGCTGATGTTCGGCGCACTGATGGTATTGATGATGATCTGGCGTCCGCAGGGCCTGCTGCCCATGCAACGTCCCCATATGGAGCTGCGTCGATGAGCCGCGAAATTCTGCAAGTCAGCGGCCTGAGCATGCGCTTCGGCGGCTTGTTGGCGGTCAACGGCGTGGGCCTGACTGTCAAGGAAAAACAGGTGGTGGCCTTGATCGGGCCCAACGGCGCCGGCAAGACCACGGTGTTCAACTGCCTGACCGGCTTCTACAAGCCCAGCGGCGGCACCATTCTGCTCGATGGCCAGCCGATCCAGGGTCTGGCCGGCCATCAGATCGCGCGCAAAGGGGTGGTGCGCACCTTCCAGAACGTGCGGTTGTTCAAGGAAATGACCGCGCTGGAGAACTTGCTGATTGCCCAGCACCGTCATCTGAATACCAACTTCCTCGCCGGTCTGTTCAAGACACCGGGGTTTCGCCGCAGCGAAAAGGAGGCCATGGAGCGCGCGCAGTACTGGCTGGAAAAGGTCAACCTGACCGAGTTCGCCAACCGCACGGCCGGTACTCTGGCCTACGGCCAGCAGCGGCGCCTGGAAATCGCCCGGTGCATGATGACCCGCCCGCGGGTCATCATGCTCGACGAGCCGGCCGCAGGCCTGAACCCCAAGGAGACCGAGGATCTCAAGGCGCTGATCGCCTATCTGCGTGAATCCCACGATGTGACGGTGCTGCTGATCGAGCACGACATGAAACTGGTCATGAGCATTTCCGACCATATCGTGGTGATCAACCAGGGTACGCCCCTGGCCGATGGCACGCCGGAGCAGATCCGCAGCAATCCCGATGTGATCAAGGCCTACCTGGGGGAAGCGTAAATGCTGAAGTTCGAGAACGTTTCCACCTTCTACGGCAAGATCCAGGCGCTGCACAGCGTCAATGTGCAGATCAACCAGGGCGAAATCGTCACCCTCATCGGCGCCAACGGTGCTGGCAAGTCGACGCTGCTGATGACCCTGTGCGGCTCGCCTCAGGCTCACAGCGGCAGCATCCGCTACCTGGGCGAAGAACTGGTGGGCCAGCCCTCTTCGCTGATCATGCGCAAGAGCATCGCGGTGGTCCCTGAAGGACGGCGGGTGTTCGCCCGGCTCACGGTCGAGGAAAACCTGGCCATGGGTGGTTTCTTCACCGACAAGGGGGACTACCAGACGCAGATGGACAAGGTGCTGGAACTGTTCCCGCGACTCAGGGAGCGGTTCAGCCAGCGTGGCGGGACGATGTCCGGTGGCGAGCAGCAGATGCTCGCCATCGGCCGCGCCTTGATGAGCAAGCCCAAGCTGCTGCTGCTCGACGAGCCGTCGCTGGGCCTGGCGCCGATCATCATCCAGCAGATTTTCGACATCATCGAACAACTGCGCCGCGACGGTGTGACGGTGTTCCTGGTGGAGCAGAACGCCAACCAGGCGTTGAAGATCGCTGATCGCGCCTACGTGCTGGAAAACGGCAAGGTGGTGATGCAGGGTAGCGGGCAAGCACTGCTCAGCGATCCGAAAGTGCGGGACGCCTACCTCGGAGGTTGATGGACCGCGGTCGGTCAGGGTGAGCCTGTGGCAGCAGGCTCACCCGCAGTGGCCGTTCGCGGTCATCGGCCAGGGGTTCGCACTCGGACGACATCGACAAGTGCCTGGCGGCCCTTGGCGGTAAATCACAGCGGCATTGCGCCGCCCCTTGTGAATGGTCCGTACGCTGGGTAACGTGGCCGCTCGATCCATGCGACCCCGGAGTTCGCCCGATGCGCCTCACCCCTTCCCTGCTGCTCGCTACCCTGCTGCCGGTGTTCGCCGGTTGCCAGATGTTCGCCGACCCACCGAACGACCCCAACCTCGGCAGTACTCGCATGCAGGGCGAATTGAGCGCAGCAGGCGGTCAGCTCCTGTTCAAGCCGTGCAGCGAAGCGCGCCGCTTCGTCGTCAACGACGCGGCAGGCACCGGCATCCTGCAGGAAGCCGCCAACCTCGCTGCAGGCCCCAAGGACACCTTGTTCGCCGATCTTCGCGGGCGCCTGGCGGGCAGCCGTGCCGCCAACAGTGACGGCCAGCTGGACGTCACCCGGCTGTACCGTGTCGAGGCCTCGGCCAGTGCCTGCACCGACCCCAATTTCAAGCAGTTGACGCTGCGCGCCGCCGGTCACGAACCCGACTGGGACGTCAAGGCCAGCGGCAAGGGCATGGTGATCAACCGTGCCGGCAAAGATCCACTGCCGCTGCCGTACCTGGAAGAACAGATGCCGGGTGGCGGCCTGAGCCTGTCCAGCGAGGCCAATGGTCAGCGGGTCGAGCTGTGGGTGGCGCCGCAGCGCTGCAGCGAGCGGGGCAGCGGTGCCATGCGCCATCTTCGCGCCGAGTTGCGCATCGATGGGCAGACCCTCCACGGCTGCGCGTACTACGGCGGGGCGCGAGACAACTGATCGCCGGGCGCGTTTATGCTGCCAGTCGGGACGGCGAACAGCTTATACTTGGCGGTTTGTTCAAAGCCGCCGGCCGTCCATGGCCGGGATACTGGATCCTGCCATGCTACGAATCACCGAACTGAAGCTGCCCCTGGACCATCCTGACGAGGCCCTGCGCGAGGCCATCGTCCAGCGCCTGGGCATCCGCGACGATCAGCTGCTGAGCTTCAATCTGTTCAAACGCAGCTACGATGCGCGCAAGAAGAACAGCGAGCTGCTGTTCATCTATACCATCGACCTGCAGACCAGCAACGAAGCCGAGCTGCTGCAACGCTTCGCCGATGACCATAATGTCGGCGTCGCGCCGGATGTGACCTATAAGTTTGTCGGACACGCACCGGCGGACCTGGTGCAACGGCCGATCGTGGTGGGATTCGGTCCATGCGGGATCTTCGCCGGCCTGCTGCTGGCGCAAATGGGCTTCAAGCCGATCGTGCTGGAGCGCGGCAAGGAAGTGCGCCAGCGCACCAAGGATACCTGGGGCCTGTGGCGCAAGAGCGTGCTGAACCCTGAATCCAACGTGCAGTTCGGCGAGGGCGGCGCCGGCACCTTCTCCGACGGCAAGCTCTACAGTCAGATCAAGGATCCCCAGCACCATGGCCGCAAGGTGCTCGAAGAGTTCGTCAAGGCAGGTGCGCCGGACGAGATCCTGTACATCAACAAACCGCATATCGGCACCTTCCGCCTGACCAGCATGGTCGAGAAGATGCGCGAGGAAATCATCGCCCTTGGCGGAGAGATCCGCTTCCAGGAAAAGGTGACCGACCTGCTGGTTGAGGGCGAGCAACTCACCGGCGTGGTCCTGCACAGCGGCGAACGACTGCATTCGCGGCACGTGGTGCTGGCCCTTGGGCACAGCGCGCGCGACACCTTCCGGATGCTGCACGCCCGAGGCGTGTACATGGAAGCCAAGCCGTTCTCGGTCGGTTTTCGCATCGAGCATCCGCAGTCGCTGATCGACAAGGCGCGCCTGGGCAAGTACGCAGGCCATCCCAAGCTCGGTGCAGCGGACTACAAGCTGGTGTATCACGCCAGCAACGGGCGCTCGGTCTACAGCTTCTGCATGTGCCCAGGCGGCACGGTGGTGGCGGCGACCAGCGAACCGGGCCGGGTGGTGACCAATGGCATGAGCCAGTACTCGCGAAACGAACGCAATGCCAATTCGGGTATCGTGGTTGGCATCGATCCCGAGCGGGACTACCCGGGGGGGCCTCTTGCAGGGATCGAACTGCAGGAGCGGCTGGAAGCCCACGCCTACGTGCTGGGCGGCAGCAATTACCAGGCGCCGGCGCAGCTGGTGGGCGACTTCGTCGCTGGGCGCCCTTCTACCGTGCTAGGCAGCGTCGAACCCTCGTACAAACCGGGCATCGCCCTGGGCGATCTCGCCCCGAGCCTGCCGGACTTCGCCATCCAGGCGATTCGTGAGGCGCTGCCAGCCTTCGATCGCCAGATCAAGGGCTACAACCTGCACGACGCCGTGCTGACCGGAATCGAGACACGCACCTCGTCGCCGCTGCGTATCACGCGAGGACCGGACTATCAGAGCCTGAACCTCAAGGGCCTGTTCCCGGCCGGTGAGGGTGCAGGCTACGCGGGTGGCATTCTGTCGGCGGGCGTGGATGGCATTCGCATCGCCGAAGCGGTGGCGCGCAACATGCTTGGGCTGGACGGCTGAGCGCAGTATCGAGGGGGTGGAGGATCTGCCCCTGCTTTCCGACATTTCCTGCCTAGTGGGCGATTTTTCGTTCAGCTCGCAGCGGGGGCGTCCTCTAGAGTTGACTCGACCAGATAGCAACACGTTATAACAAAAAAGAATATAGTTTTTGTTTTAAAGCATAACTCTGCACGCTAGGGTGTATGCCTGTTTCTCGCCTTGTCGTGGAGTCGCTTTCCGTGCGCAGCCTCATCAATCGTTTCCTGCAGCTGGAGTCCGCCAGCGGACTCCTGTTGATTGCGGCGGCCGTCGTCGCTCTGATCATCAATAATTCACCGCTCTCGCAGATCTACGTCAGCTTCCTGGAGATGCCGGTCGGCGTGCAGGTCAGCCAGTTGCAGATCGCCAAGCCCCTGCTGCTGTGGATCAACGACGGCCTGATGGCGCTGTTCTTCCTGCTGATCGGCCTGGAGGTCAAGCGCGAGGTCTTCGAGGGCCAATTGTCCAGACCCTCGCAGATCATCCTGCCCGCCACGGCCGCCGTGGGAGGCATGCTGGTCCCGGCGCTGATCTACTGGTTCATCAACCGTGACAATCCGGCCACGCTGGCCGGCTGGGCCATACCCACGGCCACCGACATCGCCTTCGCCCTCGGTGTGCTGGCGCTGCTCGGCAAGCGCGTGCCGGTATCGCTGAAACTCTTCCTCATGACCCTGGCGATCATCGACGACCTGGGCGCCATCATCATCATCGCCCTGTTCTACTCAGCGGCCCTGTCGACCTTGGCGCTGACGCTGGCAGGTGTCTGCCTGCTGACGCTGCTGGGCATGAACCGACTCGGCGTGAGGCGCCTGGCACCCTATCTGCTGGTAGGGCTGGTGCTTTGGGTCTGCGTATTGAAAAGCGGTATCCACGCGACACTCGCGGGCGTCACGCTGGCGATGTTCATACCGCTCAAAAGCGTCGACAAGCAGGCGCCCTCGCCGCTGCTGACCCTGGAGCATGCGCTGCATCCCTGGGTGGCCTACGCGATCCTGCCCCTGTTCGCCTTCGCCAATGCCGGCGTTTCGCTGACCGGCGTAACGGCCCAGAGCTTCATCCACTCGGTCCCGCTGGGGGTCGCGGTAGGACTTCTGCTGGGCAAGACGATCGGGGTGTTCGGCCTGACCTGGATCGCCATCCGCCTGCGCCTGGCTTCGCTGCCGGACGGCGCCAACTGGGGACAGGTATTCGGCGTGGCGATCCTGTGCGGCATCGGCTTCACCATGAGCCTGTTCGTCGGCTCGCTGGCATTTCCGTCGGGTGCGAGCGAATACGCCGGTGAGGACCGCATGGGAATTCTGACAGGGTCCTTCTTCGCGGCGGTTATCGGTTACCTGGTGACGGCAGTAGCCAGTCGCCAGCGAGGGCGGGTGCCGCACAGGCCGTGACCCCCAGGCGACAAAAAACCCGACTGGCCTGGCCGAGTCGGGTTTTTTGCTACCTGGCGATCAGTGCGTGACGCGGCTGGTACCATCGACGGTCATGATGCGCACACGCTCGCCAACGCGGAAGATCTCGTTTTCCTGGACCTGCTGGACGTAGGCCCGCGTGCTGCCATCGTCTTCACGTACGGTGATTTCCACACCTTGGGTACGGGTCAGGCCTTCTTCGGCCGCCGAGCCCGCCAGGCCACCTGCCACCGCACCGATCACAGCCGCGACGATGCTGCCGCGACCACCACCGATCGCACTACCCGCCACGCCGCCGACGATGGCGCCGGCGCCTCCACCGATCGGGGTCTTGCTACCCTCGATCTTCACCGGGCGCAGAGATTCGATGGTACCCATGCGCACGGTTTGTACGCGACGGGCTTCATCACGGGAATAGCTGTCACCGGTCAAGCTGGACTGGCAGCCGCCGAGCAACAACGCCATGGTGGTGAAGCTCGCGACAAGCAAAACGGATTTACGCATGGGAAATCTCCATAAGTCAGGTGTCCATTAGACTCCGCACGTGAAGAGGTGTCACGGTGCCAAGGCTATAAAATTGTTTTCATTCAGCTCACATACAGGCGAACGCGTGTTGGCATGCGCTTGATGCTGAGACCAATGATAGTCATGGAATGCTTCATCGTCGTGCTGACCCGCCATGCCAGACTGATTCTCACCCTCGACTACCTGCGGATCTGTCGCTATCGCCGGCGGCAGCTGAGGGGATCTTGGCAGATGCGCCTACCCGCTGCGGCAACTCCTTGGGCTCCGCCTGGATGGCCTAGGGCATGGGTAGAGCAGATCATTAGACGGCAACTGACCGGGTCGCTGCGCAAGCGAGCGGACGACCCGGGCTGTGTACGTGCGGTGTCTGCAGGTCCAGCAGGCGCGCCGATGCTGGCACGCCGACGCTCATGGCGCCAACCGCTCGCGCTGCCACTGGCCGGCGATCAGCCGATAATTCAGCCGATCGTGCAGGCGACTGGAGCGCCCTTGCCAGAATTCGACCCGCTCGGGTATCAGACGGTAGCCGCCCCAGTATTCCGGACAGTCAGGCTGGCTGTCCGAAAAGCGCGACTGCGTCGCCTTGACCAGACCTTCCAGTTGCGCGCGGTCGGCAATGACCCGGCTCTGGGGAGAAGCCCACGCGCCCAGGCGACTGCCCAGTGGCCGCACTTGGAAATAGTCGTTCGACTCCTTGGCCGAGACTTTTTCCACCTGCCCCTCGATGCGCACCTGGCGCTCCAGCGCCGGCCAGAAGAAGGTCATCGCGGCGAATGGATTGACCAGAAGCTGCTGGCCTTTGGCACTCTCATAGTTGGTGAAGAAAGTGAACCCACGCTCATCGAGGCCCTTGAGCAACAGTACCCGACAATGGGGACGACCCTGGCCGTCGACCGTGGCCAGGGTCATCGCGTTCGCCTCCACCGGCGGCTGTTCGGTCTGCACCGCGTCGCCGAACCAGTGATGAAACAAGGCGAAGGGTTCATCGGGGGCTTGTGCCTCCGACAAGCCGTCACGGGTGTAGTCGCGGCGCATGTCCGCCAGGGTCTGGGTCATCGCTGCGTGTTCCTCGAACGATCAGTTGGTCTTCGCAGGGTTGTTGGCGGCCACTTTCTTGTCCGCAGCGGGTGCGGCTTTTTTCGCCGCAGGCTTGGCAGCGGCTTTCTTGGCAGCAGGTTTCGCCGCAGCCTTGGTCGCGGTTTTCTTCGCCGCAGGTTTGCTGGCGGCCTTCGCTGCAGGCTTGGCGGCGGGCTTGGCGACTGCGGCCTTGGCCGGTGCCTTGGTGTCCTGGGCTGCGACCACGGCTGCCGGTACCGGAGCGGTAGGCGGAACACTCTGCTGGTACTTGGCGAGCAGCGCGAGCATGGTGTTCTGGGGCGTCAGAAGCATTTCCACACGACGGTTCAAGGCCCGACCTTCGACGCTGTCATTGGCGGCGCGGGGCATCACCGAACCCATGCCCTTGAGGTTCAGGCGGTCGCGCTGCAAACCGCTGAGACGGAAGATCGCCGAAACCGAAGCGGCGCGCTCGAGGCTGAGCTTCTGGTTGGCGGCCGCGACACCGCTGGTGTCGGCATGCCCCAGGACGAGCACGGCGGTCTTCGGGTCGCCCTCGACGACCTTGGCCACGCGAGTGATCGGCCCCAGGGACGCCGGCAGCAGCATGTTCGGACGATCCGGATTGTAGGAGCCATCCACGGGCAGCGTCACCGCCAGGACATCATCGCGACGCTCGATTTCCAGTTTGCTGTCCTTGGCCGCTTCGCGCAGCTTCGGCTCGTACTCGTCCAGCCAGGCCTGAGTGGCCTTTTTGTCGATCTTCGGTACGACGGGGGCTGCAGCCTGTTGTTCACTGGCGCCGAACGGCCACCACCAGCGGCTGCTGCTCTCGGACTTGGCATCGGCCTGGGCGACCTTTTCGCTGACCGCAGCCTTGACCTGCTGATCGGCCACTTGGTCCGAGCCGAACGGCCACCAACTCAGGGCACCGCTCTTGGTGCCTTCCTGGGATTGGCTGGCGCAGCCGGTCATGGCCAGGCACAGGGCCAGTGCTAAGGTTTTATGTGAAGACATCAGCAATACACCATGAATTAAAAAGAGATTTTGCCCACCCGAGGTGGCGTCGGCATTGAGGATAGTCAAAGCAATCGGGCATTACCCGCATTACCCGATCAAAGGCAACTGGCCAACACCCGCACCAGTTTCTGCGCACGCGGATCCATCAGCACGTAAGGGCCGAGGGTATTGGTGACGAACCCAAAGGCGACATCCCGCTCCGGGTCGGCAAAGCCGACCGATCCGCCCGCACCGGGATGACCGAATGCCCGGGCGCCCAGGCCGAAGGTGGCATTGGCCAACTCAGGCTGATCGAGCATGCAGCCCAGGCCGAAGCGAGTCGGCGTAAGCAACGTGCGGTCCTGTCCACGACTGTGCTCGCGGGTCAGTTCATCGAGCAGCTCGGACTCCAGCAGGCTGCCGTCGAGCAGGCCGGCGTAAAAACCCGCCAGGCTGCGGGCAGTGCCGTGGCCATTGGCCGCAGGCTGCTGCATCCGGCGCCACTCCGGCTTGTTGGTGCTGGTGAGGATCGCCGGCGGGTTGGTGAAGGCGCGGGTCGACAGCGCCTCAGGCTCTCGCAGGGTCACCTGCAGCAGGCGCTGGGCCGCTGCATCGCCGGCGATGCCCTTCGCTCGGGAGATGTGCGCGACCCGGTGGAACTCTTCGTCGGCCAGGCCGATGTGGAAGTCCAGCCCCAGGGGCCGCGCGGTACGGGCCACGATGGACTCGCCGGGACTGCGCCCGTCGGCGCGGCGAATCAACTCGCCGATCAGCCAGCCGTAGGTGATCGCCGCGTAGCCATGTTCGCTGCCGGGTGTCCACCATGGCGCCTCGGCCGCTAGCACCTGGACCATGGCCTGCCAGTCATAGAGCGCCTCGCCAGGTAGCAATCGGCGAATGGCGGGAAGACCGGCACGGTGACTGAGCAGTTGGCGCAGGGTGACGCTTTCCTTGCCGGCCTGGGCGAATTCGGGCCAGTAGCGCGCCACAGGGACGTCCAGTGCGAGCTTGCCCTCGCCCACCAGTTGCAACGCCGTCACCGCAGTGAAGGTCTTGGTGCAGGAAAACAGGTTGGCGAGGGTGTCACTGTGCCAGGCATGCGCTGCGTCCTTGTCGGCGCTACCCGCCCACAGGTCGACGACGGTCTCGCCGCCCACCTGTATGCACAGCGCTGCTCCGCGCTCTTGGGGAGCGTCGAACAGCGCGGCGAACGCCTCACGTACCGCCTCGAACTTCAGCTCATAGTGACCCTGGATCTGCACCCGCCCGCTCCCTGTAACACTTGCCAGACAAAGGCGAGCATTGTTTCAGTAGTTGGCAGGTTTGCCTACTGAATGTGGCTGGAAGGTTGTCAGAAAGCGGCCAAATTAGTTAGGACGTTTTTTCTCCAGCGTCTTGCGCAACTGGTCGAGCGTTTCCCGGTTGCTTTTGCGCACCGCGTCGACGAAGCCGGGATAGGCCATGTCGGTGATGGCCACCAGGCCCAGGTGGCCGTTCTCGCCATCGAGCAGACGCCCGCTGGCCGGCTGGTCCAGATACTGGAACCAATGGGCCCCGACGATCATGGGCTGAGCCATGGCGGCCTTGAGGAAATTAGCGTAGGCCGGGCCACGATCCTCTTCGCGTGGCACTTCCACAGGACCCGGCCAGAACGGCCCTCTGTCGCGCGAGCCGAACTGGAACTCGGAGACCAGTACCGGTTTGTCGAGCTCGGCCAGGCGGCTGAAGTCGTAACCGTCCTCGGGCTTGAGCGTGTAGAAATTGAAACTGATCACGTCGCAGAATTCGGCACAGGCCTTCACGGCCTCCGGGGTACTGATCGCATAGCGCCCGCCCAGCAGCAGGTGATTGGGCGCGTGCCACTTCAGCGCATCGGAAATGGTCTTGAAGTAGGTCTGGGCGAAGACTTGCTGGAAATACTGATAGTCACGCTTGATTTCCGGATGCTCCGGGTTGGGCAGGGGCGCCTCGAAACCGGGATCCTCCATGAGTTCCCACGCCTTGAGTTCTATGCCCCAGGCCTTGGACAAGCCTTCCTGGTTACGGTACTTGTCGCGCAGCTGCTTGAGGAAGGCGCGTTTGGCCGGCACGTCGGTGGTCAGACGCAAGGTGCCGAAGGCCAGGCCGTAGCGTGCCTTGGGATCGTCGCCCGGCGCCGCCCAGGCCAGCTCGTTGTCGGCGAAGTAGCCGATCAGCCAGGGATCGTCGCGGTGATCCCGCGTGGCGATGGCCACTGCACGCTCGGTGGCCATGGCAAAACGCGGATCGAAAGGGTCGGGCATGCGCCCCCACCAGTCCATCCCGGTGCTGATGCTGGCATAGTCGCCGACGATCGACAGGGGCAAGGTGTAGGGCATGCGCTCGGCCTCGCTCAACGCCGGGTCGCTCCAGTTGCCCAAGGTATTGAAACCCCACGCCAGCAGACGGTCCAGGCTATGCGCCTGCCAACGCTCGGCATCGAACTGTGGCGCCGGGCAGGCCGCCGTGGGTTGATCCGGTTCGACCGGTGGGCAGGTCGCGCCGTAGGTGCGCTGCAGATTGGCGGCGTAGAAGTCGTACCAGCGACCCTGCTTGAAAGCGCGGCCCTGGGACGAAGCGTTGCCGTCGTCGTTGTTGCCTTCGCCATAGAATGCCGAAAGCGGATCGCCCTGTGTCGGCAACCCCTTGAACATTCCCTCGCGCCCCGCGACATAGGTGCGCCCAGCATCGGCGGCAACGGCATTGACGCCCAGGGAGTAGAACGGATGCCCCTCGGGTGTCACCAGATACCAGCGCCCATCGCGCTTTTCGGTGCGGAAAAAACCTTTGGCCTCGAAGGCCTGGCCCGCCAGCGTCCCGCCGTAAGCGTCGAGCTGCTGTGCCTCGCGTTCGGCCAGCCAGCGCTTGAGCTGCACCTGTTCTCGGGCATCGGCGGCCTTGAGCTGCTCGTCGTTGGCGACCTTTTCCGGCCAACGGCCGCGTGTGGACTGCCCATAGGCATCGATCAACTCGGCGTAGGCGGCTCGCTCGGCGCGGTCGTCGCTCTCTAGACCGACTCGCTCGACCAGTAGATTCTGCGCGACTCTGGGCTGGGGAATGCTCAGGCTGAGCGAGGCGACCTGGGTAAGGTCCACTTCGCCACTGCTGCTGGTCAGCAGCAGGCGTTGGCCCTCGTAGATCCAGGGCATCGGCGGGCCGGCGCGCATGCCCTGGCTGAGCGGCGAGCGGGCCTGCAGTGGCACCATCACGGTCTGCGCCGGGCCTGCTGGCAGGTCGATGCGACTGGTCAGGCGACGGCCATCGCTGCCGGTGATGGTCAGGTCGACGGTCAGTGCCCAGTCTTGCGCGCTCTGCAAGCGCAGGGCGAGGAATTTGCCACCCGACCAGTTCCATGCACTGCCCTGCGGGCTCAGACGCAAGGTCGGCCTGGCCACCGGGTTGAACACCACACGGCGTAGCACCTCGCCCTCGGCCGTCTGCTCCGCATTGTACTGGGGCATGCTGGTGTCCTCGGTGGTGACCGTGACCAGCGAGGTTGGACGGACGAAGCTGAACAGCGTCTGCTGCTCTGCCAGAACCGAGCTGCTGCACAGCAGCGTGAGAATGACGGGCAGGGTGCGACGGATCATGTGGATGAGGCTCTCCTTCGAGGCCCTCATGGGCCCGTATCGAGTCATGGACAACGGACCGGAACGTCGTGCTCCGGGGTTTACTGAATCTCCCGCCGGAAGGGCGGCAGTGCATTGAGAATAGCCTTGCCATAGCGCTGGGTGACCAGGCGCCGGTCCAGCAGGGTGATGATGCCGCGATCCTGCTCGGTGCGCAGCAGCCGCCCGCAGGCCTGGATCAGGCGCAGGGACGCGTCGGGGACGGCGATTTCCATGAACGGATTGCCCCCTCGGGCCTCGATCCATTCGGCCAAGGCGGCCTCGACCGGATCGTCCGGCACGGCGAACGGGATCTTGGCGATCACCACATGCTCGCAGTAGGCGCCCGGCAGGTCGACGCCCTCGGAGAAGCTGGCCAGGCCGAACAGCACGCTGTGCTGCCCGTCGTCCACCCGGGCCTTGTGCTTGTTCAGGGTTTCCTGCTTGGACAGGTTGCCCTGGATCAGCACCCGCTTGCGCCAGTCGCGCTCCAGCCCGTCGAACACGTCCTGCATCTGCTTGCGCGAGGAAAACAGTACCAATGCGCCGCGTGCGTCTTCGACGATGGCGGGCAGTTCGCGAATGATCGCAGCGGTGTGGCCGGCGGCGTCGCGCGGGTCGGCGCCCAGGTCCGGCACCCTGAGCAAGCCGGCATCACCATGCACGAACGGGCTGGGCACCACGCAGGTGACCGCATCGCGTGGCAGCCCCGAGCGCATGCGGAAGCGATCGAACTTGCCCAGGGCGGTGAGCGTCGCCGAAGTCACCAATGCGCCATAGGCCACGTGCCACAGATTGCGACGCAGCATCTCGGCCGCCAGGATCGGACTGGCGTTGACCTCGATGTCGAACGTCGCGCCGCTCTCGGCAAGGGTCAGCCAGCGCGCCATGGGCGGGCTGTCCTGCGGGTCCTCGGCGGTGAAGGCCGTCCACAGTTCCCAGTTACCCTGGGCGCGGGTGACCAGGCTGCCGAACAGCGGATACCACTCTTCGGCCTGGTGGCTGGCGATGCCGATATTGACCTCGCCATCCATACCCTCCTTGAGCAGATCGGCCAGGCGCGTGAACAGGTCGTTGAGCCGGGCGAAGCCCTTCTTCAGCTCGATGCCGACCTCGCGGATCTGCTCAGGCACCACCCCGCCCTCGAACCGATAACGCGGGCGATCGCGCCCTTCCATGTCCTCGCCGACGCGGAAATCGGCCACCTGCTCGCACAAGGTGAACATGAACTGCTGCTGGGTACGGATCTCGCGGGCCAGTTCCGGCACCTGCTCGATCAGCCGGCCCAGGTCGCCTGGCAGCGGATGCTGGGCCAGCAGCTTGGCCAGGTTCTTGGCGGTCTGCTCCAGCCAGTCGGCCGTCGAGCGCAGGCGCGAATAGTGGGCGAAATGACCAATCGCCTTGTCGGGCAGGTGATGGCCTTCGTCGAACACGTACATCGTGTCGCGCGGGTCGGGCAGCACCGCACCGCCGCCCAGGGCCAGGTCGGCAAGGACCATGTCGTGGTTGGTGACGATGACATCGACCTTGCCCATGCCTTCGCGGGCCTTGTAGAACACGCATTGCTGGAAGTTCGGGCAATGCCGACCGGTGCATTGGCTGTGATCGGTGGTCAGGCGTGCCCAGTCCTGGTCTTCCAGGGTTTCGGGCCAGCTGTCGCGATCGCCGTCCCAGCGATTGCCAGCAAGCTTCTCGATCATGCTGTTGAACAGCTTCTGGCTGCGCTCGTCCACCTCGATGTGGAAGCCTTCCTCTTCGAACAGCTGGGCAGTGGCCGACTGGGCATGCCCCTCCTGCAACAGGACATCGAGCTTGGACAGGCACAGGTAGCGGCCACGGCCCTTGGCCAGGGCGAAGCTGAAATTCAGGCCGCTGTTGCGCATGAGGTCGGGCAGGTCCTTGAAGACGATCTGCTCCTGCAGCGCGACCGTGGCGGTAGCGATCACCAGGCGCTTGCCCGCCGCCTTGGCGGCGGGAATCGCGGCGAGGCTGTAGGCGACGGTCTTGCCGGTACCGGTGCCGGCCTCCACCGCGACCACGGCGGGCTCGCCGGCACGGCGACCTTCCTCGTCGGTGGCGATGTCGCCGAGCACCTTGGCGACTTCGGCGATCATCAGGCGCTGGCCGTACCGCGGCTTGAGGCTCTTGGCTTCGAGAAAACGCGAGTAGGCGCCCTGGATGGTGGCTTTTAGTTCATTGCTGATCATGGTGTGGGGGCGCCCGAAGGGCTGGATATATTTTCAGTGTTTTGCATCGGGCGGCTATCATACCCCGTCATTGCCCTCGATGCCCCATGGAGATCTGGATGCTCGCCTTTGCCTTGCCCTACACGTTGCATGTCCTGGCCGCTTCGATCTGGGTCGGCGGCATGTTCTTCGCCTGGGTGGTGCTGCGCCCTGCAACGGGCGTGGCGCTGGAAGGGCCGCAGCGGCTGCGCTTGTGGCTGGAAGTTTTCCGACGCTTCTTCGGATGGGTCTGGCTTGCGGTGGTGATACTGGCGATCAGTGGCATCGGTATGCTGCACCTGCGCTTCGGCGGCCTGGATGCCGCACCGCGCCATGTGCAGGTCATGATAGGCGGGGGCATCGCGATGTTCGCCCTGTTCATGCGGGTGCAGGCGCTGCTGCTGCCGGAGCTTCGCAGCGCCGTGCAGACAGAAGACTGGGCGACGGGCGCCGCCGTGATGGGCAGGATCCGACGAATGGTCGGCGGCAACCTGTTGCTGGGCTTGGCAGTGGTAGCGGTCGCCAGCTCGCGCCTGATGCCATGACTGACGCGGGGCGGCCTGGGGCCCCGCGTGAACGATGCGCCGGTCAGCGTATCGGTTGCAGGATCAGCTCACCTGCCGCCCCTGCCAGGCCGGGTTGTCCTGGCAGCCCCTCGCGGCCGTCACTGGCGGCTGCGGTGCGATAGACCAGGCAACCCTTGCTCGCCCCACCCCGCCCGGCCTTGCCGGCTGCCCCCGGCTGACCCGGCGCACCGCCGTCCACGCGGACCGCGATGCGCGTGTCGGGGAAGTCCGCGGGTACGGCCAGGCGCACTCGTCCCCCTGCCGCGCCATCATGGCCATCGCTGCCATTGTGGCCATTTGCCCCACGGCTGGCAGTACCCCAGGTGCACCCACCAGGGCTGCCATTGCCGCCATCCAGACCAGCGAAGCCCGGTGCACCGGCGCCCCCTCGGGCGTCGATGGCCAACTGCTCGGCATCGAGCGACTGCAACCGCAGATCCAGGTCGCGACCGGGGCGCGCAGCGCGCTCATAGGTGCCGGGGGCACCTAGAGCGCTGATTTCACTGCCCACACCCAGCTGTGCCGTCTCGACTTCGAAGCTCAAGGCGGTCGGCGCTGGAGCGATGGCGATACGCGCCTCGCGCCCCAGTACCAGGTGGTCCACTTTCAACGTGGTCAGCGAGGCTGGCAACAGCAGCGTCGCCGAATCGGCGATGTCCAGCCGATCCAGGTGCACGCTGGAGGATTTGTTCGGCAGTCGCAGCATGGAATGCTCGGCGACTTGCAGACTCTCGGCCTGGGCCAGCGGGGCGGCCAACGCGGCCAGTAACATCAGTTTATTCATGGCGCGCAGGCTCCAGTGGACGGGGAATGGACATGACGTGAAAAATGCCGGTCAATAGGATCTGCACCCGATCGAAGCCGGGGTGGCTGCGCCCGCGCAGGGCAGCGTTGAACAGCGCGATCTCCAGCAGGTGCACGGCCAGCAGCGCAACGCCCAACGCGTTGATCAGCAGGCTGAACGGCGCAGGCTGAGGCATGGCCAGGTTGACCAGCAGTACCCACCAGAACAGCACCATCAGGGCTTTGCCCAGACCCAGCATGACGCTCATATCCCGCCCCCGACACCCTTGTTGTTGGCATGCGGCCCGATCCAGCGAGCCGTGCCGCCAACAGTAACGCCCCACCGAGGCGTACGCCAGTGGCAGGTGCGGCAACAGGGTCAGCCAAGGCTGACGCTGGCCGCGCGGACATCGACGTGCAGGCCTGGGTGCGAGCCTCGTGCCTCAGCGCAAGACATCGACCCCGGCGTTCTGGGTCATGGCCTCATCGTGTGCGTTCCCCCGAGCGAACCGGGCATGACAGATGGTCACGCCGCCAAGAGCACCTCCAGACCCTTTGCCGGCAACGCACCTTGGCCTTTGCACACAACACTTTGCCAGCCACACCGCGACGGCTAGTCTAGAGCGACCTGAACGAGGATTGGCAATGACCGACGGTTTTTCCCAGCGCACGCCGCAACAGGCCCTGGCGGCCCTTCTCGAACGCTTCGCCCCCGCTCGACTGCTGCTGGTCGGCTCGCGCTTCCCGGCCTTGGACGCTTTCGCCGCGGCGCATCCGACTGCGCAGATCTACGTGAGCGATCCGGGTCCATTGCCGGTGGACCTGGCAGCACGGCGTTTCGACCTCGCCGTGCTGGTCGATTGCCTGGAACATCTGCCCAAGCGGACCGGCCTGGAACTGCTCGGGGGTATCCGCAATCTCAATGCCAGCAGAGTCGCCGTGCTGGCAGATCTGGCTGCCTGCGGCTGGCAGGACACCGACTTCTTCGCCCTGGCGCTGTCGGCCAGCGAGCGCTTCCGTCGTCAGGAGCAGGTGCTGAGCCTGTTCACCTACGACCTGCACGACTACAAACAGGTCCCGGATTGGCTCAATGCCAAGTTCTGGGCCAATCCGCAAAATTTCGGCAAGTACTGGTGGTGACAACATGAGCGTTTCGGTCTGCCCCTGCGGCAGCGGCAATCTTCTGGATGCCTGCTGCGGGCGCTATCACAGCGGGACGCCGGCGCCTGATGCCCAGGCGCTGATGCGCTCGCGCTACAGCGCCTACGTGCTGGGCCTGGTGGATTACCTGGTGAGCACCACCCTGCCGGTCCAGCAAGCCGAACTCGACCGCGCGGGCATTGCGACCTGGAGCGCTCAGAGCACCTGGCTGGGACTGGACGTGGAGCAGGCCGAGGTTCTGGGCGGCCAGCCCGAACACGCCTTCGTGACCTTCACTGCGCGCTGGCATGACCTGCAGGGCGATCACCAGCACCGGGAGCGCTCGGCCTTCGTGCAGAACGATGGGCGCTGGTTCTTCATCGACCCCACGGTGCCCTTGCGCGCCGGACGCAACGACCCCTGCCCCTGCGCCAGTGGGCAGAAATTCAAGAAATGCTGCGCCAGCTATGTCGGGCACTGACGGTGAGCGCCCTTGGCCGGAACGTCCTGCTGGCAATCGTCCTGTCGTGGCTGAGCGGATGCGCCAGCTGGGGCGACACCGATCGCGCTCGCCCCGACGTGCACCTGGTGCGGGTGGAGACGGTCAAGGCGCGCCTGCACCAGCAGTTGTTCGTGCTGCATCTGCGCATCGACAACCCGACCGACAGCCGTCTGTTCATTCGCAACTTAAGCTACAAGGTGCACCTGGGCGACCTGATGCTGGCGCAGGACGAGGTCAGCCTGTGGCGCAGCGTGGGTGCACACTCGCGACGCACGTTCAAGATCGAGGTACGCACCAACCTCTGGCAGTTCCTCAAACCCCTTGCCAAGAAGCTGCGAGGCAGCAAACCTCTGGACTACAGGTTGCAGGCGGACCTGGCCACGGGGCTGATCGTGCACCAGGACCTGCATGTGACGCGAAGTGGTGAGATAATGCGCGGTAATCTCAAACCGGAGTGACCCGCAATGACCCAGCAACCCCATGTCCATGGCCCAGACTGCAACCATGGTCACGACCATGCACATGACCATGGCCATGTGCACGGCCCACACTGCAATCACGGCCATCAGGAGCCGGTACGCAACGCCCTGAAGGACGTAGGCCGCAACGATCCCTGCCCATGTGGCAGCGAGAAGAAATTCAAGAAATGCCACGGCGCCTGAACCCGCGCTAATCGCCGAGCGGCAGGTACACTACCGCTCGGTCTGCCAATTGCTGCCAGCCTCTTGCAGCCAACCCTACGGCGCTCTACCTTTAGCGCCTTCACCTCCCCCGCCACGCCCCTCAGGAACTTCGCCCATGGCTGCCCCCGTGTTTCCCCCCCTGCGCTTGCGATTCGGCTTCGGCGCTTTGCTGCTCGGCCTACTCGGGCTTGCCGGCTGCCAGGTGGGCGCGCGCCAGGACAGCGTGCCGCCCGACACCGGCGTGCAGGCACTCAAGGGGTTGGCACAGAACGTCTCGGTGCGGCGCAATGCGGCGGGGGCTCCCCTGATCGAAAGCAGCAGCTTCCACGACGCGCTGTTCAGCTTGGGCTACGTGCATGCCGGCGATCGCATCGAGCAGATGGTCGCCATGCGCCTGCTCGCGCAGGGCCGCCTGGCCGAGATCGCCGGGCCCGAGGCGCTGGACATCGATCGCCTGATGCGCGCTGCCAATCTCAAGCAGAGCGCCGCGCAACTTTATGCAGACGCATCGCCGCGCCTGAAGCGCTTTTTCGAGGTCTATGCACGCGGCGTCAATGCCTACCTGTTCCGCTACCGCGATGCCCTGCCGGCCAACCTCGCCGCCAGCGGCCATCGCCCCGAGTACTGGAAGCCCGAGGACTCGGCACTGGTGTTCAGCCTATACGCCTTCAGCCAGTCGGTGAATCTGCAGGAAGAGCTGTCGGCATTGACCCTGGCGCAGAAAGTCGGCAGCGACAAGCTGGCCTGGCTGCTGCCGAGCGCGCCGGACGAGGCGCTGGCCGAGGGCGAGACCGTCAAGCTCAAGGGCATCGACCTCGCCAAGGGCGTTGCCGGCCTGAGCGAAGTGGCCGTTGCCAGTCAGCGACTGGCCAATCTGGGCCTGCTCGGCGCCTCCGGCTCCGCCAACCTGGCACTGGGCCCCCAGCGTAGCCGCAGCGGCAAGAGCCTGCTGGCCAGTGACAGCCGCGCCGCCTGGGCGCTCAGCCCGGTGCAGATCCGCACCGGCAAGTACCAGGTCGCCGGGCTGTCGTTACCCGGGCTACCGATCGTGCTGGCCGGTTACAACGGCAAGTTGGCGTGGAGCAGCAGCGCGGTGATGGCCGACAACCAGGACCTGTTCATCGAACAACTGCGCCGCCAAGGCAGCCAGCTCACCTACTTGGCCGATGGCAAATGGCTGGCCGCGCGCGGGCGCAACGAAACCTTCTTCGTGCGCGGCCAGCGGCCAGTGCGCGAGGTGCTCTACGACACCCGTCACGGCACCCTGCTTGGCCAACCCGGCAACGGCTACGGCCTCGCGCTGCACCTGCCCCAGCTCAAGGACGATCGCAGCCTGGACGCCCTGTTCGACCTGACCCGTGCCAGCAACCTAGAGCGCGCCTTCGACAGCACCCGCGAGGTCGGTGCCGCCGCGTTGAACTTCGTCTTCGCCGAAGCCGAGCACAGCGGCTGGCAGGTCAGCGGACGCTACCCGAACCGGCGCGAGGGCCAAGGGCTGCTGCCATCGCCCGGCTGGGACGGCCGCTACGACTGGGACGGTTTCGCCGACGCCATGCTGCACCCCTATGACCAGGACCCGGCCAGCGGCTGGATCGGTCACGCCAATCAGCGCAGCCTGCCCAAGGGCTATGGCATGCAGCTGTCGAGCTCCTGGTACTACCCCGAACGCGCCGAGCGCCTGGGCCAGTTGGCAGGCAACGGCCGTCACGACGGTCGCAGCGTGATGGCCCTGCAGAACGACCAGGTCACGCTGCTGGCCGACAAGCTCAAGCGCATGTTCGACGCGCCGGGCATGGCCGTGCCACTCAAGCAGGCCATCGATGCACTGCCGGCCGGGCAGCGTGACAAGGCCCGTGAAGCGCTGGCGCGGTTGAAGGCCTTCGACGGCCGTTTGAGCCCAGTGTCGGCGGACGCCGCCTTGTACGAACTGTTCCTGCAAAGCGTGACCCGTCAGACCTTCCTCGATGAGTTGGGCCCGGAGTCCAGCGCCGCGTGGCAGGCATTCGTCGGCAACGCGCAGCAGGCGTATTCGGCCCAGGCCGACCACCTGCTCGGTCGCGACGACAGCCCGTTCTGGGACGACGTCAACACCCCGCAGAAGGAAGGCAAACCGACCATCCTGGCGCGCAGCCTGGCAGCGGCGATGGACGAAGGTATCGCCAGGCTCGGTAGCGATCGCAAAGCCTGGCAGTGGGGCAAGCTGCACACCTATCGCTGGCCCGCTGCGCATTACCAGGGCCTGGGCGATGCCATCGAGCATGCGCCCATGGCCGCCGGCGGCGACTTCAGCACCCTGGCGCTGACGCCCTACGCCTGGGGCAGCGATTTCGACACCTACCTGCCCGCCTCGGCGCGGATGATCGTCGACTTCGGCCAGGCCGAACCCCTGCAGGTGCTCACCAGCAGCGGCCAGTCCGGCAACCCGGCCAGCGCACATTTCGCCGACGGCCTGGACGCCTGGTTCAAAGGGCGCTTCACCACCCTGCCGCTGCAACCGCAGAATTTCGCCCGCGCCTACGGCAACCAGCGCCTGACGCTGTCTCCGGCCCGCTAACCCCGTGGCCGGGCGACCTCTCGGGTTGCCCGGCCACGGCCGATCCGGCCGAACTTCCTGGCAAACGCCGCGCTCCTAAGCAATAACCCCAGCCAGCGCGAATGCCATGGATCTCGTCATCGCCCGTCCCGAGGGCCTGTACTGCCCACCCGGAGATTTCTACATCGATCCGTGGCGTCCAGTGGACCGCGCGGTGATTACCCACGGCCATGGCGACCACGCGCGCACCGGCAATGGCCACTACCTGTGCGCCGCGCCGGGCGCAGGCATCCTGCGCAGCCGTCTGGGCCAGGACATCGACTTGCAGACCCTGCCCTACGGTGAGCGCCTGGTGCACCACGGTGTGACCCTGAGTTTTCACCCGGCAGGGCACGTACTGGGCTCGGCGCAGGTTCGCCTGGAATATCAGGGCGAGGTGTGGGTCGCCTCGGGCGACTACAAGGTCGAGCCCGACGGCACCTGCGCACCCTTCGAACCGGTGCGTTGCCATACCTTCATCACCGAATCCACGTTCGGCCTGCCGATCTATCGCTGGCCGTCCCAGGCCGAGATTTTCGCCGACATCAACCAGTGGTGGCGCGGCAATCGCGACCAGAGCAAGGCCAGTGTGCTGTTCTGCTACTCCTTCGGCAAAGCCCAGCGCATCCTGCACGGACTGGACCCCAGCATCGGTCCGATTCTGGTGCACGGCGCCGTCGAGCCGCTCAACCGGGTCTACCGCGAAGCGGGCATTGCCCTGCCCGAGACACGCTACGCCGGAGACATTCCCCGCAACGATCCGTTGGTGCGCCAGGCCCTGGTGCTGGCACCGCCCTCGGCCGGGGGCAGCAGCTGGATGCGCCGCTTCGGCGACTACAGCGATGCGTTCGCCAGTGGCTGGATGCTGCTGCGCGGCACCCGTCGCCGGCGCGGGGTGGACAGAGGGTTCGTGTTGTCCGACCACGCCGATTGGCCGGGGCTCTTGTGGGCGATCGGCCAGACCGGCGCCGAGCGAGTGATGGTCACCCATGGGTCGGTGGGCGTGCTGGTGCGCTACCTCTGCGAACAGGGCCTGGATGCCCGGGCGTTCGTCACCGAGTATGGCGATGAAGACGATACGCCGAGTGGGGAGCCTGCACCATGAAGGCGTTCGCCGAGCTGTACCTGCGCCTGGACGCCACGACCTCCAGCAATGCCAAGCTGCGCGCGCTGCGCGACTATTTCGCGCAAGCCCCTGCGGCCGATGCCGCCTGGGCCGTGTATTTCCTGGCCGGCGGGCGTCCGCGCCAGCTGGTGCCGACCCGCCTGCTGCGCGAACTGGCCACGGCCATGGCCGGTCTGCCGGACTGGCTGTTCGAAGAGAGCTACCAGTCGGTGGGCGACCTGGCCGAAACCATCTCCTTGCTGCTTCCGCAGAACGATCACGACAGCGACGAAGGACTGGCCCAGTGGGTCGAGGCCTACCTGCTGCCCCTGCGCGGCCAACCGCCGGAAGTCGTCAACGACCGCCTGCCGCAGCTCTGGTCGCGCCTGGACCGTCCCAGCCTGATGCTGTGCCTGAAGCTGATCACCGGCAGCTTCAGGGTCGGCGTTTCCAAACTGCTGGTCACGCGTGCACTGGCGCAGCTGTGCGAACTCGACGCCAAGCGTATAGCGCAGCGTCTGGTCGGCTACACCGACCTGAGCCATCGGCCGAGCGCCGACAGCTACCTGAGGCTGATCGCCCCGGAGTCGGAGGATGAACATGCCCAACGCGGCGGCCAGCCCTATCCCTTCTTCCTGGCTCACCCCCTGCAGGCTCCGGTAGATGCCTTCGCGGCGCTGCTGGGTAACGTGGCGGATTGGCAGGTGGAGTGGAAGTGGGATGGCATTCGTGCCCAGGTGGTCAAGCGTGACGGTCAATTGTGGATCTGGTCGCGGGGTGAGGAACTGGTCACCGAGCGTTTTCCCGAGTTGCACAGCCTGACCGAGACACTGCCGGACGGCGTGGTCCTCGATGGCGAGATCCTCGTCTGGAAACCCAGCGCCAGCGACGGCGTAGCGTGCGTCCAGCCCTTCGCCCTGCTGCAACAGCGCCTGGGCCGCAAGACCCTGGGCAAGAAGTTGCTGGCCGACGCGCCGGTCGTCCTGCAAGCCTACGACCTGCTCGAATGGCAGGGCCACGACTGGCGTAGCCGGCCCCAGCACGAACGGCGGGCGCAGTTGGAGCGGCTGCTCGAGGACTACCCCTTGGCCCCCGTGTTGCTGTCGCCGCTGCTCACGGCCGAGGACTGGTCGGGGCTGGCCGAACAGCGCGAGCAATCGCGCGACCTGGGCGTGGAAGGCTTGATGCTGAAGAAGCGCGACGCGCTGTATGGGGTTGGCCGGACCAAGGACCTCGGCATTTGGTGGAAATGGAAGATCGACCCCTTCAGCGTGGATGCCGTGCTGATCTACGCCCAGCGCGGCCATGGACGGCGGGCGAGCCTCTACAGCGACTACACCTTCGCCGTCTGGGATGCGCCGGCCGGCGCCCCTGAACGCAGCCTGGTACCGTTCGCCAAGGCCTACTCGGGCTTGAGCGACGAAGAAATGCGCAAGGTCGATGCGATCATCCGCAAGACCACCGTCGAAACCTTCGGC
Source organism: Pseudomonas sp. S30 (assembly GCF_016518545.1). Lineage (GTDB taxonomy): Bacteria > Pseudomonadota > Gammaproteobacteria > Pseudomonadales > Pseudomonadaceae > Aquipseudomonas. The sequence continues at coordinate 30,608 of NZ_JACVTO010000008.1, forward strand.
CCGGTGCGCAGCGTCAAGCCCACGCTGGTGTTCGAGCTGGGGTTCGAAGGTATCGCCCTGTCCAAGCGGCACAAGAGCGGCATCGCTGTGCGCTTCCCGCGGATGCTGCGCTGGCGACTGGACAAGCCGGTGGAAGAAGCCGACGACCTTGCCACCCTGCAGAGTCTGCTGGGTCCGAGCTGAGCCTTCGACCTCGATGCACGAGACGGCGCACAGGCAAACTCGCCGAGTGTATGCTTGCATCTGCGCTCATACGTTCAGGCGCTGCCTCTTTCAGGATTCCCATGCGCCATCTGATCCACGACCTGCTGTCACCCGCTCCCGGTATCGAACGCCAGTTGCACAGCTTCCATTTCGGCCCTGAAGGCCAGGGCAAGGTGTACATCCAGGCCTCGCTGCACGCCGACGAATTGCCCGGCATGCTCGTAGCCTGGCACCTGAAACAACGCCTGCGCACGCTGCACGAACAGGGTCTGTTGCAGCGCGAGGTGGTGCTGGTGCCGGTGGCCAATCCGGTGGGTTTGCAGCAGGTGCTGCTGGACGCACCCCTGGGTCGTTTCGAGTTGCACAGTGGCGAGAACTTCAACCGTCGCTTCCTCGACCTGTCCGACAGCATCGGCGATGCGGTCGAGCCACTGCTGAACCAGGACCCGCAGCACAACCTGGCGCTGATTCGCAGCCACCTGCGTCGCGGCCTCGAGGCCCATCGACCCGGCACCCCGCTGCAGGCCCAACGCCTGGCATTGCAGCGCCTGGCCTGCGACGCCGAGCTGGTGCTGGATCTGCACTGCGACTTCGAGGCCGTCGCGCACCTGTACACCACCCCGGACGCCTGGCCGGAGATCGAACCGCTGGCGCGCTACCTGCGCGCGCAGGCCAGCCTGCTGGCCACCGATTCGGGCGGGCAATCCTTCGACGAATGCTTCAGCCTGCTGTGGTGGGCCTTGCAACAGCGCTTCGGCAAGCGCTTCCCGATTCCACTAGGCACCCTGGCGGTCACGGTCGAGCTGCGCGGCCAGGCCGATGTCGACCATGCGCTGGCCAGCCAGGACTGCCAGGCGATCCTGGACTTTCTCACCCTGCGCGGTGTGATCAGCGGCCAGGTCCCCGCTCTGCCGGCCCTGCCCTATCCGGCGACGCCGCTGGCGGCGGTGGAGCCGCTGATTGCGCCCCAGGGCGGGTTGCTGGTGTTCCAGGCGATGCCTGGCCAGTATCTGGAGCCGGGCACTCTGGTTGCCGAAGTCATCGACCCGCTCAGCGACCAGGTGACGCCTGTGCGCAATGTCCAGGCGGGGCTGTTGTACGCGCGCAGCGTACGGCGCATGGCGACCACCGGCATGGTCGTCGCCCACGTCGCCGGGGAACAGGTCTGTCGCAGCGGTTACCTGCTGTCCAACTGATTCGAATCAAACCAAACCGTAGGCTGGCGGGTCTGTAGAAGCACAGTCTTCGACGAGACCGGCCGCCGATGCCCGATTCTTCCGACCTCGCCAACCGCTGGTTCAAAGCCCGAGGCTGGACGCCCTTCGCCTTCCAGCGCACGGTGTGGGCCGCAGTGGAACGCGGCGAGTCAGGTCTGCTGCACGCCAGTACCGGCAGCGGCAAGACCTATGCCGTCTGGCTCGGCGCCTTGCGCGCGTTCGCCCGCCCCGTGGCTGGACGCCACCCGGCCCCCCTGCAGGTGCTGTGGATCACGCCCATGCGCGCCCTGGCCAGCGATACCGCGCGTGCCCTCCAGGCACCGGTCGATGAGTTGGGGCTGCCCTGGAGCATCGGCGTGCGCAGTGGCGATACCTCCAGCGCCGAACGTGCGCGGCAGAGCCGACGTCTGCCCAGTACCCTTGTGACCACCCCTGAAAGCCTGACCCTGCTGCTGACGCGAGAACACGCCGAGCGCGATTTCGCTGACCTGCGCATGGTGGTGGTGGACGAGTGGCACGAACTGCTGGGCAACAAACGCGGCGTGCAACTGCAACTGGCGCTGGCACGGCTGCGGCGTTGGCAACCGCAGCTGGTGGTATGGGGGCTGTCGGCGACCCTGGGCAATCTGCCGCATGCGCTCGAGGTGCTACTGCCAGCCGGTGGGCGCCTGGTGCGCGGGCGGCAGGACAAGCGCATTCAGGTGGACACCCTGCTGCCCGGCGAAATCGAACGGTTTCCCTGGGCCGGGCACATGGGGTTGAAAATGCTGCCCCAGGTCAGCGCCGAGCTCGAAGCCAGCGCCAGCAGCCTGGTATTCACCAATACCCGTGCCCAGGCCGAACTCTGGTACCAGGCGCTGCTCGATGCCCGGCCCGACTGGGCAGGCCTGATCGCCCTGCACCATGCATCGCTGGCGCGCCATACCCGCGACTGGGTGGAGCGCAGCCTGAAGGAAGGCACGCTCAAGGCGGTGATCTGCACCTCCAGCCTGGACCTGGGCGTGGATTTCCTGCCGGTCGAACGGGTGCTGCAGATCGGTTCGGCCAAGGGCGTGGCACGCCTGCTGCAACGTGCGGGGCGCTCGGGCCATGCGCCTGGCCGCACCTCGCGGGTGACTCTGGTGCCGACCCATAGCCTCGAACTGGTGGAGGCCGCTGCTGCCCGAGAGGCACTGCTCGCCGGGCAGATCGAAGCTCGGCGCTCGCCTCGCCTGAGCATGGACGTACTGGTCCAGCACTTGGTCAGCATGGCGCTGGGCAGTGGCTTTCGACCCGAGCAATTATTCGAGGAGGTGCGCAGCACCTGGGCCTTTCACGACCTGCAGGACGCACAATGGCAATGGGCGCTGGCGTTCGTGCGCCATGGGGGCAGTTCGCTGACGGCTTACCCGGATTACCAGCGCGTCGAAGTACACCCTGACGGTGTCTGGAGAGTGGCCACCGAGCGACTGGCCCGCCGCCACCGGATGGGCATCGGCACCATCGTCAGCGATGCCAGCCTGCAACTGAAATACTGGAGCAAGGGGGGTGGCGGCAAATCCTTGGGCAGCGTCGAGGAATCCTTCATCGCCCGCCTCAAGCCCGGCGATACCTTGCTGTTCGGTGGGCGCATCCTGGAATTGGTGAGAGTCGAGAACATGACCGCCTACGTGCGCCGCAGCACGGCGCGCAAGGCGGCAGTGGCGCGCTGGAATGGCGGGCGCATGCCGCTCTCCAGCGAACTGGCCGAAGCGTTGGTCGAGCGCCTCGACCGTGCCGCCCATGGCCACTTCGACGGTCCGGAAATGCGCGCCGTGCGGCCATTGCTGGTACTGCAAGCCGGTTGGTCGGCGCTACCCACCCAGCGCACCTTGCTGGCCGAGACACTCCACACCCGCCAGGGCTGGCACCTGTTCGTCTACCCGTTCGCCGGGCGCATGGCCAATCTCGGCCTGGCCAACCTGATCGCTTGGCGGGTCAGCCGACAGCAGCCTTTGTCGGTATCGATCGCCGTCAACGACTATGGCTTCGAACTGCTGGCCGCCAGTGCGGTGGATTGGGCGGCCTATCTGCCCGAGGCGCTGTCGGTGCAGGACCTGCTGGAGGATGTTCTGGCCAGCCTGAACGCGGGCGAAATGGCCTTGCGCCGCTTTCGCGAGATCGCCCAGATCGCCGGATTGGTGTTCGGCGGCTATCCGGCTGCGCAGAAGAGCACCCGCCAGATCCAGGCCTCCAGCGGGCTGTTCTACGAGGTGTTTCGCAAGCACGATGCCGGTAACCTGCTTCTGGGCCAGGCCCGCGACGAAGTGCTCATGGAGGAACTGGAAATCGAGCGATTGAGCCACCAGTTACGGAAAATGGCTGGGCTCACGCTGGACCTTCACGAACTGCAGCGTCCCGGCCCGTTGGCGTTCGCCCTGTTGGTGGAAGGCCTGCGTGAAACGCTGAGCACGGAGAAACTCGCCGACCGCATCGCCCGCATGGTCGCGGATCTGGAAAAAGCGGCCAATCGCACATGACAGGGTTCAGGGAACCCCGGAGGCATCTTCAGACGTGCAACATCTGGTCATCGAGCACTGTGGCGAATCACTTTGGCTTCTGCCTGAAAAGGCGCTTTACTGGCCCGACCGCAAGGCCCTTCTGGTAGCGGACGTGCACATCGGCAAGGCCGCCAGCTATCGCGCCTTGCACCAGCCCGTCCCGCGGGGCACCACGCAAGCGACCCTGGCGCGACTGGACCTTCTGCTGAACCACTACGACTGTCGACGCTTGATCGTGCTGGGGGACTTCCTCCACGCCCGTACGGCGCGAGCGCCCGCGACGCTGGCGCGACTCGACGCCTGGCGCGCCCAGCACCCGCAGCTGGAAGTGATTCTGGTGCGCGGCAATCATGATCGCCACGCGGGGGACCCACCCCAGGAGCTGGGCATCAAGGTGGTGGACGAGCCCTTCGAAATGGGCCCATTCGCGTTGCAACACGAGCCAGGACCGCACGACACCCTGGCGGTGATCGCCGGACACATCCACCCTGCCTGCGTGCTGCGGGGAAGAGGCCGGCAGCGCTTGCGCCTGCCCTGCTTCGTATTCAATGCGCAGGTCAGCCTGCTACCGGCATTCGGAGAGTTCACCGGGGGCTGGACGCTGGAGCCCGAGGCCGGCACCCGCCTGTTCGTGACAGGCGACGAACAGGTCTGGGCCCTACCGGGATGATCAGGCCATCGGCGTGGGCGGCGGCTGGTCGGGGATGGTTGGCTCGCCAGGTTCGGAGGGCGAGGGATCGGGGTCGGGCTGGTGCGGTACACCCCCAAGGTGCAGATGCACAGGGGGATGCGCCAGAAGGGTCCACGCCAGCATGCCGATCTGGTTCGGCTGCAGGCCAGCCAGTTTGGCGCTGATTGCAGGGTCGAGTTTCATGGGCTGCTCCAGACAGGGCCGGTGCGCGTTATGCGCGTCGGGGAGTCACTGTTTGGAGTGGTAAAACGAGAACTAATTCCCGCGCTTCGTCGGATCAGGTACGCGGCAGCGTCACGCCGCGCTGCCCCTGGTACTTGCCGCCGCGGTCGCGATAGGACACTTCGCACGCCTCGTCCGATTGCAGGAAGAGCATCTGTGCGACGCCTTCGTTGGCATAGATCTTCGCCGGCAAGGTGGTGGTGTTGGAGAATTCCAGGGTGACATGGCCTTCCCACTCCGGCTCCAGCGGCGTGACGTTGACGATGATGCCGCAGCGCGCATAGGTGCTCTTGCCCAGGCAGATGGTCAGCACGTCACGGGGGATGCGGAAGTATTCGACGGTGCGGGCCAGGGCGAAGGAGTTCGGCGGAATGATGCAGACATCGCTCTTGATGTCGACGAAGCTGCCGGCGTCGAAGTTCTTCGGGTCGACCGTCGCCGAATTGATGTTGGTGAACACCTTGAACTCGTCTGCGCAGCGCACATCGTAGCCGTAGCTGGAGACACCGAACGAGATCACCCGGCTGTCCTGTTCGCCGCGCACCTGACGCTCGACGAAAGGTTCGATCATGCCGTGTTCTTGCGCCATGCGGCGAATCCACTTGTCCGATTTGATGCTCATGGCGGGCTGTCCTGAAAGGTCGGGATGAAAAACGAGAAGCGCATCTTACCGGTCCTGGCTCACACGATAAAGTTTCCTGCCTCGACCCCATGCAGGACAGGGGCTGCGGCGGTGCAGAACGATTTTCATCAAAGCCGCTGTTGGCCATTGGCAGCTTGCGCAAAGTGGGGTAAGGTGACGCCACTGTGCTGCACGTGACACCGAGAATCTGTTAGATGCACGATCCTGATCGGCCCATCGCTGAATTTTCCGCTCTCTTTGCACTCAGTCCCGGCCAGGGCATTTCCTGAGCCGAAATCTACTTTGTCCAAGGAGACAGACACATGTCCAACCGCCAATCCGGTACCGTCAAGTGGTTCAACGATGAAAAAGGCTACGGCTTCATCACCCCTCAGTCCGGTGACGATCTGTTCGTACACTTCAAAGCCATCCAGGCTGACGGCTTCAAAACCCTGAAAGAAGGCCAGGCTGTTACCTTCGTCGCTACCCGCGGCCAGAAAGGTATGCAGGCTGAAGAAGTTCAAATCGCCTAAGTCGATTTAGCTTCGTCGCTGTGAAAGAACCCGCCTTCTGGCGGGTTTTTTCATGCCCGGAAGAACGTGTTCGCACCCAGGCGCGAACCCATTCGCACCCAGGGCGTTGTCGCTTTCAATCCTCGCTGATGGTGATGCTCGGCATGGCGGGCGCCGCGGCCTCTTGCAGCACGATGCGCGCCCCGACCTGACGCGCCAGCTCCTGATAGACCATGGCGATCTGGCTGTCCGGCTCGGCGATGGCCGTCGGCTTGCCACTGTCGGCTTGCTCGCGGATCAGCATCGACAGCGGCAGCGAGGCCAGCACATCCACACCGTACTGCTGCGCCAGCTTCGCGCCTCCCCCTTCACCGAACAGATGCTCGGCATGGCCACAGTTCGAACAGATGTGCACGGCCATGTTCTCTACCACGCCCAACACCGGAATATTGACCTTGCGGAACATCTCGACGCCTTTCCTGGCATCGAGCAGGGCCAGGTCCTGGGGCGTGGTCACGACCACCGAACCTGCCACGGGCACCTTCTGCGCCAGGGTCAGCTGGATATCGCCCGTCCCGGGCGGCATGTCGATCACCAGGTAATCGAGGTCATCCCAGGCGGTCTGGGTCACCAGTTGTTGCAAAGCCCCGGAGACCATCGGCCCACGCCACACCATGGGCGTGTTGTCATCGGTGAGAAACGCCATGGACATCACCTCTACACCATGGGCCTCGATCGGCACGAACCACTTCTGGTCGCGGATCTGCGGACGCGTGCCCTCGGCGATCCCGAACATCACGCCCTGACTCGGACCATAGATGTCGGCGTCCAGGATACCGACCCGCGCACCTTCGCGCGCCAGGGCCAGCGCCAGGTTCGCTGCGGTGGTGGACTTGCCCACCCCCCCCTTGCCGGAAGCCACGGCGATCACGTTCTTCACGTTGGCCAACGCGGGCACCTGGGCCTGGGCCTTGTGCGCGACGATGCGGGTCTCGACGTTCACCTGCGCCGCGGTCACACCTTCGAGGTTTTCGATCGCCGTCTGCAACACCTGAGCCCAGCCATTGCTGAACAGCTTGGCGGCGTAACCCAATTGCAGCTGCACGCTGACCCGCCCGTCCCGAATGTCGATGGCGCGTACGCAACCGGCACTGACTGGGTCCTGATTCAGGTAGGGATCGGTGTACTGGCGCAGCACGCCTTCGATGGCAGCAGGTGTGACGACACTCATGGAGACTCCCGTGAAGTATTCGAAGAGATGAAACAGGCGCCTATGCTACCCCGTCAGGGGACGGCGATGCGTCTGCGGGATGAAATATCTGCGCCAGCCCTTTATAGTGGCCGATCATCCTCATTTTACCCGTCGCCAGATAAGTAGCCGAGCCACCATGTCCGAGCCACGTCAGATTCTCGTCACCAGCGCCCTGCCCTACGCCAATGGATCCATCCATCTTGGCCATATGCTGGAGTACATCCAGACGGACATGTGGGTACGCTTCCAGAAGCTGCGTGGCCACCAGTGCATCTACGTCTGCGCCGACGACGCCCATGGCTCGGCCATCATGCTGCGCGCGGAAAAGGAAGGCATCACCCCCGAGCAACTGATCGCCAATGTTCAGGCCGAACACAGCGCGGACTTCGCCGATTTCCTGGTGGACTTCGACAACTTCCATTCCACCCACAGCGAAGAAAACCGCGAGCTGTCCAGCCTGATCTACACCCGCCTGCGCGAGGCCGGGCACATCGCCAACCGTTCCGTGACCCAGTACTACGATCCGGAAAAAGGCATGTTCCTGGCCGACCGCTTCATCAAGGGCACCTGCCCCAAATGCGCGGCCGAAGATCAATACGGTGACAACTGCGAGAAATGCGGTGCCACCTATGCACCTACCGAGCTGAAGGATCCCAAGTCGGCCATCTCCGGCGCCACCCCGGTGCTGCGCGACTCCCAGCACTTCTTCTTCAAGCTGCCCGACTTCCAGGCCATGCTCGAGCAGTGGACGCGCAGCGGTACCCTGCAGGACGCAGTGGCCAACAAGCTCGCCGAGTGGCTGGACGCCGGGCTGCAGGAGTGGGACATCTCCCGCGACGCGCCCTACTTCGGTTTCGAGATTCCCGGTGAGCCCGGCAAGTACTTCTACGTGTGGCTGGACGCGCCGATCGGCTACATGGCCAGCTTCAAGAACCTGTGCGCCCGCCGTCCGGAACTGGACTTCGACGGCTTCTGGAACGAGGGCTCCAGCGCCGAGCTGTATCACTTCATCGGCAAGGACATCGTCAACTTCCATGCCCTGTTCTGGCCAGCCATGCTCGAAGGCGCCGGCTATCGCAAACCCACGGCCGTGAACGTGCACGGCTACCTGACCGTGAATGGCGCGAAGATGTCGAAATCGCGCGGCACCTTCATCAAGGCGCGCACCTACCTCGACCACCTTCAGCCCGAGTACCTGCGCTACTATTACGCGGCCAAGCTCGGCCGTGGCGTGGACGACCTCGATCTGAACCTGGACGACTTCGTGCAGAAGGTCAATTCGGACCTGATCGGCAAGGTGGTGAACATCGCCAGCCGTTGCGCCGGCTTCATCCACAAGGGCAACGCCGGCGTGATGGTCGCGGGTGATGCCGCACCAGCGCTGACCGAAGCCTTCCTGAGCGCCGCGCCGTCGATCGCCGAGGCCTATGAAGCCCGTGACTTCGGCCGCGCCATGCGCGAGATCATGGCGCTGGCCGATCGCGCCAACGCCTGGATCGCCGACAAGGCGCCCTGGTCGCTGGCCAAGCAGGAAGGCAAGCAGGACGAGGTCCAGGCCATCTGCGCCCAGGGCATCAATCTGTTCCGCCAACTGGTGATCTTCCTCAAGCCGGTACTGCCGGCGCTGGCGGCCGACGCCGAGGCCTTCCTCAACGTCGCGCCGTTGACCTGGAACGACCATCTGTCGCGCCTGGAAAACCACACCCTGAACCCATTCAAAGCGCTGATGAGCCGCATCGAGCCGGCCAAGATCGAAGCCATGGTTGCCGCCAGCAAGGAAGATCTGCTGGCCGCCGAGGCCAAGGCGCCGACGGGTAACGGGGAGCTGGGCAAGGATCCACTGGCGGCTGAAATCGAGTTCGATACCTTCGCTGCGGTGGACCTGCGCGTGGCCTTGATCGTCAAGGCACAGGCGGTAGCAGGCGCCGACAAGCTGCTGCAGTTGACCCTCGACATCGGTGACGAGCAGCGCAACGTGTTTTCCGGTATCAAGTCGGCGTACCCGGACCCTTCCCAGCTCGAAGGCCGGCTGACGATGATGGTGGCCAACCTGAAACCGCGCAAGATGCGTTTCGGCGTGTCCGAAGGCATGGTCATGGCGGCGGGTCCTGGCGGCGAGGAAATCTACCTGCTCAGCCCCGACAGTGGCGCCAAGCCCGGTCAGCGCATCAAGTGACGCTGCGATGCACCCCGGAAGTCGCTGGCCGATTTCCAGGGTGCACGCCCGATCCGGCGCGGCCTGCGTCCTGCCCTGCGCTTCAAGTCCCCCAGGAAAGCCTCTAGGAACGCATCAAGCCTCATGAACGCCGCCAAACGCCTGGAGATCTTTCGCAGGCTGCACGAAGACAACCCCGACCCCAAGACCGAGCTGGCCTATGCCACACCGTTCGAGCTGCTCATCGCGGTGATTCTCTCGGCGCAGGCCACCGACGTGAGCGTGAACAAGGCGACCGCGCGGCTGTATCCGGTCGCCAACACCCCGCAAGCGATCCTGGCACTGGGTGTTGAGGGGCTCAGCGAATACATCAAGACCATCGGCCTCTACAACAGCAAGGCCAAGAACGTCATCGAGACCTGCCGCCTGTTGATCGAACGACATGGCAGCGAAGTCCCGCAGACCCGCGAAGCGCTCGAAGCGTTGCCCGGAGTGGGTCGCAAAACCGCCAACGTGGTCCTCAACACCGCGTTCCGGCAACTGGCGATGGCCGTGGACACTCACATTTTCAGGGTCAGCAACCGGACCGGCATCGCGCCGGGCAAGAATGTGGTGGAAGTGGAGAAGAAGCTGCTGAAGTTCGTACCCAGGGACTATCTGCTGGACGCGCATCACTGGCTCATCCTGCATGGCCGCTATGTGTGCCAGGCACGCAAGCCTCGCTGTGGCAGCTGCCGCATCGAGGACCTGTGCGACTACCGGCACAAGACCTCGGACGATTGACGCTTTAGCAAAAAAACAGATCGCTCGATTGAAAAAATCTTTTTTACCGGTTCCAGGATTCTCGCTATAAGGACGGCGAAAGGCCCCCTTGCCGTGGAGCGATGCATGAGTACCGACAAAGACGAACTGATCGACGAAGACTTCGCAGCCGATGACGATGCTGAACCCCAGGCCGAACCTGCCAAAACCAACCTGAGCAAGCGCCGCACCATCGACAACTTGCTCGAAGAGCGTCGGCTGCAGCGACAACTGGCAGATTTCGATTACGATTTCTGAGCCGCATCACCCCGGGTGGCGGGCAGGGACACCCGTGGTGTTCACGCCAGACCATGACGCTGGGCCAGCTCGATCAGGTCGACCAGGGAACGTGCATTGAGCTTGAGCAACAGGCGCGTCTTGTAGGTGCTGACGGTCTTGTTGCTGAGAAACATGCTATCGGCGATTTCCTTGTTGGTTCGCCCTCTCGCCAGCTGCTGCAACACCATCATCTCGCGCCCGGACAAGCGCTCCACCATTTCGCTTTCACTGCCCCCACTCACCCCGCTGCGTGTCTTGTGCAGCGCCTGGTTGGGAAAGTAGCTGTAGCCGGATAGCACAGCCTTGATCGCACTCAGCAACTCGGTGAGTTCCTGTTGCTTGCAGACGTATCCGGCTGCACCGGCCTGCATGCAGCGCATGGAAAAGTGTCCGGGCGCCTGGGAAGTCAGTACCAGGACCTTGCTTCCGGGACTGGCCGCCGTCATGCGGGCAATCACTTCCAGCCCATCGAGCTTGGGTATGCCGATATCGAGCACGACGATATCGGGTATATAGTCCCTGGTCATCTGCAGCGCATCCACACCGTTATCGGTTTCGGCCACTACTTCATATCCATGACGCTCCATCAACATACGTACGGCCAAGCGAATGACCGGATGATCATCCACGATAAGCACTTTATTCATGGGATATCCATTGATCCATTTTCAGTGGTGACGCGTCAAGATAACCGAGCCGTCGACGTCGTGGCGCGACGATTCCGGAGCAGCACCCACTCCAAGATGAAACTTACACTGCTAATAGAAACGTCCTACACGCACCACTAGGGCGCGCGGGATATTGATTGATGGCGCGCGTGCTCGAGCACGAATCCGAAGGCCTACGCGACGGTCAGCGCGACCCAATCGTGAACAGCGGACCTCGGTCACTGGCCTGAAATGACGAGCCCCTCACCGCAACTGACCGGGAGCAATTTTTCCTGGAGAGGAAACAGGAGGTATTTCTATCGACGTGTCGACGCGGTACAGATGAGCAAAGCCCGAAGGAGGCCCCCGCCATGAACAGCACCGACCAGATGAGTCCATTGACGATCATTGCCATTTTCTCCGGCATCATCGAGGCCTCAGCGCTCGCTTCGTTGCCCTTTCTGAGCGATAGCAGCCAGTCGATCTACACCTGGTTTCTGGTGGCGTTTCCGTTTTTCCTGACGGTGCTGTTCTTCCTGACCCTAAACTTCAATCACGAATCGCTCTACACACCGGACAAGCGTGCCCTGGAGGAAGAGGATCAGGCGTGCGGCGATGCACAGGACCCGGTGACCATCGCGCTGTCAGGTGCCAGCGCGCAGAAAACCATCGAAGCCCATGTGCTGAACGCACTGAGCAAGCCCCCGGGAAAAGAGCACCGCTGGCTGTTCTACAACCTGGAATGCCGATCACGCATCCTGCTGTCGGTGCGGGCGTTGCAGAAGGGCGACAAGATCGACTTCTGAGCGCCGGGCACAAAAAACCCGGCCATTGCAGCCGGGCTTTTCCAGCGAAGCCAATCAGAGCAGCGAGCGGCCCTTGTTGGCAGCGATGCGCATGCGCAAGGCGTTGAGCTTGATGAAGCCCGCAGCGTCGGCCTGGTTGTAGGCGCCGCCATCTTCCTCGAAGGTAGCGATGTTGGCATCGAACAGCGAATCGTCGGACTTGCGACCGACCACGGTGACGTTGCCCTTGTACAGCTTCAGGCGAACCACGCCGTTGACGTTGACCTGGGAGGCATCGATCATCTGCTGCAGCATCACCCGCTCCGGGCTCCACCAGTAGCCGGTGTAGATCAGGCTGGCATACTTGGGCATCAGCTCATCCTTCAGGTGAGCGACCTCGCGATCCAGGGTGATCGACTCGATGGCCCGGTGCGCCTTGAGCATGATGGTACCGCCCGGCGTCTCGTAGCAGCCGCGCGACTTCATGCCGACGTAGCGGTTCTCGACGATGTCCAGACGGCCGATGCCATTGGCGCCGCCGATGCGGTTGAGGTCGGCCAGTACCGTTGCTGGGCTCTTGTCGACGCCATCGATGGCGACGATGTCACCGTTGCGGTAGGTCAGCTCGATGTAGGTGGCCTGGTCAGGCGCCGTTTCCGGCGAAACGCTCCAGCGCCACATGTCTTCCTCGTGCTCGGTCCAGGTATCTTCCAGGACACCGCCTTCATAGGAAATGTGCAGCAGGTTGGCGTCCATCGAATACGGGGACTTCTTCTTGCCGTGGCGCTCGATCGGGATGCCATGCTTCTCGGCGTAGTCCATCAGCTTCTCGCGCGACAGCAGGTCCCACTCCCGCCAAGGGGCGATCACCTTGACACCAGGCTTGAGCGCATAGGCGCCGAGCTCGAAACGCACCTGGTCGTTGCCCTTGCCGGTGGCGCCGTGGGAGATGGCATCGGCGCCGGTCTCGTTGGCGATTTCGATCAGGCGCTTGGCGATCAACGGACGGGCGATCGACGTACCCAGCAGGTACTCGCCTTCGTAGACGGTGTTGGCGCGGAACATCGGGAACACGAAGTCACGGACGAACTCTTCGCGCAGGTCGTCGATGTAGATCTCTTTCACGCCCATGGCCTGCGCCTTGGCACGCGCCGGCTCGACTTCCTCGCCCTGGCCCAGGTCGGCGGTGAAGGTCACCACTTCGCAGTTATAGGTGTCTTGCAGCCACTTGAGAATCACCGAAGTATCAAGGCCGCCGGAATACGCCAGTACGACCTTTTTTACGTCCGTCATGCCATCACTCCACGGGGTTGTACGGAAAACCGATGAGTTTACCGATCTCGTGAGTGAATTTACAGTGGGGCGACAGCTTCTGACGCCCAAGCGACAGGTCTTGTCGCACGGCGCGATGGCGTACGCCTCAGTTTTTCTTCGCGCTGGCGGTGCCCGTTGTGGTCGTGGCAGGCGCGGTGGCCGTACCCGGAGAGGGGGCGGTCGGCGCAGGGTTCGTCGCCGGCGCGGCAGGCGCGGCCTCGTGGGGTTTCTCCACGGGCTTTTCGACCGGTGTCACTCGGTCCAGCTGAACGTTCACGCGACGGTTTCGCGCGCGGTTGGCGGCTGTGTTGTTCTTCACCAACGGGTAGCGCTCGCCATGGAAACGCACCACGATCTGTGCTTCGGGCACCCCGTGGGCTTGCAGGTACTCGGCCACCGCCATGGCGCGCCGGCGCGAGCCGTCACGGTTGGCCAGGCGATTGCCGCTGTTGTCGGAATGACCGTCGAGCTCGACGTGATTGACCATCGGATCGGCCTTCATATAGTCGAGAATCACATCCAGACGCGCGCGGGCGGCGCTGTCCAGCTCGAAACCGGTGCCTGGGAATGGCACCTGGGTCTGGCGGATCTGGTCGTAGTTCATCGGCAACAACTTGCTGGCGCACACTTGATAGTCGCTGTAGGCCTTGGCGAAGCTGATGGGCAGGATATGCACTTCCATCGGCCGTCCGGCCTCACCGCTATGATTGCGCACCACCGCGCTGCGGCCGTCGAGCAGGCCGTTGATCAGACGGCTGGCCTGCCCCTGCGTCGAGTTGAACAGCACGCCCGTACGCGCCAGGCGAATCGCGCCCAGGTCGACGTCCCCGCGCCCAGGCTGCCAGGGCGCGGCAGCCGCCAGCAGCATCGCCGAGCCTGCGCCCAGGGCATTGCTGTCCGAGCGCAGCTGGAACACCGGCTGCTCGCCGGCGCGGCGAACGAACTGACCGCTGCCGAAGCCATCGATGGGCTGGATCAATCGGCACTCGAACTGGTCGCCTTCGATCTTCCAGGCGATGTTCTCCACGCGGGTCTGGAAGGTCATCGCACCGGCCGGCAGGCTGGCACACAGGCTGAGCAGGAGTAGGTAACGCTGGCGCACAGGCGGCTCCACAAATTCTGACGTCTTACCAGCAGGCTATCGGACGCCTGCCGGAAAACTTGATAGCCGTGCCGCTGCAGGGGTTTTCCGGTAGCATGGGCGCCTGAGTTCGAACCGCCTGGAAACCCCAATGTCCGATCGCCTGACCCTCCTGCGTCCCGACGACTGGCACATCCATCTGCGCGATGGTGCTGTGCTGCGAAATACCGTCGGCGACGTGGCGCGTACTTTCGCCCGCGCCATCATCATGCCCAACCTGGTTCCACCGGTACGCAACGCTGACCAAGCCCAGGCCTATCGTCAGCGGATCCTTGCCGCACGGCCGGACGGCAGCCGCTTCGAACCGCTGATGGTGCTGTACCTCACCGATCGCACCAGCCCCGAGGACATCCGCGCGGCCAAGGCCAGTGGCATCGTGTTCGCCGCCAAGCTGTACCCGGCCGGCGCCACTACCAACTCCGATTCGGGCGTGACCAGCATCGACAACATCTTCCCGGCGATCGAGGCCCTGGCCGAGACCGGCCTGCCGCTGCTGGTGCATGGCGAAGTGACCCGTGCCGAAATCGACGTGTTCGATCGAGAGAAACGCTTCATCGACGAACACATGCGGCGTCTGGTCGAACGCTTCCCGACTCTGAAAGTGGTGTTCGAACACATCACCACCGCCGACGCCGCGCAGTTCGTCAGCCAGGCGTCGGCCAACGTCGGGGCGACCATCACCGCCCAGCACCTGCTGTACAACCGCAACCACATGCTGGTGGGCGGTATCCGCCCGCACTTCTACTGCCTGCCGATCCTCAAGCGCAACACCCACCAGGTCGCCCTGCTGGACGCCGCCACCAGCGGCAACCCCAAGTTCTTCCTCGGCACCGACTCGGCGCCGCACGCCCAGCACGCCAAGGAAGCGGCCTGTGGCTGCGCGGGCTGCTACACCGCCTACGCCGCGATCGAGCTGTACGCCGAGGCGTTCGAGCAACGTGGCGCTCTGGACAAGCTCGAAGGCTTCGCCAGCCTGCATGGGCCGGCGTTCTACGGGCTGCCGGCCAACACCGACCGCATCACGCTGGTGCGCGAAGACTGGACCGCGCCGGCGAGCCTGCCGTTCGGTGACACCCAGGTCGTTCCCCTGCGTGCGGGTGAAACCTTGCGCTGGCGCCTGCTGGAGGAGAACGCATGAGCGAAGATCTCTATGAAGACGAGCAGGACGTACAAGCCGGTGGAGGCTCACGCCACCCGATGGCCGAACGGTTCCGTGGTTATCTGCCAGTGGTGGTGGACGTCGAGACCGGTGGTTTCAACAGCGCCACCGATGCCCTGCTGGAAATCGCTGCGGTCACCATCGGCATGGACGACAAGGGTTTCCTGTTCCCCGAGCACACCTACTTCTTCCGGGTAGAGCCATTCGAGGGCGCCAATATCGAGGCGGCGGCGCTGGAGTTCACCGGCATCAAGCTGGATCATCCACTGCGCATGGCGGTGAGCGAGGAAAGCGCGCTGACCGACATCTTCCGTGGCGTGCGCAAAGCCTTGAAAGCCAACGGCTGCAAGCGAGCGATCCTGGTGGGACACAACAGCAGCTTCGACCTGGGCTTCCTCAACGCGGCCGTGGCTCGCAACGACCTCAAGCGCAATCCGTTCCATCCGTTCTCCAGCTTCGACACGGCGACACTGGCCGGGCTGGCGTACGGGCAGACGGTGCTGGCCCGTGCCTGCCAGAGCGCCGACATCGATTTCGATGGGCGCGAAGCGCACTCGGCGCGCTACGACACGGAGAAAACCGCCGAGCTGTTCTGCGGTATCGTCAACCGCTGGAAAGACATGGGCGGCTGGCGAGAGTGAGGCAGGAGCCCGCTCGAAGGCATGAGCGGGTCCTGTGGCGGCGAATCGCCTTGCAGGTGCCGGCAAACGCCGGCCCCTGGATCAGGCCCGTATCGGCCTGGGCATCAGCGGCGCCTCAACGAGGACCGCTGAACAGCCCATCGCAGGTAAAACCGCTCCCGCACGATGGGCTGTACTTGCTAACGCCCAGCCTTACAGCTTGCCAGCGTTCTCGCTCAGGTAAGCCGCTACGCCTTCAGGCGAAGCGTTCATGCCTTTGTCGCCCTTCTTCCAGTTGGCCGGGCACACTTCGCCGTGCTCCTCGTGGAATTGCAGCGCATCGACCAGACGCAGCAGCTCGTCCATGTTACGGCCCAGCGGCAGGTCGTTGATGATCTGCGAACGAACCACGCCGTTCTTGTCGATCAGGAAGGCGCCACGGAACGCGACACCGCCTTCGGATTCGACGTCATAGGCCTTGCAGATCTCGTGGGTGATGTCGGCTGCCAGGGTGTATTTGACCTGACCGATACCGCCATTGTTGACCGGGGTATTACGCCAGGCGTTGTGGGTGAAGTGCGAGTCGATCGACACGCCGATCACTTCCACGCCACGCGACTCGAAATCCGGAATGCGGTTGTCCAGGGCGATCAGCTCGGACGGGCAGACGAAGGTGAAATCCAGTGGGTAGAAGAACACCAGGCCGTACTTGCCCTTGATTGCCGAGGCCAGGTTGAAGGTGTCGACGATCTCGCCACTGCCCAGCACGGCTGGAACGGTGAAATCCGGGGCTTGTTTACCAACGAGCACGCTCATTCGTTATCTCCTGATGATGGTGGAAAACCGTTGCCCGGGCCAGTGAATGCACCCGGCGTCCTGCAAAGATCGACCATCATACACGGGATGACATGACAGGCCGACTCCGACCGCCGGTCGTGCGAAGATGAATCATTCTTCAAGTACTTTGACAAGCATTCTCATTACCATTAGTCTCCAACGCAACGACTCACCCAGCGATGGTCAGACTTTATGTACGTATGTCTCTGCGTCGGCGTCACCGATGGACAGATCCGCGATGCGATCTATGAAGGATGCTGCAGCTACAAGGAAGTCCGTAGCGCCACCCAGGTCGCCAGCCAATGTGGCAAATGCGCCTGCCTGGCCAAGGAGGTCGTCCGTGAGACCCTCACCGAGTTGCAGCTCAGCCGACAGGCTGCCCTGCCCTACCCCGCGGAATTTACCGCCGCTTGAACCCCCAGTTTCTGAAGAACCGGACCTCGTGTCCGGTTTTTTTATGCCTAGAATTCAATAAGTTAGCAGCTCAACGCGGTTCACAAACATTCTTATTCCTATTAATTTTCACTTATTATTCAATAACTTAGGTTTGACAGGGACGTTGGCCAGGCTCAGACTTCGCCTATTGGCTCACTTCTACAGGGCAGGAACCCGGTTATGAAAGGCGACGTTAGCGTCATCCAGCATCTCAACAAGATCCTCGGAAACGAGCTGGTCGCGATCAACCAGTATTTCCTGCACGCGCGCATGTATGAAGATTGGGGCCTGAACAAACTCGGCAAGCACGAGTACAAGGAATCCATCGATGAGATGAAACACGCTGACAAACTGATCAAGCGTATTCTCTTCCTGGAAGGCATTCCCAATGTTCAGGACCTGGGCAAGCTGCTGATCGGCGAGCACACCCGCGAAATGCTCGAATGCGACCTGCGCATCGAGCGCAAGGGCCTGATCGACCTCAAGGCTGCGATCGCGCATTGCGAAACGGCCGGTGATTTCGGCTCGCGTGAAATGCTCGAAGACATCCTCGAGTCCGAGGAGGAGCATATCGACTGGCTGGAAACCCAGCTGGGGCTGATCGACAAGATCGGTATCGAGAACTACCTGCAGTCGCAGATGGGCGAAGAGTAAATAAGCGTCCGGCGCTCTGCGTCGCTGCTACACGCCCGATTCAGGGCTTTGAAAACCGATGCTTGCCCGGGCATCGGTTTTTTCATGCCTGGCGTCCATGACCCTCGACGAAGAGCAGCGCATGAACGCTGAACCTCGGCCCTGGCGACAGGCACGACTCGATTGCGCCATCGATGCGTCGATCATCGGACGGTGGGGAAAGAGTCGGGTGCATCAAGCAGGCGGCGAGCGCCGCTGGACGACCTGGAAGGTCGACATGGCCAGGGCCGGCTACAGCCCTGGCGCGAAGGGATCAGGCTTCGGCAGCCTTGGCCTTGGCGGCCGCATCCTTGATCAGGGTTTGCAATTCGCCCTTCTCGAACATTTCCAGCACGATGTCGCTGCCACCGACCAGCTCACCACCGACCCACAATTGCGGGAAGGTCGGCCAGTTGGCGTACTTGGGCAGGTTGGCGCGGATTTCAGGGTTCTGCAGGATGTCGACGTAGGCGAACTTCTCGCCACAGCCCATCACGGCTTGCGAAGCACGGGCCGAGAAGCCGCACTGCGGGGCATTCGGCGAGCCTTTCATGTAGAGCAGGATGGTGTTGTTGGCAATCTGCTCTTTGATTGTTTCGATGATATCCATGGAGCACCTCGGCTGAACTTTCCGACGCATTCGTCGGCACGGTCGAGCATTGTATCGGAAACCCGAGTGCCTTGCTCGGCAATGGGCGAGCCTTGGGCGGACGACTCATCGTCGATGGCGCCCAGCCATCACTGGAGCGGCTCAAGCCGCCTCCACCTCCACGGGAACGCCATTGAGCGCGGCATTGCCCGACAGCGCGTCGCGCAGGCACTCGTCGGTCAGGTCGTTGGCGCTCACGCCCGGCTGCGCCTGGGCGATGTGCAACTGCACACCCGGCCGGGCATGGCCCCAGCCGTGGGGCAGGCTGACCACCCCGGGCATCACCTCCTCACTGGCCTGGACCTGCACTTCCAGGCTGCCGGTGCGCGAGCGCACGCGTACCCACTGGCCGTCCTCGAGCTGGCGGCGCTGCAAGTCCAGCGGGTGCATGAGCAACTGATGACGGGGCTTGCCCTTTATCAGCCGGTGATAGTTGTGCATCCAGGAGTTGTTGCTGCGCACATGGCGTCGACCGATCAGCAACAGCTGGTCGAGCGCCAGCGGCGCTTGCGCGGCCAGGCGCTGCAGGTCGTCCAGCAGCACCTGGGGCGCGGCCTGTATCCTTTTCGAAGGGGTGCGCAGACGGCTGGCGAGATTGGGCTGCAGCGCCCCCAGGTCCAGGCCGTGGGGATACGCATCCAGCGCCTGCAGCGAGAGCCCCCAGGGTGAGGCTTCGCCACGCGGCCCCTGGCGCAGGGCCAGGTCGATCAACTGCGCCGGCGGCAGGGTCGGCTTGAGCACTCGCCCTGCCCGCTCGGCGAAGGCACGCGCCAGGCCGACGAAGATCTCCCAGTCATGCAACGCCCCTTCCGGCTTGGCCAGGATCGCTCGATTGAAGCGCGTGACGTTGCGTACCGCCAGCAGGTTGAAGGTGCTGTCGTAGTGATCGTTCTCCAGCGGCGAGGTGGAGGGCAGGATCAGGTCGGCATGGCGCGTGGTCTCGTTGATGTAGAGGTCGATGCTGAGCATGAACTCCAACCCGGACAGCGCGCCGTCCAGTCGCCGGCCATTGGGGGTGGACAACACCGGATTGCCGGCCACTGTGACCAGGGCTTTGACCTGCCCTTCGCCTGGAGTCAGCATCTCCTCGGCGAGCGCCGCCACCGGCAGCTCTCCACCATACTCGGGCAGCCCCGACACGCGGCTGCGCCACTGGTCGAAATGCCCGCCCGAGGTGCTCGCCACCAGGTCCACCGCAGGCTCGGTGCATAACGCGCCGCCTGGTCGATCGAGGTTGCCGGTGACCAGGTTGATCAACTGCACCAACCAGTGACAGAGGGTGCCGAAGGTCTGGGTGGACACGCCCATGCGGCCATAGCACACCGCCCGCTGCGCCGTGGCGAAGTCGCGCGCCAGTCGGCGAATCTGCTCGGCCTCGATGCCGCACAAGGGGCTCATGGCCTGTGCGGTGAACGGCGCGATCGCCTCGCGCACCTGCTCGAGCCCATCCACCTCCAGGTGCGAGCCGCGCTCCAGGGCTTCGCCGAACAATGTGTTGAGCAGCCCGCACAGCAACGCTGCGTCGCCACCGGGGCGGATGAACAGGTGCTGGTCGGCCATCGCCGCCGTCTCGCTGCGCCGGGGATCGATCACCACCAGTCGGCCCCCTCGCGCGCGCAGGGCCTTGAGGCGCTTCTCCACATCCGGCACGGTCATGATGCTGCCGTTCGATGCCAGTGGATTGCCGCCCAGGATGAGCATGAAGTCGGTGTGATCGATGTCCGGAATCGGCAGCAGCAGACCGTGGCCGTACATCAGGTGACTGGTCAGGTGCTGGGGCAACTGATCGACCGAGGTGGCGGAGAACCGGTTGCGGGTCTTGAGCAGGCCGAGAAAATAGTTGCTGTGGGTCATCAGCCCGTAGTTGTGCACGCTGGGGTTGCCCTGATACACCGCCACGGCGTTCTGGCCATGGGCCTGCTGAATGCTCCACAGACGCTCGGCCGCCAGGGCGAATGCCTCGTCCCAGCCGATCGGCTGCCAGTGCTCGCCGACCCGACGATGGGGCTGGCGCAGACGGTCCGGATCTTCCTGGATGTCCTGAAGCGCCACGGCCTTGGGGCAGATATGACCACGGCTGAAAGGATCGTCGCGATCGCCTTTGATGCTGCTGATGGAGGCCCGTCCATCAGGCTCGTGGGTGATCTCGATGGCAAGGCCGCAAATGGCTTCGCACAGGTGACAGGCACGGTGGTGCAGGGTCTTGGTCATGGCCGCCTCTGCGTTATTGTCAGGTTCGGACTATGCCCATGGCCACGCGACGATGCCATGGGGCTTCGCGTCGTGAATCGGACGTCATCAGGCACACGATTCGCGACACAGCGTTTGCAAGCACTGGCTGCCCCGTGTACAACCTTGTAGAAAATAAAGAACGGCTCTTCACGGGGGCCGCGACACGCCTTGAAACAGCCAGGCTGTTTCCCCTCTTGGTTTCAGGCGACATTTAATTATAGTATTGCGCCTTTCCCTATTCCGTCCGCCCCGTGCGGCTTTCGCCGCAGGTCACTCCCGTTGTCAAAAAAAAGCTACGGTCGACCTGCACACCGTTGCAGATAAGGTAGTCAATCATGAGCACCAGGCACTTTCTCTCCCTGCTGGATTTCACTGCTGAAGAATTGCTCGGCGTGATCGGTCGAGGCATCGAGCTGAAGGACCTGCGCAAGCGCGGCGTGCTGCACGAGCCATTGAAGAACCGCGTTCTGGGAATGATCTTCGAGAAGTCCTCGACCCGTACCCGGGTGTCCTTCGAGGCTGGCATGATCCAGCTCGGCGGCCAGGCCATCTTCCTGTCGCCGCGCGACACCCAGCTGGGTCGTGGCGAGCCGGTCAGCGATAGCGCCATCGTGCTGTCGAGCATGGTCGATGCGGTGATGATCCGCACCCATGCCCACAGCACCCTGACCCAGTTCGCGGCCCACTCCAAGGTGCCGTTGATCAATGGCCTGTCCGACGAATCCCACCCCTGCCAGCTGCTCGCCGACATGCAGACCTTCGTCGAGCATCGCGGCTCGATCCAGGGCAAGACCGTGGCCTGGATCGGAGACGGCTTCAACATGTGCAATTCGTACATCGAGGCGGCCCGCCAGTTCGACTTCCAGCTGCGCATCGCCTGCCCCGAGGGCTATGAGCCCGATGCGCGCTTCCTGGCCATGGGTGGCGATCACGTGCAGGTCGTGCGCGATCCGCAGGCGGCGGTGCGGGGGGCGCACCTGGTCACCACCGATGTCTGGACTTCCATGGGCCAGGAAGAGGAAACTGCCAGGCGCCTGGCGCATTTCGCGCCCTACCAGGTCACCCGTGCACTGCTCGACCTGGCGGCACCCGATGCCCTGTTCATGCACTGCCTGCCCGCTCACCGCGGCGAGGAGATCAGCCACGACCTGCTGGACGACCCGCGCTCGGTCGCCTGGGACCAGGCCGAGAACCGGCTGCATGCACAGAAGGCGCTCCTTGAATTCCTCGTCGAACCGGCTTATCAGAATCCATGAGTTCCCCCCTGCTGCTCAACCTGCGCAACCTCGCCTGCGGCTACGGCGAGCAGCGCATCGTCCAGAACCTCAACCTGCACCTCAATGCCGGCGACATCGGTTGCCTGCTGGGATCGTCCGGGTGCGGCAAGACCACCACCCTGCGCGCGATCGCCGGCTTCGAGCCGGTGCATGAGGGGGAAATCCAGCTCGCGGGCGAAGTCATTTCCCGCGCCGGTTTCACCCTGGCACCGGAAAAACGCCGGATCGGCATGGTGTTCCAGGACTACGCGCTGTTCCCTCACCTGACCGTGGCGCAGAACATCGCCTTCGGCATCGCCAGGCACCCGCGCCAGTCGCAGGTTGTCGAGCAGATGCTCGAACTGGTCAAGCTCGACACCCTGGGCGGGCGTTACCCCCATGAACTGTCCGGCGGCCAGCAGCAAAGGGTGGCCCTGGCCCGGGCGCTAGCGCCCGAGCCGCAGCTGCTACTGCTCGATGAGCCGTTCTCCAACCTCGATGTGGAACTGCGCCGACGCCTGAGCCATGAAGTTCGCGACATCCTCAAGAGCCGGGGCACCAGCGCGATTCTGGTCACCCATGACCAGGAAGAAGCGTTCGCGGTCAGTGATCAGGTCGGGGTCTTCCAGGCCGGCCGCCTGGAGCAGTGGGACACCCCCTACAACCTCTACCACGAGCCACAGACCCCGTTCGTGGCCAGCTTCATCGGCCAGGGTTACTTCATCCGTGGGCACATGAGCAGCCCCGAGACGGTAGTCACCGAGCTGGGCGAGCTGCGCGGCAACCGTGCCTACGCCATGGCGGCAGGCAGCGCGGTGGACGTGCTGCTGCGTCCCGATGACATCGTGCACGCGCCGAACAGTGCGCTGCGCGCCCGCATACACGGCAAGAGCTTCCTGGGCGCTTCGACGCTCTACCGTCTGCAGTTGCCGACCGGCAGTCAGCTCGAGGCGATCTTCCCCAGCCATGTCGATCACCAGGTCGGCGCGGAGGTCGGCATTGCCGTGGCCGCCGAGCATCTGGTGCTGTTCGCCGCTCCTGGTACTGCGCCCGCGTCCCTGAGCGGCACGGAGAACGGCGTTCGCCGACACAGCGCCGCCCGCTGACCGGCCACCGGCCGGGGCTGATGGATCAGCCCCGGCCGATGCTCGCAAAACGCCCTTGGGTATGCTCGGCCAGTACCTGGGCCGCCAACTCCACCTCGAGGCCACGGCGTCCGGCGCTGACATGGATGCTGTCGAACTGCAGCGCCGACTCATCGATGAAGGTGCGCAGGCGCTTCTTCTGACCCAACGGGCTGATCCCTCCCACCAGATACCCCGTCGCACGCTGGGCGGCAGCCGGATCGGCCATCTCGCACTTCTTCACCGCCGCCGCCTGGGCCAACGCCTTCAGATCGAGCGTGCCGGCGACCGGCACCACCGCCACCAGCAACTCGCCCTTTTCGCTGCAAGCCAGCAGCGTCTTGAACACCCGCTGCGGCTCGAGCCCGAGCTTTTCAGCCGCCTCCAAGCCGTAGGACGCCGACTTGGGGTCGTGTTCGTAACTGAGTACCCGATGGGCGGCACGGGTTTTCTTCAGCAGGTCGAGGGCGGGGGTCATGGCAGCTCCAGGGATGGTCGGCTCGGCCGCTACTCTAGGGCAAATGCGGCTCACCAGCCACCGCCCGACCCGGGATGCACCATGCGTGTGCAAACGGTTCAGCAGCCAGGGGTCGAAATGTGGCCGATCGTTCACTTTCGACCTTTGACATCAGCGTTTCTTGTCTATATTTTTTCGTTTTTGAAGAAAACACGCACATAAAAAGTGCAGATTCGCACAACGTCGGTCGTTCATGGGGATGGACAACCGGTGTTTACCTCCGAGCGCTCCGCGTCTCACAACAACAAGAACCGAGGTTCATCATGACGACAGCTCTACGACAACCCACGCTGGTTGGCCAGTGCACGGCCGAATTCCTGGGCACCGCCCTGCTCATCTTCTTCGGTACCGGCTGCGTCGCCGCGCTCAAGGTCGCCGGCGCCAGTTTCGGGTTATGGGAGATCAGCATCATCTGGGGTGTGGGGGTGAGCATGGCCATCTACCTGAGTGCCGGGGTCTCCGGCGCCCACCTGAACCCAGCCGTGAGCATCGCCCTGGCTGTGTTCGCCGGCTTCGAGAAACGCAAGCTGCCGTTCTACATCCTCGCCCAGGTGGGCGGCGCCTTCTGTGGCGCTGCACTGGTCTACACCCTCTACAGCACGCTGTTCTTCGATTTCGAACAGGCCCACGGCATGCTGCGTGGCAGCGTCGAGAGCCTGGAGCTGGCATCGGTGTTTTCCACCTACCCACACCCTTCGCTGTCCATCGCCCAGGCTTCGCTGGTCGAAGTGATCATCACCGCCATTCTCATGGCCGTGATCATGGCGCTCACCGATGACAACAATGGCTTGCCACGTGGCGCCACCGCGCCGCTGCTGATCGGCCTGTTGATCGCGGTGATCGGCAGCGCCATGGGGCCGTTGACCGGCTTTGCCATGAACCCGGCACGGGATTTCGGCCCCAAGCTGATGACGTTCTTAGCCGGCTGGGGCGACATTGCCTTCACCGGCGGTCGCGACATTCCCTACTTCCTGGTCCCGCTGCTGGCGCCGATTCTCGGTGCCTGCCTGGGGGCCGCAGGCTATCGGTCGCTGATTGCCCGCAGCCTGCCGACGGTCGACGCTCAAGAGGCGCAGACACACGCGGTCAACCAGGGCGATACTCAGGCTTCCTGAGTTCGGCACTGTGCCACCTGGCCCCACCCAGCCCTGACCCTACCCATTTCGTGCAAGGCAACGACCATGACAGATACCCAGGATAAGCATTACATCATCGCCCTGGACCAGGGCACCACCAGCTCGCGGGCGATCATCTTCGATCGGGACGCCAATGTGGTGGGCACTTCCCAGCGCGAGTTCGTCCAGCACTATCCGCAGGCCGGCTGGGTCGAACACGACCCGATGGAAATTTTCGCCACCCAGAGCGCAACCATGGTCGAGGCCCTGGCGCAGGCGGGTCTGAGCCATGCCCAGGTCGCCGCGATCGGCATCACCAACCAGCGTGAGACCACGGTGGTGTGGGACAAGGAAACCGGCCGCCCGGTGTACAACGCCATCGTCTGGCAGTGCCGGCGCAGTACCGAGATCTGCGCCCAGCTCAAGCGCGACGGTCATGAGCAATACATTCGCGAGGCGACGGGCCTGGTGACCGACCCGTACTTCTCGGGGACCAAGCTCAAGTGGATCCTGGATAACGTCGAGGGCGCCCGCGAGCGTGCGCAGCGCGGTGAACTGCTGTTCGGCACCGTGGACAGTTGGCTGATCTGGAAATTCTCCGGCGGCAAGGTGCACGTCACCGACTACACCAACGCTTCGCGCACCCTGATGTTCAACATCCACACCTTGCAGTGGGACGAAAAGCTGCTGGAAATCCTCGGCATCCCCCGGCAGATGCTGCCCGAGGTGCGTTCTTCCTCGGAAATCTACGGCCACACCAAGAGCGGGATCGCCATCGCCGGTATCGCCGGTGACCAGCAGTCGGCGCTGTTCGGCCAGATGTGCGTGGAGGCCGGTCAGGCCAAGAACACCTACGGCACCGGTTGCTTCCTGCTGATGAACACCGGTGACAAGGCGGTCACCTCCTCCCATGGCCTGCTCACCACCATCGCCTGCGGTCCACGCGGCGAAGTGGCCTATGCGCTGGAAGGCGCGGTGTTCAATGGCGGCTCCACCGTGCAGTGGCTGCGCGACGAGCTGAAGATCGTCAACGACGCCCTGGACACCGAGTACTTCGCCAGCAAGGTCAAGGACAGCAACGGCGTCTACCTGGTCCCGGCCTTCACCGGACTGGGCGCGCCGTACTGGGATCCCTACGCCCGCGGCGCCCTGTTCGGGCTGACGCGCGGCGTGAAGGTGGACCACATCATTCGTGCCGCCCTGGAGTCGATCGCCTTCCAGACCCGCGATGTGCTCGACGCCATGCAGCACGACTGCGGTCAGCGCCTCACCGAGCTGCGGGTGGACGGCGGGGCGGTCGCCAACAACTTCCTGATGCAGTTCCAGGCCGATATCCTCGGCACCTGCGTCGAGCGCCCGAAAATGCGCGAAACCACGGCGCTGGGCGCGGCCTATCTGGCGGGCCTGGCCTGTGGCTTCTGGACCAGCCTGGACGAGCTGCGCGACAAGGCGATCATCGAGCGCGAATTCAGCCCGCAGCTCGACGACGCTCACAAGGAGAAGCTCTACACCGGCTGGAAGAAGGCGGTCGAGCGTACCCGCGACTGGGAAGACCACCAGGACTGACAGACGTCTCGTTGCACCGGCGCCTGCCAGGGCGCCCGGTTGCGCCAAAGGTGAGCGCCGGCTCCCGAGAGGATGCCACGGCATTCACTTCGCGAGCCTGCACTCCGACACTGTCGGACCTGCCTAAGAAAAATGTAGGAATCTACCTACCAGAACGGTCCAATCCTGTGCTGGCCGACATCCACGTCCTACGGCATCATTGCAGCATTTGTCCGGCAGCCCCAAAGGACCGCCCATGAATCTGCCCCCCCGCCAACAACAAATACTCGAACTGGTGCGCGAACGCGGTTACGTCAGTATCGAGGAGATGGCCCAGCTGTTCGTCGTCACCCCCCAGACCATACGTCGCGACATCAATCAGCTCGCCGAAGCGAACCTGCTGCGCCGTTACCACGGTGGCGCGGCCTATGATTCGAGCATCGAGAACACCGCCTACGCCATGCGCGCCGACCAGATGCGCGACGAAAAGCAGCGCATCGCTGAGGCTGTCGCGCGGCAGATTCCCGACCATGCGTCGCTGTTCATCAACATCGGCACCACGACCGAATCGATCGCCCGCGCCCTGCTCAACCATGCCCACCTGAAGATCATCACCAACAACTTGCACGTGGCGTCGATCCTGGCCGCCAAGGACGACTTCGAAGTGCTGGTGGCGGGCGGCACAGTGCGTCGTGACGGTGGGGTGGTGGGCCAGGCGAGCGTCGACTTCATCAGTCAGTTCAAGGTCGACTTCGCCGTGGTCGGCATCAGCGGCATCGACGAGGATGGCAGCCTGCTGGACTTCGACTACCAGGAGGTTCGGGTGTCCCAGGCGATCATCGCCAACGCCCGCCAGGTGATACTCGCGGCCGACTCCAGCAAATTCGGGCGCAATGCCATGGTGCGGCTGGGCTCGATCAACCTGATCGATTGCCTGGTGACCGATCGGACACCCTCTGCAAGCCTTTCGCATTTGCTCAACCAGAACAAGATCCGCCTGGAAGTGGTCTGAGTCAGCCGACACGGCCGGCCGCCAGCTGCGGTGAATCCGGTTGCCAGTCAATGTTCACAAATGTTCATTTCATACGTCAGCGATCGATATTTTCAATGGAAGATCGCTGGCGATGACCATTTCGTTGCGCTACTATTTTCGCAAACGAACATTGATGTTCACATTCGCTGTGAATACATTCAGGAGACCTTGCCCGTGTCCCAGTCACAGAATCAGTCATCCCTTGCCGATTGCTACGACCTTGCCGTGATCGGCGGCGGTATCAATGGCGTCGGTATCGCAGCGGATGCGGCTGGGCGTGGCCTCAAGGTGTTCCTCTGCGAAAAGGACGATCTGGCGCAGCACACCTCTTCAGCCAGCAGCAAGCTGATCCATGGCGGCCTTCGCTACCTGGAACACTATGAATTCCGCCTGGTGCGCGAAGCCCTGGCCGAACGCGAAGTGCTGCTGGCCAAGGCCCCGCACATCGTCAAGCCCATGCGCTTCGTGCTGCCGCATCGACCGCACCTGCGCCCTGCCTGGATGATCCGCGCGGGTCTGTTCCTCTATGATCACCTGGGCAAGCGCAAGCGCCTCGGGGCCTCGCGCAGCCTGCGATTCGGCCCCGGCTATCCGCTCAAGCCCGCAATCAGCCGCGGCTTCGAATATGCCGACTGCTGGGTCGACGATGCGCGTCTGGTCGTGCTCAACGCCATGGCGGCCCGTGAGCAGGGTGCGCGAATCCAGACCCGCACCCGGTGTCTGCGCGCCGAGCGTGTCGAGGGCGTATGGGAAGTCGTGCTGCAGCACGCCGATGGCCGCATCGAGAGTATCAGGGCGCGCGCGCTGGTCAATGCGGCCGGCCCTTGGGTGGCCCGTTTCATCAAGGAAGACCTCAAGCTCGATGCTCCCTACGGCATCCGCTTGATCCAGGGCAGCCACCTGATCGTGCCACGCCTGTACGAAGGCGAGCAGGCCTACATCCTGCAGAACGAAGACCAGCGCATCGTGTTCTGCATCCCTTATCTGGATCGCTTCACCCTGATCGGCACGACCGACCGTGAGTACACGGGCGACCCGGCAAAGGTCGCGATCACCGATGCTGAAACCGATT
Source organism: Pseudomonas sp. S30 (assembly GCF_016518545.1). Classification (GTDB taxonomy): domain Bacteria; phylum Pseudomonadota; class Gammaproteobacteria; order Pseudomonadales; family Pseudomonadaceae; genus Aquipseudomonas. The sequence continues at coordinate 59,235 of NZ_JACVTO010000008.1, forward strand.
ACCTGCTCAACGTGGTCAATGCCCACTTCAATCATCAGCTGAGCCGGGCCGACATCAAGCACACCTACTCCGGCGTGCGCCCCCTGTGCAACGATGAGTCCGATAATCCCTCCGCAGTGACCCGTGACTATACGCTGGCAGTGTCGGCCAGCCAGGGACAGGCGCCGCTGCTGTCGGTGTTCGGCGGCAAGCTCACCACCTATCGCAAGCTGGCCGAGTCGGCGATGGCCGAACTCAAGCCGTTCTTCGCGCAGATGCGCGGACAATGGACGGCGGATGCACCGCTGCCGGGAGGCGAAGACATGACCAGCGTTCAGGCGCTGGCCAGCCAGTTGCTTGCCGAACATCCCTGGTTGGCCAGCGACATCGCGCTTCGCTGGGCACGCACCTATGGCTCGCGCACCTGGAAGATTCTCGCGGGCGTGCGCGGCCCCGACGATCTCGGCCAGGCCCTGGGCGCAGGGCTGTTCGCCAGGGAGGTGGATTACCTCTGCCGCGAAGAGTGGGCGGTGAGCGTCGACGATATCCTGTGGCGCCGGACCAAGATCGGGCTGTTCCTCACGGCTCAGGAGGTCGAGGCGGTACAGGCCTACCTCCAGCATGCCGCGCTTGCCCGCGCGAGCGCCGGGCAAGCGGCCTGATCCCTCCGCCAGACAACCCTGCGTGCACGCTTCCAGGCCTCACCCCTGAAGCCGTGCCTGCAGTTCGTTGGCCAGGGTCAGCAGCAAGGCGTTCTCCAGCCGCTGGTAGTCCTGTTTCAACGCTGCACAGGCCTGTGCGTACTCCCAGTCGTTGATCTTTCCTTCGCTCAGTTGCAGGTCCAGTGCTTCAATCTGCGTATGCAAGGGCGCGAAAACCTCTTCGAAACGCCCGGCGTATCGATCATGGGCGTAGGCTTCCCAAAAAGGGCGTTCTGCCAGCGTGCGCGCCAGAAGCGGAGGCGTCTCGCGCTGGATCACCCGTTGATAGGCGTGCTCGAGATCACTGCGTCGAACATGGGCATACTCGGGATAATGCATGATGGCCGACTCGACAGGTAGATCCAGACGGTCGCGCAACTGCTGGCGGAAAAACAGCCTGACTTCCACTTCATCGACTTCGACCAGATTGGACCTGCGCAGTTGAGCCACGTGCTGGGCGGCGATATGGTCGACCTGATCCAGGCGCCAGAGCCCCCTGCCCAGCCCGTACAGGCGTCGTTCGAGGCCTTCACGTGGGCCTTCCCTCCAGGCACGCTCGACCAGCACGGCGAGTTCCAGCTGTTCGAGGGTGAGCAGCAAGCGGTCCTCGCAGGTCTGTGGACCGGCAGCGACCAGGAACAATCGCTGACGCAGCCCCGCATCCCGTTCGCATGCCTGCAGGATGCGCCAGATGCGTGGCCTGTAGAGGCTGGGGTCACCCTCGAAGTCTTCCGAGTAGGCGAAATCCAGAAGAAAGCGGAACAGCCCGGAAGAGCCCTGTTCCTGCCGCAAGGCGTTCCAAATCGCCTGGCGGCGTTGCCGCTCGACTCCACTATCGCCGGCAGTGTAGCGGCCTATCAGTTCGGGATGCTCGTCGACCACGTGCCGACGCCTGGGAACGGCATGCGGAGTTCCGGCGCCTGCGCGAGCCTCGCCCAGCAGCTGTTCGCTGGCCGCATCGAGCGGATTGTCGTGCAGCTCCAGTCCGTCCAGACGCAGCCGCAGCAGACGCAAGTCCTCGCGCACCTGCCGAATGGCGTTGTCGCGCAGATCCAGATGCGCGCGGGGCGGCACCCCCTCGGGCAGCGCCTGCAGGTGGGTCGCCCGCAGGCTGACATGGCGCAGGTTGTGCAATCCGCTCAACACGGGAGCGACACCCAGCGGGTTGTACTCCAGCTCCAGTTGATGCAGATGAGTGAGCTGGGTCAGGTACGAGCGTGCAGAGGCGCTCAAGACGATCCTGTTGTGTCCAAGGCGCAGGATACGCAGGCGCTGCAGATGCCTGATGCCCTGAGGCAGCTCGGTGAGCTTGTTGTGGGACAGGTCGAGTTCGATCAGGTTGCCGAAGCGTGACAGAAAGTCGTCTTCGACGTCGACCAGACCCATGTCGCGCAAGGTCAGGCGCTGGATATGGTCGTAGCGAATACCCACGGGCAATGCGGGCAGGGAGCCCACTGGCTCGCCTTCGATTTCCACCACGTATTCGCCGAAGGCATTGGTGATCTTGCGGCGCCAACTGCGCCGCAAGGCGACTTCCACATTGCGGCGCCTGAACGTGTCGAGGACACCACTCGCGTTGGCACGCCACTGGCGCAGCTGGCTGCGCAGTTGATCGAGTTGCGCCTGCAGCTGCACATAGTGTTCCCAGAGGCCTTCACCTCGCTCGATCAGGGGCAGCAGATACGCCTGCAGTTCCTGATCGGTGAGTGTTGGGTAGATACGATGGATGCCGGCGCGCAATGCATGCCGGCTACCGCCGCCGCGGCCACTGAGCGGATAACCGAGACGGCCGTCGCCCAGTCTCGGTGCCGGGCGCAAGGCCGGCGCAGGTGCCAGCCCCATCAATTGGGCCGCATGCTGACGATCTTCCGCGGCCTGGCGAGTCAACCAGATGGCCAGGGTCTCGTCGTCCCATGCGGCATCCTGAAGCTGGGCATACTGACCCTCGCTGAGGCTGCGCCGCAGCGCACCCGCCAGACTGCAGGCCTGGCCGTCGGCGCCGGCCACGCGATAACCCGACAGCTCACGAACGATCACCGTCACCGCGGAGGCGGAATCACTGCCGACCTGCACCAGCAACTGGCCTGACGCGGTGTCCTGACGCAGTTCCACGCGAGCGTCGTCAGGCCAGGGATACCGCTCATGCAGCAATCTCAGCGCCAGCGACTCGCTGTCGGCGTTCGCGGCACGTGGCAGGCGCACGCCGGCCAGGGCCCGGTCCAGCCGCGCCTCGCGCAATGCCCAGCGTGCCCGCTCGGCCAAGGCCAGGGGCACCCGGGCACGCTCCTGCATCTGCGTCAGCTCGGCGCTGCTGGACTCTTCGAGCAACTGCACGACCTGACGCAGCGACAGTCCCGGGAAGGCTCGAGCCAGCATGCCGCCGGTTCCCTGACTGGCACCCAGGCTGCTGCTGAACGACTGATCCAGGGTATCCCCCCACAAGGCGCGGTTGCCTTGGTGGAGTTGATGCAGGTCCAGGGCATCGAGCAGCCTGGCCGGCGCCGCGACCTGTTCCAGGTGCAGCCTGCGCAGCTGCGCCTCATCGAAGCCGGTGACCTGTATCAGGTAGTCCGCCGTCTCGGCGCTGAGTGAAGCCAACCGGCCAGAGAAGCGCTGCAGCAACTGTGTACCGTGCCAGAACCGCGCGCTTTCCAGCTCGTGTCGCCAGCCGTCGGCGCCATTGCCCTCGACGCGCGGCGCATAGGCGTCGCTACGCCGTGGGTGGCTGATGCGCAATTCCCCCTCGCCGAGCGCTTCCTGGACTCGGTACAGTTTTTCATCCACATGCCACAACCATCCCTGGGAACCTTCTTCCATCTTCGTCAGGGCATGCCCAGGCAGCTCGGGGCTCATCAAGCGAACCTTGCCATCGCTCGCCCGGATCGGCTGAAGATCGTCGACGAATGGCCTGCGCTCGACCACCGCGTTGAACGCCACGCCGCCTGCGGCCATCAGCGTCGCGCCGATGACATTTTCAGCCACGGAGAACAGGTGCGCCAAGGCGGCCTCGCGGTCGCCGATCCGCCAGTCCTGATAGCCCTCGTACACCTCCGCAGCGAGCGACACCGCGCCGACGCCCAGCAGCAGTTCACCCAGGCCGGGAACGAAAAGACCTGCAAGGTTGAGCAGGTTCAGGCCTGCCTGGGCGTAGCCCTGCAGGCGCTCCAGGCGATCACGCTGGTCTTCTTCGCCGGTGGGCGTGGCCAGCACCAGGGCATCGTCGATCAGGGTGTCGATACGCAGACTGCGCAGGTAGCGCCACAGATCCTGCTCGAGTGGAAGATGGCGCCCATCGAGTTGCAGGGGCTTTCCAGGGGCGACGGCTAGCAGGTGCCGGGCCAGGGTCAATTGGAAAATGACGCGGTCACGCTCGCTGATGAAACGCATGAAGAAGCGTCGGTAGGACTCCTCGCCCAGACGGGTGGCCAAGGTGTCGTAGAAGCTGGCCCAGGAGCGATGCTGGCTCAGTTGGGTGTTGGGGTCGCCCGGTATCCACGCAACGATCGCCTCCACTGGCGCCTCGACGGCCGGGCGCAGCTCGAACGCGACCACACCGCGGACCTTCTTGCCCAGTACGTAGGGTTGACAGGCGGTGACATGGCCGAGCACCCCGGGCACCACCGGCACCTCACTCACCTGCGACAGTAACATCAGGTAGCAATTTTCTCTGACCTCTCCCCTGAACAGCGCGCAACGCAGGGCCACCTCGAGGTTGGCTTGCAGACTCTCTTCGAAACACCGATGCACGTGCTCGCGCGCTTGCCCCGCGGGTTCGCCTGGCGGGTCCGCGGGTGCCAGGCACTCCTGGAGGATCGCCTGGTAGCGGCCGCCGACGTCCAGCGCCCTGCACAGGCCCGCGTACACCAGAAAACCCATGCAATGATTGCCAGAGACATCGACTACCGAGCCGCGCCGGCGTGAAGAGGGCCGGGTCTCGGTGATATGGAAGTTGTGCAGCGCCGACGCCAGAAGCGTGCTGGATGACCGATCCACATAACGCGGAATCGGCCAGCCCACCACTCTGGCCAGCGGAATGCGCTCATGCTCGACGATCACGTGACTGCGACGCACGTCCACACCGTTGACGCCCGCCTTGCACAACGCATCGCTCAACAGTTTCGCGGCGAACGCGTCCAGTGGCGGGATGGGTCGCAGCAGTTCAGCCAAGGCCGCGCTGGCAGTGGCCTGACGCTTGAGTGCCTGGTGCAGCCGCAGCAGGCGGTCGGTGTTGCCATGCGCGGTCAGCCAGGCAGGCAGGCGCGAGGCAATCAGCGCCTCCACGGTTTCTGGTGGAAAAGGGGATGTGCTCACGGCCGACTCCTCGATGAAGGTCCGGCCAGAAGACCCTTCGCGCGCCTCTGCAAGGTGCTATATACGTCTGCGGCATTCGTTCGGGTTTCCGAACGACGAACAGGTGCCCGTTCGGCAATGCGGACGGATCGAGGCAAAGCCAGGTGCCATCATCTGGTCATCCCCCAGCCAAATCGAGGTGTTATGCTGGGGCGTGAAGCTTGGCACGAGTCATGCTCTACACTTGGTAGCCGAACGCGCACCCCAGGGTGTGTTCGTTGACCGAAGAGTCCACAAACGGCTGCATAAGAAAAACAAATGTCGAGGAAAATTTGATGCGTATCGTTCGTCAATTGCTGGGCGCTGCAATCGCCGCCGCCGTCATCGCTTCGCCGGTCATGGCCGACGAGCTCACCGGCACCCTGAAGAAGATCAAGGACTCGGGCACCATCACCCTGGGTCACCGCGATTCCTCCATTCCGTTCTCCTACCTCGCCGGGGGCACAGAGCCTGTCGGCTACTCCCACGATGTGCAGATGGCCGTGGTCGAGGCCCTGAAAAAGCAACTGGGCACCGACATCAAGGTCAGGTACAACCTCGTCACCTCGCAGACTCGTATCCCCCTGGTACAGAACGGCACCGTGGACCTGGAGTGCGGTTCCACCACCAACAACGTCGAGCGCCAGCAGCAGGTCGGCTTCTCGGTGGGCATCTTCGAAGTGGGCACGCGCCTGCTGACCAAGGTCAAGGACGGTCAACCTGCATACAAGGATTTCCCGGACCTGGCCGGCAAGAACGTGGTCACCACCGCCGGAACCACCTCCGAACGTCTGCTCAAGGCGATGAACGCCGAAAAGCAGATGAAGATGAACGTGATCTCCGCCAAGGACCATGGCGAAGCCTTCAACATGCTCGAAAGCGGTCGCGCCGTGGCCTTCATGATGGACGACGCCCTGCTGGCCGGCGAAATGGCCAAGGCCAAGCAACCCAAGGACTGGGTCATCACCGGCACCCCGCAGTCCTATGAAATCTACGGCTGCATGGTGCGCAAGGAGGATGCGCCGTTCAAGAAAGCGGTCGATGACGCCATCGTCGCCTACTACAAGTCAGGTGACGTCGAGAAGAGCTACGACAAGTGGTTCCAGCAGCCCATTCCGCCGAAGGGCCTGAACCTGGACTTCTCTATGAGTGCCGAGCTGAAGAAGCTGATCGCCGAGCCGACCGACAAGGCTGCCGACGAGAAGCCGGCAGACGAGAAGAAGTCCTGATTCTCAGCCGTTAGTGGCCTGGTGCGGCAACGCACGACCTTCGATCCGACAGGCCACCCATAAGTGTCTAACCTTGATTCCAGGGGTGCCCGTAACCGGGCCTCCTGGAAGCTCGAAGGTGCCCGTGAAACAATCGTCTGAGGGGAAATCCCGATGAATTACAACTGGGACTGGGGCGTGTTCTTCAAGTCCACCGGCGTGGGCAGCGAAATCTATCTGGACTGGTACCTCACCGGCCTGGGCTGGACCATCGCCATCGCCGTCTCGGCCTGGATCATCGCCTTGCTGCTGGGATCGCTGCTGGGCGTGATGCGTACGGTGCCCAACCGCCTGCTGTCAGGCATTGCCACCGCCTATGTGGAGCTGTTCCGTAACGTACCGCTTCTGGTACAGCTGTTCATCTGGTACTTCCTGGTGCCGGACCTGCTGCCCGAGGGCCTGCAGGAGTGGTTCAAACAGGACCTCAACCCCACCACCTCGGCACTGATCAGCGTGATCATCTGCCTGGGCCTGTTCACCGCCGCACGCGTCTGCGAACAGGTGCGCACCGGTATCCAGGCCTTGCCCCGCGGACAGGAGTCGGCCGGGCGCGCGATGGGCTTCAGCCTCACGCAGATCTACATGAACGTGCTGCTGCCACAGGCCTACCGGATCATCATCCCGCCGCTCACCTCCGAGTTCCTCAACGTGTTCAAGAACTCGTCCGTGGCCTCGCTGATCGGCTTGATGGAACTGCTGGCGCAGACCAAGCAGACTGCGGAGTTCTCCGCCAACCTGTTCGAAGCCTTCACCCTGGCGACCCTGATCTACTTCACCCTGAACATGGGCCTGATGCTGCTCATGCGCATGGTCGAGAAGAAAGTCGCGGTGCCGGGCCTGATTTCCGTGGGAGGTAAATGATGGACCTGGATTTCAGTGAAATCATCCCTGCCCTGCCGGCCCTCTGGAACGGCATGGTCATGACCCTGCAACTGATGGTGATGGGCGTGGTGGGCGGTATCGTGCTCGGCACCCTGTTGGCCCTGATGCGACTGTCGTCGAGCAAGTTGATGGCCAACCTGGCCGGCGCCTACGTCAACTACTTCCGCTCCATCCCGCTGCTGCTGGTCATCACCTGGTTCTACCTGGCGGTGCCCTTCGTGCTGCGCTGGATCACCGGTGAAGATACGCCGATCGGCGCCTTCACTTCGTGCGTGGTGGCCTTCATGATGTTCGAGGCCGCCTACTTCTGCGAAATCGTGCGCGCCGGCGTGCAGTCGATCTCCAAGGGCCAGATGGGCGCCGCGCAGGCGCTGGGCATGAGCTATGGGCAGTGCATGCGCCTGATCATCCTGCCCCAGGCGTTTCGCAAGATGACCCCGCTGCTGCTGCAACAGAGCATCATCCTGTTCCAGGACACTTCGCTGGTGTACACCGTGGGCCTGGTCGACTTCCTCAACTCGGCACGCGCCAATGGCGACATCATCGGGCGCTCCCACGAGTTCCTGATCTTCGCCGGCGTCGTGTACTTCCTCATCAGCTTCTCCGCTTCCTGGTTGGTCAAGCGCCTGCAAAAAAGGATCACCGTATGATTTCCATCAAGAACGTCAACAAGTGGTACGGCGACTTCCAGGTGCTGACCGACTGCAGCACCGAGGTCAAGAAAGGCGAGGTGGTGGTGGTCTGTGGTCCGTCCGGTTCGGGCAAGTCCACCCTGATCAAGTGCGTCAACGCGCTGGAGCCTTTCCAGAAGGGCGACATCGTGGTCGATGGCACCTCGATCGCCGATTCCAAGACCAACCTGCCCAAGCTGCGTTCGCGGGTGGGCATGGTGTTCCAGCATTTCGAGCTGTTCCCGCACCTGTCGATCACCGAGAACCTGACCATCGCCCAGCGCAAGGTGCTGGGCCGCAGCGAGGCGGAGGCCACCAAGAAAGGCCTGGCGCTGCTCGACCGGGTGGGCCTCGGCGCCCATGCCAAGAAGCATCCCGGCCAGCTGTCCGGCGGCCAGCAGCAGCGCGTGGCGATCGCCCGGGCGCTGTCCATGGACCCGATCGTCATGCTGTTCGACGAACCGACGTCGGCGCTGGATCCGGAAATGGTCAACGAGGTGCTGGACGTGATGGTCGAGCTGGCCCATGAGGGCATGACCATGATGTGCGTGACCCACGAAATGGGCTTCGCGCGCAAGGTCGCCAACCGGGTGATCTTCATGGACAAGGGCCACATCATCGAGGACTGCCAGAAAGAGGAATTCTTCGGCAATCCTTCCGGCCGCCACGAACGCACCCAGCACTTCCTCAGCAAGATCCTGCAACACTGATGCGTCTCGCGCGTGCCGCCCAGTCGGGCGGTGCGCGCTGGTCGTGACAAGGCCACTGTGATGAAATGCGACCCCTCGCTTCTTCGCCCCGCAGAGCCCGCCGTGAAATCCCGCCTGATCCGCCAAGTGTTCCTGCCGCCGTTGATCATCCTGCTGATGGTCGGCCTGGGCCTGGTCGGCTACCTGATCAGCGAGCACAACGGCATCCGCACCCTCGGCGAGAACGGCGAACGTCAACTCGAGCTGCACGCGCGTACGGTCGAGAGCGAGATCAGCAAATACACCTACCTGCCCAGCCTGCTCGAGCTCGAAGACAATGTGTCGCAGTTGTTGGCCAATCCAGACGGTGGCTCACGCCAGGCCGTCAACGAATACCTCGAAGGGATGAATCGGCGCAGCCGCAGCCGCGCCATCTACGTGCTCGACACCAGCGGCCGGGTGCAGGCCACCAGCAACTGGCGCGACGCCGACTCCTTCCTTGGCGAAGACCTGTCGTTCCGCGCCTACTTCCAGGATGCGGTGCGCGGTCAGCCCGGTCGCTTCTATGGCATCGGCAGCACCACCGGCGAGGCCGGCTATTACCTGGCGCACGGCCTGGAAGAGCATGGCCGGATCATCGGCGTGGCGGTGATCAAGGTGCGGCTGGACACGCTGGAGGAACGCTGGCAGCGGGCGCGACTGGAAGCGTTCGTCAGCGACGAGAACGGGATCATCATCCTTTCCAGCGATCCTGCCCGGCGCCTCAAGTCCGTACGCCCGCTGACCCCGCAGATCAAGGAAAACCTGGCGCGCAGCCTGCAGTACTACTGGTGGCCACTCAACGAATTGCAGCCACTGGCACGCCAGGGACTGGGCGACGGCGTGGAAAAGCTCACCTTTCCGTCCAGCCAGGACGGCGAATCGGGTAGCCAGCACGAGGTCACCTACCTGGCGCAGACCCGGCGCCTGGCCGATACGCCCTGGCACTTCACCCTGCTCACGCCCCTGCAGGACCTGCATCGCGAGTCGATGATCCAGGGCATCCTGGTGGGCGTCGCGTTCGCCCTGCTGGCGATCCTCGGGATCGCCTGGAACGAGCGGCGCAAGGTGATCGCCACTCGCCTGGCGGCGCGGGAGGCGTTGGAACAGGCCAATAGCCAGCTGGAGCGGCGGATCGCCGAGCGTACCGCCGATCTGCGCGCCAGCAACGAACGGCTCAAGGGTCAGATTCGTGAGAGGCGCCATGCCGAGCAAACCCTGCGCCATGCCCAGGACGAACTGGTCCAGGCTGGCAAGCTGGCGGCCATCGGGCAGATGTCCACCAGCATCGCCCATGAACTCAACCAGCCACTGGCCGCCCTGCGTACGCTGTCGGGCAATACCGTGCGCTTTCTCGAGCGCGGCGCGCTGGACACGGCCAGCACCAACCTGCGCACCATGAACGATCTGATCGACCGCATGGGCCGCATCACCGCCAGCCTGCGCTCGTTCGCCCGTCGCGGCGAGGACAGCGGCCGGGCATCGCTGGGCAGTGCCGTGGACGCGACGTTGCAGGTCCTGGCCAACCGTATCGCTGCCTGCGAACTGACGCTGCATCGCCAGTTCGACGAGCAGCGGCTGGCCATCGACCAGACGCGCCTGGAGCAGATCCTGGTGAACCTGATCGGCAACGCCCTGGACGCCATGGCCGCTCAGCCGCAACCCCAGTTGTGGCTGGAGGGCGAACTGGCCGGGGATCGCTATCGCCTGCGGGTGCGCGACAACGGCCATGGCATCGACCACGATGCACGCCAGCACCTGTTCGAACCGTTCTTCACCACCAAACCGGGCGAGCATGGCCTGGGCCTGGGGCTGACCTTGTCGGCCAGCCTGGCCACCGCCGCCAAAGGTACTTTGAACGTCGAGCATCCGCCCGGCGGCGGTACGGCCTTCGTGCTCAGCCTGCCACTGGCGCCATCGGCCAGTGATCCGATCGACCCCTCATCAACATAGGGTGCCCATGAACCCCACTCCCCTGACCGTCCTGATCGTCGAAGACGACCCCCACGTGCTACTGGGTTGCCAGCAGGCGCTGGCACTGGAAGACATCGCCTGCGAGGGCGTGGGCAGCGCCGAGCAGGCGCTCGAACGCATTGGCGACGACTTCGCCGGAATCGTCGTCAGCGATATCCGCCTGCCCGGCATCGACGGCCTGGAGCTGCTCAACCGGCTCAAGGCGCGCGACCGCAGCCTGCCGGTGGTGCTGATCACCGGCCACGGCGACATCGACATGGCCGTCGGCGCCATGCGTAACGGTGCCTATGACTTCATGGAAAAACCCTTCTCGCCGGAGCGGCTGGTGGAAGTGGTCCGCCGCGCCCTGGAACAACGCGGCCTGTCACGGGAAGTCTCGGCCCTGCGCCGGCAACTGGCCGGTCAGGGCTCGCTGGAGGGGCGCATCATCGGTCGTTCGCCGGCCATGCACGCCTTGCGCGAGCTGATCGCCAACGTCGCCGACACCTCGGCCAATGTCCTGATCGAAGGCGAGACCGGCACCGGCAAAGAGCTGGTGGCGCGCTGCCTGCATGATTTCAGCCGCCGCCAGGCAGCGCCCTTCGTGGCCCTGAACTGCGGCGGACTGCCGGAAAACCTGTTCGAGAGCGAAATCTTCGGCCATGAAGCCAATGCCTTCACCGGTGCCGGCAAGCGGCGTATCGGCAAGATCGAGCACGCCAATGGCGGTACGCTGTTCCTCGACGAAGTCGAAAGCATGCCGATCAACCTGCAGATCAAGCTGCTGCGGGTGTTGCAGGAGCGCACTCTCGAGCGGCTGGGGTCGAACCAGAGCATCGCGGTGGATTGCCGGGTGATCGCCGCGACCAAGTCTGACCTCGCCGCGCTGGGGCAGTCCGGCCAGTTCCGTAGCGATTTGTATTACCGCCTGAACGTCGTCACTCTGGAATTGCCTCCGCTGCGAGAACGCCGCGAAGACGTGCTGCAACTGTTCGAGCATTTCCTTCAGCAGTCGGCGCTGCGCTTCGACCGGGATGTCCCGACGCTGGACAACCAGACCCTGTCACGGCTCATGGCTCACGACTGGCCCGGCAACGTGCGCGAGATTCGCAACGTTGCCGAACGCTATGCCCTTGGCCTGCCAGCGTTCAAGCGCCAGGGCGGCGGCACCAGCCAGGGGCTGGGCTTCGCCGAGGCGGTGGAAGCCTTCGAGCGCAATCTGCTCGGCGACGCCTTGCAGCGCACCGGCGGCAATCTCAGCCAAGCCAGTCAGGAGCTGGGCATGGCCAAGACCACCCTGTTCGACAAGGTGAAGAAGTACGGGCTGGGTTGACCCCTGCAACGTGTTCGCGCAATGCGGTAGCGCGCGTCACAAACCGGCGAGGTGCGTCGCGTCCTGGCGATGGGCCTTGAGATAAGGGAGCACCGCCGCCAGCAGCGGCGCCTTGAACGGCTCCTGGAAACGGTGCGCCAGGCCCGGAATCAGCCGCAGTTGGCTGCCCTGGATATGCGCGGCCAGGTGTACGCCGTGCATCACCGGTAGCAGGGGATCGGCCGTGCCATGCACCACGAGCGTGGGCACCCGCAGGCGGTTGAGCAAGGCTACCCGGCTCGGTTCGGCCAGGATCGCCATGATCTGGCGCTTGACGCCCTCCGGGTTGAACGCACGGTCATAGGCCTGCGCCGCCTGCTGCAGCAGCACGGCCCGGTCATCATGGACCGTCGGGCTGCCCAGTGCCGCCAGCAGATCGGCCTGCTGTTCGAGCGCCACCGTCCGGTTCGGCGCACTGCGCCGGGCCAGCAGTTGTACCAGCGCCGGACTTGGCGCCGGCAGGCCCTGGGCGCCGGAGCTGGACATCACCAGGGTGAGGCTGCGTACCCGCTGCGGCGCCATGGCGGCCAAGTGCTGGGCGATCATTCCGCCCATGCTCACACCCAGTACATGAAATTGCTCGATGCCCAGCGCATCCATCAGGCCCAGGCCGTCGCCGGCCATGTCGGTCAGGCTGTAGGGGGCCGCCACGGGCAACCCCAGCTTGTAGCGCAGCAGTTCGAGGGTGAGGTTGGCCGAGGCCGGCGGCTGGTTCCAGCGCGACAGGCCGACATCGCGGTTGTCGTAGCGAATGACGCGAAACCCCTGGCGACACAGGGCCTGCACCACCTCGTCCGGCCAGTGGATCAACTGCCCGCCCAGCCCCATTACCAGCAGCAATGCCGGGTCGCCTGGCTCACCGACGCTCTGGTAGACCAGGCTCAAGCCGCCGAGCTCGGCGCGCCGCACCGGCACCTGAGCATCGCAGCGACCCGCAGCCAAGCCTGCCGGCAGCAGACACAGCCAGAGCGATAATGTGAGAAAAAAACGCATGGAAGAAAACACCAGAATGCAAATGCCCAGTAGAGCGCGAGTCTGATGAAATCCGTGCGGGCGCGCTGCCACAGTTGCGTGACAGTTTGATTAACGTCGCCGAACGGTCATGTTCAGGACAGTCGACAGGGTCGACAACATGAGCGAAACTCAACCTCCTTCCTTTCATCGTCCTGATTCATCGCTGGAGCTGCGAGTGCTGGAGATCCGCCACCTGAAAACCCTTCATGCCCTGCGCGAGGCCGACAGCCTCGTCGAGGCGGCTGACCGGCTACACCTGACCCAGTCGGCGCTCTCGCACCAGTTCAAAGAGCTGGAAGAGCGCCTGGGCATGCAGCTATTCGTGCGCAAGACCAAGCCGATCCGCTTCACCAGCGCCGGGCTGCGCCTGTTGCAACTGGCCGATGCCACCCTGCCGCTGCTGCGCGGCGCCGAGCGGGACATCGCACGCCTGGCCGGAGGTACGGCAGGACGCCTACACATGGCCATCGAGTGCCACAGCTGCTTCCAGTGGCTGATGCCGACCATCGACCAGTTCCGCGACGCCTGGCCGGAAGTGGAGCTGGACCTGGCCTCCGGATTCGCCTTCGCGCCGCTGCCAGCCCTGGCACGCGGCGACCTGGACCTGGTGGTGACGTCCGACCCGCTGGACCTGGCGGGCATCACCTACGTACCGCTGTTCACTTATGAGGCCATGCTCGCGGTGGCCAACCAGCATGCCCTGGCGGGCAAGCCATACGTGGTGCCGGACGATCTGATCGACCAGACCTTGATCACCTACCCGGTGGAGCGCGATCGCCTTGACATCTTCACCCGGTTCCTGGAGCCGGCGGACATCGAGCCGGCAGCGGTGCGCACGTCGGAACTCACCGTGATGATGATGCAACTGGTGGCCAGTGGCCGTGGCGTCTGTGGCATGCCGCACTGGGCGCTGCACGAGTACAGCGCGCGCGGCTATGTGAAGGGCAAGCGGCTGGGCGAGAAAGGCCTGTTCGCCACGCTCTACGCCGCGGTGCGCACCGACATGCTGGAAGCCCCGTACATGCGCGACTTCCTGCTGACGGCCAAGGACACTTCGTTCGCCACCCTCGAGGGCGTCAGCGCGGTGCGTTGAGGCGCTCACGCCACAGCGGCAGGATCAAATCGCGGGTCAACGGCGCGAGCGTCAGCTCCGTCGCCTGATCGGCTGCCAGCCACTGCACCTCTTCGATCTCCGCCGCGGGTATCACCGTCTCGGCGCATTCGACGCGAAACAGTTCGGCCTGGACTTCGAAGCCAGGCTCATTGGCCGCCGGGGCACTGAATCGGCCCAGGTGCACGGCGTGCTCGGGCTCGACGCGCAGGCCCAGCTCTTCATGCAGCTCGCGCACCAGGGCCTGAGCCGGCGTCTCGCCAGCATCGATCTTGCCGCCGGGCTGCATGAACGCCTGGGTGCCACGCTTGCGCACCAGCAGGGTGCGCCCTGCCGGATCGAGCAACAGGGCGGCGGCGATATGAAGGGTCTTGGTCATGGCTGGGCTCCTGTGTGGGCTGGGGAGAATACCCGAAAACCCCGGTAACCCCTCAAGTCAGACGAATGGCCTCTTGCCAAGCCAGCCTCCAGCCGCCATAAACGGTGGATGAATCTGCCCGCCCTGCATCACCCGGTGCTCGACCTGTTCCACCCAGCGGTGAGCGCCTGGTTTCGGCGTCGTTTCGCCACGCTGACCGACGCCCAGGCCAAGGCCTGGCCGCTGATTCACGCCGGACGATCGATGCTGCTGGCGGCACCTACCGGTTCGGGCAAGACCCTCAGCGCCTTCCTCGCGGTGCTCGACGAGCTGTTCCGCCAGGGTCTGGAACAGGGCGGCGAGCTGCCCGCGCAGACCCAGGTGGTGTACCTGTCGCCGCTCAAGGCCCTGTCCAACGACATCCGCCTGAACCTGCAGGCACCGCTCGAAGGCATCGCCGCCACGCTCGCCGAACAGGGCCTGAAGGCGCCGCAGATCACCACCGCCGTGCGTACCGGCGACACGCCGCAGAAGGAGCGCGCCGCCATGCGGCGGCGTGCCCCGCACATCCTGGTGACCACACCCGAGTCGCTGTACGTGCTGCTGGGTTCGGCATCGGGTCGCGCCGGCCTGAGCCAGGTGCACACGGTGATCGTCGACGAGATCCATGCGCTGGCCGGCAACAAGCGCGGCTGCCACCTGGCTTTGAGCCTGGAGCGCCTGCAGGCGCTGTGCGGTCGGCCCTTGCGGCGTATCGGGCTGTCGGCCACGCAGCGGCCGATCGAGCGGGTCGCCGAGTTCCTCGTGGGGCATGCCAGGCCCTGCGCCATCGTCGACGTGGGCCATGCCCGCGAACGCGACCTGGCCATCGAAGTGCCGCCGGTGCCGCTCGAAGCGGTCATGGCCAACGATGTCTGGGAGCGGGTCTATGATCGCCTGGCCGCGCTGGCCCGCGAGCACCGCACCACCCTGGTGTTCGTCAACACGCGCCGGTTGGCCGAGCGGCTGACCCGCCACCTCGGCGAGCGCCTGGGCCAGGACCAGGTCGCGGCGCACCATGGCAGCCTGGCCAAGGAGCAGCGACTGGCTGCCGAACAGCGGCTCAAGGCGGGTGAGCTGCGCCTGTTGGTGGCCACCGCCTCACTGGAGCTGGGGATCGATATCGGCGAAGTCGAGCTGGTGTGCCAGATCGCCTCGCCGGGCTCGATCGCGGCATTCCTGCAGCGCGTGGGCCGCTCCGGCCACCAGGTCGACGGTGTGCCCAAGGGCCGCCTGTTCCCCACTTCCAGGGATGACCTGATCGAATGCGTGGCGCTGCTCGACTGCGTGCGGCGCGGCGAGCTGGATGTGCTGCACCTGCCCGAGGCACCGCTGGATGTGCTGGCCCAGCAGATCGTCGCCGAAGTGAGCAACCAGCCCTGGCCCGAGCAGGCGCTGTTCGACTGCCTGCGCGCCGCAACGCCCTACGCCAGGCTCGACGAAGACCGTTACCAGGCGCTGCTGCGCATGCTCGCCGAAGGCTACAACGGCCGCCAGGGGGTGCGCAGCGCCTACCTGCACCGCGATGCGGTCAGCGGCATGCTGCGCGGTCGCCGCGGCAGCCAGCTCACCGCGCTGACCAGCGGCGGGACCATACCCGAAACCGCCGACTACAGCGTGATGCTCGACCCGCAGGCGATGAACATCGGCAGCGTCAATGAAGATTTCGCCGTGGAAAGCATCGCTGGCGACATCTTCCAGCTGGGCAATGCCTCCTACCGAATTCTGCGCGTGGAGCCCGGCCGCGTGCGGGTCGAGGACGCCAAGGGACTGCCACCGACCATTCCGTTCTGGCTGGGCGAAGCGCCGGGGCGCAGCGCCGAGTTGTCGGCTGCCGTGGCGCGGTTACAGGCAGGGCTCGACGAGCAGTTGCAGCGAACCGAGGGCGACCTGGACCAGGCGCTGAACTGGCTATCGAGCGAGTACGTGCTGGACGACGCCAGCGCCGGCCAGTTGCTCGACTACCTGGGACGCACCTGGCAGGTGCTGGGCGCCCTGCCCTCGCAACGAACGCTGGTCATGGAGCGTTTCTTCGATGCCTCCGGCGGCACTCAGCTGATCATCCATTCGCCCTATGGCAGCCGCATCAATCGAGCCTGGGGCCTGGCCTTGCGCAAGCGCTTCTGCCGCACCTTCAACTTCGAACTGCAAGCCGCGGCCAGCGAAGACGCGATCGTCCTGTCGCTGTCGACCAGTCACAGCTTCGAGCTGGACGAGGTGTGGCGCTACCTGTCCAGCCGCAGCGCCGAGGCGATCCTCGTCCAGGCCCTGCTCGACGCGCCGCTGTTCAACGTGCGCTGGCGCTGGAACGCCGCCACCGCCATGGCCCTGCCGCGCTATGTGGGCGGGCGCAAAGTGGCGCCGCAGATTCAGCGGATGAAGAGCGAGGATCTGGTGGCGGCCGTGTTTCCCGACCAGATCGCCTGTGTGGAAAACCTCGTCGGCGAGCGCCAGGTGCCGGATCACCCGCTGGTGCAGCAGACCCTGGACGATTGCCTGCACGAAGCGCTCGACAGCGAAGGCTGGCTGGCCCTGCTCGGGCGCATGGAGCGCGGCGAGGTGCGCCTGCTCAGCCGCGACCTGCCAGCCCCTTCGCCACTGGCCGCGGCGATCCTCAATGCTCGGCCCTACGCCTTCCTCGACGATGCGCCCCTGGAGGAGCGACGCACCCAGGCGGTGCTCAACCGACGCTGGAGCGACGTGCACAGCGCCGATGACCTCGGTGCGCTGGATGCCGAGGCGATCGCGGCGGTCGAGGTCGAGGCCTGGCCGCAGCCGCGCGACAGCGACGAAATGCACGAGGCCTTGATGAGCCTGGGCGTGATCGCCCAGGCCGAGGTGCAGGCCAATGATGGCTGGGCACGGATGCTCGGCGCGCTGGCCGCCAAAGGCCGCGCGACCCGGCTGGCGGGGCCTGCGCAGGGACTGTGGTTGGCTCGCGAGCGCCTGCGCACCCTCACCACGCTTTACCCGGGCGCGCTGCTGGCCCCTGCCGTGCAGGTGCTGCCCGGCTTCGATCACCCAACGGACCCCGAGCGCGCGCTGGACGAGGTGCTACGGTGTCGGCTCGGTGCCTGTGGGCCGCAGACACTGAGGCAGATCGCCGCGCCACTGGGCTTGCCGGACGCGGATATCGAGCAGGCCCTGGCGCGTCTGGAGGCCGAAGGCTATATGCTGCGCGGCCACTTCAGCCCGGGCCAGCCCGAGCTGCAATGGTGCGAACGGCATTTACTGGCGCGCATTCACCGCTACACGGTCAAGCGCCTGCGCCGAGAGATCGAGCCGGTCAGCCTGCAGGACTTCATGCGCTTCCTGTTCGACTGGCAGCACCTGAGTGCAGCCGAACGCCTGCGCGGCCCCCAGGCGGTCGCGCAAATCCTGGCACAGCTCGAAGGCTTTCCCAGTGCTGCCGCCGCCTGGGAGGCGAACCTGCTGTCGACGCGCATCGCCGATTACAGCCCGCACTGGCTCGACGACGCCTGCCGCAGTGGTCAGTGGACGTGGACCCGGCTGACTGCAAGTGGCGCGAGCAGTACCCTGGCCAGCACGCCACTGGTGCTGTTGCCCCGCGAGCACCTGGGCCTGTGGCGCAGCCTGGCCCCCGACATCGAGGCGCAGACGCTGGGGCCTCGTGCGCAGCGGGTGCACCAGGCGTTGCAGCGCCAGGGAGCGTCGTTCTTCGACGAACTGGTGAGCGAAGCACGGCTGTTGCCCAGCGAACTGGAAACCGCCCTGCAGGAACTGGTCGGCTCGGGACTGGCGGCGGCCGACAGCTTCGGCGGGCTACGCAGCCTGATCGCACCAGCCTCACGGCGCGGGGCGCGCCACCTGCGCCGCAGTCACCTGCCGCTACCGGGCAGCCTGCTCCAGACCGGACGCTGGTCACTGTTGCGGCGGAGTGCAGCACAGCCCGATGCCGACCAGCGCCTGGAGCACATCGCGCGCACCCTGCTGCGCCGCTACGGCGTGGTCTGCTGGCGTCTGCTGGAGCGCGAAAGCGAACTGCTCCCACCCTGGCGCGACCTGCTGCGCTGCTACCATCGCCTGGAAGCACGCGGGGAAATCCGTGGCGGGCGCTTCATCGCCGGGCTGGCGGGCGAGCAGTTCGCATTGCCCGAGGCCATAGGCCCGCTACGGCAGGTGCGCCGACGCGAAGGCGACGGCGAGCTGGTGCTGGTCAGCGGCTGCGATCCGCTGAACCTGATCGGCTCGCTGCTGCCCGGCGCCAAGCTCCCGGCTCTGACGGCCAATCGCCTGTTGTTCCGAGACGGCATACCAGTGGCGATGCGAATCGGCGGCAAGTATCGCTTTCTGGTCGAAGCCTGCGCGTCGGATCAGACGCACTGGCAACAACGGCTGCTGCGCGGCTGAGGGCTACGGGCCGAGGCCTCGCCCATGACCGATCGCTCAGCGAGGCTTGCCGGCGAACCCGGCGAAACGCTTGTTGAAGCCCGCCACCCGGCCTTCGACCGTGGTCTTGCGCTGTTGCCCGGTGTACACCGGATGGGACGCGCTGGAGACGTCCAGCGCCACGTAGGGGTAGGTCTGGCCGTCGCTGTGGCGATGGGTACGGTCGGTGTCGACGGTCGAGCCGATGAGAAAGTACACGTCTGCGGCGGTGTCGTGGAACAGCACGGGGCGGTAGTCGGGGTGGATGCCTGCTTTCATGGGAATATCCTCGAACAGTAGTGATATTTTATAACATATCATCATGAGAATGATTTTCGATACCCCAGATTTCATTTTCACGCCTGCCCGAAGCCCTGGCCAGGGAAGGCCGCAGCGGGCTAAGGTCGAGCACTGCCCAGGCCCCGCGCCTGATTGACCGAAGCATCCGCAAGGGAATTTCGCATGAGTCTGTCACTACTGAGCCGTTACGCCGTGTTTGCGCTGTGTGTGCTGTTCACCCTGGCCAGCCTGCCTTTCCTCCAACACGAATGGTTGTGGCCGTTCACCCTGACCACAGCGGTACTGAGCCTGCTCGGCGTGTTCGACCTGCTGCAGAAACGCCACGCGGTACGCCGCAACTATCCCATCCTGGGCAACATCCGCTACCTGGTCGAAGGCATTCGACCGGAGATTCGCCAGTACCTGCTGGAATCGGACAACGACGCCCTGCCGTTCTCCCGCGCGCAGCGCTCACTGGTGTATGCACGGGCCAAGAACGAGGCCTCGGACAAGCCCTTCGGCACCCTGATCGACGTGTACCAGGCCGGCTTCGAGTTCATCGGTCACTCGATGCGACCAGCGCCGCTGGCGGACCCGGCGAGCTTTCGCATCACCATCGGCGGCCCGCAGTGCACGCAGCCCTACTCGGCGTCGATCTTCAACATTTCGGCCATGAGCTTCGGCTCGCTCAGCGCCAACGCCATTCGCGCCCTCAACGAAGGCGCTCGGTTGGGCAATTTCGCCCATGACACCGGCGAAGGCAGCATCAGCCCCTACCACCGCGAGCATGGCGGCGACCTGGTGTGGGAGCTAGGCAGCGGCTATTTCGGCTGCCGTACCGCCGACGGTCACTTCGACCCGGCGCGCTTCGCCGAGCAAGCCGCCAACCCGCAGGTGCGGATGATCGAGATCAAGATGAGCCAGGGCGCCAAGCCCGGCCACGGCGGCATTCTGCCCAAGCACAAAGTCACGCAGGAAATCGCCGAGACCCGCGGTATCGCCATGGGCGAGGACTGCATCTCGCCGTCACGCCACAGCGCGTTTTCCACGCCAGTGGAAATGATGCAGTTCATCGCCCGCCTGCGCGAACTGTCCGGCGGCAAGCCAGTGGGCTTCAAGTTCTGTCTGGGCCATCCCTGGGAGTTCATGGGCATCGCCAAGGCCATGCTGGAGACCGGCATCCTGCCTGACTTCATCGTGGTCGACGGCAAGGAAGGCGGGACCGGCGCCGCGCCGGTAGAGTTCATCGACCATATCGGCGTACCGCTGCGAGAAGGCCTGCTGTTCGTGCACAACACCCTGGTGGGCCTGAACCTGCGCGACAAGATCAAGCTCGGCGCCAGCGGCAAGATCGTCAGCGCGTTCGACATCGCCAGCGTACTGGCCATCGGCGCCGACTGGGCCAACTCGGCGCGGGGATTCATGTTCGCCATCGGCTGCATCCAGTCCCAGAGCTGCCA
The DNA here is from genome assembly GCF_016518545.1 of Pseudomonas sp. S30. Lineage (GTDB taxonomy): Bacteria > Pseudomonadota > Gammaproteobacteria > Pseudomonadales > Pseudomonadaceae > Aquipseudomonas. The sequence goes on from NZ_JACVTO010000008.1 coordinate 79,768, forward strand.
CACCAACAAATGCCCTACCGGTGTCGCGACCCAGGACGCCTTGCGTCAACGCGCGCTGGTGGTCCCGGACAAGGCTCGGCGGGTGCTGAACTTCCACCACAACACCCTCCACGCGCTCGCCGAGATGCTCGCCGCGGCTGGTTTGCAGCACCCCGCACAGCTGGAAGCCAAGCACCTGGTGCGACGCATCTCCGCCACCGAGATCAAGCTGTTCTCGCAAATGCACGTGTTCCTCAAACCCGGCGAACTGCTCACCGGCGACGTGGATGGCCAGTTCTATTCACGCATGTGGCAACTGGCACGCGCCGACAGCTTCGAGCCCCACGACGACATCGCCGCCTGACCGCCGATCCTCTTCGCCCGCCATCACAAATTTTTCACCTTATCCAGCCAGCGTCTAAGCTTCAGACAAGCAAGACAAAATCCCTGGCCGGACTGGAAGACTATGGGCGTGATGCGGCACTCGCAACAGATCAGCAGCGACACGCGTGAACCCGCCCTGACCGACGCCCCCACGCCGAAGACACCCCGTCATCGGCGCCTCTGGTGGCGGCTGATCGTGCTGATCGTGCTGGTGGCCCTGGTCGCGCTGGGTTTGGCCGTGCATGACGAAGTGCGCACCTCGCGGGTGCAGTCGCGTGAATTCAGCCAGCTGGCCAGTACCCTCACCTACTCCCTGGGCAGCGGCCCGAGCGACGCCATCGTCTACCCAGGCGACGGCCCCTTCGACAAGCGCCTGGGCTACAGCGCCCTGGGCCAGTTTCTGCCGCGGCTGCTCAAGCGTGACTACCTGATCAGCGAACAGGTGCGTTTTTCCCCGGCGTTGATGCGCTATGTCGATCATGGCCTGTTCGTGCCCTACGTGGAGAAGGATCAGGCCGGCCTGTCGATCACCGATTGCCGTGGCGACAGCCTTTATCAGTACCGTTACCCGCAACAGCTTTACGGCAGCTTTGCCGACATCCCGCCGCTGATCGTCAGCAGCCTGCTGTTCATCGAGAACCGTGACCTGCTCGACGGCCGCGAGCCACGTGACAACCCGGCGGTGGACTGGCCGCGCTTCGCCAAGGCCGCCTATACCCAGGTGGCCAAGTACCTGGCGCTGCCGGGGCAGTCCGCCGGGGGCAGCACCCTGGCGACCCAACTGGAAAAATACCGCCATTCGCCGGACGGTCTGACGGTCAGTGGTGCCGAGAAGATCCGCCAGATGATCTCGGCCAGCGTGCGTGCCTATCGAGACGGGCCGGACACCACGGCGGCGCGGCGGCGCATCGTGCGCGACTACCTCAACAGCGTGCCACTGTCGGCCGTGCCGGGACATGGCGAGGTGCACGGCCTGGCCGAGGGCTTGCGGGTCTGGTACGGCGCCGACTTCGCCGACGTGAACCAGGCCCTGGCCTCCACCGCCACGGACCCTCGGAGCCTGGCTGCAAGAGGCCTGGCATTGCGCGAAGTGCTGTCGCTGATGATCGCCCAGCGCCGGCCCTCGCACTACCTGTCCAAGGGGCGCCTGGAACTGGCCGAACTGACCGATGCGCATATCCGCGTGCTGGCCGCCAACGGCGTCATCGACCGGCCGTTGGGCGATGCCGCCCTGGCCAGTGAAGCGGTGTACCGCGACTGGGTGGCGCAGCCGACCATCGTGCCGATCGTCACCAACAAGGGCATCAGCCTGGCGCGCAATCGCCTGGCGGCCATGCTCGACCGGCCGCTGTACGACCTCGATCGTCTCGACCTGTCCGCCACCAGCACCTTGCAGGCCGACCTGCAGACCCAGGTCAGCCAGTACCTGAAGAACCTGGCCGACCCCGCCTTCGCCGCGCAGATCGGTCTGATCGGCGAGCGCCTGCTGACCAGCCGCAGCACGGACCAGGTCAGCTACAGCTTCACATTGTTCGAGCGTACCGCCGATGGCTCGCGAGTGCGGGTGCAGACCGACAGCACCAATCAGCCCTTCGACATCAACGAGGGCAGCAAGCTGGAGCTGGGTTCCACGGCCAAGCTGCGCGTGCTCACCACCTACCTGGAAATCATCGCCGAACTGCACGAGCGCTATGCCGGCAAGCCCGTGGCCGAACTGCGCAAGGAGCCGGTCGCCGATCTGGACCGCATCAGCCAATGGGCACGGCAATGGCTGATGCAGAACAGCAGGGACCAGCACCTCGACGCCATGCTCGACGCCGCGCTGGAGCGCACCTACTCGGCCAGCACCGGCGAGGCGTTCTTCACCGGTGGTGGCCTGCACCGCTTCAACAACTTCCGCAAGCAGGACGAAGGGCGAAATCCGAGCCTGAAGGACGCGCTGCGCGAATCGATCAACCTGCCGTTCATCCGCCTGATGCGCGACCTGGTGCGCTACGTCACCTACCAGCAGCCCTACAACCGCGAGCCGCTGCTCAAGGACGATGCCGATCCGCGCCGCCAGGAATACCTGGCCCGCTTCGCCGACCGCGAAGGCACCAACTACCTGCTGCGTTTCTGGCGCAAGTACCAGCGCAAGACCTCGCAGCAGCGCCTGGACACCTTTCTCGACGGCATGCGCGTGACTCCACAGCGCCTGGCAGCAGCGCACCGCTACCTGTTCCCCGATGCGCGTCAGGAAACCTTCAATGCCTTCGTTCGCGCCCGCGGCGCCAAGGACAAGGCGGCCCTGGCCAAGCTCAGCGACGGCCGTCTGGCCGAGATGTACGCCGCCTACGGGCCGGGCAAGTACGACCTGCCCGACCAGGGCTTCATCGCCAAGGTGCACCCGCTGGACCTGTGGCTGCTGGGCTACTTGCTGCGCAACCCGGGCGCCAGCACCCGCGACATGGTCAATGCCAGCCGCTTCGAACGCCAGGAGGTCTACAGCTGGCTGTTCAAGAGCCGCCACCAGGGCGCACGGGACAGCCGTATCCGCACCATGGTCGAAATCGAGGCGTTCCTGGACATCCACCAGCGCTGGAAGCGCGTGGGCTACCCCTTCGACCACCTGGTACCCTCGCTGGCCACGGCCATCGGCAGCTCCGGCGACCGACCAGCGGCGCTGTCGGAACTGGTGGGGATCATCCAGAACGACGGCGTGCGCCTGCCTACGTTGCGCATCGACACGCTGCATTTCGCCGCCGACACGCCCTACGAAACCCGGCTGGTCAGTGATCCGGACCGAGGCCGGCGGATTCTCAAGGTGGAAGTGGCGCGCGCCTTGAAGGGCGCCATGTCGCAAGTGGTGGACGCCGGCACGGCACGGCGCATCGCCGGCAGTTTCAAGCTGCAGGACGGCACCTCACTGGTGATGGGCGGGAAAACCGGCACCGGTGACAACCGCCTGCAAAGCTATGGTGCCGGCGGACGACTGATTGCCTCGCGCTCGGTGAACCGTACCGCGACCTTCGTGTTCTTCCTGGGCGACAGCCATTTCGGCACGCTCACCGCCTTCGTGCCCGGGCCCACGGCAGAGGCCTTCACCTTCACCTCGGCCCTGCCGGTGCAAGTGCTAAAAGGCATGGCGCCGATCCTGATGCCTTACCTGGAGCCGGGAAACGCCAATGCCTGCAAGGCGCCGTCTCTTGCCGGGCGGTAACCGAACCTTGCATCGGAAAAATAGATGATAATCATCCGCATTTAAAGGTTGAATTAAGATATATCTTGAGTAGTATCTTTCACTGAATCCCCGTTGAGTGGCAGTGAAATGCGTGAGCCTGCACCGAACGATCCCCTTGACCGCCGCGTGGGCCGCAGTGAGCGCGGCCCCCGTGTTTTCGCACCCGGCGACCTGAAGCTGCTGCTGTTGTCGATGCTCTCGTCGGGTCGACCTGGGCATGGCTACGAGTTGATCCGTCAGATCGAGGCGCTGTTCGATGGCAGCTACAGCCCCAGCCCTGGCGTGATCTATCCCACCTTGAGCTTCCTCGAAGAGGCGGAGCTGATCACCGGCTACATCGAGGGCAGCAAGCGCCAGTACGTCATCACCGACAGCGGCCGGCGTGCCCTGGATGATCAGGCCGTCGCCCTGGAAGGCGTGCGTACGCGCATCGACCTGAGCCGCCGCGCTCTAAAGGGGCAGGATCGCCCACCCGAAATCCATGAGGCGGTCGGTAATCTGCGCCACGCCTTGCACCTACACAGTGGCCACTGGACGCCAGAGGAGATCGAGCGCGTGCGGCGGCTGCTCGACGACACCGCCAAGGCCATCGCCAGCGGGCCGTCCCCACAGGAGAAGACCCCATGAACGACACCATTCATCGCGTCAACCACCCGATCCGCCAGCGTCGCCTGCACGTGCTGCGCGTGACCGAGCTGACTCCACGCATGCGCCGCATCACCCTGGGAGGGCCGGAGCTCGCCGGGTTCGTCAGCCTCGGCACGGACGATCACATCAAGCTGTTGTTCGGCTGCACCGCCCAGGAACAGCAGGCGATCGATACCCGCAACCTGAGTGGCGAGGGCAGCGTGCGACCGACCATGCGCGAGTACACGCCCCGGCGCATCGACCTTCAGGCGCTGGAGCTGGACATCGATTTCGTGCTGCACGGCGACGGTCCTGCCTCGACCTGGGCCGCCCAGGCGGCGCCGGGCCAGACCCTGGACATCGCCGGGCCGCGCGCCTCCATGGTGGTCCCGGACATCTTCGACAGCTACCTGCTGATCGGCGACGAGACAGCGATCCCGGCCATCGCCCGGCGGCTGGAAGCCTTGCCTGCTGGCCGCCAGGTGCTGGCCGTGATCGAGGTCGAGGACGAGCACGAGCGCCAGCCGCTGGGCAGCCAGGCCCAGGTGGAAGTGATCTGGGTACGACGGCATGCCGAGGACCTGCTCGACCGGGTGGCGCACCTGGCGTTGCCGCAGGGCAGGCTGTATGGCTGGGTGGCGCTGGAGAAAGGCCTGACCCGGCAGGTCAAGCGTCTGCTGCTGGACAAGGGTGTGCCGGAAGACCGGCTCAAGGCCGCGGCGTACTGGCGTGCAGAAGGCACGCCAGATGACGAGTAGCCGCTGACCGCCCGGCATGGCGCACCGCTCGCGGTCGCGCCTGTCTCAGCCTTGGCGTGCGCCCCACCAGCGGTCGAGGCCGATCAGCAGCACACCGATCCCCCAGAAGCCGGCCAGCACGCCCAGCCCGTTGAGCGTCACCTGGGCATAGCCAAGGCTCGCGACGTCGACGAAGGGATAGGGGTACACGCCGATCTCATGCCCACGCCACAGCATGAACACGAAGTACGTCAGCGGATAGAGGCTCCAGGCCGCCAGGTGCCACAGGCGCAGATGCCCCTTGGGCACCGCCACGCACCAGTACAGTGTGAACACCACCGGCATCACGTCGTGCAGCAGCTCGTCGGCCAGATGCTGCCAACCTTGCGGGTGCCACAGGCCGCGCAGCAGCAGGCTGTAGGCCAGGGCCACCAGCACGATGCTGACCAGCACGCCAGCGCTCACCGCCGGTGTCAGGAACCAGCGCCGCGCAGCTGTTTCTCGGCCGAAGGCGGCATGGCTGAGCACTGTGGCCACCAGCGTATTGCTGAGCACGGTGAAATAGCCGAACAGGTTGATCAGCCCGCCGATGAGACTGGCCTGCTCTTGCCAGCGTGCCCACAGTACCAGGTACAGCTGGATCGCCAGCCCGGTCCAGCCGAGCAGCGCGGCGCCCGTCAGCCAGGCGCGGTGGCGCCTCAACGCTGACGCTGCAGCTTGACGTACAACTGCTCGACCCTCTCCCGGGCCCAGGGCGTCTTGCGCAGAAATGTCAGGCTCGACTTGATGCTCGGATCGCTCTTGAAGCAGCGGATATCGATACGCTCGGCCAACCCCTGCCATTGGTAGTGGTCCACCAGCTCGGTCAGGATCTGCTCCAGCGTCTTGCCGTGCAGCGCGGTGTGTTGCGCCGTGCTCATGCCGTTCTCCAGCGTTGAAAGATGCGCACCTTACACCAGTGCAGAGGCTGGGTGTGCGATTCGCGGCGTAGCTGCGGGCGGCATTGTCAGCACGCCTGCATGGGACGGCTTCTAGGCTATTCAGCCAGAGCCCAGGGTCAGCGCACACATCCCGGGGCATGAACAGTAGTGCCATATGTAAATGGCAATGTTATATTGTATCAATAAATATCTGCCGCCAAGGAATGTCCCCTCGCCATGCTGTCCAAATCTTTCGTCCTGTCTCCCCTCGCCGTCGCGCTGTGGCTGGCCTCATCACCTGGCCAGGCGCTGGAGCTCGCACCTCAGGTGATCACTGCCAACCCCCTGGGCAACTCGCAATTGGCCGCCCCCAGCACCGTGCTCGAGGGTGACGCGTTGCTGCAACAGCAGCAGGGCAGCCTGGGAGAGACCCTGAACAAGCAGCCCGGGGTGGCGTCCACCTGGTTCGGGCCGGGGGCGAGCCGTCCAGTCATCCGCGGTATGGACGGCGACCGCATCCGTCTCCTGCGCAATGGCGTCGGTGCCCTGGATGCTTCGTCGCTGTCCTACGACCATGCGGTGCCGCTGGATCCGGTCAACGTCGATCGCATCGAGATCGTGCGCGGACCGGCTGCCCTGCTCTATGGCGGCAATGCCATCGGTGGGGTGATCAACACCTTCGACAATCGGATTCCCGATTCGCCCATCGACGGCATCCACGGTGCTGGCGAACTGCGCTACGGCGGCGCCGACACCACCCGCAGCAGCGCTGGCAAGCTGGAAGCGGGCGACGGCACGTTCGCCCTGCACCTGGACGCCAACAGCCGCCAGTTCAACGACCTGCGCATCCCTGGCTATGCGCGCAGCAGCAGGGTCCGCGATGCCGATGATGCAGGCTCCAAGCACCGTCTGGAGAACAGTGACGGTCGCCAGGACGGCGGCGCGATCGGCGGCTCGTATCAGTGGGATCATGGTTATGCCGGCCTGTCCTATAGCCGTTACGACGGCAACTACGGTTCGGTCGCCGAGCCGGGTGTACGCCTGGACATGGAACAGGATCACTATGCCTTCGCCTCGGAATTGCGCGACCTCGAGGGGTTGTTCAGCTCGATCAAGGTCGATGCCGGCTACACCGAATACAAGCACCGTGAGATCGAAGACGGCGAAGTGGGCACCACGTTCAAGAACAAGGGCTACGAAGCGCGTATCGAGGCCCGTCACCAGCCCATCGGGCCGGTCGAGGGCGTGGTCGGCGCTCAGGTGAACCGCAGCGAGTTCTCGGCGCTGGGCGAGGAAGCCTTCGTTCCGCAGACCGATACCGACAGCCTCGCGCTGTTCATGCTCGAACAGTGGCAAGCCACCGAGCGCTTGAACCTGAGCCTGGGCGCGCGCCTGGAGCACACCCGTGTCGATCCGGACAGCCAGGGCAACGAGCGCTTCGTCCACGCCGACGGCACCGACAGCTTCAATGCCTGGAGCCTGTCGTCCGGGGCGGTCTATCAACTCGATTCGGTCTGGGCGCTGGCGGCGAACCTGGGCTACACCGAGCGTGCCCCGACCTTCTACGAGCTGTACGCCAATGGTGCCCACGTGGCGACCGGCACCTACGAGGTGGGCGATGCCGACCTGAACAAGGAAAAGGCCATTTCCGGCGACCTGGCCCTGCGCTTCGACAACGGCACCCACAAGGGCAGCGTGGGGGTGTTCTACAGCCATTTTCGCAACTACATCGGTCTGATCGGCAGCGGAGTCGAGCGCGAAGGCGAAGACGAAGACGACCTGATCCCGGAGTACCGCTACACCGGCGTGCGGGCGCGCTTCTACGGCATCGAAGCCCAGGATCACTGGAAACTGCTGGAAAACCGCTATGGCCGTTTCGCCCTGGAACTGTCCGGTGACTATACCCGTGCCAAGAACCTCGACACCGGCGAGCCGCTGCCACGCATCGCACCGCTGCGCGTCAACACCGGACTGCTGTGGGAGCTGGATCGCTGGCAGGCGCGAGTGGATGTACAGCATGCCTCGGCGCAGCATCGCAAGCCGGCCAACGAAACCAGCACCGATGGCTACACCACCCTGGGCGCGAGCGTCGGCTATCGCTTCGACATCGGCCAGAGCCAATGGCTGGCGTTCGTGCGCGGCGAGAACCTGACCGACCAGACGGTCCGCTACGCCAGCTCGATTCTGCGTGACATCGCCCCGGCACCGGGGCGCAGTGTCGAAGTCGGACTGACCACCCGGTTCTGACGCCCGCTCGCTGAAGTACGACGGGCTGCTCCCAGGGAATCAGAGGGGGCGGTCCGTATTCGACGGCACTGCACTCTTACCGCCTCCACAACAATGCCCTGCGACATTCTGTCTTTTTTTCCGTGACCATCCTCTATATCCTCCCCGCCGCAAGCTGAAACGCTTCACTAATTATCCCTTGCAGCCTTCGTCATCAGAGAGCAGCTCTTTGATGCGCTTGCGTTTTCCCCACACTCTAAAAAGACAGCGCTATCTCATGTTTCAACTGCCCAACTCACGCCTTCCCGGCATCGTCTTGACCACGGTGCTCGCCAGCCTGGCATCGCCCGCCGTGGCCGACTCGCCATTTGCCACCGACTCGCCCTGGATGCTGGGCGACTGGGGCGGCACTCGTCAGCGCCTGCAACAACAGGGCTACGATTTCACTCTGGGCTACACCGGCGAAATGGGCAGCAACCTGCACGGCGGCTACGATCATGACCGCACTGCTCGCTACAGCGACCAGCTCACCTTGGGCACCCACTTCGACCTGCAGAAGTTGCTGGGTTGGCAGGACAGCGAATTCCAGCTCACCGTCACCGAACGCAGCGGCCGCAACATCAGCAATGACCGAATCAACGACCCACGTGTCGGCGGGTTCACTTCCGCCCAGGAAGTCTGGGGTCGCGGCCAGACCTGGCGCCTGACCCAGATGTGGTTCAGGCAGAAGTACCTCGACGGTGCCCTGGACATCAAGGCCGGACGCTTCGGCGAGGGCGAGGATTTCAACAGCTTCCCCTGCGACTTCCAGAACCTGGCGTTCTGCGGCTCGCAAGTAGGTAATTGGGTGGGCGGCATCTGGTACAACTGGCCGGTGAGCCAATGGGCCTTGCGCGTCAGATACAACCTACACGAGAACCTCTACGCGCAGATCGGCGTCTACGAACAGAACCCCTCGAACCTGGAAACGGGTAATGGCTTCAAACTCAGTGGCAGTGGCACGCAAGGCGCGCTGATGCCGATAGAACTGGTGTGGAGCCCGCAGGTCAATGGCTTGAAAGGGGAATATCGCGCCGGCTACTACTACAGTAATGCCAAGGCACAGGATGTTTACCGCGACGTTGATTCACAGCCTGCGGCGCTGACGGGCCAGGCCTATCGCAGCCGTGCCAGCAAGCAGGGCGTGTGGTTCGGCGCCCAGCAGCAGGTGACGTCGCTGGCCTCCGACGCTTCGCGCGGCCTGAGCCTGTTCGCCAATGCCACGATGCACGACAAGAAGACCAATATCATCGACAACTATGTTCAGGCAGGCCTGGTGTACAAAGGCCCTTTCGACGCCCGCGCCAAGGACGACATCGGCTTCGCCCTGGCCCGCGTGCACGTCAATCCGGCCTACCGCAAGAATGCCCGCCTGATCAATCGGGTCAACCTTGTGGACGACTACGACCAGCCCGGCTCCCTGCCTGTCCAGGACACCGAATACAGCGCCGAACTCTACTACGGCATTCACGTGGCCAATTGGCTGACCGTGCGCCCGAACCTGCAGTACATCCGCCATCCAGGTGGCGTGTCGCAGGTCGATGACGCACTGGTCGGCGGCCTGAAGATCCAGAGCAGTTTCTGAAATGACCCCTCGAACGAACGGAGAACCCACGATGAGCACTGAAGGTGCCACCCCCGGCCCCCGCTGGCTACCCCGGCTGCTAGGTGTACTGCTGCTGCTGATGGGCCTGGCCCTGATCGCCGGCGGCCTGAAACTGAGCCAACTGGGCGGATCGCTGTATTACCTGATCGGCGGCGTCGGCTTCGCCTTGTCCGGCGTGCTGCTGATCGCCCTGCGCCGCATCGGCCTGGGCCTGTACGGCGCGGTGCTGCTGGCCAGCACCGTCTGGGCGCTGTGGGAAGTGGGCCTGGACTGGTGGCAACTGGTGCCGCGTCTGTCACTATGGTTCGCGCTGGGTGTGGTCCTGCTGCTGCCCTGGGTGCGCCGTCCGTTGCGTGGCCCGGCCTCGAACTTCAACGGTGCCCTGCTCAGCGTCGCGGTGATCGCCTCCGGCGCCAGCGCCGTGGCCAGTCAGTTCACCCATCCGGGGGAAATCTTCGGCGAACTGGGCCGGGACAGCAGCGAGATGGCCAGCGCCGCACCGGCCATGCCGGACGGCGACTGGCAGGCCTATGGCCGCAGCGAATACGGCGACCGCTACTCGCCGCTGCGCCAGATCACCGCGCAGAACGTCGATCGTCTTGAAGAGGCCTGGCGTATCCGTACGGGCGATCTGCCAAGCGACAACGATCCGGTCGAACTGACCAACGAGAATACGCCGCTCAAGGTCAACGGCATGCTCTACGCGTGCACCGCGCACAGCCGGGTGCTGGCCCTGGACCCGGACACCGGTGCCGAGATCTGGCGCTTCGATCCGCAGCTCAAGAGCTCGGTGGGTACCTTCAAGGGGTTCGCGCACATGACCTGCCGCGGCGTTTCGTACTATGACGAAAACCGCTACGTCAGCCGCGACGGCAGCCCCGCGCCGCAGATTTCCGACGCCGGCAAAGCCGTGGCGCAGGCCTGTCCACGCCGCCTGTACCTGCCCACTGCCGACGCCCGCCTGATCGCCATCAACGCCGACAGCGGCAAGGTCTGCGACGGTTTCGCCAACCAGGGCACCATCGACCTGACGGTCGGCATCGGGCCGTTCACCGCTGGCGGCTATTACTCCACCTCGCCGGTAGCGGTCACCCGTGACCTGGTGATCATCGGTGGCCACGTGACCGACAACGAGTCGACCAACGAGCCGTCCGGCGTGATTCGCGCATACGACGTGCACGACGGCCACCTGGTGTGGAACTGGGACAGCAACAACCCCGACGACACCGCGCCCCTGGCGCCTGGCAAGACCTACAGCCGCAACTCGGCCAACATGTGGTCGCTGGCCAGCGTCGACGAAGAGCTGGGCATGGTCTACCTGCCGCTGGGCAACCAGATGCCCGACCAGTACGGTGCCGACCGTACCCCTGGTGCCGAGAAGTACAGCGCCGGCATCGTCGCGCTCGACCTGGCCACCGGCAAGGCGCGCTGGAACTACCAGTTCACTCACCATGACCTGTGGGACATGGACGTCGGCAGCCAGCCGACCCTGGTGCACATGAAGACCGACGAAGGCGTCAAGCCGGCCGTCATCGTCCCGACCAAGCAAGGCAGCCTGTACGTGCTCGACCGCCGTGACGGCACGCCCATCGTGCCGATCCGCGAGATCCCGGTACCCCAGGGTGCGGTCAAGGGTGACTTCACCGCGCCGACCCAAGCCCGTTCGGACCTGAACCTGCTGGCGCCGGAACTGACCGAGCAGGCCATGTGGGGCGCCACGCCGTTCGACCAGATGCTGTGCCGTATCCAGTTCCGCGAGCTGCGCTACGAAGGCCAGTACACCCCGCCGTCCGAGCAGGGCACGCTGGTTTACCCCGGCAACGTGGGCGTCTTCAACTGGGGCGGCGTGTCGGTCGATCCAGTGCGTCAGTTGCTGTTCATCTCGCCGAACTACATGGCGTTCGTGTCGAAGATGATCCCCCGCGCAGAGGTCGCCGCCGACAGCAAGCGCGAGAGCGAGACCAGCGGTATCCAGCCGAACACCGGCGCCCCGTACGCCGTGACCATGCACCCGTTCATGTCGCCACTGGGCGTGCCTTGCCAGGCACCGGCCTGGGGCTACGTGGCCGCCATCGACCTGTTCACCCACAAGGTGGTTTGGAAGCACAAGAACGGCACCACGCGTGACAGTACGCCGGTGCCGATCGGCCTGCCCGTGGGCGTGCCGAGCATGGGCGGTTCGATGGTCACCGCCGGCGGCGTGGGCTTCCTCAGCGGTACGCTGGATCAGTACCTGCGCGCCTATGACGTGAACGATGGCAAGCAACTGTGGAGCGCCCGTCTGCCAGCAGGCGGCCAGGCTACGCCGATGACCTACACCGGCAAGGACGGCACCCAGTACGTGCTGATCGTCGCCGGCGGCCACGGCTCGCTGGGCACCAAGATGGGCGACTACATCATCGCCTACAAGCTCGCGCACTAGCGCGAGTCCTGCAGGTCGCACAACGCAAGACCCAAGCGGGGCCATGACGGCCCCGCTTTTTCATGGCCGCTCGACACCCGAAATCCCACGCTTGCTCGCGCTGCTTGAAACCCCAGGCCGCTTGCCCCATCTAAGCACCATAGCCATTCACGCAGGTGCCCCATGAGCGACCAGCAGGACTTCCCCGAACACCCCGACGAGCATGAGCAGGTCGAACACATCGACGCCAAGACCAGCACCAGTCATGCCCTCGCCCTGCCCGGCCAGCAACTGCCGGACAAGGTCTATGTGATACCGATCCACAATCGCCCGTTCTTCCCCGCCCAAGTGCTGCCGGTCATCGTCAACGAAGAGCCCTGGGCAGAAACCCTGGACCTCGTGGCCAAGACCGAGCACCACACCCTGGCCCTGTTCTTCATGGACACCCCGGCTGAAGACCATCGTCATTTCGACACCAAGGCCTTGCCCGAGTACGGCACGCTGGTCAAGGTGCACCATGCCAGCCGCGAGAACGGCAAGCTGCAGTTCGTCGCCCAGGGCCTGACCCGCGTGCGCATCCGCACCTGGCTCAAGCACCATCGCCCGCCCTACCTGGTGGAGGTGGAGTATCCGCGTCAGCCCACCGAGCCCAATGACGAGGTCAAGGCCTACGGCATGGCGCTGATCAACGCCATCAAAGAGCTGCTGCCGCTCAATCCGCTGTACAGCGAAGAACTGAAGAACTACCTCAACCGCTTCAGTCCCAACGACCCCTCGCCGCTGACCGACTTCGCCGCGGCCCTCACCTCGGCCACCGGCAACCAGTTGCAGGAAGTGCTCGACTGCGTGCCCATGCTCAGGCGCATGGAGAAAGTCCTGCCGATGCTGCGCAAGGAGGTCGAGGTCGCCCGGCTGCAGAACGAGATCTCGGCCGAGGTGAATCGGCAGATCGGCGAGCACCAGCGCGAATTCTTCCTCAAGGAGCAGCTCAAGGTCATTCAGCAGGAGCTGGGCCTGACCAAGGACGACCGCAGCGCCGACCTGGAGCAGTTCGAGCAGCGCCTGCAAGGCAAGACCCTGCCCGACCAGGCGAAGAAGCGCATCGACGAGGAAATGGGCAAGCTGTCGATCCTGGAAACCGGCTCGCCGGAATACGCCGTCACCCGCAACTACCTGGACTGGGCCACTGCCCTGCCCTGGGGCGTGTATGGCAAGGACAAGCTCGACCTCAAGCACGCCCGCAAGGTGCTCGACCAGCACCACGCCGGGCTGGACGACATCAAGGAGCGCATTCTCGAGTTCCTCGCCGTGGGCGCCTGGAAAGGCGAGATCAGCGGTTCCATCGTGCTGCTGGTGGGCCCGCCAGGGGTGGGCAAGACCAGCATCGGCAAGTCGATCGCCGAGTCGCTCGGGCGACCGTTCTACCGCTTCAGCGTCGGCGGCATGCGTGACGAGGCCGAAATCAAGGGTCACCGGCGTACCTACATCGGCGCCCAGCCGGGCAAGCTGGTGCAGGCACTCAAGGATGTCGAGGTGATGAATCCGGTGATCATGCTCGACGAGATCGACAAGATGGGCCAGAGCTACCAGGGCGATCCGGCGTCGGCGCTGCTCGAGACTCTCGATCCCGAGCAGAACGTCGACTTCCTCGACCATTACCTGGACCTGCGCCTGGATCTGTCCAAGGTCCTGTTCGTCTGTACCGCCAACACCTTGGATTCGATTCCCGGGCCACTGCTGGACCGCATGGAAGTGATTCGCCTGTCCGGCTACATCACCGAGGAAAAGGTGGCCATCGCCAAGCGTCACCTGTGGCCCAAGCAGCTGGACAAGGCCGGTGTGGCCAAGACCAGCCTGAGCATCAGTGACAGCGCGCTGCGGCTGGTCATCGAGGGGTACGCCCGGGAAGCCGGTGTGCGTCAGTTGGAAAAGCAATTGGGCAAGCTGGTTCGCAAGGCGGTCGTGAAGTTGCTGGACACCCCGGATGCCAAGCTCAAGATCGGGCCGAAGGAGCTCGAACCCGCCCTGGGCATGCCGGTGTTCCGCAGCGAGCAGGTCCTGGCAGGCAAGGGCGTGATCACCGGCCTGGCCTGGACCAGCATGGGGGGGGCGACTTTGCCGATCGAGGCGACACGCATTCATACCCTCAACCGCGGCTTCAAGCTCACCGGCAAGCTGGGTGATGTGATGAAGGAGTCTGCGGAAATCGCCTACAGCTACGTCAGCTCCAATCTCAAGCAGTACGGGGGCGATCCGGGCTTCTTCAACGAGGCGTTCATTCATCTGCACGTGCCTGAAGGCGCTACGCCCAAGGATGGCCCCAGCGCCGGGGTCACCATGGCCAGCGCGCTGCTGTCACTGGCGCGCGATCAGGTGCCGAAGAAAGGCGTGGCGATGACTGGAGAATTGACCCTGACCGGGCAGGTACTGCCCATCGGCGGGGTACGAGAAAAAGTCATTGCCGCACGCCGACAGAAAATCCACGAGCTGATTCTGCCGGAGGCCAACCGCGGCGACTTCGAAGAGCTGCCGGCCTATCTTCGTGACGGGCTGACCGTGCATTTCGCCAAGCGCTTCGCGGACGTCGCGAAAGTGCTTTTCTAAAAGAAGGCGCTGTTCTGAAAGCACGTGGGGCCGCTCGTCGGCCCCACAGCTTTTCCCGCTTCGGTTATCCTCGGTGCATCGTCGCTTGAGGAGCCACCATGACCATCCCCTACCTTGCGCTTCCCCTGAGCCTTGCCCTGCTGGCCGGCTGTGCCCAGCAGTCCCGTCAGCCCGTCGAACTGGATGCCGAGAGCGAATGCCCGCAACGCCTCTCGACCGGCCAGACCCTGACCCTGACGCTGGCCAGCAACCCCACCACCGGCTATCGCTGGCTGGTCAGGGATCCAGCCGCGCATGTGCTGCGCAGCCTGGGGCCGGAGATCTACAACAGCCCCGAGGACAACGGACTGGTCGGCAGCTCCGGCACCTCCACCTGGCGTTATCAGGCCAGCACGCCGGGCGAAGGCCACCTGGTCCTTGTGTATCAGCAGCCTTGGGCACAGGAGGTCCAGCCCGTGCAGACCTTCGAGTGCGCGATCAAGGTGAGGTGATTCGCCTCAGGCGGCCTCGATGCGCCTGCGTATCGCCAGCAGGTAGTCACGCGCCGTGAACAACGCCGCAAGCAACGCGCTGCTATCGGCAGCGTCCATCATGCCCTTGTCGACGACGCTCCAACCCTCGATGAACCGCTGCGCCTGAGTCAGCCATTGCTGACGCAGTTCCAGAAGGGCGTCGGCGTGACGATACTGGCTGACCGTCTCGTCGAGATTCCTGGACGCCTCCTGCATGACAGCGAGATTGTGTTTTTCCTGGTCGAGGGCCTGCGCCATTTTATTGCGCGCCTTGAGCACACTGGCATATTCACGCCCTTGCTCCAGCAGGTCCAGATGCTGATTCAACTTGGCGATGGCGGCCTTGACCAGCTCAGGCGATGCCGCAGGGCCCTTGATCGCTGGGAGAATTGAGTCGATGTCCTTGTCCTCGGGAATCATCTGGCGCAGCGCCCGGCTGATCGAGGGCGCATTGAGCAGCGCCAGACTGCTGTCGATTTCCGCCAGTGATGCTTCGCGACTCTTGATCGTCTGTTCGACTTCGTGCAAGGCGGTGGCGCTCTGCGCGATGTCCGCTTCAGCGGCAGCCCTGGGAGCGGCCAGATCAGGAAGCCGGTCCGCTTGCACAGCCTCGATCACTTGGGTCAGACGTTGGATGTCGCTCTGCAGCGCTCCACGGGAACGCAACAGCTCTTGCTCGTCGAGGTCATCGGTGGCGCTCTGTTCGAGCCCCTCGAGGTCGCCGTTCAACGTCACCAGGCTCGCGGTCACATCCTTGCGCAGGGCCTGGTTGGCCTTCTTCACCGACCGGGTGATGTCCTGCAGTTCCTCGCGCACCGCGGGGAGCAACTGGCTGGTCTGGTCCTGATAGATTGCAAGCACCTCCTTTTCGATGCTCATCAACCTCGACATATCGGGCATCGGTAGTTCATGGGCGACAGGTTTCATGGCGCTCCCTCCTCTAAAGGATCTTTGATAACCGCATTGAAAATTTCGGAAATGCTTTTGGAGATATTGAGGATATGGCGCCACGGCGAAATGACTCGCTCGAACTGCACGACGAACTTCTTCAGTTGTACATTGGTCGTGATCGCATTGACCTTCTTCATCGATGAATTCATGTACGACTCGAGCAACACCCAAACATCCTCTAGATTCGCGGTTGCCGCACGCACTTCCACCAGGCGGAAGCTGATGTCCATCACCGACTTCTTCAGGGCCTGGAAATGCGCCAGGCCTTCGCCTAGATCGGACTGCTGTTTGATCAGCGCATCGCGCTTAACGATCAAGTCGTTCTTTTCAGCCCGCACCGCCTCTGCCTTCGCACCGTAGATCCCACCCGAGACGGCCAGGCCTGCCGGACCGAAGGCCAGTCCGTAGAATGCCGCGCCGACCAGACTGTCGTACTCGCTGGCCTTTTTTTCGATCATGCCATCGAGCAGGATCAACTGCGTCCCGATGTTGGCGATCTTCGAATCCAAACTTTCCTTCGCCAGATGCTCCAACAACCCACGAGCCGTAGGCGACAGGTTGGTGGTGATCTGGTCGCCGAAGTGGTCGATGAGTTGCTTCACTTCGCCGATGACCCTGAGCTCATCGCGAATGGAGCTCAGAATCGCATCCAGATAAAGATCCACAGCCTCCTTGAACGCGAGGTGGTCGACGTCGGACAGTGGAATGCTCTTGCTGGCTTCTTCGGGGAGCTGATCCAGGCCACTGTCCAACGCCGCAGTGGTCTTCAGCTTGGAAATGAACTTCACCCCTTCGGTGATGAACTCTTCAGCGAACACCTGCAGGTCGCTACCCATCTTCTTACAGGCGTCTTCCACGTCATCCCACGCGTTGCCGTGGGCGTGCAGGTTGGTATAGAAGCGCAGGATGTCATCGACCTTGAGGCCGAGGGCATCCAGGTTGATATCGCCTGCCAGACCCTCACGAGTGGTGGGCAACCTGCTCACCGCGCTCTGGTAGCGTTTTATCGTTCGCAAGTTATCCCGACTGAACAGGAAGGCCGGATCACTCTTCTTGAAATCGAATATCTGTTGCGGGATGAATTCAACCCGCTCCTCTTCCGTCAGTTCATTGAACGGCTTACCCTGAGGGGGTGAACCTGACGAGGCGGAAGTGGGTTCGGCAGTAGCATCGGACATGATCGCTCTCCTCTACCAGTCATACGCCTGGCCTCGGGAAGAGGCCAGGAAAGTCACTGTATCGGTCACGGATGGACCACGAAGTCAGCTGCGCGCGAACTGGCGTGCGGGAAAATGCTCGGGGATCTGCCTGATCGTTGAGCCGAGGAGCCACTGCCATGCGGCGGCTGGCGTGTGGAGGATGCAGGCGCAGGGCGTCGGTTTTGCTAGAATGTGCACCTTTTTTCCGATGACGCATGAGCCCGCTGTGAGCCACCCCTCAGATCGCCTGTTCGCCCAGCCGCTTGATCGAGTCCCCGACTTCGTCTTCAACGAAGATGTCGTGCGGGTGTTTCCCGACATGATCAAGCGCTCGGTGCCGGGCTACCCGACCATCGTCGAGAACATCGGCGTACTGGGCGCGCGTTTCGCCCAGCCCCACACCGCACTGTACGACCTGGGCGCGTCGCTGGGCGCGGTCAGCCAGTCGCTGCGCCGTCACGTGCGCAGCGAGGGCTGCCGGGTGATCGCAGTGGACAACTCGGCCGCGATGGTCGAACGCTGCACCCAGTACCTCACCGCACAGGACTCCATGTTCCAGGAGCTGCTGCCGGTAGAAGTGCTGGAGGCCGATATCCTGGCGTTGTCCTTCCAGCCCGCCTCGTTCATCGCGATGAACTTCACCCTGCAATTCATCGCACCTGAGCAGCGCCAGGGGCTGCTGACGGACATTCGCCAGGCGTTGCTGCCCGGTGGCGCTCTGGTGCTCTCGGAGAAGCTGCACTTCGAAGACGCCCAGAGCCACCGACTGCTCAACGAGCTGCACCTGGACTTCAAGCGTGCCAACGGCTATAGCGAACTGGAAATTGCCCAGAAGCGCAGCGCCATCGAACATGTCATGAAACCCGATACCCTCGCCACCCACGAGCGACGCCTGCGTGAAGCCGGTTTCTCGAAGGTGGTGCCCTGGTTCCAATGCCTCAATTTCGCCTCGTTGATAGCGCTGCCATGATCGATCTGTCCCCTCTCGTCCGCCGCTTGGCGGGCACCCCACTGGCTGCCTGGTCCCAGGGCCTGCAAGCCCAACTGGACACCAAGCTGGAGAAAGGCCACGGCGACCTGGAGCGCTGGCGCGGCGCGCTGGCCGCATTGCCGTCACTGGTGCCCAGCGAGATCGACCTGAGCACGGGCCTGCGCCTGGATTGCGCCTGCGAGCCCGCGACGCGCGCGCAGATGCAGCAGGCCTTGATGGGGCTGTCGCCCTGGCGCAAGGGCCCGTTCGACCTGTTCGGAGTGCATGTGGACACCGAGTGGCGCTCGGACTGGAAATGGTCGCGGGTAGCCCCCCATCTGGACCTGCACGGCAAGCGCGTGCTGGACGTGGGTTGCGGCAACGGCTACTACCAGTGGCGCATGCTCGGCGCCGGTGCGGACATGGTCATCGGCGTCGATCCGAACTGGCTGTTCTTCTGTCAGTTCCAGGCCGTGCACAAGTACCTGCCCGACTTGCCGGCCTGGCACCTGCCCTTCGCGCTCGAGGAGCTGCCCGCCAACCTGGAAGGCTTCGACACGGTCTTCTCGATGGGGGTGTTCTACCACCGTCGCTCACCCATCGAGCACCTGCTGGCCTTGAAGGACTGCCTGGTGAAAGGCGGCGAACTGGTGCTCGAAACGCTGGTGGTCGAAGGTGACGAGCATCAGGTACTGGTGCCCGAGGACCGCTACGCGCAGATGCGCAACGTGTGGTTTCTGCCGTCGGTACCGGCGCTGGAACGCTGGCTGCGCCGCGCAGGTTTCAGCGACGTGCGCTGCGTGGATGTCAGCGTCACCGGCATCGAGGAACAACGCAGTACCGAGTGGATGCGCTACCAGTCGCTGGTAGACTTCCTCGACCCAGACGACCACAGCAAGACCGTCGAGGGCCTGCCGGCACCCCGCCGCGCCACCCTGCTGGCACGCAAGTGAACGAGGGCGCGCGGACGAGCCGCTGATTCAGCTGCGTCGAGGCGCCGCTGCCAGCATCAGCGCCTTCATCTCGGCCACGGCCGCCGGGAACCCGACGAACAGCGCGTGGGCCACCAGAGCATGGCCGATGTTCAGTTCGTTGATGCCCTCGATGGCCGCGACCGCCTCGACGTTGTGGTAATGCAGGCCATGCCCGGCATTGACCACCAGCCCCTGGGCCAGACCACAGGCGACACCGTCGACGATACGCTGCAACTCCTCGGCCACCTCGTCAGGCGTCTGCGCATCGGCGTAACGTCCGGTGTGCAATTCGACGGCAGGCGCACCGACGCGACGGGAGGCCTCGATCTGGCGCGGATCGGCATCAATGAACAGCGAGACTTCGGCTCCGGTGCGTGACAGCCGCTCGACTGCCTTTTGAATGCGCGCTTCCTGGCCGGCGACGTCCAGGCCGCCCTCGGTGGTCAGTTCCTGACGGGTCTCCGGCACCAGGCAGATGTGCGCCGGTCGGATCCGCTCGGCGAATGCCATCATTTCCTCGGTCACGCCCATTTCGAAGTTCATGCGAGTCTGCAGCACGTCCTTGAGCAGCAGGACGTCGCGCTCCTGGATATGCCGGCGATCTTCACGCAAGTGCACGGTGATGCCGTCGGCGCCCGCCTGCTCGGCATCCAGCGCCGCCTTGACCGGGTCTGGGTAGCGGGTACCCCGGGCCTGGCGCAAGGTCGCCACATGGTCGATGTTGACGCCGAGAAGGATGCGGTTGCTCTGGGTCACGAAAGGCTCTCCTGAAGATTGAGCCCCACAGCATACGTCGTGCTCAGCGCTTTCGAAACAGTTCGCGGCTGACCAGCGGCTTGGGCCCCAGGTGCACCGCCAGTGCCTGGCGCATCAGTCGCTTGGCGGCCAGCAGGGCGCCCGGCGCTTCCCATTGCGCTTCGGCCAGCGCCAGCAGCTCGGTGCCATTGAACAGCCCGGGCTGGAACAGCTCGACGCGCTCCAGGCCGCCGTCCACCTGCAGGCGATACAGCCCTTCGGCCACCACGGGCGCCTGGTCGACATCTTCGCTCAGGGAAAAGGCATAGCCCAGTTCGTCCAGCAGACGCCATTCGAAGGCACGCAACAACGGCTCCAGCGGGCGTCCGGCCGCCAGGGCCTGCAATGTCAGGCCATAGTGTTCGAACAATACCGGATGGGCCGCTTCGCCAGGCAGCAGGCGCATCAGCAGCTCGTTCAGATAGAGCCCACTGAACAGCGCCTCGCCGTGCAACCAGCCGGCCACGCCGACAGTATCCATGCGCACCACACTCTTGAGCTCGCTACGGCCCCGCAGCTCAAGCTCCAGTGGCACGAACGGGCGCACATTGCTGCCGCCCTTGCCGCGTGCCCGGCGCAGCACTGCACGGACACGCCCTTCAGGCGTGAGGAAATCCACCAGCGCGCTGGTTTCCTTGTAGGGTCGGCTGTGCAGAACGTAGGCGAGCTGAGGGCTGGGATGGTCCATGGGGCGCTCTGTGAAACTCGATGAGGCGCAGGGGCGCGGCGAACGCCCCCGCGAAGGCCGCAGCCATGACCGCGGGCGTCACGTCCGACGGCTCATGGCGTTGGGCCTCAGAGGTCGCCGTAGCCCAGCGAACGCAGCGCGCGCTCGTCGTCGGACCAGCCACCCTTGACCTTGACCCACAGGTTGAGCATGACCTTGGCGTCGAACAGCACTTCCATGTCCTTGCGCGACTCGGAACCGATACGCTTGATGCGCTCGCCCTTGTCGCCGATGATGATCTTCTTCTGCCCATCGCGCTCGACCAGGATCAGCGCGTGGATGTGCAGCACGTGGCCCTGCTGCTTGAATTCCTCGATTTCCACGGTGATCTGGTAAGGCAGCTCCGCGCCCAGCTGGCGCATGATCTTCTCGCGTACCAGCTCGGCGGCCAGGAAACGGCTGCTGCGATCGGTGATCTGGTCTTCCGGAAAGAAATGCTCGTTCTCCGGCAACTGCTTGGCGATCAGCGCTTCCAGCGAATCCAGATTGTGCCCTTGCTGCGCGGAGATCGGCACGATCTGCGCGTTCGGCAACTGCTCCTGCAGCCATTGCAGGTGCGGGATCAACTCGGCCTTCTCTTCCATGCGGTCGGTCTTGTTGACCGCCAGGATCAGTGGGCCCTCGACGTACTGCACGCGCTCGAGCACCAGTTGGTCCTCATCGGTCCAGCGGGTACGGTCGACCACGAAGATCACCACGTCGACGTCCTTCAGGGCGGCCGAGGCGTTGCGATTCATGTAGCGGTTAAGGGCCTTGTCGTTTGCCTTGTGCATGCCGGGCGTGTCGACGTAGATCGCCTGCACCTCACCCTCGGTCTTGATGCCGAGCATGTTGTGCCGGGTAGTCTGCGGCTTGCGCGAGGTGATCGCCAGCTTCTGCCCCAGGATATGGTTGAGCAGGGTGGACTTGCCCACGTTGGGGCGGCCGACGATGGCGACGTAGCCGCAACGGGTCGGGGTGTTCTCAGTCATTGCCATTCTCCACGCCCAGGGCGATCAATGCGGCGGCGGCGGCGACCTGCTCGGCGATGCGCCGGCTCACGCCCTGTCCACGGCTCTTGTTGTTCAGCAGCACCACTTCGCATTCGACGAAGAAGGTGCGGCAGTGTGGTTCGCCCTGGATGTCCACCACTTCGTAGCGCGGCAGGTCGCAGGCGCGCGATTGCAGGTATTCCTGCAGACGCGTCTTGGGGTCCTTGTTGGTGTCGACCAGCGTCAGCCCCTCGAACTCGTCGGCCAGCCAGGCGAGAATGCGCTCGCGGGCCGTCTGCATGTCGGCATCCAGATAGATGGCGCCGATCAAGGCCTCCAGGGCATCGGCGAGGATCGACTCGCGACGAAAGCCGCCGCTCTTGAGCTCGCCCGAGCCCAGGCGCAAGTACTCGCCCAGGTCGAAACCGCGCGCCAGGCGGGCCAGGGTCTCGCCCTTGACCAAGCGCGCACGCAGCCGCGACAACTGCCCTTCGCGCGCCTGGGGAAAACGCTCGAACAGCGCCTCACCGGCGACGAAATTGAGGATGGCGTCACCGAGGAACTCCAGGCGCTCGTTGTTGCGCCCGGCGTAGCTGCGGTGGGTCAGCGCCAGAAGCATCTGGTCGCGATTCTGAAAGGTATAGCCGAGCTTGCGCTCCAGGCGTTCGAGGGAAGCGTTCATGCAGCCACCCCATCGTTGTTAGACGCGTTCAAATCAACATCCTGAAAGACTGTTTGGCCGTGTCGCGTCGCCAGGCGACGGTGGAAGGGTTCATCCCTGAAGACACAGCCTATGTCAGAAATGCATTCGGCGCCGTCCGGGGACAGCGCCGAGGGGAATCAATGGATCAGGCCGACCCGGGACAGATTCGGCAGATGGCTGAGCTTGGGCTCCGGCCAGCTCATCCAGACCGCGAAGGCCTTGCCGACGATGTTGCGGTCCGGAACCATGCCATGCAGCTCGCGCGGGATGTTCGGATCGTCCCAGAAGCGGCTGTCGTTGGAGTTGTCACGGTTGTCGCCCATCATGAAGTAATGGCCGGCCGGCACGGTCCACTGCTGGTCGGGCGGCATGCGATAGCGGCTCATTTCCTTGCGAATCAGGTGCTCGGCCTTGCCCAGCTTTTCCTGGTACAGCTCGGCGCTTCCGAGCGAGCCCGCTTCGCTGCCGACCAGCTGCTCGGCGACCAGCTGGTCGTTGACGTACAAGCGCTTCTCGTTGGTGTAGCGAATACGGTCGCCAGGTATACCGACCACACGCTTGATGTAGTTGACGCTGGGGTCGCTCGGGTAGCGGAACACCATGACGTCCCCACGCTGCGGATCACCTACCGGGATGACCTTCTTGTCGATCACCGGCAGACGAATGCCATAGGAGAACTTGTTCACCAGGATGAAATCGCCCACTTCCAGGGTCGGCTTCATGGAACCCGACGGAATCTGGAAGGGTTCGACCAGGAACGAGCGCAGCACCAGGACGATGAACAGCACCGGGAAGAACGATTTGCCGTATTCGACCAGCAACGGCTCCTTGTTCAGGCGTTCGACCACCGCCACCTCGGGCTGGCTGACGCTGCCCTGGTAGTTGGCGATTGCCGCCCGCCGGCGCGGGGCCAGGAACAGCAGATCGATCAGACCCAGCAGACCGCAGACGATGACGGCGATGACAAGCAACAGCGGGAAATTTAGCGACATAGGACCTAGCTATCCAACCTGAGCACGGCAAGGAAGGCTTCCTGTGGAATCTCCACGTTACCCACCTGCTTCATGCGTTTCTTACCGGCCTTCTGCTTCTCCAGCAGCTTCTTCTTACGGCTCACGTCGCCACCGTAACACTTGGCCAGTACGTTCTTTCTGAGCGCCTTGACAGTGGTCCGCGCGATGATCTGACCGCCGATGGCTGCCTGGATCGCCACATCGAACATCTGCCGAGGGATCAGTTCCTTCATCTTCTCGGTCAACGCGCGGCCCTTGTAGGCCGCGTTGTCGCGGTGCACGATCAAGGCCAGGGCATCGACCTTGTCGCCGTTGATCAGCACGTCCAGCTTGACCAGGTTGGCCGACTGGTAACGATCGAAATGATAGTCCAGAGACGCGTAACCGCGGCTGGTTGACTTCAGGCGATCGAAGAAGTCCAGCACCACTTCGTTCATCGGCATGTCGTAACGCACCTGTACCTGGCTGCCGAGGAACTGCATGTCGCGCTGCACGCCACGCTTCTCGATGCACAGGGTGATGACGTTGCCCAGGTGCTCCTGAGGCACGAGGATGGTCGCGGTCACGATCGGCTCGCGGAAGTCGACCACAGAGGAGACGTCCGGGAGCTTGGAGGGGTTGTCGACCACGATGGTTTCACCGGTCTTCAACTCCAGCTCGTAGATCACGCTCGGCGCCGTGGTGATCAGGTCCAGGTCGTATTCGCGCTCCAGGCGCTCCTGGATGATCTCCATGTGCAACATGCCCAGGAAGCCGCAGCGGAAACCGAAGCCCAGGGCATCGGAGCTTTCCGGCATGTACTGCAGCGACGAATCGTTGAGGGTGAGCTTCTGCAACGCGTCGCGGAAGTCTTCGAAGTCGTCGGAGCTGACCGGGAACAGGCCGGCGTAGACCTGCGGCTGGATTTTCTTGAAGCCCGGCAGTACCTGCACTTCAGGGGTGCTGGAGAGGGTCAGGGTGTCGCCGACCGGCGCTCCGTGAATGTCCTTGATGCTGGCGATGATGAAGCCCACTTCACCGGCCTTGAGGTCGGCGGTGGCGGTGTGCTTGGGGGTGAACACGCCGACGCTGTCGACCAGATGCACCTTGCCGGTAGACTTGACCAGAATCTTGTCGCCCTTCTTGACCCGACCCTGGCGAACGCGCACCAGCGAGACTACGCCCAGGTAGTTGTCGAACCAGGAGTCGATGATCAGCGCCTGCAACGGCGCTTCGATGTCGCCCACAGGCGCGGGAATGGTGTGCACCAGGCGCTCGAGCACCTCGTCCACGCCCATGCCGCTCTTGGCGCTGCACGCCACGGCGTCGGTGGCGTCGATGCCGATGATCTTCTCGATCTCGTCCTTGACGCGATCCGGATCGGCCTGGGGCAGATCCATCTTGTTCAGTACCGGCATGACCTCCAGGCCCTGCTCGATGGCGGTGTAGCAGTTGGCGACCGACTGCGCCTCCACTCCCTGACCGGCATCGACGACCAGCAGCGCACCTTCGCAGGCCGCTAGAGAGCGCGAGACTTCATAGGTGAAGTCGACGTGGCCGGGGGTGTCGATGAAGTTGAGCTGGTAGGTTTTGCCGTCCTGCGCCTTGTAGTGCAGCGTGACGCTGTGGGCCTTGATGGTGATACCGCGCTCACGCTCCAGGTCCATGGAATCGAGGACCTGGGCTTCCATTTCGCGCGAGGTGAGGCCACCGCACATCTGGATGAATCGGTCGGCCAGGGTCGACTTGCCATGGTCGATGTGGGCGATGATGGAGAAATTGCGGATATGACTCAAATCACTCACAGGTCAACACTCGAAAAGGCTGCGAGCCGGACGCCCGCCAAAAAATAGCCGGGCATTGTAACGCAAGCCGAACGGATATGGGAGATTCCTCTGTCGCCGCCCCGCCACTACAGGGTGAGCTCTGCCGGGCACTCACGAAAAAGGGCAGCCGCAGCTGCCCTCTTCTCCTGCACCGGACCGCTTACTCGGCCAGCTTGAAGGTGATGAAGCTGGCGCGACCCTGGCGCAGCACGCGCATGGACACCGAGCGATTTTTCGGCAGTTCCTTGGCGATCTCGGTGAACTGCTTGGCCGAAGTGATGGCCTGGTTGTTCAGATGGCTGATCACGTCGCCTGGACGCAGGCCGATCAGGGCAGCCGGACCGTCCTGGACTTCCTTGATGACCACACCGCCCTTGAGCTCCAGGGATTTCTTCTGCTCATCGCTCAGCTCGGCCACCGAGACGCCCAGGCGGTTGCTGTTGCGTTCGGCGCCTGCCTGGCCACCCGTGCCGATGTCGGCATCGTCTTCGGGCAGCGCACCGACGGTGACGTCCAGGTTCTGGCGCTTGCCGTCGCGAATGATCTCCAGCTTGGCCTTCTGGCCATCCTTGAGGCCGCCGACCAGATGCGGCAAGTCGGCGGACATGACGATCGGCTGGCCGTTCATGCTCAGGATCACGTCACCCACCTGCAGGCCGCCCTTGGCCGCCGGACCGTTGTCCAACACCTGCGCGACCAGCGCGCCGGCCGGCTTGTCCAGGCCGAAGGACTCGGCGAGGTCCTTGTTGACCTCCTGGATGACCACGCCCAGCCAGCCGCGGCTGACCTTGCCGTCTTTCTTCAACTGATTGGAGACGTCCAGGGCCACGTCGATCGGGATGGCGAACGACAGGCCCATGAACCCACCGGAACGGGTGAAGATCTGCGAGTTGATACCCACCACTTCGCCATTCATGTTGAACAGCGGCCCGCCGGAGTTACCCGGATTGATGGCGACGTCGGTCTGGATGAACGGCACATAGGTGTCGTTGGGCAGGGTGCGCCCCTTGGCGCTGACGATGCCCTTGGTGACGGAGTGATCGAAGCCGAACGGCGAGCCGATCGCCAGCACCCACTCGCCGACCTTGAGTTTTTCCGAATCGCCCAGCTTCACGGTGGGCAGGTTCTTGCCATCGACCTTGAGCAGGGCCACGTCGGTGCGCGGATCGGTGCCGACCAGCTTGGCCTGCAATTCGCTGCGATCGGACAGGCGCACGATGATTTCATCGGCGTCGGCGACCACATGGTTGTTGGTCAGCACGTAGCCATCGGGGGAGATGATGAAACCCGACCCCAGCGACTGCGCCTCACGCTGGCGGTCGCCTCGGGGAGAGCGAGGCTGCTGCGGCATGTTGCGCTCGAAGAATTCGCGGAACATCGGCGGCAGACCTTCCAGATCCGGCATCTGGCCAGCCGCCACCCGGCGGTCGGGCAGCTTCTGCTTGGTACTGATGTTGACCACCGCCGGCGAGGCCTGCTCGACCAGGGTGGTGAAGTCCGGCAAGGCTTCCTGCGCCTGGGCAGTGAGCACCTGGCCAAGCATCAGCACGGCGGCGAACATCGATAGGTAGGATTTCAAACGTGGTATTGACATACGGCTCCCGTCACATCGAGCGTAGTTAGCAGAACGGCCTCTGCAGATACAGGAAAGGCCAGACTCCGGAAAGTCTGACCTATAGAAAATTTACCAGGTGATTGCAAATGACAATGCCTTAAATTCATGTCAGGCACATGCTCAGCGAGCGTAGGACGCCTCTGTGTCAACTAGCGTTGCGCCTGTGCGCCCTGGGCGCGCATCGACAATGCCACACGTTCCGCAGTCCCCAACGGAATCTCCCCCACCACCGTCACCATGAAGTTGCCCTCTGGCGTGTTCAACCGACGAGAAACGGCCGCAGTAGGCCCGAGCTGGACGCGCGTATCGGTGCCGGTATCGGTGATCGGCTCGAGAAACACCGAGAACCGCGCCTGCCCATCATCGTACATCAGACTGCTGACCGAACGACGCTCAGGACCGTCTCGCTGGACGGCACTGTCGATGAGTTCGAAGCCGGGCGGCAGCCAGTCCGAGCGCCATCCGACGATCGGCTCGGATTTGACCGCCAATGGCTTGCCCGGCGGTGTGCAATCCGAACTCGGCGCCAGGTCGCGATCGGTAGGCACCTGGGAGGTGTCCAGACGCGTAACCTGGAAACGCTCCAGCAACTGCCCCTTGTCGTTGAGCATCAACGAACGCAACGGCAGGCCGGTCTGGCGATCCAGATGCAGTTCGAAGGCGTAGCGGTACTGGTCGCGCGGCGTGACCGTGATGATCACGGCATCGCGACCGGCTATGCGGGACGCACCGGCGACGCTCAGGTCGTACCAGCTCATGAGTTTGAGGGGGTCGAGCACACGAGGAGAAGCATTCGGAGTCGAATGAACGTCATCGACCAGGTCGCCGCTGACGCATTGCACCTTGCCGTCTACACGGACGATCTCTTGCGGGAAACCGTCTAGCTGAAGCAGCCGTTCGCTGACTTGGCCATTGCGGGCACGATGCCAGATGTCATGGGAAGAAAAGCTGCCATTGCGTTCGTAGACGAAGGAGCCCTGGTAGCTCTGACTGGCTTCGGCCTGTGCCAGCCTGGTCAGCCATTCACTCGCCTCGGGCGAGGAGTTGGCCGCCAGTACCGGCACTGAAAGACATGCGCAACACAGTAGCGCCAAGTGAGGAAGCGCGCGCATGTTTCTCCTTACTTGGCAGGTTCCAGGCTGGCTGCACGAGCATAGGGCAGAGCGTTCTCAGCGCCTTTGAGCGCCGACTCCTGGGCATGCTGACGCAGGTAGCCGGGCAGACGCTGATCCCAGCCGGCCTGGTTCTGCAGCACGCCATTGGCCATTGGGCCGGTAGGCTGATCGCTGCTCTCGGTGTAGCCCGCCAGCACGGCAGGGCCTTGCGCCTGAGGAACGCTGACACCTTGCTGTACCGGCTGCTGGGAAGCGAGCTGGGCACCGGTGATTTCGTCCTGGTTATACAGACGTACACCTGCCAGAACCGCAACGGTCACCGAGGCGGCGACAGCCAGGCGGCCGACACTGCGCCATGGGCCGCGCTTGGCCTGCACGGGCACCGCCTCATCGGCCAGTGCAGCCGATACGGCCGAGGCGATGTCCAGGTTGGGCAGCAGCAGTTCCTTGTGCATGGCCGCACGCGCCACTTGGTAACGCGCCCAGGTAGCACGGGTTTCGGACTCGTCGGCTGCATTGAGCACCCGGCGCAATTCCAGTTGGTCCGCTTCGTTGTCCATTACCGCGGACAGCGATTCTTGCAAAGCTTCACGACTCATGGCGGTTCCTCTCTTGGCTGTAGCCGCTGTCTCAGGTTTCCTGCAACAGGGGCTGCAGGGCTTTGTCAATGGCCTCCCGAGCGCGGAAAATCCGAGAGCGCACGGTACCCACCGGACATTGCATGACACTGGCAATGTCTTCATAACTCAGTCCGTCGAACTCGCGCAGGGTCAGCGCCGTACGCAGGTCTTCGGGCAGTTGCTGGATGGTGCGATGGACCGTGCCCTCGATTTCATCCCGCAGCAATGAGCGCTCTGGTGACTCCAGATCCTTGAGCCCATGATCGCCATCGTAGAACTCCGCATCCTCGGAGCTCACATCGCTGTCTGGCGGGCGCCTTCCGCGCGACACCAGGTAGTTCTTCGCCGTGTTGATGGCGATGCGGTACAGCCACGTGTAGAAGGCACTGTCGCCGCGGAAATTGCCCAGCGCTCTGTACGCCTTGATGAAGGCTTCCTGCGCTACGTCTTGCGCTTCATGGGTGTCGTGGACAAAACGCACGATCAACCCGAGAATCTTGTGCTGATACTTCAGCACCAACAGATCGAACGCTCGCCTGTCACCACGCTGCACGCGCTCGACAAGCTGCTGATCCTCTTCCTGGGTTAGCATGAACACTCCTCGGTGAACTTGAAGGAGCGCTGCATCAAGCATCGTTCAGGCTTGCAACCATAGACTCGGCCTTTGTGCAAAAGTTCTCCCCTCCAAGCAAGTTTCCTGCGGCCTCTGGTCGGCTCGCACGAAAAAGGCACAGCGCGGTCGCAGCCGGCTGCGTCGATAATCGGTGTTGCTGGTACACAGGTGCCACACCGGTCGGTATTGGCGCCCCGCATCGCCTCGGCATTGCTGTCGGACGGGCATCCTGCTTAGGATTTCCAGGTGAGCCGGAAAGTTCCCACAGTCGGGTCCTACCCTTATCTCCGCATTGGAAATCTGGCATGGGAGGCTGCTATAAAGGCAGCCGACAGGTTTCACGATAGTTTCACAATGCCATATGCGCAGGTCTATTGTGCCGCCCCCCATCCCCAGTTACCAGTGCCCTCCGACATGAGCCAACAATTCCAACATGATGTCCTGGTGATCGGCAGCGGTGCAGCCGGCCTCAGCCTGGCGTTGAACCTGCCAGACCACCTGCGTATCGCCGTGCTGAGCAAGGCAGAGCTGGCCAATGGCTCCACCTACTGGGCCCAGGGTGGCGTCGCGGCGGTGCTGGATGACAGCGACACGGTGCAGTCCCACGTCGAGGACACACTCGACGCCGGTGGCGGGCTGTGTCGTGAGTCGGCGGTACGCTTCACCGTCGAGCATAGCCGCGAGGCCATCGACTGGTTGATCGAACAGGGAGTCCCCTTCACTCGCGACGAACGGCACAGCGTGGACGACGGCGGCTTCGAATTCCACCTCACCCGCGAAGGCGGCCACAGCCATCGGCGCATCATCCACGCGGCCGATGCCACCGGGGCAGCGATCTTCACCACGTTGCTGGAACAGGCGCGCAAACGGCCGAACATCGAGCTGCTCGACCAGCGCGTGGCCGTCGACCTGATTACCCAACAGCGCCTCGGCCAGGAGGGCGAAAGGTGCCTGGGGGCCTATGTGCTCAATCGCCACAGCGGCGAAGTCGATACGTTCGGCGCCCGCTTCACGGTACTGGCGACCGGGGGCGCGGCCAAGGTCTATCTCTACACCAGCAATCCGGACGGCGCCTGCGGTGATGGCATCGCCATGGCCTGGCGTGCCGGTTGTCGGGTGGCGAACCTGGAGTTCAACCAGTTCCACCCTACCTGCCTCTACCATCCACAGGCCAAGAGCTTCCTGATCACCGAAGCGCTGCGCGGCGAGGGAGCGCTGCTGCGCCTGCCCAGCGGCGAACGCTTCATGCCGCGTTTCGATCCGCGCGAGGAGCTGGCGCCGCGAGACATCGTGGCCCGCGCCATCGACCATGAGATGAAACGCCTCGGCGTGGACTGCGTGTACCTGGACATCACCCACAAACCGGCAGCCTTCATCAAGAGCCACTTCCCGACCGTGTACGAGCGCTGCCTGGCATTCGGTATCGACATCACCCGACAGCCGATCCCCGTGGTGCCGGCCGCCCACTACACCTGTGGCGGTGTCATGGTCGACGAACGCGGCCATACCGATGTTCCCGGCCTGTACGCCATCGGCGAGACCAGCTTCACCGGTCTGCACGGCGCCAACCGCATGGCCAGCAATTCCCTGCTCGAGTGCTTCGTCTACGCGCGGGCCGCCGCTGCGGACATCCAGGCGAATCTTCATCAGGTGTCGCCTGCAGCGCCCCTGCCCGCCTGGGACGCCAGCCAGGTCACCGATTCGGACGAGGACGTGATCATCGCGCACAACTGGGACGAGTTGCGGCGCTTCATGTGGGACTACGTCGGCATCGTGCGCACCAGCAAGCGTCTGCAACGGGCCGAGCACCGCGTACGCCTGCTGCTGGACGAGATCGACGAGTTCTACAGCAACTACAAGGTGAGCCGCGACCTGATCGAGTTGCGCAACCTGGCGCAGGTGGCCGAGCTGATGATCCGCTCGGCCATGCTGCGCAAGGAAAGCCGGGGGTTGCATTACACCCTGGACTACCCCCAGCTGCTGGACGCGCCCAAGGACACCGTGCTCAGCCCGCGGCCACCGGCCCCCAGCGCCGACGACTGAATTTCAGGCGCAGGCGCAGGCGGCGATGGCTATCGGCTGGCATCGCGTCGCGCGGGATGCTGAGGGTTTCGCTCAGGCGCCGGCCCTGGCGCACGAAACGCAGCACTACCAGGGCAGGCAGGGCCAGGCTGTCGGGCCGCAGCGCCACCGATTCCCAGCCGCGTGCCCGGCTGAACAACTGCCAGCCGCTGGCGTCGCGACGCAGACCGCTCACGGCTTCGGGATGATTGAGCAGGATGCGGCGCGGGATGACCCACCAGGCGTGGGCGAGACACAGCGGCTGCAGGCACAGGGGCAACCACCAGGGTAGCGCGCTCATCCACAATGCGAGGAACGCCAGCCCCTGAGCTGTCAAGTAGGCCGTCAGCAGCAGGCGCGAGCCTTGCCAACGGCACTCGAACCGCTCACTTGGGCTGGACACGGTCCAGGATGATGCGAACCATGCGTTGCAGCTCTGGATCGTCCGATTCGCTGCGCTCCATGAACCAGCCGAACATGTCCTGGTCTTCGCAGGTCAACAGGCGCCGATACAGCTCGCGGTCCGCTTCGCTCAGGCTCGGGTAGACCTCCTGGGTGAAGGGCACGAGCAGCACGTCCAGCTCCAGCATGCCACGGCGGCTGTGCCAGAAAAGCCGGTTGAGTTCAGTTTGTTCGACCATGGGGCCCTCCTCGAATGGTCGCGCAGTATACCCCGCGACAATCGTGGCGGCACGGCGCATTGGTCCGCTCGCCTACCTATTTTGTTACCGCCGTTCTATGATGGCCGCCAGTCTCTATAGCTACCGCGATGACCCATGGCCGACTCCGCTTTCTTCTGCCCCCTGTCCCACGAGGGCATTCTCGCCGTCCGCGGCTCCGATGCCGGCAAATTCCTGCAAGGTCAGCTGACCTGCAATCTCGACTACCTGAGCCTGGAGCATGCCAGCCTGGGCGCGCGCTGCATGGTCAAAGGGCGCATGCAGTCGAGCTTTCGCATCCTGCCCGAGGGCGATGGCTTCCTGTTGGCCATGGATCGCGAGCTGCTCGATGCGCAACTGGCCGACCTGAAGAAGTACGCGGTGTTCTCCAAGGCCAAGCTGACCGACGAAAGCGCCGCCTGGTCGCGCTTCGGCCTGAATGAAGGGGCTCGGGCACTGCAGGCCCTGGGCGTGCAACCACCCGAGGGTGCCGGCAGCACGGTGCGCGCCCACGACCTCATCGCAATCGCCGTGTCGCCGGGCCGCACGGAGCTGTGGGCTCCTGCCGAGCGAGCGCCGCAGGTGCAGGCGGAGCTCGCCGCCCTGCTGCCCGAGGCGCCGCTCAACGACTGGCTGCTCGGTCAGATTCGCGCCGGTATCGGCCAGGTCATGGGCCCGACCCGTGAACTGTTCATTCCGCAGATGATCAATCTGCAAGCGGTCGATGGCGTGAGTTTCAGAAAGGGCTGCTACACCGGTCAGGAAATCGTCGCCCGCATGCAGTACCTGGGCAAGCTCAAGCGCCGGCAGTACCGCCTTGCGCTCGAACAGGCGCCCGCGCCGCTGCCGGGCAGCGAGATCTTTTCGCCGACCCACGGCTCCTCGGTCGGCGAAGTGGTCATCGCCGCCACCGCGGCGCAGGGCGTCGAACTGCTGGCAGTGCTCACGGCCGACGCGGTCGAGGACGACAACCTGCACCTGGGCAGTCTGCAAGGGCCTCGGCTGACGCTGCTCGATCTGCCCTACACATTGGACCGCGACCGGGAAATTCAGCGCTGACCCGCCGGCCCTGCCGTTGCGCAGGGCTGCCTTACCACTGCGGGAGAAACGCTCATGAACACGCTGGCCGAGATGGTTCAGGCACAACTGCTCGAAGCCATCGAGAACGACGACCTGGTGCTGCCCACCCTGCCCGAGGTTGCCATGAGCATCCGCGAGGCGGCCGAGGACAGCGAGATCAGCGTGGCCGCGCTGAGCCGGGTGATCGGCCGCGACGCCGCGTTGTCGGCGCGGTTGATCAAGGTGGTCAACAGCCCGCTGCTGCGCGCGCTGGTCGAGGTCACCGATCTGCACACCGCCATCACCCGACTGGGGGTCAACTACAGCAGCAACCTGGCGATCGGCCTGGTGATCGAGCAGATCTTCCATGCTCGCGCACCGGCGGTAGAGGGCACCTTGCGGCGCATCTGGGAAACCAGCCTGGAAGTGGCCGGCGTCAGCTACGAGATCTGTCGCCGCCATACCCACCTCAAGCCGGACCAGGCTGCGCTGGGCGGGCTGGTCCACCAGATCGGCGCGCTGCCGGTGCTGATCTACGCCGAAGAGCACAACGAGCTGCTGTCGGATCCGATCTGCCTGGACTTCGTCATCCAGCAGATCCAGCCGGTACTGGGCGACAAGATCCTCGGCGCCTGGGACTTCCCGGAGCAGTTGGCGCGTCTTCCCGGCCAGGTGCAGGACCTGGAGCGCGACAGCGACAAGATCGACTACATCGGCATCGTGCAGATCGCCCGCGCGCTGTGCCTGCGCGGGCTGGGCACGGGGCCTGAAACGCTTGCGGCCTACCGGCACCTGCGCCTGCCCGAAGGCAAGGACCTGGACTTGAACGACCTGCTCGACGCTCGCGACATGCTGCGCTGAGCGGCATCGGTCGATCAGTCGGCGATGAAGCTCACTCGAACCTTCAGTCCGCCTTCATCGCCATCGTGCAGGCTGATCTGCGCCAGGTGCGCACGACAGATCTCGCCAACGATGGCCAGCCCCAGGCCGCTGCCCTGGACGCCACGCCGATAGAAGCGTTCGAACACTCGCTCGCGCTCATCCTCGGGAATGCCCGGGCCGTCGTCCTCGACCTCCAGCACCGCCGGCGCCAGCACCCTGAGGATCACATTGCCACCGGACGGGGTGTGGGCCAGGGCGTTGTCCACCAGGTTGCTCAGCAGTTCGTTGAGCAAGGTCGGCTCGCCCTTGAGCCATACCGGCGCTTCGGCCTCCAGGGCCAGGGCGACACCGCGGGCATGGGCCAGTGGCGCCATGGCCATGCCCAGCTCGCGGGCCAGCTGACTGAGATCCAGCCGCTGGGCGCCACCTTCGGCGATGGCTCGCGCGCCATTTTCCACTCGCGCCAGCGACAGCAGCTGATTGGCCAGGTGGGTCAGGCGATCGGTGCCTTGTGCGGCGGCCTCCAGTGTCTGATGCCACTCGCGCGGCTCGGGCGAGCGCAGGCCCAGCTCGACCCTGGCCTTCAGCGCGGCCAGGGGCGTGCGCAACTCGTGGGCGGCCTCGGCGATGAACTGCGCCTGACGCTCGAACTGGGCGCGCAGGCGTTCGGTGAAGTGATTCAGCGCACCGACCAGCGGCGCCAGTTCGTGCTGCACCTGCACCAGCGGCAATGCGCGCAGGTCGTCGGGCTGGCGCTCTTCGACCGCCGTGCGCAAGCGCTCGAGCGGGCGCAGTGCGGCGCTGACCGCGAACCCCACCAGCACCAGGGCGCCCAAGGCCAGCATGCCCAGGCGCAGCAGGGTGTCGGCCATCAGCGCACGGGCCATGCTGACCCGTGCCTCCTCGGTCTCGGCCACGCGGATTTCGGCCATGCCGTTCATGTTCGGCTCGCTGACCGCCTTGAGCAGGCTCACCACGCGCACGTCCTGGCCCAGGTAGGTGGCGTTGTAGAAGCGTGCCAATGCCGGATAGTCGTCGGTGCGCGGCGTGCCTGGCGGGGGCGGGGGGAGTTTTTCGTAACCGGAGATCAGCGTCCGGTCGATGTCCAGCACCTGGTAGTAGATGCGCCCGGCGCTGTCGTAGGCGAAGGTGTCCAGGGCAACGTAGGGGACATCCGCGCTGAGCGTGCCGTCGCGCTGGGACAGACCGGCGGCGATGGTCCGGGCCGAGGCCAGCAGGGTGCGGTCGTAGGCGGTGTCGGCCGCCTCGCGTCCGTTCCAGTAGGCGCTCAGGCCGCTGGCCAGCATCAGCATCACCAGCAGCAAGGCCAGGTTGCCCAGCAGTCGCCGGCGCAGGCTGCCGGCGTCACGCATCGCGGTGCTCGAGCAGATACCCCAGGCCGCGGAAGGTGACGATGGCCACTGGCTGGCCGTCGAGTTTCTTGCGCAGCCGATGGATGTAGATCTCGATGGCGTCGGGGCTGGCCTCCTCGTCCAGACCGAAGACCTGGGCCGCGAGTTGCTCCTTGCTCATCACTCGCCCAGGGCGCGCGATGAGCGCCTCTAGTACGCTCTGCTCGCGCGAGGTGAGAGTCAGCGCCTCATCGTTCAGGGTAAAGCGCCGGGTGTCCAGGTCGTAGACCAGCGGACCACAGCGTTGCTGACGCTCGCCCCCGAGCACGCTGCGGCGCAGCAGAGCCTTGACCCGGGCCTCCAGCTCGGTGAGCTCGAAGGGTTTGGCCAGGTAGTCGTCGGCGCCCAGGTTGAGCCCGTGGACCCGGTCGCGGACATCGCTGCGCGCGGTGAGCATCAGCACCGGCAGGGTCTTGCCCCGCGCACGCAGGCGCGCCAGCACTTCGAAGCCGTCCAGACGCGGCAGGCCGACGTCCAGTACCGCGACGGCATAGTCCTCGCTGGCCAAGGCCAGGTCGGCCGCCACGCCGTCATGCAACACATCGACGTTCAGGCCCAGGCCCTTGAGGGCCTGGGCCACGCTTTCGGCCAGCGGCAGATGGTCTTCGACCAGCAGCACTCGCATCGGATTCTCCCTGCTCGGGTTGGGCGGTGGCCGGAGTGTACCGCCACGCTCGGCGCTGTGAAGCCCCCAGGCACAAACCTTTCGCATTGAAAGGTTGGCGAAAGGTTCGTTACCTAGCATCGCATCACGGTCGCACTCAACGACACGGCAAGCACCATCAAGGTGCAATTCATAAGAACAATAAATCGGAGTCAGACGCGATGCTGTTTCTGCAGCCTAGCCCGTCCCATCCCACTCGTGCGTGCGCACAG
The DNA here is from genome assembly GCF_016518545.1 of Pseudomonas sp. S30. GTDB lineage: Bacteria > Pseudomonadota > Gammaproteobacteria > Pseudomonadales > Pseudomonadaceae > Aquipseudomonas. The sequence continues at coordinate 116,043 of NZ_JACVTO010000008.1, forward strand.
CACCCGGCGCTACGCGAGCGCGCCTCGACAAGCCTGCCTGCCGGCCTGAATCTTTCGCACTCCAGACCTCGCTCGATCGCTCGACCAGCCAGTATCCTCCTCGCCGACCCTCCCCGGCGCCGATGAGCCGTGCCTGCTCGATAGCCCCCGCCTGACCCCGCAAGACCCTATAACAACAACGTTCACGGAGACAGATCATGACCTTTTCACTGCGCCGACTCGTCCTTGCCACCGGTTGCCTGCTGCTGGCCGGCAACGCCCTGGCAGCCGAACCGAAACGTCCCGAGTGCATCGCCCCGGCTTCGCCGGGTGGCGGCTTCGACCTGACCTGCAAACTGGTGCAAAGCGCCTTGGTACAGGAAAAGATCCTCAGCAAGCCCATGCGCGTCACCTACATGCCCGGAGGCGTGGGGGCGGTGGCCTACAACGCGGTCGTCGCCCAACGCCCGGGCGACGCCGGCACGCTGGTCGCCTGGTCCAGCGGCTCGCTGCTGAACCTGGCGCAGGGCAAGTTCGGTCGTTTCGACGAGAACGCGGTGAAATGGCTGGCGGCGGTGGGCACCAGCTATGGCGCCATCGCCGTGAAAAGCGATTCACCCTACAAGACCCTGGACGATCTGGTCGCCGCGCTGAAGAAGGACCCCGGCAAGGTAGTGATCGGCTCGGGCGGCACCGTCGGTAGCCAGGACTGGATGCAGACCGCGTTGATCGCCAAGGCGGCCGGCATCAACCCACGCGACCTGCGCTACGTGGCCCTGGAGGGCGGCGGCGAGATCGCCACGGCACTGCTCGGCGGGCACATCCAGGTGGGCTCCACCGACATCTCCGACTCCATGCCGCATATCCAGAGCGGCAACATGCGCATTCTCGCGGTGTTCTCGGAAAAGCGCCTGGACGAACCGGAAATGAAGGACATTCCCACGGCCCGCGAGCAGGGTTACGACATCGTCTGGCCTGTGGTGCGCGGCTTCTACCTTGGGCCGAAGGTGACCGACGAAGAATACGACTGGTGGAAAGCCTCGTTCGACAAGCTGCTGGCCTCGGAAGAGTTCGACAAGCTGCGTGACCAGCGCGAGCTGTTCCCCTTCGCCATGACCGGCGCGCAGCTCGACGCCTACGTCAAGCAGCAGGTCGTCGAGTACAAGACTCTGGCCAAGGAATTCGGGCTGATCCAGTAAGCCGTCCCCGCGCTGTCGCCGATCCCTGTGGCAGCAGGCCCAGCGTCGCGCACACCGGCCTTGCCGGTGTCACACTCCGCGGTCGCAGGCCTGCATCGTGCCCTTTTCAACGAGGATTCCTTGATGATCCTGCAACGTCTTTTCGCCCTGGTGCTGCTGGCCGTCTGCGCCGCCCTGGCCGTGATGGCCTGGCCCTATCAGGCGGCATTTTCCTACGAGCCGGTGGGCCCGCGAGCCTACCCGCTGCTGATGCTTGGCCTGATGAGCCTGGCCCTGCTGTACCTGGCCGTCCGCCCTACCCCGATCGTGCGCAAGGACGACGAGCCCGAACTGGACCGTGACACCCTGACCAAGATCGTCGCCTGCGTCGGCTTGCTGATCCTGTTCGCCGCCACCTTCGAATCGCTCGGCTTCATCCTCAGCGCCGTGCTGGTGGGCGTACCGATGGCGCGCCTGTACGGCGGCCGCTGGCTTTACAGCGCCGTGGTGGTGGTCGCCATGAGCCTGCTGCTGTACTGGCTGTTCGACCGGGTGATGGACGTGCCCTTGCCCCTGGGCCTGCTGAGCGTACTGGAGAACTGACACATGGATACTTTGAGCTACCTGGGCCAGGGCTTCGGCGTCGCGCTGAGCCCGTACAACCTGGTCACCGCCCTGAGCGGCACCTTGATCGGTACCGTGGTCGGCCTGCTGCCGGGCCTGGGGCCGATCAACGGCGTGGCCCTGTTGATTCCCATCGCCTTCGCCCTGGGCTTGCCGCCGGAGTCGGCGCTGATCCTGCTGGCAGCAGTCTACCTGGGCTGCGAATACGGGGGGCGGATCAGCTCGATCCTGCTGAACATTCCCGGCGAAGCGTCCACGGTGATGACCACCCTGGACGGCTATCCGATGGCCCGCCAGGGCCTGGCCGGCGTCGCACTGTCGCTGTCGGCCTGGAGCTCGTTCATCGGCGCGTTCATCGCCACCTGCGGCATGGTCCTGTTCGCGCCGCTGCTGGCGAAGTGGGCGATCGCCTTCGGTCCGGCCGAGTACTTCGTGCTGATGGTCTTCGCCATCGTCTGCCTGGGCGGCATGGCCGGCGACAAGCCGCTCAAGACCTTCATCGCGGCGCTGATCGGCCTGTTCCTGTCGGCGGTCGGCATCGATGCCAACAGCGGCGTGTACCGCTTCACCGGGGACAGCGTGCACCTGGCCGACGGCATCCAGTTCGTGGTGCTGGTGCTGGGCCTGTTCTCCATCAGTGAAATCCTCTTGCTGCTGGAAAAGACTCATCATGGTCACGAAGCGGTGAAGGCCACCGGACGCATGTTGTTCAACCTGAAGGAAGCGGCCTCGGTGTTCGTGGTGAACATCCGCTGCGGCCTGCTCGGCTTCATCATGGGCGTGCTGCCGGGTGCCGGGGCGACCCTGGCCAGCGCCGTGGCCTACATGACCGAAAAGCGCATCGCCGGTACTGGCGGCAACTTCGGCAAGGGCGATGCCCGTGGCCTGGCTGCACCGGAGACGGCCATCGGCGCCTCGTGCTGCGGTGCCCTGGTGCCGATGCTGACCCTGGGCGTGCCAGGCTCGGGCACCACGGCGGTGATGATCGGGGCCTTGACCCTGTACAACATCACGCCAGGGCCGATGCTGTTCGAGCAGCAGCCGGACATCGTCTGGGGCCTGATCGCCTCGCTGTTCATCGCCAACATCATGCTGGTGATCCTGAACATCCCGATGATCCGCCTCTTCACCCGCATCCTCGCCGTGCCGAACTGGGCGCTGGTGCCGGTGATCGCGATCATCACCGGGATCGGCGTCTACGCCGTGCACGCCACCACCTTCGACCTGTTCCTGATGGTCGGCATCGGCATCATGGGCTACATCCTGCGCAAGCTCGACTTCCCCCTCTCGCCGATCCTGCTGGGCTTCATCCTGGGCGGCCTGATGGAACAGAATCTGCGCCGCGCGCTGTCGATCTCCAACGGCGAGATGAGCATCCTCTGGTCGAGCCCGATCAGCCTGGGGGTGTGGGCCCTGACCCTGTGCATGCTGAGCTTGCCGCTGCTGCGCATCTGGCGCCGCCGCAGCCAACAACGCCGTGCCCTGGCCGATGCCTGACCGGTCGCTGCCCCTGTTCCTGGCCACCGGGCTGGTCGGGCTGGCGGGCGGATTGCTCGCCAGCCGGATCGGTTGGCCGCTGCCGTGGATGGTCGGCTCGTTGCTGGCGATCATCGCCGTGCGCTGCCTGACGCCCTGGCAACTGACGGAAATCCCCAATGGCCGCAAGTGTGGGCAATGGGTGATCGGCATCGGCATCGGCCTGCACTTCACCCCTGAGGTGATCGATCAGGTCGCCGGGCACTTCGCGCTGATCTTCTTCGGCGCACTGCTGACCACTTTGTCCAGTGCGGTGGGTGTCTGGTTGCTGCGTCGCGCCGGCGAGGATCGTGCCACCGCGTTCTTCGCCAGCATGCCGGGCGGCTCGGGGGAGATGGTCAACCTCGGTGCACGCAACGGCGCGGTGCTGAGCCAGGTGGCGGCGGCGCAGAGCTTGCGGGTGCTGGCCGTGGTGCTGTGCGTGCCGGCGCTGTTCAAGCTGCTGCTGGGCGACGGTGTGGCACTGGATCATGCCGGCAGCGTCAGCTGGGGCTGGCTGGCGTTGATCGCACCGCTGAGCGTGGCCATGGCGCTGCTCTGGCAACGCTTGCGCCAGCCCAACCCCTGGTTGTTCGGCCCGCTGCTGGTGGCGGCCAGCTTCAGCCTGGCCGGCGACCTGCGCATCGGTCTGCCGGACGGCGCCAGCCAGATCGGCCAGTGGCTGATCGGCAGCGGCCTGGCCTGTCACTTCAATCGGGCATTCTTCCGTCGCGCGCCAGCTTTTCTTGCGCGCACGCTGGTGGCCACGGCCCTGTGCATGGTCATCGCCGGCGCTGCCGCCTGGGTCCTGAGCCTGTTCAGCCACCTGGACCTGCGCTCGCTGACCCTGGGCATGATGCCGGGCGGCATCGCCGAGATGAGCCTGACGGCCGAAACGCTGCAGTTGTCGGTGCCGCTGGTGACCGCGCTACAGGTGATGCGCCTGCTGTTCGTGCTGTTCCTGGCCGAGCCGATGTTCCGCTACTGGATACGCCGGCAGGCCTAGGCTCTGTCTGAAAAGCCTTGGGCTGCGTCCGAAAAGCCTTGGGCTGCCGAGCGCTACAGCGGCGGCAACGACCAGTCGATCGGGGTCAGGCCACGCTGCTCCAGGAAGCCGTTGGCGCGGCTGAAATGCCCGCAGCCGAAGAACCCCCGGTACGCCGACAGCGGCGAGGGATGCACCGACTTGAGCACCAGGTGGCGGGTGCCGTCGATCAGCTTCTGCTTGCTCTGGGCGTGGGAGCCCCACAGCAGGAACACCACGTTCTCGCACTGCTCGCTGACCACCTCGATGATGCGGTCGGTGAAGAACTCCCAGCCTTTCTTGGCATGGGAGGCGGCATTGGCCCGTTCGACGGTCATGGTGGTGTTGAGCAGCAGCACGCCTTGCTCGGCCCAGCTCTGCAGGTAGCCATGGTTGGGAATCGGCAGGTTCAGGTCGCGCTGCAGTTCCTTGTAGATGTTCACCAGCGAGGGGGGCGTCGGCACGCCCGGCTGCACGGAGAAACACAGGCCGTGGGCCTGGCCGGGGCCGTGGTAAGGGTCCTGACCGAGGATCACCACCTTGACCTGGTCCAGCGGCGTACTGTTCAGGGCATTGAAGATCAGCGGCCCGGGGGGATAGATCTGCTTGCCGGCGGCGTATTCGCCCCGCAGAAACTCGCGCAACTGGTGCATGTAGGGCTTGTCGAACTCGGCTCGCAGTGCGGCCTTCCAGCTGGGTTCGAGCTTGATGCGGTCATCGTCGGTCATGGCGCCGTCCTGAATCGGTGTGCCGCGACACTAGGAAAGCTGTCCCGGCTTGTCAATCGCGACGACCGAAGGCGGGCAGGATCGGCAGGATCCGCCATACTTGCCCGACGATTTGCGGGAGGTGATTCCATGTCCGTGCACTGCGAGGTACTCACCGGCGTCGATGGCGCCCGTATCGGCGTCGCCACTCTGGAGGCCGCCAAGACCCTCAACGCCCTCACGCTGGCGATGATCGAGACGCTGGATGCGCAACTGCGTGCCTGGGCGGACGATCCGCGCATCGTCTGCGTGCTGCTGCGCGGCGAGGGGCCCAAGGCGTTCTGCGCAGGTGGCGATGTGCGCGCCCTCGCCCAGGCCTGCCGCGAGCAGCCCGGCAGTGTGCCAGCGCTGGCCGCCACTTTCTTCGCCAGCGAGTACCGCCTCGATCACCGTCTGCACAACTTTCCCAAGCCGCTGCTGTGCTGGGGCCATGGCCATGTGCTGGGCGGCGGCATGGGCCTGCTGCAGGGGGCGAACGTGCGCATCGTCACGCCCAGCAGTCGCCTGGCGATGCCCGAGGTGAGCATTGGCCTGTACCCGGATGTCGGCGCCAGCGCGTTCCTGCACCGACTGCCCGGCAAGCTGGGGCTGTTCCTGGCCTTGACCGGCTCGCCGCTCAACGCCCGCGATGCCCTGGACCTGGGCCTGGCCGATCGCTTCGTCGGCGAAGGCCGCCAGGGCGCGCTGATCGACGAGCTGCTGCAACTGAACTGGCAGGAACAGACCGGATTGCAATTGAACAGCCTGCTGCGAGCCGAGCAGCATTGTGCCCGCGCCGAACTGCCCGAGGCCCAGTGGCTGCCGCGCCGGGAGATGATCGACGAGCTGCTCGACGTCGCCGATCCGGTGGCCGCCTGGCAGGCCCTCGGCACCCTGGCCTCGCACGCCGATCCGCTGCTGGCCGCCGCTGGGGAGCGCGTGCGCCAGGGCTGCCCGCTGACCGGGCACCTGGTGTGGGAACAGCGCCGGCGGGCGCGGACGTTGTCCCTGGCTCAGGTGTTCCAGATGGAATACGCCATGAGCCTGAACTGTTGTCGGCATCCGGAATTCAGCGAAGGGGTACGCGCGCGCCTGATCGACAAGGACAACCAGCCGCGCTGGCATTGGCCGGACATCGCCAGGATACCGCCTGCGGTAGTGGCCGCCCATCTGCACCAGTCGTGGGAAGGCGCGCATCCACTGGCCGACCTCGGGGCACCCGCGCCCGTATAGCCGCACCCGTGCAGACGACCCCGTCTAGGCGACCCCGTCTAGGCGACCCCGTCTAGGCGCGCCCGTCCCAGCGGTTATACTGCGCACCTGCCTGACGACCCGCCTGACCTCGTGGACCTGACCATGCTCGACACCCAGTGCTGCCTCGCTTGCGGCGCCGCCAACCACTGCGCCCTGGCCGACCCGCGCAGCGCCACCCAGGCCTGCTGGTGCTACGGCGTGACCCTCGACCCGGCGGTGCTCGAAGCGCTGCCCGTGGCGCTGCGCGACAAAGCCTGCCTGTGCCCGCGCTGCGCGGCGGTGCAGGACCAGCTGGAGGCCGCCAGGCAGCGGCCAGCGCGCTGAGTCGCGGCCATGCGATTGGACCGTTTTCTCACCAACCTGCCCTGCTACAACCGCCAGCAGGTCCGTCGGCTCCTGGCCCTGGGCTGCGTGCGCGTGGGCGGTGTGGTGATCACCGATCCCCATCACGAGGTTCGCGAATTCAGCCAGGTAGAAGTGGACGGGCAGGTGCTGCAGGCCGCCCGCCCGGCCCGCTACCTGATGCTGCACAAGCCCGGCGGCTGCGTCAGCGCCACCCGCGACCCGCAGCACCCCACCGTGCTCGACCTGCTGCCAGCCGAGCTGCGTGACGACCTCCACATCGCCGGGCGCCTGGACTACAACACAACCGGCTTGCTGATCCTGACCAACGACGGCCAGTGGTCGAGGCGCCTGACCCAGCCCTCGACCAAGCTGCCCAAGGTGTACCGGGTCGAGACCGAGGACGAGATCGGCGCGCACTACATCGACACCTTTCACCAAGGCCTGTACTTCGCGTTCGAGGACCTCACCACACAACCCGCCCAGCTCGACATTCTCGGCCCGCGCAGCGCGCGGCTGGCGATCGTCGAGGGGCGCTATCACCAGGTCAAGCGCATGTTCGGTCACTTCGACAACAAGGTCATCGCCCTGCACCGCGAGCGCATGGGGCCGATCGCGCTGGACCCCACCCTGGCGCCCGGCGCCTTCAGGGCCCTGAGCGCCGCCGAGGTGGCAGCGGTCTAGCGCCCGTCGGCGCCGGGCCTCACCCGGAACCAGGCCGCGTACAGTGCTGGCAGGAACAGCAGCGTGAGCACCGTGGCCACCACCAGTCCACCCATGATCGCCACCGCCATCGGCCCATAGAACACGCTGCGCGACAGTGGAATCATCGCCAACACCGCTGCCAGCGCCGTCAGCACGATGGGCCGCAGCCGGCGTACGGTGGCCTCGATGATCGCCTGCCAGCGGTCCAGGCCGGCGGCGATATCCTGTTCGATCTGGTCGACCAGGATCACCGAATTGCGCATGATCATGCCCGCCAGCGCGATGGTGCCCAGCATCGCCACGAACCCGAACGGCTGGCCGAAGGCGAGCAGGAACAGGGTGACGCCGATCAGGCCCAACGGGGCGGTGATGAACACCATCAGCGTGCGCGAGAAGCTGCGCAACTGCACCATCAGCAGGGTCAGCACCACCACCACGAACAGCGGCATGCCGGCGTTCACCGACTGCTGGCCGCGGTCGGCATCCTCCACCGTGCCGCCGACCTCCAGCAGGTAACCCTCAGGCAAGCGCTCGCGCACCGACTGCAAGCTGGGCAGTATCTGGCGCACCAGACTGTCGGGCTGCTCCTTGTCGTAGATATCGCCCCTGACCGTTACCGTCGGCAACCGGTCGCGGTGCCAGATCACACCCTCTTCGAAGCCGTATTCGAGCGTGGCGACCTGCGACAGCGCCACGCTGCGACCGTTGTCGGTGGGCACCGCCAGACTGGCCAGGCTACCCAGATCACGGCGGGTTTCGGCAGTACCGCGCACGAGAATTTCGATCAGCTCGTTGTCCTCGCGGTACTGGCTCACCGAAGAGCCGCTGAGCGCACTCTGCAGGAAGCTGGAGAGCTTGGCCGTGCTCACCCCCAGTGCACGGGCGCGGTCCTGATCGATGGCCAGGAACACGGCCTTGCTGGGTTCCTCCCAGTCCAGGTGCACGTTGACCAGGTGCGGGTTGTCACGCACCTTCTCGGCCACCTCGCGCGCCAGCGCCCGTACGGTGCCGATGTGCTCGCCCGTGAGACGAAACTGCACTGGATATCCCACGGGCGGACCGTTCTCCAGGCGTGTCACTCGCCAGCGCAGGTCGGGGAAAGCCTCGTCGAGGGTGCCGATCGCCCAGTGCCGCAGGGCCTCGCGGTCCTCCAGGGACCGGGCCAGCACGACGAACTGGGCGAAGCTGGTGGCGGGCAGTTGCTGGTCCAGCGGCAAGTAGTAGCGCGGCGAGCCGGTGCCGATGTAGGCCACGTAGTTGGCGATACCCGGCTGCTCCTTGAGCAGCGCCTCGAGCCGCTGCACCTGCTCGGTGGTGTTGGCCAGCGAAGCGCCCTCGGCCAGCTTGAGGTCGATCATCAGCTCTGGCCGGGCCGAGGCCGGGAAGAACTGCTGGGGCACGAACCGGAACAGCAGCAGGCTGCCGACGAAGGCGGCGAGCGTCAGCACGATCACCGTCTTGCGTCGCCTCACGCACCACCCCACCACTCGCCGTACGCGCTGGTAGAAGGGCGTGGCATAAGGGTCGGCGGCGTGCGCGCCCTGCGTCCTGGAAAGATCCGGCAGCAGGCGCTCGCCCAGGTAGGGCACGAACAGCACCGCGGCGACCCAGGACGCCAGCAGCGCGAGGGTGACCACCTGGAACAGCGAGCGGGTGTACTCGCCCGTGCTGCTGGCAGCGGTGGCGATGGGCAGGAAGCCGGCGGCGGTGATCAGGGTTCCGGTGAGCATCGGGAAGGCCGTACTCGACCAGGCGTAGCTGGCGGCCTTGAGCCGGTCGTAGCCCTGCTCCATCTTGATCGCCATCATTTCCACGGCGATGATCGCATCGTCCACCAGCAGGCCCAGCGCCAGCACCAGCGCGCCCAGGGAGATCTTGTGCAGGCCGATGCCGAAGTAGTGCATGGCGGCGAAGGTCATGGCCAGCACCAGCGGAATCGCCAGTGCCACCACCAGCCCGGTGCGCAGCCCCAGGGAGAAGAAGCTCACCAGCAACACGATGGCCAAGGCTTCGGCCAGCACCTGCACGAACTCGCCGACACTCGCCTTCACCGCTGCCGGCTGGTCGGACACCTTGCGCAATTCCATGCCCACCGGCAGGTCTCGGGCCAGGCGCGTGAACTCGTGCTGCAACGCCTTGCCCAGGGCGAGTATGTTGCCGCCTTCCTTCATCGACACGGCCAGGCCGATGGCGTCTTCGCCCATGAAACGCATGCGTGGCGCCGGGGGATCGTCGAAGCCGCGCTGCACCTGGGCGACATCGCCGATGCGCAACGTCCTGTCGCCCACCCGCAAGGGAAACTGACGGATCTGCTCGACGCTGTCGAAGCGGCCGCTGACCCGAAGCTGCAGCCGCTCGCTGGGGGTCTCGAAGAAGCCGGCGGTGCTCACCGCGTTCTGCTCCTGCAGCGCCTGCTGCACGGCCGCCAGGGACAGGCCCAGGGTGGCCAGCTTGGTATTGGACAACTCGATCCAGATCTTCTCGTCCTGCAGGCCCAGCAGCTCGACCTTGCCCACGTCCTGGACCCGTTGCAGCTGGATCTGGATGCGGTCGGCGTAGTCCTTGAGCACGGCATAGTCGAAACCTTCACCGCTCAAGGCATAGATGTTGCCGAAGGTGGTACCGAACTCGTCGTTGAAGAACGGGCCCTGGACTTCCGGCGGCAAGGTGTGGCGGATGTCCGCGATCTTCTTGCGAACCTGATACCAGAGCTCGGGAATGTCGGCAGACTCCAACGAATCGCGCGCCATGAAAGTGACCTGCGACTCCCCGGGGCGCGAGGATGAGACGACCTTGTCGTACTCACCGGTCTCCATGAGGGTTTTCTCGATGCGCTCGGTGACCTGCCGGGCCACTTCTTCGGCCGTCGCTCCCGGCCACAGGGTGCGGATCACCATGGCCTTGAAGGTGAAGGGCGGATCCTCGCTCTGCCCCAGCTTCGTGTAGGAAAGCGCGCCAATGGCCGCAAGCAAGATCATCAGGAACAGTACGATCTGGCGATTGCGCAATGCCCAGGCGGAAAGATTGAACCCCATCCGGACTTACTCCTTGGCCGCCAGGTGCACCCCTTGATTGCTGCGGTCCACCGGCCGCACCTGCTGCCCCTCGCGCAGCACGTGACCGCCGGCGGCGACCACCCAGTCGTCGGCCTGCAGCCCGGCGAGAACTGGCACACGTTCGGCGCCATAAGCGCCCAGTCGTACCGGCGCGCGTTGCACGCGGTTGTCCGGCCCCACTCGCCAGACATAGGCCTGCCCCTGCTCGGCGCTGACCGCCGATAGCGGCACGGCCAGCGACGCGCCTTGCCCCTCGGCGATGTACACCTTGGCACTCTGTCCCAATTGCGCTGGGCTCTGCGCCGAAGCGAAGGCCACTCGCGCGGCGAAGGTCCGCGAGCGCGGGTCGGCCGCTGGCGACAGCTCACGGATGCGCCCGGCCAGGCGCTGGCCCGGATGCGACCACAGCTCGACGCTGACCGGCTGGCCCACGGCGAACCGCGTGAACTGTTGCTCGGGCAGGCCGATGGCCACTTCCCGCTCGCCATCGACGGCCAGGGTGAACACGGTCTGACCGGCCGCCACCACCTGCCCGACCTCCACCAGACGCTGGGCGACCACGCCGTCCTGGGGCGCACGGAGCACGGCGTAGGCCGCCTGGTTGCCCGCCACATCCATCTCGGCCTTGGCCTGCTTGAGACGCGCCAGCCCGGCGCGATACAGATTTTCGGCGTTGTCGTAGAGCGAATGGCTGACCATCTGCCGTTCGAACAGGCGCTGGTAGCGGTCGCGTTCGGCGCGTACCAGGGCCAGGTTGGCCTCGGCCGCAGCCAACTGCGCCCGGGTCGCGTCCAGCTGCAGGCGCACATCCTGCGGATCCAGCTCGGCCAGGGGCTGGTTGGCCTTGACCCGCTGCCCTTCTTCGACCAGGCGTTTGCTGACCTTCCCGGCGATACGAAACGCCAGCGCCGGCTCGAACCGGGCACGCACCTCGCCGGGGTAGCTCTCGGCAGCGGCCAGGGCGGCGCGCGGCTGGATCACCAACGCAGGACGCGGCGCCGGTGGCGCTGCCACCTCCGCGCTGCAGGCAGTGAGCAACAGGACACAGGCGAGCGGCACGGCAGGCAGTGCATGGCGCAACATGGTGGGTGACCCTTCCTTGGCGATTGACGAACAATAATTGAACCGATGGGTATAATAAATCAGGGAACCGAAGCGGGGAAGCGGCTGCCACAGAGAAATCCCGATCGGCGCCTGGACTTCGTACAATGAGCGCCCCGTTCATCCATAAGGACCGCAATGCCCAACGATGCCCCTACCGGCCCCGGTCGGCCCAAGGATCAGACCAAGCGCCAGGCCATCCTCGACGCCGCCAAATCGCTGTTTCTAAGCCTTGGCTACGCCAACACCAGCATGGACGCGGTCGCAGCGGCAGCCGGTGTGTCCAAACTGACGGTGTACAGCCATTTCAACGACAAGCGAAGCCTGTTCGGTACGGCGGTGATGGCCACCTGTCAGACGCAATTGCCCGACCTGATCTTCGAGCGGGCCGACGACGCGCCCCTCGACGAAACCCTGCTGAGCATAGCCCGTGGATTCCAGGCGCTGATCAGCAGCGAGGAATCGGTGAAGCTGACTCGCCTGGTCATGGCGCTGGGCAGCCAGGATCCGCACCTGGGGCAGTGCTTCTACGAGGCCGGTCCGAAGCGGGTACTGGCCGGCATGGAGGGGCTGTTGCGCGATGCCCACCGCAAGGGCCTGCTGGATATCGCCTGCCCACGCACGGCGGCCGAGCAGTTCTTCAGCCTGCTCAAGGGCGCGCCGGACTACCGCTTGCTGCTCGGCTGCGCCCCGGCGCTGACCGGAGACGAGGCCGAGGCGCACCTGCAGGCGGTGGTCGAGCTGTTCGTACGGGGCTACCGCAGTGATCGCCGAGGCGCCGAACAGCGCCTGCCGGCATCTTGATCAGCCCTGCGCCTTGAGGGCCTTCTTCGGATAGATGTCATAGCGGCTGGACTTGCCTTCCAGGCTATGGCTCGGTTTGGCACCTTCGATGATCGGCGCCTTGCGCGGGCGCTTGACCACTACCCGGTGGGAAGCCAGCGCCAGGGCGGCTTCGAGCAGCGCCGGGGCGTCCAGGTCGTCGCCGACCAGGGGCCTGAACACGCGCATTTCCTTTTTCACCAGCGCGCTCTTGTCCCGGTGCGGAAACATCGGATCGAGATAGATCACCTGCGGCGCCTCGCCCTGCCAGGCCTGCATGAGCGCGATGGCATTGCCGGTGAGCAGGGGCATACGCTCGACGATCGGCGCCACTTCGCCGTCGGCACGGCCTCGCGCCAGACCGTCTTCGAGCAACGCGGCGATCAGCGGCTGGCGCTCGATGAGGGTCATCTGGCAACCCAGGCTGGCCAGCACGAACGCATCCTTGCCCAGGCCCGCCGTGGCATCGAGCACCTGCGGCCGCACGCCTTGGGCGATGCCGACCGCCTTGGCGATCATCTGCCCGCTGCCGCCACCGAACAGACGCCGGTGTGCCGCCTGACCCTCGACGAAATCGACCCGCACAGGGCCCGGCGCCTGCGGCCCCAACTGCTGCAACTGCAGCCCCTCTGCGCCCACCTGCAAGGCGAACTGCGCGGTGTCGTCGTCCAGTGGCAACTGCAGACGCTGGGCCCATTGCTGGGCCTGCGCCTGGAACGAGGCGTCCAACGCCTCCACGCGGATCCCGCTGCCGTGTTCTTGCTCTGCCATCCCACCCGTACTCGAAAAGATTAAGGAAACCCCGGCCTCGGCCGATAGATGCTCTATCCGCTATTCTGCCAGAGCCCAACGCGCGCGACTCGCCATGTCAGAAACTCTCCCCATCGGCTTGACCTACTTGTCGCCTGTCGGCAACTACGGTCGGCAGAATTCCCAGGCCCTCGGTGGCGTCAGCCACCTGTGGCAGGATTTCTTCGCCCGCGCCATGGCCGAGCGCTCCGAGGACGAGCAGGACAGCTTCAGCCAGGCGCTGGGCCAGCAGGTCGACCGTGAAAGTGGCGAGCCCCTGGGCGGTGCCAAGGCCTTGGCGTTGATCGAAATCCAGCGCGCCTTGCCGGTGCAGGAGCAGGAAGTACGCCCTCCCGAGCCGCTGTTCCTGCCCAAGGCCGAGCTCGAAGCCCGCTTGCTGCCACCGGCGCCCGAGCCGTTCAGCGCCAGCGAACTGATCGCCCAACAGCGTCAGCTCGACCTGGACGGCAGCTGGCTGCGCCCGCAGGTGATGCGCCGGGGGCATCCTGCTCCGGCCCCTGGACCGGCGCCTTCGCCCCGCCCCCTGCACCTGCCCATCGCCGAGCTGGAGCCGGCGCTGCTCGAACCCGCAGCCGAACCGTTCGACGAGACCACCCTGGCCCGGCAACAGCACGACCTGGCCTTCGACGTGCAGTGGGCTCGTCCGGTGGTGTTGAACAACGTGCGCGCCTGCGCCTGAATCAGCGACAGGCGCGCCAGGGTCCCATGTCCAGGTGAAAGTGGTTGGCGTGGGCCGCGTTGTAGTCCGGACCGAGCACAGTGTTGAAACTCACGCACGCCGCATCGCGCACTTCGCGCAGGAACTGCGCCTTGGCGCCGTTTCCCTGCCAGTCGCGGGCGAGCACGATGCGCTGGCCGTCCTCGAGGCGAAAACCGCTGATGTCCAGCGCGTTGGCCGTGGCGTGCTGGCTGCGCCGGCCCTGTTGACGGTGATACACGTTGCGGCAGGCGAAGCTGCCGACGTGATCCACCTGCGTCACCGGCTGGCCGAAGGCACGCTGGGCCGCCGGTTGCAGGCCGTGAATTTCGAACAGTGCGTAGGCCACCGCCAGGGGACAACTGGCCAGGAAGCTGCTGCTCAGGCGCGTCTGGGCCCCGCTTTGCACGCGCCACACGTTGCTCAATGGACAATCGGCCCCAGGGCTGCTGTCGGCCTGCTCGCGATAGCGCATCCCGGAGGTGCGCAGGGTCTGCTGGCACAACGCTGGATCATCGCGCAGGCGCGACAGTTTCCAGGCCGTTAGCAGGTTAGGCGGCTGACGCACATCCAGCGGCGCCCAGGGATTCCATTGCATGGGTGGCCGCCATCCCAGGTGCCAGGCCTGGACGCCTGCCAGCAGCAGGCCGCAGAGCACCAGCGCGAACAGGCGCACGGCCTGTCAGCGGCGCAGCAGGTCGTTGAGGTCAGCGAAGGGCAAGGTCTGCTCGGCGTAGCTGAACGTGCCCTGCTCGCGAATTTCCAGCGCCGCGCGCTGGAAGGCGCCCAATGCAGCGCGGGCCAGGGAAGAACCCACACTGATGCGCCGCACGCCCAGGTCCTGCAACTGATTCACGCCCAATGGCACGCCCGCCAGACCCATCAGGACGTTCACCGGCGTGGGTGCCACCGCCTGCACCACCGCACGTACCTCTTCGGCGGTTCGCAGACCCGGTGCATACAGTACATCGGCTCCGGCCGCAGCGAACGCCTGCAGACGAGCGATGGTGTCGTCCAGGTCCAGGCGTCCATGCAGCAGGTTCTCGGCACGGGCACAGAGGGTGAAGGGAAACGCCAGGCTGCGTGCGGCCTGCACCGCCGCCCTCACCCGCTCGACCGCCTGACCGAGGTCGTAGATGGGGGCGTCGGGCCGACCCGTGGCGTCTTCGATCGAGGCGCCGACCAGCCCCACCTCGGCCGCACGCAGAATGGCTGCGGCGCAGGCCTGCGGTTCATCGCCATAGCCGTTCTCCAGATCGCCGGACACCGGCAGCGCCGTTGCATCGACGATGCCGCGGGCATTGTCCAGCACTTCATCGAGGCTCAGTGCGCCCTCCGCATCCGGCCTGCCAAGGCTGAAAGCCAGGCCGGCACTGGTGGTTCCCAGGGCTTCGAAACCCAGCGCGGCGAGCATACGTGCCGATCCGGCATCCCAGGGGTTGGCCATGACGAAAGCACCCTCACGCGCATGCAGCGCCTTGAAGGACTCGGCTCGCAGGGTTTGCACATCCATGATCACATCTCCGGCAGGGTCTAGAGGGGCATTGGGCTGTGTGCGAAGGATATCCGCATTCGCCGGTGCGACGTTGAACGGGAGTGCGATCAACTCATGTCCGTCCTCACACGTGCCCGATCGCATCGCCTCGGCTTGCCGAACGTGGTGCAGGTACCTTTCAGACAGACCCTAGAGCAGGTCCAGTTGTT
Source organism: Pseudomonas sp. S30 (assembly GCF_016518545.1). Classification (GTDB taxonomy): domain Bacteria; phylum Pseudomonadota; class Gammaproteobacteria; order Pseudomonadales; family Pseudomonadaceae; genus Aquipseudomonas. Next base: position 131,600 of record NZ_JACVTO010000008.1, read on the forward strand.
CGATCTCGGGCGCACGCGGCAGCTCCGGCAAGGCCGCCAGACCCGGCAGACGCGCCATCAGGCGTTGGTGAAAGCGCTGTGCCAAGGCGGCGGCCAGGTAGTTGTCCGCCGTGTGCAGAAAGATGTAGGGACGCCGGCCCGCTTCGATCCACTCGGCGAGCTTGTCCACCCAAGGCGTGAGAAACGGCTCGTTGGCCGCCAACTCCGGATGCCCGATGAAGCGTACCTGTGGCGTGTCGCTGAAGGCGGCGGGCCTGGGCGGCACCTTGGGTTTCTTGGACTGGGCATGCAGCACTTCGGGTGACCGCGAAGTGCAACTGAACAGCGCCCGTGGATCGAGGCAGATCCGCTCGACGTCATGGGCAAGCAGCAGCCGGTTCAGCGCCCGTTCTTCCTCGCCGCGGGCGAAAAAGGCGTCGTGGCGCACCTCTACGGCCAGCGGCACGCCGACCTGTTCGATGAACTGGCTCAGCTCTGCCAACCGTCCTGGTCCGAAGGAGGCCGGCAATTGCAGCCAGTAAGGCGCCACCCGTGCGCCCAGCGGCGCCATCAGCCGAGTGAAGTCGGCCGCCGACTCCAGTTGCCCACGCAGATCATCGCAGTGGCTGACTTCACGGGGAAACTTGGCGGTGAAGCGGAAATCCGCCGGCATCACCTGCGCCCAGCGCTCCACGGTGGTGGCTGCAGGACGGGCATAAAAGGTGGTGTTGCCTTCCACCGCATTGAAGACCTGGCAATACAGGCCGAGGAAATCGTGGGTGCGCGAATCGGCAGGATAGAGGTAGTCACGCCAGGCGTTTTCGCTCCAGGACGGGCAACCAAGGTGATAAGGCAGCGGCGATGGGGTCATCGCTCAAATGTACAGGTCCAGACCGAGCACTTCCATCTCCCAGTCACTGAAACCGGCGGTACTCAGATAGCTGGCCAAGGCAGTAGCCGTTCGACGATCGCGGGCCCGCGGAAAGATCATGTCCTGTTGCCGGGCGGGCAGGCCTGCACTGCGGCGCTGGGCACGGGCCACCTGTTCGGCTTCGCCGTCCTCGATCAGCTGCGCGTCTTCGATCGACTCGTCACGCACCGGCCCCTTGCGCGGGGCGCGCTTGACCGGATAGGACTGTGGGGAGAAACCGTCGATGCGCATGGCGATGCACTCAGAAGCAGTGATGGCAATCTAGCAGCATCCGGCTTTCATCACCAATGCGCCCGTGATAACTGGACCACAGTTTCGCGCAAATGTTTATCTCCAACCGCACTAGCCGACGAAGGGCAATCAGCGCGCCTTGGGCGTGGCCACGTTGTCGCGCAGATAAACCGGCTGCGCCTGGTCGGCGGCCATCGCCTCGCCCCGTGCCCAGCCATGGGCTGCCAGGCTGAGGATGTCCTGTGCATGAGGCAGGGCCTGGGGGTCGCTGCCCTGAACCTGTACGCCCAGGCGTTCGCCATAACCCCATCCGGTGCCTGCACCGAACCACGAGCCGCCCTCGGGCAAGGCCACGCGCTCGGGGGCGATCACCTGCTCGGGCAACAGCAGGCGCATTTCATCGCCTTGGGCCTGGTAACAGCCCCAATAGACTTCATCCATGCGTGCATCGATGGCCGCCGCCACCTGGCGCACACCGTGCTGACGCAACGCGCCCTGGGCCAAGGCGGCAAGATTCGATACAGGCAGCACGGGCCGGTCGAGCGCGAACGCCAGCCCCTGAACCACGCCGATGGCGATGCGCACGCCAGTGAAAGCGCCCGGCCCGCGGCCGAAAGCGATGGCATCCACCGCGCTCAGGGCCAGGCCAGCATCGGCGAGCAGCTGCTGGATCATCGGCAGCAGTTTCTGGGCGTGCTGACGCGGGATCACCTCGTAATGGCTGATCGTCTGGCCGTCGTGCAACAGGGCGACGGAGCAGGCTTCGGTGGCGGTATCGAGGGCCAGCAGGGTGGTCATCTGAGGTGTATCCAGGGGTCGGAATGGAAAAGGCCGGCAGTATAAACGACAACGGCCCGCAAGCGGGCCGTGGTGCACTGCAGGCGATGATCAGTTCAACGCGGCGAGCACCTTCTGGGTGATCGAGTCCACCGAGCCGACGCCTTCGATGTGCGCATAACGCGGCTTGCCATGGTTGGCTTTGGACAGCTGCTGGTAGAAGTCCACCAGCGGTTTGGTCTGGTTGTGATAGACCGCCAGACGATTACGCACGGTCTCTTCGCTGTCATCCTCGCGCTGGATCAACGCTTCACCGGTGACATCGTCCAGGCCCTCGACCTTGGGCGGGTTGTGCTGGATGTGGTAGGTGCGGCCCGAGGCCAGGTGCACACGGCGACCGGCTACGCGACTGACGATTTCCTCGTCGTCGACGGCGATTTCCACCACGGCATCGATTTCGACGCCTGCCGCGACCATGGCTTCGGCCTGCGGAATGGTGCGTGGGAAGCCGTCGAACAGGCAGCCGTTGGCGCAGTCGGGCTGGGCGATGCGCTCCTTGACCAAGCCAATGATCAATTCGTCGGAGACCAGATCGCCGCTGTCCATGACCACCTTCAGTTGCAGACCCAGCGGGGTGCCTGCCTTGACCGCGGCACGCAGCATGTCACCGGTGGAAATCTGCGGAATACCGAATTTCTCGGTGATGAACTTTGCCTGAGTACCTTTACCGGCCCCGGGAGCTCCCAGCAGGATTACGCGCATCTTGTGCTCCTCATAGTTTTTATAGCAAATCGGTGGATTCGGCAGTCAGGGCCGAATCCGGACAATCGGGAAGACCGGAAATTCGGTCGAAAGGCTGCTCAAGATACACAGCGCCCGGCAGCCAGACAAGCGTTGCAAAGTGGCACGAATGTCCGCTTCGTGCGCTGTTTCAGGGCAGGTTGCGCCCATCGCAACCTGCCCCGCTCCACCTGCTCGAAGCGATCGTGCAGTAACCTGTCGAACGGGGGCTCGATCACTCAACCGGTGTTGCGCAAACCCGCCGCGATACCTGCCACGGTCACCAGCAGGGCCTGCTCCAGCGGGCTGTCCAGCGCGGCTTCGCGCACCCGAGAGCGGGCCAGCAGCTCGGCCTGCAGCTGGTGCAAGGGGTCCAGGTAGGTATTGCGCAGGCTGATGAATTCCAGCGTCTCCGGGCTGTGCGCCAGTAGCACCGGCTGGCCGGTGAGGCTCAACACGATGTCGCACGACTGCGACAATAGGTCGCGCAGATGCGCCCCCAGTGCCAGCAGTTGCGGTTGCACCAGACGTTCGTCGTAGGCCTTGGCGATCTGCGCGTCGGCCTTGGCCAGGACCATCTCCAGCATGTCGATGCGCGTGCGGAAGAACGGCCACTGGGCGCGCATCTGCGCCAGCAACTCGCCTTGGCCGCGCGCCAGGGCGTTGCCCAGCGCCGTCTCCCAGCCCAGCCAGGCAGGCAGCATCAGGCGCGTCTGGGTCCAGCCGAAGATCCACGGAATCGCCCGCAGGCTTTCGATGCCGCCAGCACGGCGTTTGGCTGGGCGGCTGCCCAGCGGTAGACGACCCAGTTCCTGCTCAGGCGTGGATTGGCGGAAGTATTCGACGAAGTCAGGGTTCTCGCGCACCACCGCCCGATAGGCCTGCACGCCGTCGGCGGCCAGCTGGTCCATCACCTCGCGCCAAGCGGGCTCGGGCGGTGGCGGCGGCAGCAGCGTGGCTTCCAGCACCGCCGCCAGGTACAGGTTGAGGTTCTGCTCGGCGATGCCCGGCAGACCGAACTTGAAGCGGATCATCTCGCCCTGCTCGGTGGTACGAAACCGTCCGGCGACCGATCCTGGCGGCTGCGACAGGATGGCCGCATGGGCAGGACCGCCACCGCGCCCTACCGTGCCGCCCCGGCCATGGAACAGCAACAGCTCGACCTGATGCTCGCGGCAGATACGTACCAGGTTCTCCTGGGCGCGGTACTGCGCCCAGGCCGCCGCTGTGGTGCCGGCGTCCTTGGCCGAGTCCGAGTAGCCGATCATCACTTCCTGCGGGCCGTGCAGCCCGTCGCGGTAACCGGGCAATCCCAGCAGACGCTGCATCACCGGCCCCGCATTGTCCAGGTCGGCCAAGGTTTCGAACAACGGCACCACGCGCATCGGCCGGGTCAGCCCAGCCTCCTTGAGCAGCAGCTGCACCGCCAGCACATCGGAGGCCGCACCGGCCATTGAGATCACGTAGGAACCCAGCGAGGCCGCTGGCGCATTGGCGATCTCGCGACAGGTCGCCAGCACCTCGGCGGTGTCGGGCTCGGGCGCGAAGGAGCGAGGCAGCAAGGGGCGCCGATTGGCCAGCTCCGTCTGCAGGAAGTCGATGCGCCGTTCCTCGTCCCAGTCGGCATAGCGGCCCAATCCCAGGTACTCGGTGATCTCCGACAGCGCCTCGCGGTGACGGGCAGCGTCCTGTCGCACGTCCAGCCGCACCAGGAACAGGCCGAACGTCACCGCACGGCGCAGGCAGTCGAGCAGCGCGCCATCGGCGATCACGCCCATGCCACAGTCGTGCAGGGACTGATGGCAGCGCTCCAGGGGCTCGATCAGATCAGCGTTGTCCGCCAGTACCTGTGAACCGGCAGGCTGCGGCTCGCTCAACGACGCCTGGGCCCAGGCGCGGGTGGCGCGCAGACGCTCGCGCAACTGCTTGAGCGCGGCACGATAGGGCTCGGCGCTGTCTCCGACCTGAGCACGCAACGCCGAGCTGGCCTGCTGCATGGACAGCTCGGCGGCCAGCGCATCGATGTCGCGCAGGAACAGGTCCGCCGCCATCCAGCGCGCCAGCAGCAGCACTTCGCGGGTGACTGGCGCGGTGACATTGGGGTTGCCGTCGCGATCGCCGCCCATCCACGACGCGAAGCGTATCGGCGCCGCGTGCAGCGGCAGACGTTCGCCCGTCGCCTCGAACAGCGCCTGGTCGACCTTGCGCAGGTGGCTGGGGATCGCCTGCCACAAGGAATGCTCGATCACAGCGAAGCCCCATTTGGCCTCGTCCACCGGTGTTGGGCGAGTGCGGCGAATTTCCTCGGTGTGCCAGGCTTCAGCGATCAACCGGCGCAGCCGCTCGCGAATCTGCTGGCGCTCGTTCGGGGTCAGGTCGCGGTGGTCCTGGGCCGTGAGCTGGGCGGCGATGGCGTCGTACTTCTGGATCAAGGTTCGCCGTGCCACCTCGGTGGGATGAGCGGTGAGCACCAGCTCGATGTCCAGCTCGGCCAATTGCCGAGCCAGGGTCGGGCCGTGGTGGCCAACCCCACGCAACCGCGCGAGCAGCTCCGGCAGCGCACGATCCTCGAACGGCGCGGGCTGGTCGGCGCCACGCCGATGGATCAACTGGTACTGCTCGGCGATGTTGGCCAGGTTGAGAAACTGGTTGAACGCACGCGCGACCGGCAGCAATTCGTCGTCGGCCAGATCGTCGAGGGTCGAACTCAACCGCTCGCCGGCCCCACGGCGATCTGCCTTGGCGCTGTGACGAATGGCCTCGATCTTCTGCAGGAATCCGTCACCGTACTGCTGGCGGATGGTTTCACCCAGCAGTTCGCCGAGCAAGTGGACATCTTCACGCAAGCGCACATCGATATCGGTCATTAGCTTTCCTTGTCGCGTTGGCGCGCGGGAGCCCGCGCTGCTGCCCGGCTGTCACTTCAAGAGTGCCCACAGTGGCACGCCAAGACAAGTCGGTGCACACCAATGCAACTATTGAAGCGCAGCGTTGTTCTGAACACAGACACCGTACAGGTATGGACGATTCGTCCGTTTACACGGATGGATCTGGCTGACCGAACAGTCAGAAAAACTTGTATTGCCTAGCTAAGTTTTTTCTGAACTATTCCTCAACCGCTCCAGTCGGAGCCAATAGCCATCACGCAAAAACCCTGCGCCCATGGTGTTTGGTGCACCGGCCCACACCAAGGTGATGTCAGGGAGCGATGGACTGTCACGGACATCGTTATCAGGAGTGTTCCAATGGAGTTGACCACCATGAAGACCCGCACCGCAACCTTCCCGTCCAACTCACTGCGCGGGCTGAAACTGGCCGCACTGGCCCTGGGCAGCAGCCTGGTTCTGGCTGGCTGTGCCGGCAACCCGCCGACCGAGCAGTACGCCGTGACCCAGTCCGCTGTGAATTCCGCGGTCAGCGCCGGCGGTACCGAGTTCGCGGCAGTCGAGATGAAAGCTGCGCAGGACAAGTTCAAGCAGGCGGAAATCGCCATGCATGACAAGAAATACGAGCAAGCCAAGATCCTGGCCGAACAGGCCGAGTGGGATGCACGTGTCGCCGAGCGCAAGGCGCAGGCAGCCAAGGCCCAGAAAGCCGTCCAGGATGCTCGCCAGGGCGTCAAGGATGTCCGTGAGGAAGGTCTGCGCAGCGTCCAGTAAGACCTGCCTAGCCTGCCTACTGCCTTCGTTATCGATCAAAGGATGAACACCATGCGCAACTATGTAATGATCCCTGCCCTCCTGGCCCTGAGCGTCGGTCTGGCCGCGTGCTCCCATGACCCGAACGCCAACCTGGAGTCGGCCCGCTCCAACTTCTCTTCGCTGCAGAGCGATCCGCAGGCCAGCAAAGTCGCCGCCCTTGAGACCAAGGACGCCCAGGACTGGCTGAACAAGGCCGACAAGGCCTACATGGACCGTGACGACGAGAAGAAGGTCGACCAACTGGCCTACCTGACCAACCAGCGCGTCGAAGTGGCCAAACAGACCATCGCCCTGCGCACCGCTGAAGCCGACCTGAAAAACGCTGCTGCCCAGCGCGCCCAGGCCAAGCTGGACGCCCGCGACGCTCAGATCAAGGCGCTGCAGGACAAGCTGAACGCCAAGCAGACCGACCGTGGCACCCTGGTGACCTTCGGTGACGTGCTGTTCGACTTCAACAAGGCTGAGCTTAAGAGCAGCGCCTTGCCGAACATCACCACCCTGGCGACTTTCCTCCAGGAAAACCCGGAGCGTAAGGTGATCGTCGAAGGCTACACCGACAGCGTCGGCTCGCAGAGCTACAACCAGAGCCTGTCGGAGCGTCGCGCCAACAGCGTGCGCATGGCACTGGTACGCGCCGGCATCGAGCCTTCGCGCATCGTCGCCCAGGGTTATGGCAAGGAGTATCCGGTTGCGGACAACTCCAGCAACTCCGGCCGTGCACAGAACCGTCGTGTGGAAGTCACCATTTCCAACGACAACCAGCCTGTCGCACCGCGCTCGACCATTCGCTGATAGCGTCTGCTCGATGACCTGAAAGAACCCGCCCGATGGCGGGTTTTTTCATGCCTGCGATTCACTGGGCCTGCTGCGGCGTGCCCTGACCCATGCAACGAATCGCCCGCTTGCGGTTGTCCACCAGCACGCCGGTGAGCCCCTTCTGCTGGGTATCGAACAGCACCAGCACGCCATCGACGCACTGGGCCAACTGCGGCGAGGGCTCCAGTGACACCCTGTAGTCCTCGCCAGGCACCGTCTTGAGCATGGTGTAGTCCTGCAACAGCAGGGCGTCCTCAGGCTTGGCGAAGTGCAGGTAACCGTAGTACCACAAGGCCCCCACGGTGACGATGATGGTCCCTACGCCGGTCAGGATCAGTGGAATGGCGTTGCGTTCGTCACTCATCGCGGGGCGTTCTCGTCAGGGTAGTTCGGCACTTCCGCCAGTCGGCGCAAGCCGTTGAAGTGGCTGGGGTCGTCGAGAAAACGCAGCATCACCTGGCGCCATGTCGGATCGGCGAAGGTCTGCACGTGATCGCCCCGGGTAAGCTGCAACACCCGCGGCGGCGGTGCCTGCTGGTACAGGCGGATGCCGTTGGCCATGGGCACCAGGTTGTCGTCGATGCTGTGGAAGAACAGCTTCGGCGGCCCTTGCAACCGATCGATGGAGTTGATCGGGCTGTCATGGTCGGGCACCAGCCACGACAGCGGTACTTGCAGCGGCCAGGTCATCCACGAGGTGCTCAGGGCATAGCGTCCGACATCGCGGTAGCTGGCCGGCACGCCATCGAACACCAGCGCCTGGAAGCGCCGGCGTTGCTCGGGATGCTCAGCCAGGTAATGGATGGCCATGGCGCCGCCCAGGCTCTGGCCGAGCAGCACCAGCGGCTTGCCCTGCACGGGCGGGGCCTTGTCCAGCCAGTCCAGCGCCGCCTGGATGTCACCATAGACTTGCGGCAGGCTCGGCGATCCTTCGGACAGCCCGTAGCCACGATAGTCGAGCATCAGCACCTGATAGCCCTGCTCAGGCAGCCAGTAGCTGCCACCCAGGTGCCAGGCCAGATTGCCGCCATTGCCGTGCAGGTGCAGCACCGTTCCCTTGATCGGCACGCCCTGCTTGGCCGGCAACCACCAGGCATGCAGTCGAGTACCGTCCGCCGCCACCAGAGTGAGGTCGCGGTACTGCAGATGCGCCCGCTCGGGGGTCAGCGGCTGCCCGGGCTCGGGATAGAACAGCAGGCTGCTGCAGCCGGCCAGGCACACCAGGCCAGCGCCCAGCAGCAGTGACCGCAGGTGCTTAGAGAATGTTGGCGTAGTCGGCTTCAATGCGATCGAGGCTCAGGTGATTGAGGAAGTTGGAAAAGCACATCCAGGCCGACAAGGCATTGAGGTCGCGGAACTGCTCCGGCAGGTACTTCGGCGGCGCCACCAGGCCTTCCTCGACCAACTGGCGCAAGGTGCGCATGTCCTCCAGCGTGGTCTTGCCACAGAACAGCAGCGGGATCTGCTCCAGCTTGCCCTTTCTCACGGCCAACTGAATGTAGTTGTAAACCATGATGAAGCCCTTGAGGTAGGACAGGTCCTTGGTGAAAGGCAGGCCATTGGGCACCGAGCCGCGGAACACGCGGCTGGCGTTGCCATAGCTGTCCGCCATGTCGAAGCCCTGCTCGCGGAAGAACGCGTAGACCTGCATGAAGTCGGCGCCCTGCTCCACCATATGGATGGCGCGGGTGCGGTTGGTCAGCTTGCGCAGGCGACTAGGGTAGGAGGCGAAGGCGATCACCTCCATGAGGATGGCCAGCCCTTCCTGGGTCACGGTCGAGGACGGCGGACCCTTGGCGAGGAAGGTGCAGATCGGCTGGTTTTGGCCGTTGAGGGTGGTGCCCACGTGCACCAACCCTTCATGCACCTCCAGCGCCCGCACGTCACGGCTGTTGAACAGGGCATCGGCACGTACCTTGATGTAGTCGGCGCCGGCGGCCGCATCGGCGACGATGCCGTCGGACTCGAACACGCGAATGGTCTCTTCGGCCTCGCCGAACACCTTGTTCAGGCGCCGCTGGAGAATCTCCACCGCCTCCTTGGCCGTCAGGTTCTTCGGCTCATCCTTGAGGTCGCCACGCCCGTCGATGTTGTTGAGGTAGTCCGACAGCATCAGCCCCAGGTCGGCCAGGGTCGGGTCACCGGCGTGAAAGGCATCGGAAGCGGCGCCGTACAGTTCCTGGGAAATCAGGCCGAAGTCTTCGGTACCCCGCGCTTCGAGCATGCGCACCACCATGCGGTACTCCTTGCACATGCGCCGCATGATCTGCCCGACCGGGTTGAATTGGCCGAGCTGGCGGGTGATGTCGCGCTCGATGCCCTGGAATTCGGCCTTGACCGCGCTGGAGTCGAACGCCAGCGGGCGATTCTGATAATAGGCCCGGTCCACCGCCGGTGGCTCCGTGCCCTTGGCCTTGAGAAAGCCCTGACGGATGCCGTCGTCCCATTTCACCGCATCGAGCACGCGGATCGGCGTCTGCGCTGCCACGATACGATCGGACAAGGCGCGGATGGTCTGCTGGTATTCGTCCACCGGTCACTCCTGATGCTTGCAGGAATCGGTCAGCCCCTAGAAGGCTGGCGAGTCGATTGGATCACTTGCCCGTGCGCTGGAAGCGCGCAGCCTCGACGAACAGGTCGGAATTGGCCGGATCGTCCAGATACGCCAGGACGCGCTCGGCAGGGCTGTCGATCAGCACGCCGGCGCCGTTGTCTTCAGGCACCTGGACGGCATGCCCACTGAGCTCCTGCTTGGCCACGGCCTGCTGGACCTGCTCGATGTCCAGGGTGTAGACCACCAACTGCTGGCCGTCGATCAATTCGAAACCACCGATCAGGTAATGCCCCCCCAACTGCTTGGGCACGCCTGCCGACAGGTACCAGCGATTGCCGTGGCGCGAGACCGTGAAATCGTAGGCGCGCGCCGCCTGGCCCTGGGTTCGGGCCAGCGCCTTGTAGCCGCCCTGCGCCGTGCGGCTGATGGTCAGTTGCAGCGGTTGGCCCCAGGCATCCTTGCTGCTCCACTGCCCGAGCAGGGCCTTGGGCGCCGGCTGATGCACCGCCAAGGGACGGTCGAAGGTCACCAGACAGCCGCTCAGCAACAGGAACGACAGGGTCAGCAGCAGCACACGCCAGGGTTTCATCGGGTTCTCCTCGAGGACATCGGCTAGCCCTACACCGCCGCGAGCACCAGGTGCAGGTAGCGAGAAAGGATCGCGAGCGTCTGCTCTTGCGCCTGCGGATCACCCGCAGCGAGCAGGCCCTGATATTCCATCTGCTCGATGATGGCCGTCAACACCAGCGCATCCTGCCGTGGTTCCCTGGAGCCGACCACTTCGAGCATCTGCCAGGCACCGTGCAGCAGGATCTGCTCATGGGCATGCACCAGGTCGGCAAGACGCGGATTGAGCAAGGCTTCCTGGCGGAAGGCCTGTTCGGCCATGAGAAAATCGCGGCGGCCGTGCAGTTGGCGGATGACGTAGTCGGCGGTCATCCGCGCGACCTCGTCGGCCAGGCGCGCGCGCGACAAGGCGCTGCTGTCACCCTGGGCCAGCAGCGCGCGCAGCACGCCTTCGGTGTTGCTCCACAGCTTGGCCATGTACGCGGCACTGCGCTCAACGTACTGGGCGAAGGCATCGGCAAGCAAGTCCTCGATGTCCTTGAAGTAGTAGGTGGTAGCCGACAACGGCACCCCGGCCTCGGCCGCCACGGCGCGGTGGCGCACGCCGCGCACGCCGTCACGCACGACGATGCGCATGGCGGCGTCGAGGATCTGCTGGCGGCGTTGCTCGCTGCCCTGGCGACTGGCCTTGCGGCCCTGGTACTGGACACTCTGGGCGACCGCACTGGCCACGCCGGCGGCGCCTGGTTGGGAGGACACGTTGCAGACCTCGGCAGAAATAGAAAAGCGGCATGGCTGCCGCTCGAGCACAGATGCGGGCTCGCCGTGCTGAAACGACGTCACCCGCCATGGGCCATGGCGCAGCGGCGCTGGGCCGCTGCGACGGGTCAGGCCTGCGGACGCATGTGCGGGAACAGGATGACGTCGCGGATCGACGGCGAGTCGGTCAGCAGCATCACCAGGCGGTCGATGCCGATGCCTTCACCTGCCGTTGGCGGCATGCCGTACTCCAGCGCACGGACGAAATCTGCGTCGTAATGCATGGCTTCGTCGTCACCGGCGTCCTTCTCTGCCACCTGGGCCAGGAAACGTTCGGCCTGGTCCTCGGCGTCGTTGAGCTCGGAGTAGGCGTTGGCAATCTCGCGCCCGCCGATGAACAGCTCGAAGCGATCGGTGACCGCCGGGTTTTCATCGTTGCGCCGGGCCAGTGGCGAAACTTCGAAGGGATATTCGGTGATGAAGTGCGGTTGCTCCAGCTTGTGCTCGACCAGCTCCTCGAAGATCATCACCTGCAGCTTGCCCAGGCCCTCGTGACCCAGCACCTTGGCACCAGCACGCTTGGCGATGTCGCGGGCGCGGTCGACGTCCTGCAGGTCGGCAGCGCTCAGCTCGGGGTTGTACTTGAGGATCGAATCGAACACCGACAGGCGCACGAACGGCTCGCCGAAGTGGAACACCTTGTCGCCATAGGGCACGTCGGTGCTGCCCAGGACCAGTTGCGCCAGCTCGCGGAACAGTTCCTCGGTGAGGTCCATGTTGTCGCGGTAATCGGCGTAGGCCTGGTAGAACTCGAGCATGGTGAACTCGGGATTGTGCCGGGTCGAAACGCCTTCGTTACGGAAGTTGCGGTTGATCTCGAACACCTTCTCGAAACCGCCGACCACCAGGCGCTTGAGGTACAGCTCGGGCGCGATGCGCAGGAACATGGCCATGTCCAGGGCATTGTGGTGGGTCTCGAACGGCTTGGCCGCCGCGCCGCCAGGGATGGTCTGCAGCATCGGCGTCTCGACTTCCAGGAAGTCGCGCTCGGCAAGGAACTTGCGGATGTGGGAAATCACCTGGGAGCGCACGCGGAAGGTGTGGCGGGTCTCTTCGTTGACCATCAGGTCGACGTAGCGCTGGCGATAGCGCTGCTCGGTGTCGGTCAGGCCGTGGTGCTTGTCGGGCAGCGGACGCAGCGACTTGGTCAGCAGGCGTACGTCGGTCATTTCGACGTACAGGTCGCCCTTGCCCGAGCGGGCCAGGGTGCCTTCGGCGCTGATGATGTCGCCCAGGTCCCAGGTCTTGACCGCCGCCAGTGTTTCTTCGGGCAGGGTCTTGCGGTTGACGTAGACCTGAATGCGACCGGTCATGTCCTGGATGACCATGAACGAGCCACGGTTGAGCATGATCCGCCCGGCCACCTTGACCGGGATCGCGGCTGCTTCCAGGGCTTCCTTGGTCATGTCGACGTAGCGTTTCTGCAGGTCGTTGCAGTAGCTGTCGCGGCGGAAGTCGTTGGGGAAGGCGTTACCCTTTGCCCGCTCGGCGGCAAGCTTGTCCTTGCGCAGGGCGATCAGGGTGTTTTCTTCCTGTTGCAGGTCTTGCGATTCGGTCTTCAGGTCGCTCATGTCGTCATTGGTTCCATCAGGTATTCAGTGCCCCTTGGGGCAGGCCACGCGATGCCGGCAGGCTCGGCATCGCGGCGAGGGTGGGCGGATCAGAGGCCCTGCTTGAGGCTCGCTTCCAGGTACTGGTCGAGGTCGCCGTCCAGCACTTTCTGGCAGTCGCTGCGCTCCACGCCCGTACGCAGGTCCTTGATGCGCGAGTCGTCGAGCACGTACGAACGGATCTGGTGACCCCAGCCGATGTCCGACTTGCTGTCCTCGAGCGCCTGCGAGGCCGCGTTACGCTTCTGCATTTCCAGCTCGTACAACTTGGCCCGCAGCATCTTCATGGCGGTGTCCTTGTTGGCGTGCTGGGAGCGTTCGTTCTGGCACGCCACCACGGTGTTGGTCGGCACGTGGGTGATACGCACCGCCGAGTCGGTGGTGTTGACGTGCTGGCCGCCGGCGCCGGAGGAACGGTAGGTGTCGATGCGCAGGTCCGACGGGTTGATCTCGATTTCCACCTTGTCGTCGATCTCGGGCGAGACGAACACCGCCGAGAACGAGGTGTGACGGCGCGCGCCGGAGTCGAACGGGCTCTTGCGCACCAGGCGGTGCACGCCGATCTCGGTGCGCAGCCAGCCAAAGGCGTATTCACCCTTGATGTGCACGGTCGCGCCCTTGATCCCGGCGACCTCGCCCTCGGACAGCTCGATGATGGTGGCGTCGAAACCACGCTTGTCGGCCCAGCGCAGGTACATGCGCAGCAGGATGTTGGCCCAGTCCTGCGCTTCGGTGCCGCCGGAGCCGGCCTGGATGTCCAGGTAGGCGTTGTTCATGTCCATCTCGCCACTGAACATGCGTCGGAACTCGAGCTTGGCGAGGGATTCTTCCAGGCCTTCGAGTTCGCCGATGACATCGTCGACGGCGCCATCGTCACCTTCCTCGACGGCCATGTCGAGCAGGTCCTTGCAGTCGGCCAGGCCACCGGACAGCTTGTCCAGGGTCTCGACCACCTGGGCCAGCATGGCACGCTCGCGGCCCAGGGCCTGGGCATACTCGGGCTTGTTCCAGACGGCGGCGTCTTCCAGCTCGCGGTTGACTTCGATCAGACGATCAGCTTTGTGATCGTAGTCAAAGATACCCCCGAATGGACTGGGAGCGTTCGGTGAGGTCCTTGATGGTGTTGAGGATCGGTTGGATTTCCATGGGCGGGCAACTCTCGCGCGAATTCGGTGAAAAGCCCGCGAGTATAACCGACTCCGCCGCAGGGCGGCAGACCCGCCGGGCAGTGCTTGCAGGAAGGGTCGCACACGCCGAGGTCCGTTCGGCGCGTAAGGCGCGGTGCCGAGGGGCCTTTGGCTCAGGCGATACCCACCTGGTTGCGACCGCCGTTCTTGGCCAGGTACAGGCCCTTGTCCGCCGCCGAGATCAGCTGCCGGCAGTGGCTGCCGATCGCCGGCGTCTGAGTGGCCAGGCCGATACTCACGGTCAGGCTGGCATCGGCTTGCGGCATGCTGTGGGGAATGTTCAGCGCCAGCACGGTCTGGCGCAGTTTCTCGGCGATCAGGCGCGCGCCGCCCGGGGAGGTGTTGGGCAGCACCAGGGCGAATTCCTCGCCGCCGTAACGCGCCGGCAGGTCGCTGGGCCGCGAGCAGGAGCCGCGGATCGCCTCGGCCACCTGGCGCAGGGCCTCGTCGCCGGCCAGGTGGCCGAAACTGTCGTTGTAGGCCTTGAAGTAGTCGACGTCGATCATCAGCAAGGACAACAGCTGCTGCTCACGCATGGCCCGGCGCCACTCCAGCTCCAGGTACTCGTCGAAATGGCGGCGGTTGGACAACCCGGTCAGGCCGTCGGAGTTCATCAGCCGCTGCAGCATCAGGTTGGTGTCGAGCAGTTGCTGCTGGCTGACGCGCAGGGCTCGGTAGGCTTCGTCGCGCTGCAACAGTGTGAGGTAGGAGCGCGAGTGGTAGCGGATGCGCGCCACCAGCTCGATGGTGTCCGGCAGCTTGACCAGGTAATCGTTGGCCCCGGCGGCGAACGCCGCGCTCTTGACCAAGGGGTCCTCCTTGGTCGAGAGCACGATGATCGGGATGTCCTGGGTCGCCGGGTTGTTGCGGTATTCGCGTACCAGGGTCAGGCCATCCAGGCCAGGCATGATCAGGTCCTGCAGGATCACCGTGGGCTTGATGCGCATCGCCTGCGCCACGGCCTGGTGCGGATCGGCGCAGAAATGGAAGTCGATATTGTCTTCCTGGGACAACCCACGCCGCACGGCCTCGCCGATCATCGCCTGGTCGTCGACCAGCAGCACCATGGCCGCGCCTTCGTTGATCGTCGTGAAACCTTCGATCGGTAGATCACTCATCTGTATTCACCAGATCACTACCGACCAGGCGGCGTGACTCAACACATGTCGTCATTTCGGAAAGATGTCCACTAGTCGGCTGGCGATCCGCTCCAGCGGCCGGATCTCCACCGCGGCCTGGATCGCGGCCGCCGCCTTGGGCATGCCATATACCGCACTGCTCTGCTGGTCCTGGGCGATGGTCAGAAAGCCCTGCTCGCGCATCAGCTTCAGGCCCTGGGCACCGTCGCGGCCCATGCCGGTCAGCAGTACGCCCACCGCTTCGCTGCGCCAGAACCGCGCCACGCTCTCGAAGAACACATCGATCGAGGGGCGGTAGATTTCGTTGACCGGCTCGGCGGTGTACGCCAACTGGCCGTTTTGCAACAGTCTGATGTGATGGTTGGTGCCTGCCAACAGCACCTGGCCCGGCTGCGGGGGCTCTCCCTCGCGCGCCAGCCGCACCGGCAGGCCGGATACCCCGCTGAGCCACTCGGCCATGCCGGCGGCAAAGACCTGGTCGACATGCTGGACCAGCACGATGGCCGCCGGAAAATCCCGGGGCAGCCCCTTGAGCAGCACCTCCAGCGCCGCCGGCCCACCGGCGGACGAGCCGATCGCGACCAGCCCGCTGCGGGCCGCGGTGCTGCGCGCCGGTGCCGCCACCGAGCGTGCCGCACTGGAACGCTGCTGGCCGATCAGCCAACCGATGTTGAGGATCTTGCGCAACAAGGGCGCGGCCGCCTCGCGCGCATCCCCCCCACCCAGTGCCGGCGTGTCCACCACATCCAGCGCGCCGTGGCCCATCGCCTCGAACACGCGATGGACATTCTGCTTGCGGTCCACGGTGACGATGACGATCGCACAAGGCGACTCCGCCATGATCCGCCGCGTCGCCTCGACCCCATCCATGACCGGCATGATCAGGTCCATGAGGATCAGGTCGGGTGTCTGCTCGGCACACTTGTGCACCGCTTGCTCGCCGTTGCCTGCCACCCACACCACCTCATGGGCCGGCTCGAAGGCCAAGGCGCGACGCAAGGCTTCCACAGCCATGGGCATGTCATTGACGATGGCGATCTTCATCCCTGTGCACCTCCGATCAACTCTACGACGGCTTCCAGAAGCGCGTCGTCGTGGAAGCTGGCTTTGGCCAGATAATAGTCGGCACCTGCATCCAGTCCACGACGACGGTCTTCTTCCCTGTCCTTGTAGGACACCACCATCACCGGTAACGACTGCAACCGGCTGTCGCGGCGCACCAGGGTCACCAGTTCGATGCCGTCCATGCGCGGCATGTCGATGTCGGTGATCAACAGGTCGAAGTCTTCCCCGCGCAGGGCGTTCCAGCCGTCCATGCCGTCGACCGCCACCGCCACCTCATAGCCGCGGGTGCCGAGCAGCTTGCGCTGCAGCTCTCGCACGGTGAGCGAGTCGTCGACCACCAGCACGCGCTTGCGCGCCACGCCCCGGCCTTTCCCGGTGCCGCGCTCGATGCGCTCCAGGCGTCCGGTGCTGAGCAGCTTGTCCACCGAGCGCAGCAGGTCCTCCACATCGATGATCAGCACCACCGAGCCATCGTCGAGCAATGCCCCCGAGGAAATGTCCTGGACCTTGCCCAGGCGCGGATCCAGCGGCATGACCACCAGCACCCGCTCGCCGATCAGGCGCTCGACCGCCACGCCATAGAGCTGCTCGCCCTCGCGGATGACCACCACGCGCAGGCTGTCCGCCTCGCCCTGGGGGGCCGGGCGGTTGAGCAATTGGCTGGCGGCGACCAGGCCGATGTGCTGCCCTTCGTGCCAGAAATGCTGGCGGCCCTCGATCTGCACGATCGACTGCGCGGGAACGTCCAGGGTCCGCTCGATATGCGCCAGCGGGAACGCGTAGGCTTCGGCGCCGACCTCGACCACCAGGCTGCGCACCACCGACAACGTCAACGGTACCTCGATATGGAAGCAGCAGCCCTGCCCGGGCGTCTGCGTGAGCTCGATCGAGCCGCGCAGTTCGCGCACCATGTGCTGCACAGCGTCCAGGCCTACGCCGCGACCGGACACCTCGGTGACCTGCTCGCGCAGGCTGAAGCCGGGCAGGAAGAGGAAGCTGAGCAGCTCCGCCTCGCTCATCTGCGCCACGGTCTCGGCCGGCGACAGGGCGCGCTCGACGATGCTGCGGCGCAGCCGCTCCAGGTCGATGCCGGCGCCATCGTCGACCAGTTCCAGCACCAGCAGCCCGGCCTGATGGGCCGCGCGCAAGCGCAGCGAGCCGTCGATGGGCTTGCCGGCCGCCACGCGCCGTTCGGGAGACTCGATGCCGTGATCGACCGCGTTGCGCAACAGGTGCGTCAACGGCGCATCCAGACGCTCGAGAACGTCCCGGTCGACCTGGGTCTTCTCCCCTTCCACCTGCAACTGCACCTGCTTGCCCAGCGACCGCCCGAGGTCGCGCACCATGCGGCTCTGGCCGGTCAGCACATCGGCGAACGGGCGCATGCGGCAGGCCAGGGCCGTGTCGTACAGCAGTTGGGCACGCTGGGTGGCCTGCCAGCCGAATTCGTCGAGGTCGGCCGCCTGCTGTTGCAGGATCTGCTGGGTCTCGCCCAGCAGCCTCTGGGTCTGGGCGAGGGCCTCGAGCACCTCGGCACTCTGGCCGCTGCCTTCGAGCTGACCGCGCAGGCCGTCAAGGGCGCGCATGCCTTGGCCATGCATGCGCTTGAGGCGTTGCAGGGTCGCCAGGTAGGGCTTGAGCCGCTGGGTTTCGACCAGCGACTTGCTCGACAGGTCGAGCAGGCTGTTCAAGCGATCGGCGGTGACCCGCAGGACCCGCTCGCCCCCTTCGCCGCCACGCCTGGCCTGGCGGGCGGAGGACACGGGCTCGGCGTCGGCTTCGACTTCGCCCGGCCGCTCCGACGGCAGGGGTTGTGCCGGGGGCGTGGCGACCGATGCGCTCGGCGCCTGCGCGATGGCACTGGCGGGGTCGAGCAGCGCCGCCATCTGGGCGAGAAACGCCGCGACGCCAGCCTCGCCCTGGGGGTCACCCGGCGTCGCGATGCGCATCAGCAGGTCGGTGCCCTGCAGCAGCGCGTCGATGTGCTCCGGGCGCAGCAGCAGGCGGTGTTCCTGGGCGGCCACCAGGCAGTCTTCCATCACATGGGCCACGCTCACCCCGGCATCGATGCCAACGATGCGCGCGGCACCCTTGAGCGAGTGCGCCGCGCGCATGCACGCCTCGAGCTGGTCGGCCTGGGCCGGGTTGCGCTCCAGCGCCAGCAGACCTGCGCTGAGCACCTGGGTCTGGGCCTCGGCTTCGAGGCTGAACAGTTCGAGCAGGGAGGCATCGCGCATTTGCTCGGGGGTCATGACAGGCTCCGCTTCACGGCACCAAGCAGCTGCTGCTCGTCCAGCACGCGCACGCTGCGACCGCGCCACTGCAACACCGCCAGGGTGAACTGATGCGCCTCGCGCTCGACAGGCTCGAGCGCCAGTTGCAGGCGATGGATGCCGTCGACCTCATCGACCGCCAGCACCACCGGCCCGCCGTCGGCCGCCAGAATCAGCATGCGCGGTATCACGCGGGCGGAGCGCTCGTTGCCTTCGGTCACCGGCATGCCCAGCAGTTCGGCGAACGACAGGCACGGCACTAGGGCACCGCGCACGTTGACCACGCCTTGCAGCGTGCGCGAACGCTGATGAGGCAAGGCATGCACCGCCAGCAAAGGCTCGATCTCGACCAGGCAGGCCGTGGCCAGGGCCAGCCATTCCTCGCCCAGCCGGCACAGCAGCATGGAGCGGCCGAGCGCTGCGGGCTCGACCGGCGGGGCGTCGACCTGCTCGTCCGACACCAGGCTATAGCGGTCGAGCAGACGCGTCGCGGCGGCAGCATGCACCTCGCAGTTGCGGCAGTGAATATGCCGCTCCAGCAACGGGCACTCCTTGTTGCCATGCACGCCGATGCGGTTCCAGCAATCGTCGATGGCGTCATGGGCCTGGGCAATCAAGGCCATCGCCGGCTCATCGCTCATCCTTCAGCCTCCCGGTCCGATTTTGCCGCACGCGCCTGCAGCCGGCGGGCACCGGCGACATCACCTTGGGAAGCGAGCAATGCGGCCAGATGCATCAGCGCCTCGGTATGCTGGGGCTCCAGATACAAGGCCTTGCGATAGTGCTTGAGCGCCTCGCCGGCATCGCCCTGGGTATCGCTGAGCAGGCCCAGCCAGTAGTAGACCTGCGCCTTGGGTGCGAACTGCCGCAGGTAGCGCTCGCAACTGGCGCGCGCCTGCTCGCTGGCACCACTGTTGGCCAGCTGCGCGATGCTGGCCAGCAACTCGGCCTCGTCCGAGCGGACCTCGTTCGCCACGGGCGGCGCAGGGCGCGCGGGCGGGGCGGCAGGTACCCGCACAATCTGCGGCGGCATCAGGCGCGGCGGTGGTGGGACGACCGTGGCGCTGCGAGCGACCGGCGCGGCCAGCAGTGGCGGCGGCGTGTCGCAAGGCGACTGGCGAACGTAGGCGAACGATTGCGCAATGCCCAGCGGGCGCATGCCCAGACGCGCCAGCAGGCTGCCTTCGGCCGGCCCGATGAACAACACGCCGCTGTCATGCAGCAGGTGCTTGAGCACTTCGAAGACACGCTGTTGGGTGGGCAGGTCGAAATAGATCAGCAGGTTGCGACAGAACACGATGTCGTAGAGCCCGTTGCGCGAGCGCAGCGCCGTGTCCAGCACATTGGCCGTTTCCAGGCTGACTTGGCGGCGCACCCGCTCGTGCAGCTCGAAACCCTCGGCGACGGCGTCGAAGTGCCGGTCGCGGAACGCCAGGTCGATGCCGCGAAAGGAATTGCGTCCATACACTGCCCGCGCTGCACGGGCGATCGAACTCGGGCTGATATCCATGGCATCGACACGGAAGCTGCTCGGCGCGATACCGGCGTCCAGCAGCGCCATGGAGATCGAGTAAGGCTCTTCGCCGGTCGAGCACGGCAGGCTCAGCACGCGCAGCACGCCCCCTGCCCCGCGCTCGGCCAGACGCTTGCGCGCCAGCGTGGCCACGGCAGAGAACGACTCCGGATAACGAAAGAACCAGGTCTCCGGCACGATCACCGCCTCGATCAGCGCCTGCTGTTCCTCCACCGACTGCTGCAGGTGCAGCCAGTAATCGTCCAGATCATCGGCGGCCGAGGCCTCGCAGCGCTGGCGCAGGGCCCGTTCGACCATCGAGGCGCCGACGGACTCCACGTCCAGGCCAATGCGCTCCTGCAGGAAGCGGAAGAAGCGGTGCTCGTTCATCGGGCCTGCTCCGCGCAGTCTTCGGGGAACAGCAACCGGCGTACTTCGTCGGTGAGCAACTGGTTGACCTCGATGCGTTGCAACAGGCCCTGCTCGTCCTGTCGCACCGGGCCCAGGTAGCGCGCTTCGGCATTGTCCACGCCATAGGGGCGGAACTCGTCGACGCCGCAGCGCAGGGTGTGCGTGGCCTGCTCCAGCACCAGGCCCAGGGCGTGCTGCGGTCGCTGCGGCTCGCCACGGTAACGTACCAGCACCAGACGCGTGCTGGTGCGCCGCGGCGCTGGCTTGCCGAGCGTCAGGGCGCACAGGTCGATGACCGGCACCAGCAGGCCCCGGTGACCGAGCACACCGGCTACCCAGGCAGGGGCCTGGGCGAGGGGCTTGAGCGTGGGCAGCGCCAGCACCTCGATCACCTCCCGCACATCCAGCGCGAAACGCTGCTGGTCGAGCGTGAACTGAAGATACAGCACACCCTTGGAGGCGGTGGCGCGCGGCACAGGCGCGTAAGGCTCGCTCATGGTGCTCAGACCTTGAAGCGCGAGACACCGCCGCGCAGGCCGGCAGCCACCTGGCTCAGCTCGTCGATGGCGAAGCTGGCCTGGCGCAGCGACTCGACCGTCTGGGTGCTGGCGTCACTGAGCTGGGCCAGCGCCTGGTTGATCTGTTCGGCGCCGGTGGCCTGGGCCTGCATGCCCTCGTTGACCATCAGCACGCGCGGCGCCAGCGCCTGGACCTGATGAATGATCTGAGTGAGTTGCTCTCCGACCTGCTGCACCTCGAACATGCCACGGCGTACTTCCTCGGAGAACTTGTCCATGCCCATGACGCCGGCGGAGACCGCCGACTGGATCTCGCGCACCATCTGCTCGATGTCGTAGGTCGCGACGGCCGTCTGGTCGGCCAGGCGGCGCACCTCGGTGGCCACCACGGCGAAACCGCGGCCGTACTCGCCGGCTTTCTCGGCCTCGATGGCGGCATTGAGCGACAGCAGGTTGGTCTGGTCGGCGACCTTGACGATGGTCACCACCACCTGGTTGATGTTACTGGCCTTCTCGTTGAGGATGCCCAGCTTGGCGTTGACCAGATCGGCCGCGCCCATCACCTGGTGCATGGTTTCCTCCATGCGCGCCAGCCCCTGCTGGCCGGAACCGGCCAGGCTGGAAGCCTGGTCGGCGGCGCTGGTGACCTCGGTCATGGTGCGCACCAGGTCGCGCGAGGTGGCGGCGATTTCCCGCGAGGTGGCGCCGATTTCGGTGGTGGTGGCGGCCGTTTCGGTGGCGGTCGCCTGTTGCTGCTTGGACGTGGCGGCGATCTCGGTCACCGACGTGGTGACCTGCACCGAGGAACGCTGCGCCTGGGACACCAGGTTGGCCAGCGCTTCGGCCATTTCGTTGAAGCCGGTCTCGATGGCGCCGAATTCGTCCTTGCGCGACATGTTCAGGCGCACGCTGAGATCGCCCGAACGCAACTTGTCCAGCGCCTGCACGATGCTGCGCATCGGGGCGCTGATGGCGCGCATCAGCAGCAGGCCGCAAATGCCCGCGGCGGCGATCGCCAGCAGCAGCGACACCGCCATGCTGCCCTTGGCGGTGGCCACGGCATTGACGATGTCGCGCGAGGCCGCATTGGCCGACTGGGTGTTGCGGTCGATCACCTCGTTCAAGTGCTTGCGCCCGGCGCTCCAGGCCGGCGTGAGCTCCTCGCGGATCAGGCGCTCGGCTTCACCGTAGTTCTTTTCCCGGAAAGCGCCCAGGACGTGGTCTACGGACGCTTCATAGACCTTGTCGAGCGCGACGAAGGCGTCGAAGGAGGCCTGGTCGTCGGCGTCCTGGATGGTGCCTCGGTAATTGGCCATCTGCTGTTGCAGGCGGTCATGGAAGCCCTTGAACACCTCGGCATCGGCCGAAGTGAACTCGCGGCGCCCCGACAAGCCGACCAGTTGCTGGCTGGCGACGTAGCTGTCGACCCAGGCACTGCGGATCATGGAGCTGTAGTAGACACCCGGAATGCTGTCGGACCCTACCGCCTCTTCGCTGGACTCGATGGCCACCAGACGCGAATAGGCAGCCACGATCATCAACAGCATGATGGCGATGATCACGGCAAAGCTTGCCAGGATCCGTTGGCGCAAGGTCCAGTTCTTCACAATCAGCCCTCAGGAATGCTTCACGAGCGGGAAAATCGTCGAAGTATAGCCCAGGCGCCTGACGCTTTTACGGGAGAATTGCCCTGAGGGAGCAGGTGCGCGGCCAATCGACGGCCGCGCGCCCTGTCAGGAAGCCGACACTTGCCTCACCTGCTGCTCGAGCTCTGCACGCAGCGTGGGTTCCAGGCGCAGCTGGCGCGCCAGCTCGTCCAGATAGGCACGTTCCATGAAGTGTTCCTGGTCGACCATCATCACGCTGGCCAGGTACATCTCGGCGGCCATTTCGGGCGTCTGGGCGGCACGCGCGACTTCGGCAGGGTCCAGCGGCTTGTTCAATTCGGCATGCAGCCAGTGCTGCAGGTCGGCATCGTCGTCCAGGCGGGCGAACTCGCCTTCGATCAACGCACGCTCCTTGTCGTCGATATGACCGTCGGCCTTGGCCGCTGCCACCAGCGCCTTGAGCACGGCCTGGCTGTGCTGCTCGACCTGTTCCGGGGGCAGCCGATCCAGGGTGCGTGGCTCGCCTGCACCTGCCTGGCCCTGGCGCGCCTGCCAGTTGCCATAGGCCTTGTAGGCGAGCACGCCCAACGCAGCCAGGCCCCCGTAGGTAAGCACCTTGCCGCCGACCTTGCGCACTTTCTTGTTGCCCATCAGCAGGCCCATCGCGCCGGCAGCCAAGGCACCGCCGCCGGCACCGGAGACCAGGCCACCGAGGCCGCCCGCCTTGCCGCCGAGCAGGTCGCCGAGACCGCCCTTGGCCGGGCCGCCCTTGTTCGGCGCGTTCTGCAACAGCGATTGACCGGATTTGAGCAATTGATCGAGCAGACCACGGGTATTCATCTGGCGGACTCCACGCAGGACAGGAAAGCCTCAGTCTAGAACCGCCAGCTGAATCCAGGCTTAATCGCGCAAGTCCGACTCGTGAATCGGGTTGGCCCGATGGGTTGCGCGCTGGTACTGGGCGGGCCAGGTGGCCTTGTTGCCGCCCAGGTCGTCGTCCGCATGCAGCGGCCAGTAGGGATCGCGGAGCAACTCGCGCGCCAGGAAGATCAAGTCGGCCTGACCGGTGCGCAGGATATGTTCGGCCTGGGCAGGTTCGGTGATCATGCCGACCGTCCCCGTGGCGATTTCCGATTCCTTGCGTACCCGTTCGGCGAAACGGGTCTGGTAGCCCGGGCCTGTGGGAATCTCGGCGTTGACCGACGTACCGCCGGATGACACGTCGATCAGGTCCACGCCCAGCGCCCTCAGGCGGCGTGCCAGTTCCACCGTCTCGTCGGGGTTCCAGCCGTCTTCCACCCAGTCGGTGGCCGAGACGCGTACCAGCAGGGGTAACTCCTGCGGCCAGACTTCACGTACCGCCTGGACCACCTGCAAGGTCAGGCGGATGCGGTTTTCGAAGGAGCCGCCGTAGTCGTCACGACGCTGGTTGCTCAGCGGCGACAGGAACTGATGCAGCAGGTAGCCGTGGGCGGCATGGACCTCCACCACCTTGAAGCCGGCGCTCAAGGCGCGGCTCGCCGCATCGACGAAGGCCTGCACCAGGCCCTGGATTTCACCGATGCTCAGTTCGCGAGGCGCGGTGTGCTCGGGATCGAAGGCGATGCTCGACGGCCCTACCGGCTGCCAGCCCCCCGCCTCGGCCTGCACGCTGCCGTGCTTGCCCAGCCAGGGCCGATGGGTGCTGGCCTTGCGCCCGGCATGCGCCAGCTGGATACCGGGCACGGCGCCCTGGGCGGTGATGAAGCGGGTGATGCGCTGCAGCGGGGCGATCTGCTGGTCGTCCCACAACCCCAGGTCCTGGGCGGTGATCCGCCCATCGGCAGTGACCGCCACCGCCTCGCTGATCACCAGCCCGGCGCCGCCTACGGCACGACTGCCGAGGTGAACCAGGTGCCAGTCGTTGGCCAGGCCGTCGACGCTGGAATACTGGCACATCGGCGAAACGGCGATGCGGTTGGGCAAGGTCAGCTGACGCAAGGTATAGGGCTCGAGGAGCATGCTCATGGATAGCCTCCGAATGACTGCACGTCGGTGCCGGCCCGTCACCGGCACCCTTTGAGACTAGACCAGATTGCCCCCGGGGCCGGTTCCCTAGAAGTTGGCCAATGGACCCTGCCGGCAGCTGCATCGCGCGCTGCGCGGCCGGCTCCTGCCACGCGACGCGCCCGTGCTCAGCGCGGCTCGATATGGGCGATCATCAGTTGCACGCTTTCATTGCCGCGAAACTCGTTGACGTCCAGCTTGTAGGCCAGCTCGACCCAGCGCACGGTCGGGTTCGGCCACACCTCGCGGTCGATACCGAAGGCGATGCCGTCGAGCTTGAGCGATCCACATTCGCTCCTGAGCACGACCTTCAGGTGCCGCTCCCCCACCACTCGCTGCTCGACCAGTTCGAAGACCCCGTGGAACAGCGGCTCGGGGAAGTGCTGTCCCCACGGGCCGGCGTTGCGCAGGGCACGGGCCAGGTCGAGGTGGAATTCTTCTACCGCCAGGCTGCCATCGCTGAGCAGTCGACCGGTGAGATCGTCTTCGCACAGCT
Organism: Pseudomonas sp. S30; assembly: GCF_016518545.1. Taxonomy (GTDB): domain Bacteria; phylum Pseudomonadota; class Gammaproteobacteria; order Pseudomonadales; family Pseudomonadaceae; genus Aquipseudomonas. Next base: position 156,620 of record NZ_JACVTO010000008.1, read on the forward strand.
GGCGCCGCACCTCCTGGTCGAAGGCCTCGGCGAACAGCGGGAAATTCGCCTGCGGCAAGGACAGCCCCGCCGCCATGGCGTGGCCACCGAACTTGCTGATCAACTGCGGATGACGCGCCGCCACGGCATCCAGGGCATCGCGGATGTGAAATCCAGCCACCGACCGCGCAGACCCTTTGAGCATGCCCTCGCCGGCATCGGCGAAGGCGATGGTCGGGCGGTGGTAGCGCTCCTTCAGGCGCGAGGCGAGGATACCGATCACGCCCTGATGCCATTGGCGGTCGAACAGGCACAGGCCATAGGGCATCGCGTCCAGCGACAGGTCCTTGAGCTGGGCCAGGGCTTCGCGCTGCATGCCCTGCTCGATGGACTTGCGGTCCTGGTTGAGGCCATCGAGTTGCGCCGCCATCTGCGCGGCCTCGACCGGGTCCTCGCAGAGCAGGCACTCGATACCCAGGCTCATGTCGTCCAGGCGTCCGGCGGCGTTGAGCCGCGGGCCCAGGATGAAGCCCAGGTCGGTGGAGGTGATGCGCCGGTGATCGCGGCGAGCCACTTCCAGGATCGCCTTGAGCCCGGCACGGGCACGCCCGGCACGGATGCGCTCGAGCCCCTGGTGGACCAGGATGCGGTTGTTGGCATCCAGCGGTACCACGTCGGCCACGCTGCCCAGCGCCACCAGGTCCAGCAGTTCGCCGATGTTCGGCTGCGCCTGGGTCTGGTAGCGCCCCAGGCTGCGCAGGCGTGCGCGCAGGGCCATGAGCACATAGAAGATCACCCCCACGCCCGCCAGCGCTTTGCTGGGAAAGCTGCACCCGGGCTGGTTGGGATTGACGATGGCATCGGCGTCCGGCAGTCGTTCGCCAGGCAGGTGATGGTCGGTGACCAGCACCTTGAGCCCGGCCGCCTTGGCCGCGGCGACGCCCTCGACGCTGGAGATGCCGTTGTCCACCGTGACCAGCAGTTGCGGCTCGCGCGCCAGGGCCACCTGGACGATTTCCGGGGTCAGTCCATAACCGTATTCGAATCGGTTGGGCACCAGATAGTCGACATGAGCCGCCCCCAGCAGGCGCAGGCCAAGCACGCCGACGGTACTGGCGGTGGCCCCATCGGCATCGAAATCGCCGACGATGAGGATACGTTGGCGCTGGTCGAGCGCTTCGACCAGCAGGTCCACGGCCGCGTCGATGCCCTTGAGCTGCTGGTAGGGCAGCAGGCGGGCCAGGCTCTTGTCCAGCTCCAGCTCGCTCTGCACGCCCCGCGCTGCGTAAAGGCGGGTCAACAGCGGTGGCAACTGCCCGAGAAATGGCAGGGTGTCGGGCAGGGGACGGGGTTCGATGCGCATGGGACTCTTCAATCGGATCGGGGAATCAGCCGCGCTCGCCGAGCAGCCATTGCAGTTGGACTTCGTGCTGGCCACGGTCGTCGGTGACGAACACCGTGCCTTCGCTGATCATCACGTCCCACTTGATGGTGCGCGGCATGTCGGTGGCCAGGACCTGCAACACCTCCTGGGGGATGGCGGCGATGCTCAGGTTCTTCAACCCCTTCACCGCCGGGACCACCTTGCCTTCCCAGACGCGCAGGCTGCCATAGGCCAGCAGGCTGGTGCGCTCGGTCCGGCGCGAACACCAGGTCAGGCGCTCGGCATCGGGCTGACCGACCTCGATCCAGTGCAGGATGCGGTCATCCAGACTCTTTTCCCACACTGCAGCCTCGTCGACATCCGACAGACCACGACCGAACGACAGGTTCTCGTTGTACCACAGCGCATACGCCAGAAGCCGCACGGCCATGCGCTCTTCGGTCTCGGACGGATGACGGGCGACGGTCTGGCGGACACTTTCGTAAACGCCACGGTCGAGGTCGGTGAGATTGAGTTCGAACTTGTAGGTGGTGGATGGCTGGGCCATGAGGCAGAGGCTTCTGTGGAGAAAGTCGGAGAGTTTACCCGATCCGCCACTGCAGAGGGCGCCGGATCGGCGATCGGGCATGACCTGCCCTCTCGCCCCCAGCGACCCATGCGCAATGGCGGTTTCTGCAACCGGTCAGCTGTGATAAAACCAAGGCCATCCAGTCAGCCGCCACGGACTCTTCATGCCCAGTCCCGCCAAACCCCTCGCCGGCCTCAAGGTGATCGAACTCGGCACCCTGATCGCCGGCCCCTTCGCTTCGCGTATCTGCGCCGAATTCGGCGCCGAGGTGATCAAGGTAGAATCGCCCGATGGCGGCGACCCGCTGCGCAAGTGGCGCAAACTCTATGAAGGCACCTCGTTGTGGTGGTTCGTGCAGGCCCGCAACAAGCAGTCGCTGACCCTCAACCTCAAGCATCCCCAGGGCCAGGAAATCCTCAAGCGGCTGCTGGCCGAAGCGGACATCCTGATCGAGAACTTCCGCCCCGGCGTCCTGGAAAAACTGGGCCTGGGTTGGGAGGTGCTGCATGCACTCAACCCGCGCCTGGTCATGGTGCGCCTGTCCGGCTTCGGCCAGACCGGCCCGATGAAAGATCAACCCGGTTTCGGCGCGGTCGGCGAATCCATGGGCGGGCTGCGCTATATCACCGGTTTCGAGGATCGCCCGCCGGTGCGTACCGGCATCTCCATCGGCGACTCGATCGCAGCGCTGTGGGGTGTGATCGGCGCGCTAATGGCCTTGCGCCACCGCGAAGTCAATGGCGGCAAGGGCCAGGTGGTGGACGTGGCGCTGTACGAGGCGATCTTCGCCATGATGGAAAGCATGGTGCCGGAGTTCGACGTGTTCGGCTTCATTCGCGAGCGCACCGGCAACATCATGCCGGGCATCACACCGTCGTCCATCCACACCAGCGCCGATGGTCGTCACGTGCAGATCGGCGCCAACGGCGATGCCATCTTCAAACGCTTCATGCAGGCGATCGGGCGCCACGATCTGGCCGATGACCCTGCCCTGGCCAGCAACGACGGCCGCGACCTGCGGCGTGACGAACTGTACGGGGTGATCGACCGCTGGGCCAATGCCCAGCCATTCGAGCAGTTGATGCAGGCGCTCAACGACGCAGGCGTGCCAGCCAGCCGTATCTATTCGGCCGAAGACATGTTCAACGACCCGCAATTCCTCGCGCGGGAGATGTTCGTCCAGGGTCGCCTGCCCGACGGCAAGGCGTTCAGGATGCCGGGCATCGTCCCCAAGCTTTCGGACACACCTGGCTCGACCGAATGGGTTGGCCCCGAGCTGGGCCAGCATACCAGCGCGTTGCTTCAGCGCCTGGGCTACAGCCCGGCGCAGATCGCCGGACTGCGTGAACAGGGGGCCGTCTGATCCGTGCCGCCAATGCCATGAGGCGCCTGTTGTCGCTGTGCGCCCTGCCGTTGCTGGCGTTGAACACTGCCGAGGCAGGCGAGCGGCTGACCTGGCTGGTGCGCGATCTACCGCCATTCACCATCCATGAAGGGCAGGAGAAAGGCCAGGGGGTCATCGATCAGCTGCTGGCGCGCCTGATCGAGCAGATGCCCGAATACCATCACGACATCGTGCGGGTCAATCGCCCTCGCGGCATACAGATGCTGCAGGATGCCAGCCTGGCCCGCGACCCCACCCTGCTGTGGACCGCGGAACGCGCGAGGTTCGTGAGTTTTTCCCAGCCGTCGCTGCCGATCCTGAGCAGCGGCGTGATCGTGCGTCGGCGCGACATGGCTGCGCTGGGGCTGACCGCAGAACAATCTTCGGTCGACCTCGCCCAGCTCCTGAGCGGGCCCGACCGCATACTCGGGGTAGTGGCCGGGCGCAGTTATGGTCAGGTGGTCGATGCACTGCTTGGCCAATTGCCCGAGGCCACCTTGAGCCGACACTACGGCAACGACGCCACGGCCAACCTGTTGCAAATGCAGCAACTGGGCAGGTTGCAACTGGTGCTGGGCTACTGGCCCGAAGCGCGCTACCTGCTCCAGCAGCAGGCGAGCTCGGTGGACGAGTACGTGTTCCTGTCGATCAAGGGCACCCAGCGCTATCAGCTGATGCACGTGGGCTGTTCCGACACACCGCAGGGCCGCGCCGCCATCGCGCGTATCGACAGCCTGCTACCGCATCTGCGCGAGCAGGTCCTCTTCGAACGCTACGCCAAGTGGTTGGACCCCAACATGCGCCAGCGCTATCTGCAACAAGCCCCACGACTGCTCCAGGCGCAAGGTTCGACCGATACCGACGCCGCCCCCTGACCCCGCTTGCTGACGACAAGGCCCGGCGACAAGGCTGGCGAACAGGCAAAAAGAAACCCCGTCTGCCGATACCGGCAGGCGGGGTCAATCTGAAGCCTCGCAAGGCTCCGACCGGTCTGGCGCGCTACCGGAGCAAAGCAGCGCGAAGGGGCGGTCTAAAGATGTGACGAGTACCTCAGGCGAAGGTTCCCCGAGGCTGCGGTTGATTGCTCAGGGCAGCGATGACGCAAGGTTGCAGCCGGCCCTCGACGATTTGCAGGTCGCGGTGCAGACCGTCTACCAGATCCACCAGCAGACGCTGATCCTGCAGTTGCAGCGGGCTTACCGAACGACGCAGCACGGTCGTGCCACGGGCATCGATCAGGGTCAGCTGACGGTGGCCAGAGCCATCCATATCGTCGAGCTGGACCTGATAGGGCGTCAGGGCATCGTTGAGCAGGGTGCAGATTCTTTCCATCCGGCGTACTCACTTTGTCGGTAATCTATGCCAACAGACCCTCAAGCGAGACGGAAAGTTCGTCTCGCGGCGGCCTGCCTCAACGCGTCACCAGCGCCGAGGTTGCCGCCACACCGCTTGCCTCCCAACGGTAACCGTCACCAGGGCGCAGACGCTGCAAGGCGGCGTGCAGCGCACCGACCGACAGCGGCCAGGACAGGTTGCCCAACACCCACAACCCCTTGCGCCAGGCCTCCACGGACAGGTTCGGCGCGCCGGCTGGTGGCTCGCCCAGGAACAGCACTGCACGCAGGTGTTCGTGACGGACCAGGCGCTGCAACAGCGCCTGCACCGCCAGGGTCGGCATGCTGTGGTCGATGAGCACGGCATCCGGGGTGCGCTTGAGGCTCGCGCACGCTTCGGCGAGGTCCCCGGCCACCCTGACCTTGAAGATGCCCAGGGCATTGCAGGCCTGGTGCACGAGGATCTGGTGGGACGGGCGGGATTGGACGACGAGAAGGTCGAGGTGCTGCATGAACCGCTCCTGAGGGCAGACGCACTGATGGTCAGGGCGCCCACTCTAGAGCGACAGGATGGCTCCTCGAATAGGACAAAACTGATACTAAGAAGCGATAGTTCCTAAATTACCCAACCTGAAAGCAGCGAGGGCAGGTCGGTTTCCCGCCCTGCCCCGCTTTGCAGCCTCAGCCTCGAATCGCTTACAGCGGCTTGCCGCGGTTACCGTGCTGGCTGACGAACGCCTGGACCGCTGCCAGATCGTTGGCCAACACCGTGCAGCGCTCCTCGCGGCTGAACAGGTCGCTCAGGTGCACGGGCAACTCCAGCGCCTTGCCAACGCCTGCCTGTTCCACTGCCTCGGGGAACTTGACCGGATGCGCGGTACCCAGGATCACCATGGGGGTGTCCAGGCTACGACGGCACTCGCGCGCCGCCTTGACGCCGATCGCGGTATGCGGATCGAGCACTTCGCCGGTGGCCTTGAACACCTCGGCGATGGTCTGGCAGGTCTGCTCATCGCTGACGGCGAGCGAATCGAACAGCTTGCGCGCCTCGGTCCAGCGATCCTGTTCGACGCTGAAGCCGCCGCCCTGCCGGAAGTTGCCCATCAGCTCGGCGATGGCCGCGCCGTTGCGACCGTGCAGGTCGAACAGCAGGCGCTCGAAGTTCGACGACACCATGATGTCCATCGACGGCGACAGGGTCGCGTGCAGCGCGTCCTTGACGTACTGGTTGCCGCTCATGAAGCGGTGCAGGATGTCGTTGCGGTTGGTCGCTACCACCAGTTGGCTGATCGGCAGGCCCATGTTGCGCGCCAGGTAGCCGGCGAAGATGTCGCCGAAGTTGCCGGTCGGCACCGAGAACGCCACCGAACGGGCCGGGCCGCCAAGCTGCAAGGCCGCGTGGAAGTAGTAGACGATCTGGGCCATGATCCGCGCCCAGTTGATCGAGTTGACCGCCACCAGGCGCGTGCCCTTGAGGAACGACTGGTCGGCGAAGCTGGCCTTGACCATCTCTTGGCAGTCGTCGAAGTTGCCCTCGATGGCGATATTGTGGATGTTATCGCCCAGGATGGTGGTCATCTGCCGACGCTGCACTTCCGACACACGCTGGTGCGGGTGCAGGATGAAGATGTCGACGTTGTCGCAGCGGCGGCAGCCTTCGATGGCGGCCGAGCCGGTGTCACCGCTGGTGGCACCGACGATCACCACACGCTCGCCTCGCTTGAGCAGCACATGGTCGAGCAGACGGCCGAGCAGTTGCAGGGCGAAATCCTTGAACGCCAGGGTCGGGCCGTGGAACAGCTCCATCACCCACTCGTTGCTGTCGAGCTGGCGCAGCGGGGCGACGGCGCTATGGGCGAAGACGCCGTAGGTTTCCTCGAGGATCTTCTTGAACGCGGCATCGTCGATGCTGCCGGCCACGAAGGGGCGCATCACGCGGAACGCCAGTTCGTGGTACGGCAGGCCGGCCCAGGAGGCGATCTCTTCCTGGGTGAAGCGCGGCAGGTTCTCCGGCACGTACAGGCCGCCATCGCTGGCAAGGCCTGCCAGCAGGACATCTTCGAAGTTCAGGGCCGGGGCCTGGCCCCGTGTACTGATATAGCGCATGGATGCAAACCTTTGGTGTGGAGCGGCAGGCCTGGAGCGACGAATGACAGCCTCATGGCTGTGCGCTTGCGCGCTGTCGCTGTGCCTGACCGCGACGGTAATCTGTTAGGGCCTCGACGGCATGGGGGTCCAGGGCGCGGTGCGCCTCAGCCCAGCTGCTCGACCCGAATGCGTACCACGCTGCCAACCACGTCGTGCAACGCTTCCATGGCCGCGATGGCTTCGTCGATGTGCTGCTCGACCACGCGGTGGGTGAGCAGGATCATCGGGACCAGGCCGTCCTGTTCCTCGGCTTCCTTCTGCATGATCGACTCTATGTTGATGCCGCGCTCGGACAGAATGCTGGCCACCTGCGCCAGCACTCCGGGGTGATCCTTGGCCTGGATCCGCAGATAATAGGCGCTTTCGCAGGCCTCGATCGGCAGGATCGGATGAGCAGACAGCGAGTCGGGCTGGAATGCCAGATGCGGTACGCGGTTTTCCGGGTCGCATGTCATGGCGCGCACCACATCCACCAGGTCGGCCACCACCGACGACGCGGTCGGCTCCATGCCGGCGCCCGCGCCGTAGTACAGGGTCGAGCCTGCAGCATCGCCATTGACCATGACCGCGTTCATCACGCCGTTGACGTTGGCGATCAGTCGATCGCTGGGGATCAGCGTCGGGTGCACCCGCAGCTCGATCCCCTCGTCGGTACGGCGCGCCACGCCCAGGTGCTTGATGCGGTAGCCCAGGGCCTCGGCGTAGTTGACGTCGGCGGTGGTCAGGCGGGTGATACCCTCAGTGTAGGCCTTGTCGAACTGCAGCGGGATGCCAAAGGCGATCGACGCCAGGATGGTCAGCTTGTGCGCCGCGTCGATCCCCTCGACATCGAAGGTCGGATCGGCCTCGGCATACCCCAACGCTTGCGCCTCGGCCAGCACGTCCGGGAAGGCCCGGCCTTTCTCGCGCATTTCGGTGAGGATGAAGTTGCCGGTGCCGTTGATGATACCGGCCAACCAGTTGATACGGTTGGCCGACAGGCCCTCGCGGATAGCCTTGATCACTGGGATACCGCCGGCCACGGCGGCTTCGAAGGCCACGATCACGCCCTTCTCGCGCGCTCGGGCGAATATCTCGTTGCCGTGCACGGCGATCAGCGCCTTGTTGGCGGTGACCACATGCTTGCCGTTTTCGATGGCCTTGAGCACCAGGTCGCGGGCGATGGTGTAGCCACCGATCAGTTCGATGACGATGTCGATTTCGGGGTTGCTCGCGACTTCGAACACATCAGCGGTAATGGGGGTACCGGTAATCTGGCAGTTCGGGTTCTGCGAGCGCATGGCGATCTGCGCCACTTCGATGCCACGCCCGGCACGGCGGGCGATCTCCTCGGCGTTGCGCTGAAGCACATTGAAGGTTCCGCCACCGACGGTCCCCAACCCACAGATGCCTACTTTGACCGGTTTCACTGAGAACTCCCCATTGAACGGCCGGCACCTCGCCGACCGTGAAACATGCCGTCACCCCATGACGACGGCGTATTGAATGATTACTTGGCCGCGGGTGCCTGTGCAGCCAGGGCCAGCTTGGCCACCTGAGGTGCCGGCTGATAGCCAGGAATCACCTGGCCGCTCTCCAGGACGATCGCCGGCGTGCCATTGACGCCGATCGACTGGCCCAGGTGGAACTGCTTGCCGACCGGGTTGGCGCACTTGGCCGCCTTGATTTCCTTGCCATCGACCATCTTGTCCATGGCCGCGACGCGATCGCTCGAGCACCAGACCGCCTGCAACTGCTCGTCGCCCGGCGAACCCAGCCCCTGGCGCGGGAAGGCGACATAGCGCACCTCGATACCGCGCTTGTTGAGCTCGGGCACCTCGGCGTGCAGTTTGTGGCAGTAGGGGCAGGTGGTGTCGGTGAAGACGGTGATGTGCGAGCGGGTTTCGCCCTTGGCCGGGTAGATGACCATTTCAGCCTTGGGAATGCCATTGATCAACTTGGCGATGCCCTGGCGTTCGGTCTTTTCGGTCAGGTTGACCGGCTTGCCATCCTTGAGCTGGTACAGGTAACCCTGCATGACGTATTGGCCATCGCCGCTGGCGTACAGCACACGACCGCCCTGCAGCTTCACTTCGTACAAGCCGCCGACCGGACTGCTGGAGACGCTCTCGATCGGCACGTCCAGTTCCAGGGTCTTGAGAGTGTTGCGGATGGCCTGTTCAGCGCCGGCATCGGCGCTGGCATTGGCGGTGCTGTTGGCGTCGGTCGCCGCCGCAGCGGCAAAGGTGCTGGCCAGCGCCAAGGCGGCGGCGGCGAAAATCTGGGTCACGCGCATGGGTACTCCTGAAGACGGACGGGGACCGGAGGACATCGCCTGCGGGAAAAGCACGGCGAAAAGAGCGGCCCCTGATGCAAACCGTCCAAGACTACCACATCAGGCCGGGTCGCAATCAGTGTCTACCGGCCAGCGGCTGAACATGAGCAGCATTCATCCACGGGGATGATGCTGGGCATGCAACTGCTGCAGGCGTGCCTTGGCCACGTGGGTATAGATCTGCGTCGTGGACAGGTCGCTGTGGCCTAACAGCATCTGCACCACACGCAGGTCGGCGCCGTGGTTGAGCAGGTGGGTCGCGAAGGCGTGGCGCAGGGTATGCGGCGACAGCGGCTTGTCGATGCCGGCCACGCGCGCATGGTGCTTGATGCGGTGCCAGAAGGTCTGGCGGGTCATCTCCTCGCCCCGCAGGCTGGGGAACAGCACGTCGCTGGGGCGGCCATTGAGCAGCTCGGCACGACCGCCGCGCAGGTAGCGCTCGATCCACACCACCGCCTCCTCGCCCATGGGCACCAGGCGCTCCTTGCTGCCCTTGCCCATCACCCGCAGCACACCCTGGCGCAGGTTGACCTGATCCAGGGTCAGGCTCACCAACTCGGTGACCCGCAGCCCGCAGGCATACAGCACCTCGAGCATGGCGCGGTCGCGCTGGCCGATGACCTCGCCCAGTTCCGGCGCCTTCAGCAGGGCCTCGACGTCCGCTTCTGACAGCGACTTGGGCAGTGGTCGCCCCAGTTGCGGCATTTCCACTTGCAGCGTGGGGTCGATGGCGATGAGTTTCTCGCGCAGCAGATAACGGTAGAAGCCGCGCACGCCGGACAGAAAACGCGCCGTGGAACGCGGCTTGTAGCCTTGATCCAAACGCCAGGCCAGGTGATCGAGAATGGCCTCGCGACTCGCAGCGAGCAATTTCCCGCCCCGCTCCTCGAGCCAGCCATTGAACAGGGCGAGGTCGCTGCGGTAGGACGCACGGGTGTTGTCCGAGAGGCCCTTTTCCAGCCAGAGGGCATCGAGGAATTGGTCGATCAATGGATGGTCCAGGGCGGGCATGCGATCAGCTTATGGTGGAAGTGGCCTAGTGTTTCACACCGCTTGACGGCTTGTCTCCTGCGCGAGCACGCGCATGTACCGCCCCTGAAAGGCAAAAAAGCAGCCCGAAGGCTGCTTTTTTTCTCGCGCAGTGGCCAGGGCCACCGGTCAAACTGCACTCAGGACAGTTTTTCCTTGATGCGAGCGGCTTTGCCGGACAGGTCGCGCAGGTAGTACAGCTTGGCTTTACGCACGTCACCACGACGTTTCACGGCCAGGCTGTCGATCTGCGGGCTGTAGGTCTGGAAGGTACGCTCGACGCCAACGCCGCTGGAGATCTTGCGCACGGTGAAGGCGCTGTTCAGACCGCGGTTACGCTTGGCGATGACGACGCCTTCGAACGCCTGCAGACGGGAACGATCGCCTTCCTTCACTTTGACCTGGACGACTACGGTGTCGCCGGGTGCGAAGGCCGGGATTTCCTTGCTCATCTGCTCTGCTTCGAGCTGCTGGATGATTTTGTTGGTCATGCTGTGCTCCTAAGATGGATACGCGATCCACCATCGATACGTTTAACTATCGTCCCGCTCGCGGAGGTATTCCTCGAGCAGCTTCTTCTCTTCTCCAGAAAGTGAGCGACTTTCCAGAAGATCGGCGCGTCGTACGAAGGTCCTACCAAGGGACTGCTTCATTCTCCAACGCCGGATGTGTGCATGGTTGCCACTGAGCAACACGTCGGGTACACGCTGATCCGCATACACCTCGGGTCGGGTGTAGTGCGGGCAATCGAGCAGACCGTCGGTGAAAGAGTCTTCCTCCGCCGAGTCCACATGCCCCAAAGCTCCGGGCAGCAGTCGTGTAACCGCATCGATCAGCACCATGGCCGGCAGCTCGCCACCGGACAGCACATAGTCGCCAATCGACCACTCTTCATCGACATGAGCCTCGATAAAGCGCTCGTCGATGCCTTCGTAACGGCCGGCGATCAGGATCAACGATTCCTGCTCGGCCAGACCCTTGACCGCCTGCTGAGTCAGCTTGCGGCCCTGTGGCGACAGGTAGATCACCTTCGCCGCTGCTCCGGTCGCCTGCCTGGCACTGGCCAGGGCGTCTTCCAGAGGCTTGATCTTCATCACCATGCCCGGACCACCACCAAAAGGCCGATCGTCCACCGTGTGGTGTCGATCCGTGGTGTAGTCCCGCGGGTTCCAGCAGGTCACGCTGAGCAACCCCTGTTTCACCGCGCGGCTGGTTATGCCGTACTCCGTGATGGCCGAGAACATCTCGGGGAACAAGGTGACGACTTCTACGCGAAGGTTACCCATCGTCTAGAAATCCGCGTCCCATTCGACTCGCATCACGCCCGCTTCCAGGTCGATGGCCAGCACGCATTGCTCCGTATAGGGCAACAGACGCTCGCGATCATCCAGGCTGCCTGCGCTAGGCTTGACCACCAATACATCGTTCGCGCCGGTCTCCAACAGGTGATCGACCTTGCCGAACAGCTGTTCGTCCTGGTTGATGACCGTCAGACCCACCAACTGGTACCAGTAGTACTCGTCAGCGGCCAGGTTGGGCAAAAGGCTCCGCGCAATGCAGATGTCGTAACCGCTCAGAAGCCGGGCTTCGTCACGATCCTCGAGGCCTTTCAATTTCACGACCAGGCCCTTCTGGGAGCCACGACCGTTGACCAGCTCGACCTGCTTTACCTTGCCTTCGTGCCGAAGCGTCCAGCGCGGATAATCCAACAGGTTTTCAATCGGATCGGTAAAGGAATACACCTTCACCTCGCCGCGAACGCCGTGAACCGAAAAGATCTTGCCTACGACGATGAGATCGTCAGGCGTTTCTGGCGTCGCGTTCATACTGCTCAGGCGGCGGCCTTGGCAGCGTCCTTCAGCAGCTGAGCAACACGCTCAGACGGCTGCGCGCCCTGGCTCAGCCAGTAGGTGACGCGTTCCTGGTTGACCGACAGCTTGACTTCGGCGCCCGAGGCGATCGGGTTGAAGAAGCCTACGCGCTCGACGAAACGGCCGTCACGGGCGTTACGCGAGTTGGTCACGGTCAGGTGGTAGAAGGGGCGCTTTTTCGAGCCGCCACGGGCCAGACGAATGGTTACCATGTGAACATCGTTCCTATAGTCGGTACTGCAGTCGGTGCTGCAAATCTGAATGCCAAATAGGCACACGGGTGCCCAAAAGGCCGCATATTCTCGGGGAATACACGGACATTTGCAAATGGCTTTTTCGCTGACGCCATTGCCATGCTGTCCAGACCTGCCGCTTGGGCCGCGCTGACGCGGCGTTTTGCCCCGTCAGTGACGGGTGCTGCCCGGTCATCGAATACTGTCGAAGGCCGAGCGGATCCTCTTACATCTTCGGCATGCCGCCGCCTGGCATCATGCCGCCCAGGCCACGCATCATCTTGGCCATGCCGCCCTTGGCGGAGAATTTCTTCATCATCTTCTGCATCTGCTTATGCTGCTTGATCAGCCGCCCGATGTCCTGCACCTGGGTGCCGGAACCCAGGGCGATACGGCGCTTGCGCGAGCCGCTGATCAGGTCGGGGTCGCGGCGCTCGGCCGGGGTCATGGAATTGATGATCGCCTCCATCTGCTTGAACTGCTTCTCGGCCGCACCCTGGGCGTTGCCCATCTGCGACAGGTTGACCCCGCCAATGCTCGGCAGCTTGTCCATCAGGCCGCCCAGACCGCCCATGTTCTTCATCTGCAGCAGCTGATCGCGGAAATCCTCGAGGTCGAAGCCCTTGCCCTTCTTGAGCTTCTTGGCCAGCTTGTCGGCCTTGGCCTTGTCGAGGGTCTGCTCGGCCTGCTCGATCAGGCTGAGCACGTCACCCATGCCCAGGATGCGCGAGGCGATGCGATCGGGGTGGAACGGCTCGAGCGCTTCGCTCTTCTCGCCCATGCCGATGAACTTGATCGGCTTGCCGGTGATGGCCCGCACCGACAGCGCGGCACCGCCGCGGGCGTCGCCGTCGACCTTGGTCAGCACCACGCCGGTGAGCGGCAGCGCTTCGCCGAAGGCCTTGGCCGTGTTGGCGGCGTCCTGGCCGGTCATGGCGTCGACCACGAACAGGGTTTCCACCGGCTTGACGGCGGCATGCAGGGCCCTGATCTCGTCCATCATGTCGGCGTCGATGTGCAGACGGCCGGCGGTGTCGAGGATCACCACGTCGATGAACTTGATCTTGGCTTCGCGGATGGCCGCCTCGGCGATGTCCACCGGCTTCTGGCTGATGTCGGACGGGAAGAAGGTCACGCCGATGTCGTTGGCCAGGGTCTCGAGCTGTTTGATGGCCGCCGGACGGTAGACGTCGGCCGATACCACCATCACGCTCTTCTTCTTGCGTTCCTTGAGGAACCGCGCCAGCTTGCCGGCGGTGGTGGTCTTGCCCGCACCCTGCAGGCCGGCCATCAGCACCACCGCCGGCGGCGCTGCGTTGAGCGCGAGGTCTTCGTTGGCAGCGCCCATGAGGCGCTCCAGCTCGGCCTGGACGATCTTCACGAAGGCCTGGCCTGGGGTCAGGCTGCGCGACACCTCGGTGCCGACCGCACGCTCCTTGATGCTGTTGACGAAGTCCTTGACCACCGGCAGGGCGACGTCGGCCTCGAGCAGGGCCATGCGCACTTCGCGCAGGGTGTCCTTGATGTTCTCTTCGGTCAGCTTGGCCTTGCCGGTGACATGGCGCAGCGTCTGTGACAGGCGGTCGGTCAGGTTTTCGAACATGGTGATCCTTTCAGGCCCAGTGAAGCCGAGGTTGTTCAGGCGCCCTGGCGGCGATCGGCACGCCCAGGGCACAGCAAGCCGGGCAGTATAACGGAGAGCGGCCATGGCGCACACCATAGGCGCCAAGCAAGGGGCCGCCGGCAGCCTCGCTGTGGATCGCGCCCGGATCGCCGTCGCCGCCGCTTCCGCGTCACCCCCTTCTATGCCAAACTCCCCTCCTTCAAGGGCTCGCCTACCTGGACCTATGCTCTCTTCACCCAGTCTTCTTCCGAACCTGATCGCCGCCGCGCTGTACGTCGTAGCGACCGCACATCAGGGCATCCGCCTGGCGCAGGGCAACAAGGCCGACAAACGGCTGCTCGGGCTGCTGGGAGCGATCGCCGTGATCGCCCAGGGTGGCGCGCTGTTCTTCCAGCTGATCACCCCCCTGGGCCTGAGCCTGGATTTCTTCAGTGCCGCCAGCCTGATCGCCACCGCGGTGATCGCCCTGACGCTCCTGGCGTGCCTGAGCATTCCGGTGGAAAACCTGCTGGTGCTGCTGTTCCCGCTCGGCGCCATCACCGCCTTGCTGTCGCAGTTCGCGCCGGCCGGTACAGTGCCGCTGATCAACGAACAACCCGGCATCCTGGCGCATATCCTGCTGTCGATTCTCGCCTATGGCGTATTCACCATCGCCGTGGTCCAGTCGCTGCTGCTGCTGCTCCAGGACCATCAGCTCAAGCACAAGCACCCCTCGGGGCTGATCCGCAACTTCCCGCCGCTGCAGACCATGGAGAGCCTGCTGTTCGGCTTCCTGTGGGCCGGCTGGATGCTGCTGTCGCTGTCGCTGATCTCCGGCTGGCTGTTTCTCGACAACCTGTTCGCCCAGCACCTGGTGCACAAGACTTCCCTGTCGTGCCTGGCCTGGATCGTGTTCGGCGTGCTGCTGTGGGGGCGAACGCGCCTGGGCTGGCGCGGCCACAAGGCGATCCGCTGGACCCTGGCGGGCTTCTGCCTGCTGATGCTGGCCTATTTCGGCAGCAAGCTGGTTCGCGAATTCATCCTGCACATCTGACGAGCAGCCATGAACACTCTGCCATACGCCCCTTTGCTCGGCACCTTGGCACTGGCGCTGCTGTGGTCGGCGCTGTTCTGCGCCGTCGATGTGGCGCGCCAGCAGGCCTGTGCCCAGCACGACGACGGCGAGCCGCCCTTGCCAGCGCTGCCAGGCCAGGCCCTGGTGCTGTGCGCCAGCCTGGGACGCGTGCTGGTGGTGGGCCTGGCGTGCCTGATCGGCCAGCGCCAGGGCGGGGAGCAAGGTTTCTGGCTGGGTGCGCTCGGCGCCGCCCTGGCCCTGCTGGTACTGGCCGACTACCTGCCCCGTCGCCTGGCCCGTCGCAACCCCCAGGCCTTCGTCAGCCTCGGGGGCAGCCTGCTGAGATGGCCGCTGGCCTTGCTGCAACCGCCCGCCTGCCTGCTCGACGGCATCGCCAGGTTGCTACTTCGCCCGTTCAGGGTGCAGCCCACCGCCGTCGCCCTGCACCCGCAGGACGAGGCGCACGGCGATGACGAACAGCCCCAGGAGCCGCCTCGCCATGGCCTGGTGCAGGGCCTGCGGGCGCTGGACAAGGTCACCGTCAACGACATCCTGGTGCCGCGCAACGAAGTCGAAGGGATCAATCTCGACGACCCCATCGAGCTGATCCGCCAGCAACTGATCGACAGCCGCCACACACGCCTGCCGGTTTACCACAACGACATCAATCAGGTCGAAGCCATCCTCAACATCAAGCTGGTCAGCCATGTGCTGAGCAGCCCTGAGTTGAGCCTGGAGCATCTGAAAAGCGCCTGCTACGAGCCCTATTTCGTGCCGGAAAGCACGGCGCTGCAGTTGCAGTTGCTGAACTTCCACAAGCAGCAGCGACGCCTGGGCGTGGTGGTCGACGAGTACGGCGAAGTGCTGGGCATCGTCACGCTCGAAGACATCCTGGAAGAAATCGTCGGCGAGTTCGAGGAAGAACAGAGCCTGGACAATCCGCACATCCATCCCCAGGTCGATGGCCGCTTCGTCATCGACGGCACCGCCTCGCTGCGCGAACTCAACCGCAGCCTGGGCTGGCACCTGCCTTGCGATGGCGGACCGAAGACGCTCAACGGCCTGGTCACCGAGGCCCTGGAAAGCATTCCTGCCAGCGCGGTGTGCCTGAAGATCGGCCGCTACCGCCTGGAAATCCTCGAGACCGAGGACAACTGCGCCAGCAAGGTGCTGGTCTGGACGCAGAACCGCTAGCTATACTCCCCCACGCTTACCCAGCCCTGCCGTGCCGCCCGCTATCCGCACCCGGCGCTCCACGGCCAGTCCGCTTCCGACGCGCCCGCGCTCCTGTCCGTTACCCCGAACAGCGTCCGCACCCTGCCACCCCCTGGGATTTCGTCGGACCTGCGAACCACAACAATATGTGCCGGCCTGCACCTGCAGCTGTGCCAACGACTGTTCAGGGACCTTCGCATGACAACCCGCAGCATTGACGCCGACTCTGCCCCGGCGACGCCGGTCAACTCGCCTGCCCGCGTGGCGACCGCCAGCTTCATCGGTACCGCCATCGAGTTCTACGATTTCTACGTCTACGCCACGGCCGCCGCCCTGGTCATCGGCCCGGTGTTCTTCCCTTCGGGGTCGGGCACCGCGCAGATGCTGGCGGCGTTTCTGACATTCGGCATCGCCTTCCTCGCCCGGCCGCTGGGCTCGGCGCTGTTCGGTCATTTCGGCGACCGTATCGGGCGCAAGTCGACGCTGGTCGCGTCGCTGCTGCTGATGGGGGTGTCGACCACCCTGATCGGCGTGCTGCCCGGTTACGACAGCATCGGCGTGTGGGCGCCGGTCATCCTCTGCGTGCTGCGCTTCGGCCAGGGGCTGGGGCTGGGCGGCGAATGGGGTGGCGCGGCGCTGCTGGCCACCGAGAATGCGCCCGAGGGCAAGCGCGCCTGGTTCGGCATGTTCCCGCAGCTCGGCCCGTCCATTGGCTTCCTGGCCGCCAACGGGCTGTTCCTCACCCTGGCGCTGCTGCTCAGCGACGAGCAGTTCCGCGCGTGGGGCTGGCGCATTCCCTTCCTGCTCAGCGCCGCGCTGGTGCTGGTCGGCCTCTATGTGCGGCTCAAGCTGGAAGAGAGCCCGGTATTCGCCAGGGCCGTGGCGCGCCACGAACGGGTGAAGATGCCGGTGGTCGAGCTGTTCGCCCAATACTGGCTGCCGACCCTGCTGGGCGCCGCGGCCATGGTGGTGTGCTATGCGCTGTTCTACATCTCCACGGTGTTCTCGCTCAGCTACGGCGTTTCGACGCTCGGCTACAGCCGCGAGACGTTCCTGGGCCTGCTGTGCTTCGCGGTGGTCTTCATGGCCCTGGCCACACCACTGTCTGCCTGGCTCAGCGACCGCTATGGGCGCAAGCCGGTGCTGGTGGCAGGCGGGGTATTGGCGATCGCGTCCGGGTTCGCCATGGAACCGCTGCTGACCTCGGGCTCGACCACCGGCGTGGCGCTGTTCCTGGCCATGGAACTGTTCCTGATGGGTGTGACCTTCGCGCCCATGGGCGCCTTGCTGCCCGAGCTGTTCCCCACCCATGTGCGCTATACCGGCGCGTCGGCGGCGTACAACCTGGGGGGAATCGTCGGCGCTTCGGCCGCACCGTTCTTCGCCCAGAAACTGGTGAGCCTGGGCGGCCTGAGCTGGGTGGGTGGCTATGTGTCGGCTGCCGCGCTGATCAGCCTGATCGCGGTGCTGTGCCTGAAAGAGACGCGCCATGCGCAGCTCTGAGCGGCAAGCGACAAGCGGTCACGGGGTCTCATCGGGCTTCTTGTCGCCCGCCGCTGGCGACCTGCCGCCAGCGGTTGAGGGCTTCCCTCAGAACTCGACCTTGACGGCCTGGGCCGCGCGAGTGGCCTTGGCCCTCGCCGCCTCGACGCTCTCGTCGCGCGCCAGGCACACGCCCATGCGCCGGGTCCCATTGATTTGCGGCTTGCCGAACAGGCGAATGGCCGTGTCGGGCTCGCTCAGCGCCGCGCCGAGATTGGCGAAGGCAGTCTGCTGCGACTGCCCCTCGGGCAGGATCACCGCCGAAGCCGAGGGCCCGAACTGACGCACGACCGGAATCGGCAGGCCCAGGATGGCGCGGGCATGCAGGGCAAATTGCGACAGATCCTGGGAGATCAGGGTGACCAGGCCGGTGTCGTGGGGGCGTGGCGAGACCTCGCTGAACCACACCTGGTCACCCTTGACGAACAGTTCCACACCGAACAGGCCACGGCCGCCCAGCGCGTCGGTGACCGCCTGGGCCACGCGCTGGGATTCGGCCAGCGCCTTGGGCGTCATGGCTTGGGGCTGCCACGACTCCTGGTAGTCGCCTTTTTCCTGACGGTGGCCGACAGGCTCCAGGAAGGTAGTACCCCCCACGTGGCGCACGGTCAGCAGGGTGATTTCGTAGTCGAAGTCGACGAAGCCTTCGATGATCACCCGCCCCTTGCCGGCACGACCGCCTTCCTGGGCATAGTCCCAGGCCTTGCGCAGGTCATCGGCGCTGCGCAGCAGGCTCTGGCCCTTGCCCGAAGAGCTCATCACCGGCTTGACCACGCAGGGGTAGCCCAGGTCGGCCGCAGCACGGGCGTAGTCCTCGAAGGTATCGGCGAAGTGGTAGGGCGAGGTCGGCAGGTCCAGCTCTTCGGCGGCCAGCCGGCGAATGCCTTCGCGGTTCATGGTCAACTGGGTGGCGCGGGCGGTGGGCACCACGTTGAAGCCTTCACTCTCCAGCTCCACCAAGGTGGCGGTGGCGATGGCTTCGATCTCCGGCACGATATAGTGCGGCTTTTCAGCTTCGATCACCGCGCGCAAAGCCACGCCATCGAGCATGTTGATCACATGGCTGCGGTGCGCGACCTGCATGGCCGGCGCATCGGCGTAACGGTCCACGGCGATCACCTCGACGCCCAGGCGCTGCAGTTCGATCACCACTTCCTTGCCCAGCTCGCCGCAGCCGCACAACAGCACGCGGGTGGCGGTGGGCGACAATGGGGTTCCGATACGGGTCATTTCAGGTCCTCGCAGGCGTGCGGGGCAAGCCACGAAGGCCCGCCCGCTGAAAAAGGAGCGGTAGTCTACCTCAAACGGCGGCCGTCAGCCGGCCGCCAGCAGGCGGCGTGCGCGCCAGGCCATGATCAGCCAGACGACCGTCACACCGGCGAACTTGGATGCCAGGGCGGTGCCGACCACCACCGGCGTGAGGGCGCCGATCATGCCGAAGAAGATCAAGGTATCGACCGGGATGCTCAGCGCCGAACTCAGCCACAGTCGATCGCGCAGCGGCCGGCGGGTGACGCTGAAGACCAGCCAGTCGATCAGTTCCGAGACGAAGAAGGCCGTGGCGCTGGCCAGGGCGATGGCGGGTTCGGAGGTGGCGTAGGACAACACCAGCGCCACCAGCATGGCGACCAGCGCGCCATGGCCGAAGCGGGTCTGGACCATGTCGCGCAGGATGAACACCAGTCCGCCCCAGGCGGACCAGATGACGTCCAGGTGCGGAGCGCTGGAAAAGGCGTAGTTGATCAGCACCACGCTGCTGATGTAGGCGATGAGGTAGACCATGATCCGAAGGTTCGCAGGGCAAGTGCGACAGGGTAGCCTCGACGGCCTCGTGGGTAAACCGCAGCGGCGACGGCAGGTTGTTAGGGGCGCGCAGTCACCTGCTGATCACGCCGGCACACGTGGCGGATTACCCCAGCACCAACCCGGCCGCTACCGCCCGCTCATGACAGCGCTGAATCACTGCCCGACGCTGGTCATCGTCCATCCGCGTCCACTGGGTGATCTCCTGCACCGTTCGCTGGCAGCCGGTGCAGATGTCCTGTTCGTCCAGCGCGCAGATATTGACGCAGGGCGATGCCACTGGCTGCAGGTCAGTCTTCATCGAGCACCAGCTCACGGGCGTAGCGCTCGGCATTGTGCACGTAGTGGGCGGCGCTGGCCTCCAGCATGCGTTTCTGCTGCTCGGTGAGCTCGCGCACCACCTTGCCCGGCGAGCCCATCACCAGCGAGCCGTCGGGGATCTCCTTGCCTTCGGGGATCAGCGCGTTGGCGCCGATGATGCAGTACCGGCCGATTCGCGCGCCGTTGAGAATCACCGCATTGATGCCGATCAGGCTGTAGTCGCCGACGCTGCACCCGTGCAGCATGGCGTTGTGGCCGATGGTCACGCCCTTGCCCAGCGTGAGCGGCGAGCCCATGTCGGTGTGCATCACCGTGCCGTCCTGAACATTGCTGTCCTGGCCAATGTCGATCAGCTCGTTGTCACCGCGCAGTACGGCGCCGAACCAGACACTGGCGCGCGCCTGCAGGCGGACCTTGCCGATCAGTGCAGCGGTGGGGGCGGCCCAGCTGCTGGGGTGGGCGTCGACGCGCGACTGGCCCAGGCGGTACTTCATGCGTGCTTCCTCACGGTAAAGGCCGGTGGCGGGTGAACCCCGCTCAGTTCTGGATGAAACGTTCCGGCGGCTGGTGCAGACTGATACCGGCATCGAACAGCAGGTTGACCAGCTCGACGATCATGATCGCCGACAACCCCCAGATCTTGTAGTCACCGTACCGGTAGCTGGGCACATACCAACTGCGGCCCTGGTAGTCGATGCGGTGGGTATGGTCACGCGGGTCCTGGCGAAAGAACGCCAGCGGCACGGTGAACACGGCGGCGATTTCGGCGTCGTTGGCGCGGTACTCGACGTAATCCGGGATCAGTCCGACGAACGGCGTCACCTTCAGGCCATGCAGGGAAATCAGCGGGCTCAGCGGACCGACCACCTCCACCAGCCCTGGCGGCAGGCCGATCTCTTCCTCGGCCTCGCGCAGGGCGGTGAACACCAGGTCCGGGTCTTCTGGATCGCGTCGGCCTCCGGGAAAGGCCACCTCGCCGCCGTGGGTGGAAAGCCCCTGCGCACGCAGGGTCAGCACCAGTTCGGGCTCCTCGCTTCGGGTGATGGGCAGCAGCACAGCCGCCTCGGGAAAACGGCGATCCGCTTCCAGGGGGACGGGGGTGTGGTTGCCCATTCGGCGAAGAAGCTCGTCCAGCATTGCGCACTCTCGATTCCAAAGCCTGCCCTGCATCATGCACCAAAGCCGCGAGGCACCCAAGCCCTGGCCGCTTGCGGCGGGCGCCTGGACCACGCCAAGATGAGGGATTCACTCAGGACGATCAGCATGAATTTCTGCAGCGCGTGCGGCAACCCGGTCATTCAACGGATTCCCGAGGGCGACAGCCGGCCACGCTACGTGTGCCCGGCCTGCCATACCATTCACTACCAGAACCCCAACATCGTCGCCGGGGTGCTGCCGACCTGGGGCAGCCAGGTACTGCTGTGCCGTCGCGCGATCGAACCGCGCCGGGGGTTCTGGACCCTGCCAGCGGGCTTCATGGAGAACGGTGAAACCCTCGAACAGGCCGCCCGTCGCGAGACGGTCGAGGAAGCCTGTGCCCGGGTCGGCAGCACGGCGTTGTACCAACTGTTCGACCTGCCCCACATCAACCAGGTCCACGTGTTCTTCCGCGCCGAGCTGACCGACCTGGACTTCGCCGTTGGCACCGAGAGCCTGGAAGTGCGGCTGTTCGAGGAACACGAAATTCCCTGGGAGGCGTTGGCTTTTCGCACCGTCACCCGGACATTAGAATGCTATTATCGCGACCGCATCGGGCAGCAGTTCCCCCTGGGTCATGAATACCTGCCGCCGATGCAGGTTTCGTCGTCCACCTAGGCTTCAGACACAGCCGAGCTTTTCAGGATACGTTTCATGCGCTGGTTCCTCGCTCTCTTCTGCCTGTGCATGGCCTCGGTATCGCAGGCCGCGTTCACCGAGACCATCATCCGCAAGCCGCTCACGGCGACGCCGTCCCAGCCTGCGCCGCTGCAACCCCTGCCAGCGCGCAGCGCCAGCCAGCCGCTGATCGACAAGGTGCTGGTGCTCAAGTCCGAACGCCGCCTGCAACTGATCAGCCGCGGCGAACCGCTCAAGACCTACCGCATCTCCCTGGGCAAACAGCCCAAAGGGGCGAAGGAACGCGAAGGCGACAAGCGCACGCCCGAAGGCTTCTACTGGCTCGATTGGCGCAAGGTCAGCGATCGCTACAACCTGGCGATGCACATTTCCTACCCGAACATCAGCGACGCCGCCAAGGCGCGTCGGGATGGCGTCCCCGCCGGCAGCATGATCATGATCCATGGCACGCCGATCGACGAGCAGTACCCGGAATGGTACTTCCACACGCTGGACTGGACCGAAGGCTGCATCGCCATGCGCAACGCCGACATGCGCGAGGTGTGGAGCATGGTCAAGGACGGCACCATGATCGAGATCCGTCCCTGATCGCGTCCAGGCTCAGCCGCCCTGCGCCTTGGCTCGCCGGGCCTTGAAGAACTCGCTCAGAATCGCCCCGCACGCTTCGCCCAGTACCCCACCTTCGACCAGCACCCGATGGTTGAGGAAACCCTGGGTGAAGAACTGCCCCTGGCTCTGCACGATGCCTGCCTTGGGCTCCAGCGCGCCGAACACCACCCGCTCGATGCGCGAATGCACGATCAGCCCTGCGCACATGCTGCACGGCTCCAGGGTCACGTACAGCGTGCTGCCCGGCAGTCGGTAGTTGCGGACCGCCTGGGCCGCCGCACGAATGGCGACCATCTCGGCATGGGCGCTGGGGTCGCTGTCGCTGATCGGACGATTGAAGCCCTCCCCCAGCACCTGGCCCTGCTGCACCAGCACCGCGCCCACCGGTACTTCGCCCAAGGCAGCGCCCTGGGCAGCGAGCTCCAGCGCCCGGCGCATGAAGTCCTCGTCGCGGCTGCGATCGATGATCCGTGGGCGCATCAGACCACCGCGATCGCGGCCATCAGGCCGGTTTCCATGTGGTCGATGACATGACAGTGGAACATCCAGGTGCCCGGGTTATCCGCCACCAAGGCCACCTGGGCGCGCTCGTTGCGCCCCAGCAGGTAGGTGTCGGTGAACCACGGTTCGGTGATCTTGTGCCGGTTGGAGGCGATCACCTTGAAGCTCATGCCATGCAGATGGATCGGATGCTGGTACTGGGTCATGTTCTTGAGCTCGAAGATATAGCTCTTGCCCTTCTTCAGGGTGGCGATGGGACGGTCGGCACAGGTCTTGTCGGTGATGTCCCAGGCCTGGCCGTTGATCTGCCACAGGCTCGGCGGCCGACCGTTGTCGGTATTCACCGAGACCTTGCCGGCCCACTCGAAATTGAAGTTGAGCTTCTCGGCGTTCTCCAGGTCCGGCTCGGCGATGGGGTTGGCCGGCAGGGCCTTGGGCCAATCCCCCGGAGCCTCAGTGCTGGGCACCGAGCGCAGCGTGCCCAGCCGCACGAAGCCGTCGCGCAGGGACACTTCCTCGCCCGCCTGGGGAATGCGCATGGCCAGGCAGATGCGCATGCCAGGGCCGAGCCAGTATTCGTCTTCCAGCGGCCGGGGCGTGATCGGGTTGCCGTCCAGGGCGTAGATCCTCGCCTCGACATTGCCCTTGAAGTTGATCCGGTAGGTCCAGGTGTTGTCCAGGTTGAGCAGGCGCACGCGCACCACCTGGCCGGCCGGCAGCTCGGTGACGGCCTCGGCCTGGCCATTGATGGTGATCAGGCGCCCGGCCGTGCCATTGCGCGCGGCTTCGCGCGGGACGCTGAAGGGCATGAAGGCGCCCTGCTCGTCCACGTGCCAGGTCTTGAGGCTCAGGGTGCGCTCATGGGCGAAGCCGGTGGGCTCGCGTTCTTCGACGATCAGCGGGCCGACCAGGCCTCTGCCGAGCTCTTCGGAACTGCTGACGTGGGGGTGATACCAGTAGCTGCCGGCATCCGGCACGCGAAACTTGTAGTCGAAGTACTCGCCCGGCTTGACCGGCAGCTGCGAGACGTAGGGCACGCCGTCCATTTCCAGCGGCAGGCGGATGCCGTGCCAGTGGATGGTGGTTTCCACCGGCAGGTGATTGATGAAGCGCACCCGCAGCCAGGTGCCCTGCCGTACCCGCAGTTCGGTCCCCGGCGCCGAAGGCCCGAAGGCCCAGGCCTCGGTCTTGAAGCCGGGCACCAGCTCGACATCCAGGGGCGCGGCGATCAGCTCGTAGTCGTGCCCGGCGTTATCGTCGGCCACCTTGCCCAGCCAGTAGCGTGCCGCGCCGGTGGCGCCCAGGCCAACCACGACCAGGCCGGTCAGGCCCTTGAGCATTTGTCGACGGGTAAAGGACATCGGTGCAGGTACCTCGTGTATGGCCAGCGAGCGGCCATGGGGCCGGCAATCAAGGGCGAATACGATACACCTGCAACTGAGAAAGATTAAGTGCGCGATTGTCACGTCTTTTCGCGCACTCGCGGCGTCCACGGCCCGCCAGCCATGCAGGCCAGCGGCGTGATCAGCTGTACTGCGCCTGCCCCTTGGCCAGCGCACGGCGATAACGCATGCCACCGAGCAGGCCACCGCTCAGCGACTCGCGCAGGGCCTGGTACTCGGCGCTGTCCGGCTCGACCTGGCACGCCTGCTCGCACCAGTACACCGCACGCGGGTACTGGTCGCCCAGTGGGCAGTCCTCGGCCCGGTAGTACTCGACCAGCACGCGCATCGGTTCGGGCCAGCCACCCCCGGCGAAAGCTTCGAGCATCGCCAGGTTGCGCCGCACCCGAGGCGAATCGACCCGGTGGTCGGCCAGGTAGCTGCCCAGACCGAGGAAGCAGTTGAGCGCGCGGTTATAGGCACGCTGGGTGATCTGCTCCTGCCCCATCAGCAGGCCCAGGCAGTCCAGCTCGGCGTCGTTGCCCATGTCGCGCAAGGTCTGCACGTCCATGCCAGGCAGGCCACCGGCTTCCACCCCCCGATCGCACACGGCGCTGAGGTTATACAAGGCCCGCGAAAAACCGTGCGCGCCGGCCTGCCGATAGGCCTCGAGGGCGACCAGCGGGTCGCTGTCCTCGTGCAGGCTCGCCCAGGCGAACTGCATTTCCGGCACCCCACGCGAGGCTGCGTACTGGACCATCGGTCGCAGCACGGTGGCCTGTACCGACTCGTCGAAGGCGTAGTACAGGTCGTTGAATGGACACAGCCCCTCGGGCTCGGGCATCGGTCCCAGGTCCAGCGCGCAGGCGTACCATTCCCGGGCGACCAGCGCGTCCTGCTGCACCCCGCACCAGCCGGTGTCGCACAGCATGCCGTAGAGTACAGCGCCGAACGGCGACGACAGCCGCGAGTTCAAGGCGACCTGCCCCAACCAGGGCTCCATGGCGATCTGGACCGCCGTGTGCAGCATGCGCACGAGCACGCGTTCCTCGACCCGCAGGGTCGGAACCTGCGCCAGGGCCTGGACGAAATACTCGCGAGCGTGCGCGGCATCGCCGGCCAACCAGGCCAGCTCGCCCAGCCGGACCTGCACGGCGGCCTTGGCCAGCACACCGAGCGGCAGTCGCAACAACTGCTGGCCACGCTCGAAAGCGGCCTGCACCGCGGCGGGTTCATCGGTATCGACGTTGTCTTCGTCCAGCGCGTCCAGCCAGGCGATCAGGCGCAGGTCGTTGCGCTGGGACTCGTCGAGCTTGGCGGCCATGGGCGAGTCGGCCAGCCAGAGGATTTCTTCATGGCTGCCGCCCCAGCGCGGCGTCGACAACTGAGCGAAGATCTGCAGCGCACTCGCGCCGACCGCTGCGCCCTGCAGGGCCTGCAGCAACCACAGGAAACCCTCGGGCTCGCCCTCGGCGCGAGGATGCGAACGCATCACCCCGGCCAATGGTTCCGGAGCCGTGCTCGCCAGTGCCGGTACTGGCCCCAACTCAGGCCAGCGCGCTTGGGCAGCACCGGGGATACTGCCCAGGTACTGAAGAGCGTCCGCCGTCAGCTCGCCCTTGAACCAGGCCTGCAACCACTCTGGCTCGCCCAGCACCATCACGTTGCGCATCAGCACCATCGCCAGCACCCAGGGCAGCGGATGTCGCTGCACCAGGTCCATCGCCGTGAACAGCAGCGCAGCCTGGGCCAGGCCAGCGTCCTGCCGATCGGCCTCGCTCACCTCAGCTGCCAGGCCTTGCCCGCGCGCCTGGTTGGCGACCTGCTCCCACATCAGGCACGCGACCAGATCCGGCCACACACTCTCAGGACACGCCAGACGCCAGCGTGGCAGCAGATCGGCGTAGTGATGGTGGCGCTGTGCGGCCTGCTGGAGGTGGGCACAGAGATTGACCAGGCGCTCTTCGCTGGCGGCATCGGAGGCGCGCAGCAGCGCTTGCAGGGCCGCATCGACGCTCTCGAATCGACCTGCCAGGAAATCGACGATGGCGGCAGGAAGACAATCGGCGAGGGAAGCTTCGACGCTGTGGGACGGAATCATGGGCAACCTCTTGGCTGGGCACAGGCGCTGTCCAGGGTGGCCTGTGCTGACGAATCGTTGGTGGCGCGGCCAGGTGATGAAGACAGGCCCAGCGCGCTCAAGGGTTGACCGTTTTACCGGGCGATGGTGCCCGTCGCAAGGCAACGGCGGCGCTCCTGACCGGCATTGCGACCTCGCCGACGCCAGCGCGATGCAGTGAGCTGGGCTCCAGTAAGGGTTCGGACGGTTCAGCCGCCCCATCACAGCGAAGTTCGAGCAGCCTGGATTTGGGAAAGCTTCGGACTCATCGACGTACACATCAGCAATAGCAAGCGGGAGATGCCAAGGCAGCTCTTTTTTGCAAGTTGGCCAGGGGTATGATTGAAAGCCCGGATCATGCAAAATGGCATTTAGACATCATCTGAAAAAGGCTCATCTGGGTGTTCGCCCCTGGCGCCAGCGTCCCGGTCAGAAGCGCCCCGCTCGGAGCAGCCTCACGGATCATGCATAGCCAACCGGTTCGTGACAGCCCTACTGCCGAAGTCTTCGACTGCGTGTAGCCCCACTCACGTGATGTAAACGAGCACCCGCTTGAATCAGCACTTCAATGACACGCTGGCATGGATGCCAACACTGACGCTAGCGCGCAGGTTGCGTCCGGTCGGTACCGCCCTGTAAGGATACTGCTTTGACCCTTTTCCCTCTGCGCCGCTCGCTGTTGGCGCTGTCCGTGGCAGCCGTCTCGGCCCCGCTCCACGCCGCACCTGCACCCGACTTGAACTACGATCTCAGCTCGGGGGACTACCGCGTCAGTGGTGCAGCGTTCAACAACGCCACCTTCTTCGGCACCTCGCAGAACACCGGCGTCTCGATGACAAGCACGAGCCTGACAGGTGATCTGAGCAATCGAGGCACGATCAATCGCGCGGCTTCCGGCCCTGGCGACTTCCCGACCGGGATTTCCCTGCTCCTCAATTCCACCGTCGCAGGTAATATCGTCAACGAAGGCGCTATCACGGTGAGCGGCGAAGCAGCCTCGGGGTTGGACCTCTATGGGGCGACGATCACGGGCGAGGTGAACAACAACGGCAGCATCACGGTCACCGGCAAAAGCGCGGAAGGCATGCTGATCACCTCGACACAGGCGCGCATCAACAATACGGGCACCATTATCGCCAGCGGCGTCGATTCTGCGGGGATCGAGTTGGACAACGCCAGTTTCACTGGATATCCGTCAGCCACTACCAACCAGTCCTATATCAACAACAGTGGAACTGTATCTGCAGAGGGCGTGGGCATTCACGTTGTCAGCATGACCACCTCCAACAGATCCTTGAGCATCACCCAGACCAGCGGGCTGATCGAGGGAGGCCAGGCGGCGATTCAGGTCGAGGACAACGTTCCAGAGACCACCTTCTACTGGCGAGGCGGAACCGTGAAGGGAGATATTCAGGGTCTTACCGGTGTGCTGGTCAAAGGAGACGTGCAGTTCGACGGCTCGACGCTGCGCAGCAAGTACGTCGATATCGCCGAGGCTCGCCTGACATTGCTGCGCCCGCAGACGACGATCGTCGGCGACCTCGATCTGGACAGCGACGCCGCTCGCCTGCGCCTGCTGCTGGACAACACGACACGGCCTGATGCCGCGATCCTGAAGGTCACCGGTAACACCTTCTTCGCCCAAGGCAGCCAGATCGAACTGCAAGCACGCTCCGACGATTTCCGCACCCCGACTCAAGGCACCCGCTATACCCTCATCAACTCTGGCACCTGGGAAGAACCGGGAAACCTCTCGGTCGTCTCTTCCTCTGCGCTGCTCGAGGTGAAGACCTTCGGCATCGAGGGCCAGGACGTGAAGGCCACGGTGGTGACCCGCAGCGACGAGACGATCACCCAGGAACTGGAGCAGGCCAACGGCTCGGCCAATGCCATCGGCATCGTCAAGCCGCTGAAGAACAGCCTCATGGCCCAGCTGGACGACAGCGACCCGGTCTTCCAGCAGTTCGCCAGCGCCGCCACTGCACAGGAACTGGCGCGACTGTCCGAAACCCTCACACCGGACGTCAGCCGTGGCGTGATACACGCCGCGACCAACAGCCAGAACCTGGTCGCCAATACCCTCGCTCGACGCGCCAGCGCCGCACGCGACGACCTGTCTGCCGACCGCGCCCAGCGCCAGAAAGGCGTGTGGCTGCAAGCGCTCTCCAGCGACGCCGACCAGGACCGACGCCATGGGGTAGACGGCTATGCTGCCAACAGCCATGGCATCGCCGTGGGCGCGGACGGCAAGCTCGATGCCGATACCACGCTGGGCCTGGCGTACAGCTATTTGTCCAGCAACGTCAAATCCGACCTGGGGCACAAGACCGACGTCACTGGCCATGCACTGACGCTGTACGGCAACTGGAGACATGACAACCTCTTCGTCGACACGTCGCTGATGTACGGCTGGAACGACAATGCCTCCAAGCGCTCCGTCGCCGGCACCCGTGCCAAGGCCGACTACGACAGCGAGATCTTCGGCGTCAACGCCTTGGTCGGCTACACCTTGCGCCTCGACGGGCAGTGGCTGCTCGAACCTCAGGTCGGTGCACGTTATGCCAGGGTGTCGATCGACGCCTACCGGGAGAAAGGCAGCTCGGCAGCCCTCGATGTCGGCAGTCAGCGCTACGAGATCGGCGAAATGGGCGCAGGCGCGCGTCTGGCCGCCGCATTCGCCGTGGGCGCGGGCAGCCTGGAGCCGGAAGCCAGGTTGATGGCCTGGCATGACTTCATCGCCGACAGGGTGGGCACCACTTCCACGTTCGTGCTCGGCGGCACGCCTTTCACGACCCAAGGCGCCACACCGGCCCGCGACAGCTACGAGCTGGGCCTTGGCGCGAACTACCGCCTCGGCGCGTGGAGCGTCGGCGGCACCTACAACCATGTGGCCAGCAGTGGCTTCGACGCCGATAACTTCACGGCGAACGTGCGGTACGCGTTCTGAGGGAGCAGGTCATAACGCGCGGATGCTGACACCCCTCTTGCAGAGGAGCGGCTTGGCGCTGCCTGAACTGCCAGATGCAAGAAGCCCGCAATCATGCGGGCTCCTTGGTTACGCTGACAAAGTGAAGATCACTCCCACTCAATCGTCGCCGGCGGCTTGCTCGACACGTCGTAGGTCACCCGCGAGATCCCTTCGATCTCGTTGATGATGCGTCCGCTGACGGTCTCCAGCAGCTCGTAGGGCAGGTGCGCCCAGCGTGCGGTCATGAAGTCCACGGTTTCCACCGCGCGCAGGGCCACGACCCAGGCGTAGCGGCGGCCGTCGCCGACCACGCCGACCGATTTCACCGGCTGGAACACCACGAACGCCTGGCTGGTCTTGTGGTACCAGTCGGCCTTGCGCAGCTCCTCGATGAAGATGTGATCGGCGCGGCGCAGGATGTCCGCGTACTCCTTCTTCACCTCGCCGAGGATCCGTACACCCAGGCCCGGGCCAGGGAATGGGTGGCGGTAGACCATGTCGTACGGCAGGCCCAGCTCGAGGCCGATCTTGCGTACTTCGTCCTTGAACAGCTCGCGCAGCGGCTCGACCAGCTTGAGGTTCATTTCCTCCGGCAGGCCGCCCACGTTATGGTGCGACTTGATCACGTGGGCCTTGCCGCTCTTGGCGCCGGCCGATTCGATCACGTCGGGGTAGATGGTGCCCTGGGCGAGGAACTGGATGTTGTGCAGCTTGCTGGCCTCGGCATCGAACACGTCGATGAAGGTCCGGCCGATGATCTTGCGCTTCTTCTCCGGATCGGCTTCGCCGGCCAGGTTGCCGAGGAATTGGGCTTCGGCATCGGCACGGATCACCTTGACGCCCATGTTCTCCTTGAACATGGCCATCACCTGGTCGCCTTCGTGCAGGCGCAGCAGGCCGTTGTCGACGAACACGCAGGTCAGCTGATCGCCGATGGCGCGGTGCAGCAGTGCGGCGACCACCGAGCTGTCGACGCCGCCGGAGAGGCCCAGCAGCACGTTGGCCGAACCGACCTGCTCACGGACCTGGGCGATGGCGTCCTCGACGATGTTCGACGGCGTCCACAGGGCCTCGCAGCCGCAGATGTCCTGGACGAAACGCGAGAGGATGCGACCGCCCTGCTTGGTGTGGGTCACTTCCGGGTGGAACTGCACGCCGTAGTAGCCACGGGCGTCGTCGAACATGCCGGCGATCGGGCAGCTCGGGGTGCTGGCCAGGACGTGGAAGTCGGCCGGCATCTGGGTGACCTTGTCGCCGTGGCTCATCCACACATCCAGGCCCAGCACGCCGTCGGCGTCGATGTGGTCTTCGATGCCGTCGAGCAGGCGGCTCTTGCCGACCACGTCGACGCGGGCATAGCCGAACTCGCGCAGCTCGGAACCGGCGACCTTGCCGCCCATCTGCTCGGCCATGGTCTGCATGCCGTAGCAGATGCCCAGCACCGGCACCTTCAGGTCGAACACCGCCTGCGGCGCGCGCGGGCTGTTGGCTTCGTGAACCGACTCGGGACCACCGGCGAGGATGATGCCGCGCGGGTTGAATTCGCGAATCGCGTCATCGTCCATGTCGAACGGATGCAGTTCGCAGTACACGCCGATCTCGCGCACGCGGCGGGCGATCAGCTGGGTGTACTGCGAGCCGAAGTCGAGGATCAGGATGCGGTGGGCGTGAATGTCGAGGGCCATGGGGGGATCTCTGATTCAGCTGCGAGCTTGAAGCTGCAAGCAGCAAGTTGATCGGGGGAAAAAACACGATGGCCGCGTCAACGCAGCCATCGTTTGGAGCATAGCGCCAGAACCTGCGCCTCAGCCGACGCGGTAGTTCGGCGCTTCCTTGGTGATCTGCACGTCGTGGACATGGGATTCAGCCATGCCGGCGCCGGTGATGCGCACGAACTCGGGCTTGGTGCGCATCTCTTCGATGGTCGCGCTGCCGGTGTAGCCCATGGACGAGCGCAGGCCACCCATCAGTTGGTGGATGATCGCGGCCAGGGCGCCTTTATAGGGCACGCGGCCTTCGATGCCTTCGGGCACCAGCTTCTCGGCGCCGGCCGAGGAGTCCTGGAAATAGCGGTCCGAGGAGCCCTGGGCCTGAGCCATGGCGCCCAGCGAGCCCATGCCGCGGTAGGCCTTGTAGGAGCGACCCTGGAACAGTTCGACTTCCCCTGGCGCCTCTTCGGTACCGGCGAACATCGAACCCATCATGACGCACGAGGCGCCGGCGACGATGGCCTTGGACAGGTCACCGGAGAAACGGATACCGCCGTCGGCGATCAGTGGCACGCCAGTGCCTTGCAGGGCGGCGGCGACGTTGGCGATGGCGCTGATCTGCGGCACGCCGACACCGGCGACGATGCGGGTGGTGCAGATCGAGCCCGGGCCGATGCCGACCTTGACCGCATCGGCGCCGGCTTCGGCCAGGGCCTTGGCCGCCGCGCCGGTGGCGATGTTGCCGCCGATCACCTGTACCTGCGGGTAGGTCTGCTTGACCGAGCGCACGCGCTCGATCACGCCCTTGGAATGGCCGTGGGCGGTGTCCACCACCACCACATCGACGCCGGCCGCGACCAGCGCGGCGACGCGCTCACCGGTGTCCTTGCCGGTACCGACCGCGGCACCGACGCGCAGACGACCCTGGTCGTCCTTGCTGGCCAGCGGGTAGGCCTTGGCCTTCTCGATGTCCTTGACGGTCATCATGCCCTTGAGCGCGAACTTGTCGTCGACGATCAGGACCTTTTCCAGGCGATGCTTGTGCAGCAGTTCACGGACTTCGTTCTTGTCGGCGCCTTCGCGCACGGTGACCAGACGTTCCTTGGGGGTCATCACGTCGCGCACCTTGGCCTCCAGGCGCGTTTCGAAACGGACGTCGCGGGAGGTGACGATGCCCACCAGGTCGCCGTTTTCCAGCACCGGAACACCGGAGATGTTGTTCAGGCGGGTCAGGTCGAACAGGTCGCGCACGGTGGCGTCGGCGTCGATGGTGATGGGGTCCTTGACCACGCCAGCCTCGAACTTCTTGACCTTACGCACTTCGCCGGCCTGCTGTTCGATGGTCATGTTCTTGTGGATGATGCCGATGCCGCCTTCCTGGGCCATGGCGATGGCCAGGCGCGCTTCGGTGACGGTGTCCATGGCGGCGGAAACCAGCGGGATGTTCAGCTCGATGCCACGGGTCAAACGGGTCTTGAGGCTGACCTCATTGGGCAGTACCTCGGAGTAGCCAGGTACAAGGAGGATATCGTCGAAGGTCAGGGCTTCTTGGCTGATACGCAGCATCGCGGGGGCTCCCGGGCGGGAAAAATGGAAGCGCGCCATTATACTCATGCAGCGGCCGGGGCTCAATGGGCAGCTGCACGGCGCCCTCGCGACTCAGCCGCCGACGTGCTCGACGCGCACCACCGCCACCGGCTGGTCCAGCCAGTCGGCGAAGCTGTCGAGAAACGCCTGGGTGAAGCCGGCATCGCCCCAGTTGTTGAAGATGAACCCCAGGTTGGAGAAGGCGCAGGGTTGCAGGTAGAGAAACCCGTTGATGTCGTCTTCGAAGCCGCACAGCGGGCAGGTGAAATTGTCGCTGAGCGCAGGCATCCACTCTTCAAGGCTCTCGAACAACGGCTCGCCGACCTCACGGCGACACTGCGGGCAGCCCGCCTCTTCCAGGAAGCCGTTGGTGGGGGTGTAGATGCAGCGCTTGAGCATCACCTCCAGGCCATTGACCGGCTCGCCGAACGGCAGCAGCTCGGGTCGCAGCGCCACCCGGCGCGCCCCTTCGCCCAGCGCGTAGCCCATGCGATTGCCGGTACGTCCACAGGTGCTCAGCGCTTCCTGCACCACTTTCTCGCGCACCAGCCAGCGCAGGATCGCCCGGGCGCGCGCTTCGTGAAACGGGACGGTGGACTGTTTGGGAACGATGATGCTCTGGCTGGACATGAATGAACGGACCTGAAGACGGCGACTGCGACAAGGGCGTCAGTCTACCGCCTGCTCAGCCGCCGAGGTAGCGGCCGATCAGCGCCAGGCCGCTGAACAGCACCAGCCAGGTGACCAGGCGCACGAAGGTCTCGCGCGACAACCGCAGGCTCAGGCGCCGGCCCAGCCACAGGCCGGCGAACATCACCGGCAGCAGGCTGAGCGCCAGCCATGACAGGCTGCTGTCGGCATAGACGCCGGCAATCGCCAGCAACGACAGGCGCACCACGGTGCTGCAGCTGATCAGCGCACTCTGGGTGGCGCGCACCTGCTCCTTGGTCGGTAGCCGAGCGCTGAGGTAGAGCGCGTAGAGAAACCCGCCGCTGCCGAACAGGGCGCCGAACACCCCGCCCACCGTCCCCATCGGCACCGCCCAGCCCGCCCCCAGGCGCTGCGGGCGCGCCTTCACCAGCAGGCTGTACAGCGCGTAGGACGTCACGAACAGGCCCATCAGCAACAGCAGCAGCTCCGACTTCAGGTTCAGCAGGAACGCCACGCCCAGTGTGCAGCCAAGCGCCATGCACGGTAGCAGGCGCAGCAGTTCGCCACGGACCACATCACGTCGCGACGGCAGCAGGTTGCCCAGCGCCGCGATGAAGTCCAGCAGCACCAGCAAGGGGATGATCCGCGACAGCGGCATGAAATGAATCAATACCGGCCCTGCCACCAGTGCGGTGCCGAAGCCGGCGATGCCGAAGACCACATAGGCGGCGCCGATGGCCAGCACAATGGGCAGCCACTCCAGCGTGGCGTACGGAAGTTGAGCGAGCATGGCGCTATTCCTGGGAAGACATGCACAGGTTAGCCCTGCGCTAGTCATACCGACTAATATGCGATGACCCCATGAGCCATCTTGAAAAGGCATATCAAGGATGACGTCCCTGCGCCAGTTGCGTTACTTCGTGGAAATCGCCGACAGCGGCAGCTTCACTGCGGCAGCCCAGCGACTGTACATCGCTCAATCGGCGCTCAGCCGGCAAATCAAGGAGCTGGAGCAGCAACTCGGCACCGCGCTGCTCGAGCGCACCGCTCGCCAGCCCAGGCTCACGGCGGCTGGTGAGGTGTTCCTGGGACGCGCCCGGCAAGTGCTCGGCGACCTGGAAAAAGCCGAGCGCCTGGCCTCGGAAGTCGGCCAGGGTCTGCGTGGCCGCCTGCGCCTGAACCATTCCAGTACCGTGCCCCTGACCGGCGTGCTGCTGGAGCGCCTCGGCGGCTACGTGCGTGGCAACCCCGACGTGACGCTGGACATCGCCCAGCAATCGTCGGAGGCGCAGTTGCAGGACATCGCCGACGGCCGGCTGGATCTGGGCCTGCTGCGCCTGCCGGTGCTGCGCCAGCACCCGGACGTGACCCTGTTGACGCTGTTCGACGAGCCGCTGCTGCTGGCGGTCGCCGCCGGTCATGAACTGGCGGGAGCGAGCGAGGTGAGCGTGCGGGCACTGAAGACGCAACCTTTCGTGTCGATTCCCCACCGCGACCGTGGCGGGCTGAGTTACCTGTCGGCTTCGGTGTGCCTGGCCGCCGGTTTCTTTCCCCGCGCAGCGCAAATCGTCTCGCGCAAGACCACGCAGTTGCAGTTGATCCAGGCAGGTCTTGGCGTAGCGCTGCTGCCGGCGAGCATGCGCGAAATCGCTCCGTCTACCGTGCGATTCATTCCCCT
The DNA here is from genome assembly GCF_016518545.1 of Pseudomonas sp. S30. Lineage (GTDB taxonomy): Bacteria > Pseudomonadota > Gammaproteobacteria > Pseudomonadales > Pseudomonadaceae > Aquipseudomonas. The sequence goes on from NZ_JACVTO010000008.1 coordinate 191,463, forward strand.
CGTGGAAAACTGCCAGAGCAGTGTGGCACTCGCCAGCCGGCGCGACGCCGGGATCCTGGAGCGGCATTTGCTGACCGCGATGAGTGGGTGAGCCCTCCCCACTCACATCCAGGATGCCGGCAGCCTCGACGTCGCGAAAGCGCCTGACACAGACAAGCGCGCGGATTGTCCTTTATGATGCCCGGCATGATCAGAGACCCTTTCGAACGACTCGGCCTGGACCGCGAAATCCTCACCGTCAGCCAACTCAATGGCCGCGCCCGCGTGCTACTCGAAGACGTGTTTCGCAGCGTCTGGGTGAAAGGCGAGATTTCCAACCTTGCCCGCCCGGCCTCCGGCCACCTGTACTTCACCCTCAAGGACAGCGGCGCCCAGGTGCGTTGCGCGCTGTTCCGACAGAATGCCGCCCGGGTTCGCCAGGCCCTGCGTGACGGCCTGGCGGTCAAGGTCCGTGGCAAGGTGTCGCTGTTCGAGGGGCGCGGCGACTACCAGCTGATCCTCGACAGCGTCGAGCCGGCCGGCGACGGCGCGCTGCGCCTGGCCTTCGAGGCGCTGAAGGAGAAGCTCGGCGCCGAAGGCCTGTTCGCCGCCGAGGCCAAGCGCGCGCTGCCCGCCCATCCCCGGCGCATCGGCATCGTCACCTCGCCCACGGGCGCGGTGATCCGCGACATCATCAGCGTGTTCGGCCGTCGTGCCCCTCAGGTCGAACTCAACCTGATCCCTACCGCCGTCCAGGGCCGCGAAGCCATCGGCCAGATCGTGCGCGCGCTGCAACGGGCCGACAGCCTCGGCTTCGACGCGCTGATCCTGGCCCGCGGGGGTGGCTCGCTGGAAGACCTGTGGTGCTTCAACGAAGAACCGGTGGCGCGGGCCATCGCCGCGTGCGTGACGCCCATCGTCAGTGCCGTGGGGCACGAGACCGATGTGTCGATCAGCGACTTCGTCGCCGACGTGCGTGCACCCACCCCGTCTGCCGCCGCCGAGCTGCTGGCACCGGACAGCAGCGGCCTGCTGCAACGCCTGGACAGCCTGCAGCGCCGCCTGCTGCTGCGCGTGCAGGCACGGTTGAGTCACGAGCGCCTGCGCCTGGACGGCCTCACCCGACGCCTGCGTCACCCCCGCGAGCGCCTGCGCCAGCAAGCCCAGCGCCTGGACGACCTGGACATGCGCCTGCGCCGCGCCTTCATGCTCGACCTGAACCAGCGTCAGCAGCGCCTGGGCCGCCTGGACACACGCCTGACCGCGCAACACCCCGGACGCACCCTGGCGTTGCTCGGCCAACGCCTGGACAACCTGGCCGAGCGCCTGCCGCGAGCCATGCAGGGCGTGCTCAAGGACCGCCGGCAGCGCTTGCAGGCGCATGTACAGACGCTGCAGATCGTCAGCCCGCTGGCCACCCTCGCCCGCGGCTACAGCATCCTGCTCGACGAGCGGGGCCAGGCGATTCGCAGCGCCGCGCAGACCCGCAACGGCCAGCGCCTCACTGCCCGCCTGGCCGAAGGCGAGCTGCAGGTGCGGGTGGAAGACAATCACCAGACTCCGGTCACCCTTTCGCTATTGGACTGATCCATGACTCGCCTGCTCGCTCCCCTGCTCGCCCTCTGCGCCCTGATGCTGTCCAGCACCGCGCAGGCCAGCTACATCACCCGCGCCCTGAACAAGCCGGTGCCCGGCGGCGTCGCGGTGGTCGATCTCGGCCCGGCCAGCAGCGCCCCGAGCGCGCGCTTCGACGGCAAGCCGGTGCTGGTGGTGCGCGAGCAGGATCGCTGGCTGGCCATCGTCGGCATCCCCCTGACCCAGAAACCTGGCCCGGCCAGCCTGAGCCAGGGTACGCGCACCCTGACGTTCGACGTCGGCAGCAAGCGCTACCCGGAACAGCGCATCACCTTGAAGAACACACGCCAGGTCAATCCCGAACCGCAGGATCTCGAACGCATCGACCGCGAGCTCGCCGAGCAGATCAAGGCCTATCGCAGCTTCAGCCCTGTCACACCGAGCAACCTGATCCTCGACAAGCCGGTCAATGGCCCGCTGTCGAGCAAGTTCGGCGTGCGCCGCTTCTTCAACGGCGAGGAGCGCAACCCCCATGCCGGGCTGGACTTCGCCGTCCCTGCCGGGACGCCGATCAAGACCCCGGCCAATGGCAAGGTGATACTGGTCGGCGACTACTTCTTCAATGGCCGCACGGTGTTCGTCGACCACGGCCAGGGCTTCATCAGCATGTTCTGCCACATGTCCAAGGTGGACGTGAAGCCCGGCCAGATGCTGCGTCGAGGGGATGTGGTCGGACGGGTCGGCTCGACCGGCCGTGCGACGGGCCCGCACATGCACTGGAACGTGAGCCTGAATGATGCCCGTGTGGATCCGGCGATCTTCATCGGCGCATTCCAGCCCTGAAACGCCTTGGAAACGCAGCAGCCTGTGGAGCGGGTGCAATGGCGATGGCAGCCACTGACCGCCACGGTCAGTCGTTGCGCCACAGAAAAATACCGCGCAACAATCTAGAATATGTGCTCGTCATTGAGCCATAAAATCTCAATAGCACGGTTTATTTGAGCATTTATCTCAATTTTTTTCGGCCGCTTGCCAACCTTCGGTCCACTGGTTAGGGTTGATCCCATGAAAACCGCCACCGTCCTCATTCTGCTTCGTCAACACCGCAGCCTTTGCCTGGTCAGCGCACGACTACCCGGGTGAATCGCATCGCCCCGCCGCTTCGTCTCGTCATCGCTTGACAGGCCCGATCAGGCCGCACCTCTAAAGGATTGCTCCAATGACCATGCTCAAAGACCCTTCCAAGAAATACCGCGCCTTCCCCACCATCGACCTCCCGGACCGCACCTGGCCTTCCAAGGCAATCACCCAGGCGCCGATCTGGTGCAGCTCCGACCTGCGCGACGGTAACCAGTCGCTGATCGAGCCGATGGATGCGGAAAAGAAGCTGCGCTTCTGGAAGACCCTGGTGCAGGTTGGCGTCAAGGAGATCGAAGCGGCCTTCCCATCGGCTTCGCAGACCGACTTCGACTTCGTGCGCACACTGATCGAAGACGGCCACATTCCTGAGGACACCACCATCCAGGTGCTCACCCAGGCCCGCGAAGACCTCATCGAGCGCACCTTCGAATCGCTGCGCGGTGCCAAGAAGGCCATCGTCCACCTGTACAACGCCACCTGTCCGTCGTTCCGCCGCATCGTCTTCAACCAGGACAAGCAGGGCGTCAAGGACATCGCCGTGAATGCGGCCAAGCTGTTCGTCAAGTACGCTGCGCAGCAGCCGGACACCCAGTGGACCTTCCAGTACTCCCCTGAGACCTTCAGCGCCACGGAAATGGAGTTCGCCAAGGAAGTGTGCGACGCCGTGATCGCAGTGTGGAACCCGACGCCCGCGCACAAGATCATCCTCAACCTGCCAGCGACCGTCGAAGTGGCCACGCCCAACGTCTACGCCGACCAGATCGAATGGTTCTGCCGCAACGTCAGCCGTCGCGACAGCGTGATCATCAGTCTGCACACCCACAACGACCGGGGCACCGGCATCGCCGCTACCGAACTGGGTCTGATGGCCGGTGCCGACCGTGCCGAAGGCTGCCTGTTCGGCAACGGCGAGCGCACCGGCAACGTCGACCTGGTGACCCTGGCGCTGAACCTTTATACCCAGGGCATCGATCCGCAGCTGGACTTCTCCGACATCGATGGCGTGCGCAAGGTGGTGGAGGAGTGCAACCAACTGCCGGTACACCCGCGTCACCCTTATGTCGGCGATTTGGTGCACACCGCCTTCTCCGGCTCGCACCAGGATGCGATCCGCAAGGGCTTCGCCCAACAGAAGGACGGCGAACTGTGGGAAGTACCCTATCTGCCGATCGATCCAGCCGACATCGGCCGCAGCTACGAGGCGGTCATTCGCGTCAACAGCCAGTCCGGCAAGGGCGGTATCACCTATCTGCTGGAGCAGGAGTACGGCATCAGCCTGCCGCGCCGCATGCAGATCGAGTTCAGCCAGGTGGTGCAGGGCGAGACCGACCGCCTGGGCCTGGAAATGACCGCCCAGCAGATCTACAGCCTGCTGCACAAGGAGTACCTGCAAGCCAACGCGCCGTACGCGCTGGTCAGCCATCGCCTGCAGGAAGAGAACGGCAGCAGCGCCGTGGAAGTGGAAGTTGCCGGTGAAGGCGAAACCACCCTGCACTGGCGCGGCAAGGGCAACGGCGCCCTCGAGGCGCTGGTGGCCGGCCTGCCCGTCGCAGTGGAGATCATGGACTACAACGAGCACGCCATTGGCGCTGGCACCAACGCCAAGGCGGCAGCCTACATCGAACTGCGTGTGGCGGGTGGCCGTCCGGTGCATGGCGTGGGCATCGATGAAAACATCACCACGGCCAGCTTCAAGGCGCTGTTCAGTGCTCTGAACCGCTCACTGAGCCAGCAGACCGCCAAAGCGGCCTGAGCGTCACGGTGAAGCCAAGCCCGCATCTCTGGATGCGGGCTTTTTCGTTTCTGACAGGCGAAAAAAAGGGGCGCCGACCAAGCGCCCCACAAGCCGTGCAGCACACAACGAAAGCGGTATCAGCCCAGCAGGGCCATGGCCTCGGCGCTGCACGCCTCGATCCGCGCCCAGTCGCCATTCTTGACCCAGCTGCTGTCGAGCATCCAGGTGCCTCCCACGCACATCACGTTGGGCAGCGCCATGTAGTTGCGCGCGTTGCCAGGATTCACGCCGCCGGTAGGGCAGAAACGAATGTCGCCGAACGGGCCACCATAGGCCTTGATCGCGGCGATCCCGCCCACCACTTCCGCCGGGAACAGCTTGAAGCGGCGGTAGCCCAGGGCATAGCCGGCCATGATTTCCGACGGCGTGCTGATGCCAGGCAGCAGCGGAATGTCACTGCGCACACCGGCCTGGAGTACGTCGGCGGTGATGCCGGGGGTGACCACGAACTGGGCACCCGCCGCCTCGACGGCCGCGAACATCGCCGGGTCGAGTACGGTGCCCGCGCCGATGCACAGCTCCGGACGCTGCTCGCGCAGGACGCGAATCGCCTGGAGCCCGTGTTCGGAGCGCAAGGTCACCTCCAGGGTGCGGATCCCGCCGGCGGCCAGGGCATCGGCCAGCGGCAGGATGTCCTGCTCGCGAGCGATGGTGATCACCGGAAGGATGCGTGCCCGTGCGCAGATTTCATCGATGCGGGTGGCCTTCTCGGCCATGGAGCGCAGCGGTTGGGGGCGTTCAAGCGTGGTCATGACAGTGAATCCTTGGCTCATGGACACCAGTAGAGGTCCAGGGGGTCGTGAAGAAAGGCGCGAATCGGCATCTGGGTCGCATCATCGGCGGCCAGCGCAGCGCGCAGGGCGGCGAGTTTGCCAGGGCCCTGCACCGACAGCGCGGTAAAGGCGGCGCTGGACAGCAGCGCGCGGGACATCGAAAGGCGCTGGTGCGGCACGCTCGGCGCCAGCATCGCCAGACAGCGACGGGTGCTTTCGGGGTCGAGGCCTTCGGCCAGGTTCGGGCTGCCTGGGAACAGCGACGCGGTATGCCCGTCGTCGCCCATGCCCAGCACCAGGACATCGATGGGCGGCAGATCCGCCAGGGCCTGATCGGCGGCCTGCGCAGCAGCTTCGAGGGTCTCGGCCCGCTGGTAGAGCCCGAGCAGGCGAGCCTTGGCAGCCGGCCCCTTTAGCAGGTGGCGAGCCAGCAGACCGGCATTGCTGTCGGCATGTTCGACCGGCACCCAGCGTTCATCGGCCAGCGACACGGTGACCTGCGACCAGTCCAGCACCTGCGCGGACAGTTGTTCGAGGAAGACGACCGGGCTGCGGCCACCGGAGACCACCAGGCAGGCCCGGCCCTTCTCGGCCAGCGCCGCGCGCAGGCGTTCGGCGACATCAGCGGCCAGGGTCGCGGCCAGGCGCTTGCTGTCGGTCGATTCATGAAGCGTGACGTTCGTCGGCAGTGGCAGTTCAGATATCGCCATACCAGGCTCTCCCATCGCGAGTGATCAGTGCAATCGAGCTCATCGGGCCCCAGGAACCGGCCGCATAGGGCTTGGGCGCATCGCCGGCGTTCTTCCAGCCGGCGATCAACTGGTCGCACCAGGTCCAGGCATACTCGATCTCGTCCTTGCGCACGAACAGGTTCTGGTTGCCACGCATCACTTCGAGCAGCAGGCGCTCGTAGGCATCCGGAATCCTCGCACTGCGCCAGGTGTCGGAAAAATTCAGTTGAAGCGGGCCGCTGCGCAGGTGCATGCCCTTGTCCAACCCTTGCTCCTTGGTCATCACCCGCAGGGAAATGCCTTCATCCGGCTGCAAGCGGATGATCAGCTTGTTGCCGACCTGCAGGCGCTGCTCCGGTGCGAAGATGTAGTGCGGCGTTTCCTTGAAGTGGATGACGATCTGCGACAGCTTCTGCGGCATGCGCTTGCCGGTGCGCAGATAGAACGGCACGCCGGACCAGCGCCAGTTGCGGATGTCGGCGCGCAGGGCGACGAAGGTCTCGGCATCGCTCTGGGCGTTGGCGTTGTCTTCTTCCAGGTAGCCCGGCACCGGTTTGCCGTCGCTGTAGCCGGCGATGTACTGGCCGCGTACCACCCGCGTGCTGAGACCATCGCCGGTGATCGGCGCCAGGGCCTTGAGCACCTTGACCTTCTCGTCACGGATGCTGTCGGCGGAAAGATCGCTCGGGGGGTCCATGGCGATCAGACACAGCAGTTGCAGCAGATGATTCTGGATCATGTCGCGCAGCTGGCCAGCCTTGTCGAAATAGCCCCAACGCCCCTCGATACCGACCTTCTCGGCGACGGTGATCTCCACGTGGGAAATGGAATTCTGGTTCCACTGAGTCTCGAACAGACTGTTGGCGAAACGCAGGGCGATCAGGTTCTGCACCGTCTCCTTGCCCAGGTAGTGGTCGATGCGATAGACGCGACTTTCCGGAAAGAACCGCGCCACGGCGTCGTTGACGCGGCGGGAAGACTCCAGGTCGTGGCCGATGGGCTTCTCCAGCACCACCCGGGTACGTCCGGCCAGGCCGGCCTTGTCGAGGTTTTCGCAGATGGCGCCGTACACCGCAGCCGCCGTGGCGAAGTAGGCGATCAGCGGCAGGCCTTCGGCCACATGCTGGGCCAGCGTCGTGTAGCCTTCGGGCTGGACGAAGTCCAGGTGCAGGTAGGTCAGGCGTTGGACGAAGCGCTCGAGCACCGCCGGTTCGATGTCGGCATCGGGCACGAAGCGGCGCAGCTGCGATTCGATGGTAGCCAGGTGATCGTCGGCGCTGCCCGGCTCGCGGGCCAAGGCCAGCAGGCGCGTATCGGCATGTAGCAGGCCGGCTCGATCGAGCTGGTAGAGGGCAGGAAACAGCTTGCGCAGCGCCAGGTCGCCAAGGGCGCCGAACAGGGCGAAAGTGCAAGGTTCTACACTGATAGCAGCCATGATGTTGGTTCTTTTATTAAAGTGGACGTAGGAATACCGTTTTCAGCCATACATTTCAAGAAGGATGTAGTAAAAACAACAACATTACCCCCTCACACATGGGGCGAGTGGTATGACAAACTCGCCCCCAGTACGATAGACAACCCCTGCACCATGCCCGCTGTTCCCGCAGCCGGCCGAGTTTCCGACCAAGGACATCCCATGGACCGTGTGCGAAACCTCCTGGAACAGATCCAGGGACGCCTCGACGAGTTGAACAAGGCCGAGCGCAAAGTGGCCGAGGTCATCCTGCTCAATCCCCAGCAGGCCACCCGCTTCAGCATCGCCGCCCTGGCCCAGGCGGCCAAGGTCAGCGAGCCGACCGTCAATCGCTTCTGCCGCTCGTTCGGCGTCAGCGGCTACCCCGAGTTGAAGCTGCAACTGGCACAGAGCCTGGCCAGTGGCGCTGCCTACGTCAGCCGCGCGGTGGAAGCCGACGACGATCCAGCCGCCTACACCCAGAAGATCTTCGCCAGCGCCATCGCTTCCCTCGACAGTGCCTGCCAGCAGATCGACCCGCAGCAGGTCAGCCGCGCCGTGGACATGATGATCCAGGCCCGGCAGATCCATTTCTTCGGCCTGGGCGCCTCGGCGCCCGTGGCCATGGATGCCCAGCACAAGTTCTTCCGGTTCAACCTGGCCGTGTCGGCCCATCCGGACGTGCTCATGCAACGCATGCTGGCCTCGGTGGCGCACACCGGCGACCTGTTCGTGATCATTTCCTACACCGGGCGCACCCGCGAACTGGTCGAAGTGGCCCGCCAGGCCCGGGAGAACGGCGCCTCGGTGCTGGGCATCACGGCCGCCGGCTCGCCGTTGGCCAAGGCGTGCAGCATGAGCCTGCACCTGCCCTTGCCGGAAGACACCGACATCTACATGCCCATGACCTCGCGCATCATCCAGTTGACGGTGCTGGACGTTCTGGCCACCGGCATGACCTTGCGCCGCGGCTCGGACTTCCAGCCCCACTTGCGCAAGATCAAGGAAAGCCTCAACGCCAGCCGCTACCCGGCCCAGGACACCGACCTCAGTTGAGCCGATGGGCCTGCAAGCGCAAGCGGGCGCGTTGCCCTGGCGCCAGGCTCAGGCTCTGGCCACTGCCGCTGGCCGCCTCCACGCAGACGAAACCCTGGCTTTCGCGTCCGCTCACGCCCATCAGCGGTCGATTGCCCGGATGCCAGACCACGGTGTCGTCGCTGTCGCTGGTGTCGATGTACAGCTCGCGCTCCCAGGCCTGGTCGTGCAGCTGCACCTTCGGCGTCCCTGGGTAGACCTTCTGGCAGCCGCCCTTGAGGGTGAGCGCACCCTGCTCCCGGCAGGCCTGGCGGTTGAGTCGATCATAGCCCTGGATGTCTTCGAGGCCTGACAGCGCGATCTTCGAGACATCACTGATGCGCCAGAACGCCAGCAGCGCGTGGCTCAACTGGCAGGGCTGGCTGTCCTGGTGTTCGGTGCTCAGGCTCAGCTCCATGCTCGCGCCCAGTCGAGCGTGCAAGTCCACCTGCCAGTCGCACAGGTCGAGGCGCCAGGTGAGCCGGACGCCCTCCTCGTCCTCGCGGCTGTCCAGCAACTTCCAGTCCAGCAACCGACCCCAGCCATGGGCCGGCCACAAGTCTTCGCTGGGGTGACGGCCATACCAGGGCCAGCACACCGGCACGCCGCCACGGATCGCGCCGACCTGCGGCCACTGCTCGGCGCACCACAGCCAGGGCTTTTCACCGGTCGGCTGAAAGTGCAGCAACTGCGCGCCCTGGCGGCTGAACACGGCCTGGCAGCGAGGATGGTCGATGATCAGGACATCACGCTGCTGGTGCCGCTCCCACTCGAAAACCGGCCGCGGCCGTTGCGAGGTGAAGAAGCGTTGAAGCGGATGCTCGGACATTTTTCAGAAAACTCTTGTTGTTGAGACAGCGCTATCTTTGACCCGGAAAAACATCCACTGCCAGGCAGTGGATGTCGGGGGTGGGGATGCGGTGGCGTAAATTTACAACAATCGTTCCTAGGCTTTGTACGAAAAGTGCCTGCGCGACGATCATTCTGCGTTGAAAACAGGCTCGGAATGCTCATTTGCAGCCAGCAAACTCCGCTTCCTCGCCTGTTTTCGCCTTGTCTGATCGCCGCTCGGCGACTTTTCATACAAACCCTAGAATGACGACTGAATCTTCAGGCCCGCCACCAGCGCGTTGTCGACCTCGTCCACGGCGCCGGGGCTCTTGATGTACTGCAGGTTAGGTCGCACGGTCAGCCAGTTGGTGACGTGGAAGCCATAGTACAGCTCGGCGTTGTATTCGGTGCGTTGCAGCGGCAGGAAGGCCGGATTGTCGTAGTTGTCGATGCCGTTGAAGGCATTGATCTGCTCGGCGCGCTTCTTCACGTCGTCGTTGACATGGATGCGAGCGATGCCGAAGCCGATGTCGTCCTTGGGCCGCGAGTCGAAGGCGCCTTTGTAGACCATGCCCACCTGCTGGTAGTTGTCGACCACGTTGGTGGCCTTGTCGTGCACGGTGAAGTTGGCGAACAGGTCCAGGCCGCGACTGGCATCGCCGTTGTGTGCGGTGACTTGCTGCTGGGCCACGACCCACCAGCCATGTTTGCTGGAATGGGACTTGAAGTCGGTGCCGGAAATGCCTTGGGCATTACCATTGACGTCCTTGTACACGTCGGTGGCATCGGCGGTGCTGTAGTAGTAGCCCAGGCGGTATTCGCCCGGCAGGCCGTTGACCTTGGGCTGCCAGACCAGCTCCACCGGCAGGATCGCGCCCTTGGTGCCGCTGCCGCTGAGCTTGAAGCCGTTACCGGTCTCCAGGTTGGAGGGGTTCTGCTCGTAGGCGCCCACCTGGACGAAGAATTCCGGCGTGACGTTGTACTTGACCCGCAGTGCCCACTGGCTCACCGGCCAGTTGTACCAGATGCCGCCCACCCAGTTGCCCACCTGGGAGCCGCAGAACGCCAGGTTCTGGAAGTCGCACGGGAAGCTGTTGAAGTCCTCGCCCGGCCCGTAGCGGCCGAATTTCACGTCCAGCGCGCCGTCGAAGTACTTCTGCTTGACCCACATCTGCGTCAGCCGCCAGGTCTGGCCGCGGCCCCAGACCTCCTGCACCGAGCTGAACTGCCCGGCACGCGGATCGCTGATGCGATCGTTGGACAGGTTGCGACCGCTACGTTCGGTGATCGCCAGCTTGAACTCGGCGTCGTGCCAGCCCAGGATCTTCTGCAGGTCCAGGTGCGCGCCCAGGGCGAACTGATCGCTGTAGCGGGCGGTGCGGTCGTGGTTGTAGCCCCCGCGCAGGTTGCCGGCCACTTCGCCGACGTAGTCGACGGTGAAGTCATAGCCCTTGTCCAGCAACTCGGTGCGGGTGCCGCCCCAGTCGCCGGTCATCCATTTCGACTCGCTGGAGAAGGCCTCGGCCGCGTGTGCTCCGGTGCTGCCGAACAACGCCAGCAGGGTCAGCGACCCGAGCATCCTGATGTTTCTACGATGTTCCATCCGTTGGTTCCTCTTTTCTTGTTATCGATGGGTTGCTTGCTTCAACGTCCCTTGAAACGTGCCACGTTGTCCTTGAAGGACGAATCGGCCAGGCGCAGATCCAGGCGCTCGCCGCTGTCGGCGTCGAACAGCAGGACCCGCGCCGGGTCGAACTGCAGGTTGAGGCTGTCGCCGACGCGGCAGGCGACATCCGGCGCCAGTCGGCAGCAGACCTTGGTCTGGTTGAGGGTGGCGAACACCAGCAGGTCGGGACCGGTAGGCTCGAGCACCTGCACCTCGGCGCGCACGGCAGGCAGCCCGTTGCCTTCGGCTGCGCCCAGGGCGATCTGCTCGGGACGCACGCCAAGGATCACCTCACGCCCTTCCAAGGCCGGGTCAAGGGCGCCCAGCGGCAGTTCGCAGCGGCCCTGGCCGCTATCGAGCCAGGCACACAGGCGACCGTCCTCGCGCACGATGCGCACCGGAATGAAGTTCATCGGCGGCGAACCGATGAAGCTGGCGACGAACAGGTTGGCCGGATCGTTGTAGATCTGCTGCGGCGTACCGAACTGCTGGATGATGCCGTCCTTCATCACCGCGACCTTGTCGCCCAGGGTCATGGCCTCGATCTGGTCGTGGGTCACGTACACCGTGGTGGTCTTCAGGCGCTGGTGCATCAGTTTCATTTCGGTGCGCATCTCCACCCGCAGCTTGGCGTCGAGGTTGGACAGCGGCTCGTCGAACAGGTAGATCTTCGGTCGCCGCGCCAGCGCCCGGCCCATGGCCACGCGTTGCTGCTGGCCGCCCGAGAGCTGGCTGGGCTTGCGCGACAGCAGGTGCTCGATCTGCAGCAGCTTGGCCACCCGCGCGACCTCTTCGTCGATCCCCGCCTGGGGCATCTTGCGGATCTTCAGGCCGAACTCGATGTTCTCCCGCACGCTCATGGTCGGATACAGGGCGTAGGACTGGAACACCATGGCGATGTCGCGATCCTTCGGGCTCATGCCGCTGACGTCCTGGCCGTCGATCAGGATCGCACCGCCGGTGATCTGCTCCAGGCCGGCGATGCAGTTCATCAAGGTGGACTTGCCGCAGCCGGAAGGGCCGACCAGGATCAGGAATTCGCCATCGCCGATGGCCAGCTGGATGTCCTTGAGGGTGTCCGGCAGGCCGCTGCCGTAGGTCTTGTTTACATTGCGAAGTTCGAGCGTTGCCATGACTTACCCCTTGACTGCGCCGGCGGTCAGACCGCGCACGAAATACTTGCCCGCCACCACATAAACCACCAGCGTCGGCAGCGCGGCGATCATCGCGGCAGCCATGTCGACGTTGTATTCCTTGGCACCGGTGCTGGTGTTGACCAGGTTGTTCAGGGCCACGGTGATCGGTTGCGAGTCGCCGCTGGAGAACACCACGCCGAACAGGAAGTCGTTCCAGATCTGAGTGAACTGCCAGATCAGGCAGACCATGATGATCGGCGTGGACATCGGCAGGATGATGCGCCGGAAGATGGTGAAGAACCCTGCGCCATCCAGACGCGCCGCCTTGACCAGCGCCTCGGGAATGCTCACGTAGTAGTTGCGGAAGAACAGCGTGGTGAAGGCCAGGCCGTAGACCACATGCACCAGCACCAGCCCCGAGGTGGTGCTGGCCAGGCCCAGCTTGCCGAGGGTGAACGAGGCGGGCAGCAGGACGGTCTGGAACGGCAGGAAGCAGCCGAACAGCAACAGGCCGAAGAACAGCTGCGAGCCCCGAAAGCGCCACATCGACAGCACGTAGCCATTCAGCGCACCGATCGCGGTGGAAATCAGCACTGCGGGCACGGTGATCAGCACCGAGTTGAGGAAATAGCCGTTGACCGTGGCCCAGGCCTTGCTCCAGCCGATGGTGGTGAACACCTGTGGCCAGCTCAGCAGGTTGCCGGTGCCGATGTCTTCCGGGGTCTTGAAGCTGGTCAACAGCATGACCACCAACGGCACCAGGTACATCAGCACCGCCAGCAGCAGCACCGCGTGGATGGCCAGCCGGCTCAGGCTCAGGCCGGGTTTGGCGACGACATCAGTCATGGCGCTTGCTCCTGAGCTCGGAATACAGGTAAGGCACGAGAATCGCCAGGATCGCCCCGAGCATGAGGATCGCACTGGCCGAGCCCATGCCCATCTGCCCGCGGCTGAAGGTGAACGAATACATGAACATCGCTGGCAGGTCGGAGGAATAGCCAGGGCCGCCTGCGGTCATCGCCGCCACCAGGTCGAAGCTCTTGATGGCGATGTGCGAGAGGATCATCAGCGAACTGAAGAACACCGGACGCAGGCTGGGCAGTACCACGCTCCAATAGATGCGCGGCAGGCTGGCGCCATCGATCTGCGCGGCGCGGATGATCGACGGGTCGACGCCGCGAAGCCCGGCGAGGAACATCGCCATGATGAAGCCCGAGGCCTGCCACACGGCGGCGATGACCAGGCAGTAGACCACGCGATCGGGGTCGATCAGCCAGTCGAAGCGAAAGCCGTCCCAGCCCCAGTCGCGCAGCAGCTTGTCCAGCCCCATGCCAGGGTTGAGCAGCCACTTCCAGGCGGTACCGGTGACGATCATCGACAGCGCCATGGGGTACAGGTAAATGGTGCGGATCACGCCCTCGCGGCGGATGCGTTGGTCGAGGAAGATCGCCAGCAGCACGCCGATCACCAGGGTCACGCCGATGAACAGGCCACCGAAGACCAGCAGGTTCTTGCTCGCCACCCACCAGCGGTCGTTGTCGTACAGACGCATGTACTGGGCCAGCCCTGCCCACTTGTAGGTGGGGAGGAAGGTGGAGGTGGTGAACGACAGGACGAAAGTCCACAGGATGTAGCCGTAGAAGCCCACCAGCACGATGAACATGCTCGGCGCCAGCACCAGCTTGGGCAGCCAGCGCTGCAGCGCGTCCAGGGGTGAGGCCCGCAGGCGGGCGGTGGTCGTGGTCATGACTGAGTTACCCAGAAGAAGGAAAGCACGACCCATGCAGGCGCGGCGGCCAAGTGCGGTCACCGTGGGTCGATGGACCCGCCGAGTCGCCGCGCCTGCAGGGCTGTCACTCGTCTAGCGAGTGGTTACTTGGCAGCCTTCACCGCCGCGTTGAGCTTCTTCGCCGCATCGGCCGCATCGGCTTTCGGGTCGTTGATGTAGTTGGTCACCACATCGAAGAAGGCGCCCTGCACGGCGAGCGTGGTCGCCATGTTGTGCGCCATGCTCGGTTGCAGGCCACCGGACTTGGCATCGGCCAGGAAGTCCTTTGCCGAGGTCTGGGCGCAGCTGTCGAAGCCGTACTTGTCCATGTGCTCGAGCATGTCGTTACGCACCGGTATAGAGCCCTTGTTGATGCTGAAGGTCTTCTGGAAGTCCTCGCCCAGCACCTTGCGCGCGATGTCCTGCTGACCCAGGGCGGTGCCCTTGTCCTTCTGCTTGAACACCGCCAGCGAGTCGATGTTGTACAGGAAGCCCTGGCCGGTGCCGGGGAACGGCACGCACTGGTAGTCCTTGCCCGCGACTTTCTTGGCCAGGGTCCATTCGCTCTTGGCCCAGTCGCCCATGATCTGCATGCCAGCCTTGCCGTTGATCACCTTGGCGGCCTCCAGGTTCCAGTCCTGGCCCTTGCCGTCCGGGTCCATGTAACTGGCGACCTTCTTCAGCTCGGTGAGCGCCTTGATCATCTCGGGACCGGTCAGGGTCTTCTCGTCCAGGTCCACCAGGGCCTTCTTGTAGCCGTCCACGCCCATCACCGCCAGCACCACGTTCTCGAACACGGTGCTGTCCTGCCAGGGCTGGCCGCCATGGGCCAGGGGAATGAAGCCGGCGGCCTTGAGCTTGTCGGCGGCGGCGTAGAAGGCTTCGAGGGTGGTCGGCGGCTCGCTGATGCCAGCCTTCTTGAACACTTCGGGGTTGATCCACAGCCAGTTGATGCGGTGGATGTTCACCGGTACGGCGACGTAGTCACCGTCGTACTTGACGGTGTCGGCGACTTTCTTGTCGAGCAGGGTGTCCCACTTCTCTTCCTTGGCCACGTCCTTGAGCACGTCGGTGTCGAGCAGGCCAGTGGCGGCCCAGTCCTGGATGTCCGGCCCCTTGATCTGGGCGACACCGGGCGGGTTGCCGGCCACGGCGCGGCTCTTGAGCACGGTCATCGCGGTGGCACCACCACCGCCGGCGACGGCGCCGTCCTTCCAGGTGAAGCCGTCTTTCTCGACCTGTGCCTTGAGCACGTCGACGGCGGCTTTCTCGCCACCGGAGGTCCACCAGTGAACTACCTCGACGGTGCCCTTGGAGTCGGCAGCCAAGGCACTGAGCGGCATGAGGGAGGCGAGGGAAATGGCAGCAGCCAGACGGAGCTTGGAATTCATTGGAGTACCTTGTTCTTGTTATGCGGGGCAAGTCGTTCGCTTGCGTTGCATCGATTCTAGTAAGCAGGTCCACCGCTTCAGGTAACGAAGCGACGCCTGAATGTCATCATCTGGTTACATTCGACCGAGCCAGCGCCGTGGCCAGGCTTGGCGCCAATGCCAGGCGCGGCAGCAGGACCGCCTGGTAGGCATGATACAGGTCCGGCTTGCCGCTCCAGATGCTCGTGCCAGGGCGGTTCTGCAGGTCCAGCTCATGGTGCCAGCTGCCCGCGTGGCGATCGATGAAATGCGCGTCGATGAAGTCCCAGAAGCGCCGATACCACTGCTCGTACTCGCGCTCGCCGGTGCGGCGCAGCAATGCGGCGGCCGTGGCGCAAGCTTCGGCGTGGGTCCAGTGCAGGCGCGCGCGCACCACCGGGCGCTGCTGCCAGTCCAGGGTGTAGACCAGGCCCGGCGCGCCATCGGCGTGCCAGGCCTGGCGACAGGCGCTGGCGAACAACCCACGGGCCGACGCGACGAGCCAGCTCGGCACGCTCAGACCCGCCCGGCGACGGGCCGCCTCCAGGTGCAACAGCAGCCGCGCCCACTCGAACGCATGGCCTGGGGTGGTGCCGAACGGCCGGAAGCCATCGGCCGGATGATCGCTGTTGTAGTCGGGCAAAGGCTGCCAGGCCGCGTCGAAATGCTCGATCACGGCATGGTCGGGAGCGGCGGCGGGATCGCGAATGATCCGCTCGGCGATGCGCAAGGCGCGGTCCAGCCAATGAGGCTGAGCGGTGACATCGGCCAGGGCGAGAAACGCCTCGGTGGCGTGCATGTTGCTGTTGGCGCCGCGATAGGCTTCGCCGTGCGACCAGTCCTGGTGGTAGGACTCACGCAGCGCGCCCTCCTCCTCGCTCCAGAAGTGCGCGTCGATCACCTCGATGGCTTCGGCCAGCAGCGCCTGCGCCCCGACCGCGCCTGCCACCACCGCCGAGCTGGCGGCCAGGGCGACGAAGGCATGCAGGTAGGCGGTCTTGGTGCGCGGCGCCCGGGCCTGGGCATCGATGAACCAGCCGCCGTGGCGCGCATCGCGCAGTGGCCCGTCGCGCAGGGCCGCCACGCCATGCTCGACCAGCGGCAGGCAGCCGGGAATGCCTTGCACATGGGCCAGGGCGAAGCAGTGGGTCATGCGGGTGGTGTTCAGGGTGTCGGCGAAGGCATCCGGCGCCAGGGAGCCCTGCGCATCGAGCGCGCCGAAACCGTCGGGCAGGCGCGAGGCCTTGGCGAAGGTCACCAGGCGCAGGCCCTCGGTGTCCAGCCAGGCGTGGTGAACCGGGGCGTCGAGCCAACTGCCGGGAGCAAGAGCGATACTGTCCATCGGTGGTATCAATCCGTGCCAGTGACAGGTCGGGATGCCTGTCGTCTGCGGATTCTAGCCAGCCTCCCTGGCGTGCAGGTCACGAAGGCCGGCGCGAATGTCACCGAATCGTGACAGCGTCGTCACGCCTGCTGGCGGGTCAGTCGATTACCCGCGGCAGGTACAGGGTCACGCGCAGACCGCCCTCGCGCAGGTTCAACAGGCTCACTTCGCCGCCGTGGCTGTGGGCGATGTTGCGCGCGATGCCCAGGCCCAAGCCATAGCCCTGCTGCTGGGGCGAGAGACGGAAATGCGGCTCGAACACCTGTTCCAGACGTTGTTCGGGCACCCCCGGCCCCTGGTCGTCGACCTGCAGGACGAAGCCCTCGTGGCTGTCGATGATGCGCAGGTGTGCACGCTCACCGTACTTGATGGCGTTGTCGATGAGGTTGGCGATGCAGCGGCGCAGTGCCAGCGGCTTGCCGTGATAGGGCGCCAGCGCACGGCCTTCCACGGTGATGCGGCCATCGCGCAGGTAGGGTTCGGCGAGAAACTCCAGCACCTGGTTCAGATCCACCGGCTCGATGTTCTCGTGGATGTCGGTGTCCTTCACGCATTGCAACGCCCCTTTGACCAACAGCTCCAGCTCGTCGAGGTCGCGACTGAACTTGGCCTGCAAGTGTTCGTCCTCCAGCAGCTCTACCCGCAGGCGCAGGCGCGTGATGGGGGTGCGCAGGTCGTGGGAAATGGCGCTGAACAGCTGTGAGCGTTCGGTGAGGTAGCGGCTGATACGCTCGCGCATGGCGTTGAACGCACGGCCCACCTCCACCACTTCGCTGCCCCCGGCCTCGGCCACCGGCGGCACCTCGGCGCCCAGGGACATCTCCCGCGCCGTGCGCGCCAGACGCTTGAGCGGCAGGCTCTGCCAGTGCACCAGCAGGCCGATGAACAGCAGCAGCAAGGCGGTGGTGAGGACGATGAAGCCGATCTGCTGGCGCGGCAGCCTTTGCGGTTCGAGGCCCGTGTAGGGCTCGGGCAGCAGGGAAGCGATGTACAGCCACTCGCCTTCGCCCAGGCGGATCTGGGTCACCAGTACCGGTGGGTTGAGCGGCTCGAGGGTCAAGGCGTAGTGCGCCCAGGAACGCGGCAGCTCGTCGAGCTTCAGGCCACTGTTGAAGATGCGCAGGTCCTCGGGCCGTACGAATTCCACGGATATCTCCATGCCCTGACCGAGGCGCTCGTGCAGCACCCGGCGAACTTCATCGATCACCGCCGCCTTGCGCGCGGTGATCGCAAGCACCGGCATGTCCAGCGGCTTGTCGTTGAGCGAGACGAAGAACCGCGTGCCGCCCATGCTGCGCAACTGGTCCAGGACCATCGGCCGGTATGCCACCGGCAGCGAGCGGAAGTAACTGACGCTGGCGCTCATGGAATGGGCCAGACTGCTGGCGCTGGCGCGCAGGCCCTGCACCTGGCTGGCACGCAACTGGGCGAGCCAGATCAGGCTCGACAACCCCTGGGCGATCAGCACCACCAGCAAGGTGAGCAGCAGCATGCGGCCCAGCAACGAGCGCGGCAGCAGGCGCCAGCGCCGTTCGACGCCCGCGTCAGCCGGCACTGCTGACATTCGCCGCGAGCAAGTAGCCGCTGCCACGCACGGTGCGGATCAACCGCGGTGGCTTTTCGGTGTCACGCAAGCGCTGGCGCAGGCGGCTCACCGCCATGTCGACGATACGGTCCAGCGGCATGGGTTCGCGCCCGCGGGTGGCGTTGCCGATGGTGTCGCGGTCGAGGATCTGCTGCGGGTGGTCGAGGAACAGCTTGAGCAAGGCGAAGTCCGCGCCGGAAAGGATCACTTCTTCGCCATCGCGGTGAAACAGCCGGTGGCTGACCGTGTCCAGGCGCCAGTCCTCGAACGCCAGCACCGCGCTGCCTGGGCTCGCCGTGGCGAAGTCGCAGCGGCGCAGCAGGGCCTTGATGCGCGCCTGCAGCTCGCGCGGGCTGAATGGCTTGCCCAGGTAATCGTCGGCGCCCAGTTCCAGGCCGATGATGCGGTCGGTCTCGTCCGAGCTTGCGGTCAGCATGATGATCGGCACCCGCGCATGACGCGGATGCTGGCGTACCCAGCGACACAGGCTGAAGCCGTCCTCGTCGGGCAGCATCACGTCGAGGATCACCAGGTCGTAGGCGCCGGCCTCCAGGGCACGGCGAAAGCCCTGGCCGTCGGCCTCGGCCTGCACCTGCAGGCCCGAGCGGCTGAGGTAGGTTTGCAACAGTTCGCGAATGTCCTGATCGTCGTCGACCATCAAGATCGTCTTGCCGGCAGTGCTCACAATGAGATCCCTGTGGTGGGGGCAGGTCTTGGCGCCTGCTGAGGGCATTGTACAAGCGCTGGGGCCTGTGTGGGGCAAGTCCGACCGGCATCGCGCGGTCCTGGCTCGCCCCACGCGACCGCTCAGTGGTCCAGCACCTGCTGCAAGGCGACGCCCGCACCCAGCAACCCGGAGAACTCCGCAGTGACCAGCCATACCGGTACGCCGGGGAAGTAGCCGCTCATGCAGCCCTTGTCGGCGAAGCTGGCGGCGAAGCCGCTGCGCAGGAACAGCTCGGCGAAGCGCGGGATCACCCCACCGACGATGTACACACCGCCACGGGCCCCCAGGGTCAGCACGTTGTTGCCGGCCACCCGCCCGAGGAAGCGCGAGAACTGCTCGACCACCGCCAGCGCGCGCGGCTCGCCACCCAGCGCGGCATCGGTGATCTGCGCCGGAGTCTTGTGCTGCGGCGTGGCGCCGTCGAGCGCGCAGATGGCCTGGTACAGGCGCACCAGGCCGCCGCCGCTGAGCACGGTCTCGGCGCTGACGTGGCCGATCTGGCTGTGGATCTGCTGATGGATGGCGGCCTCGCGCGCATTGCCCACGGGCAGGTCGACGTGCCCTCCCTCGCCGGGCAGCGCCATCCAGTGCTTGTTCAGGCTGAGCAGGGTGCCCACGCCCAGGCCGGTGCCAGGGCCGATGATCAGCGCCGGGCGGGCGTCATCGGCCTGACCCGGACAGACTTCGACGAACTCGCCCGGTTTGAGCCGGGTCATGCCCAGGGCCATGGCCGAGAAGTCGTTGAGCATCAGCAGGCGCTGCACCTGCAATGCCTGGCAGAAGGCCGTGCGGTTGAGCCGCCAATGGTTGTTGGTGAAGCGGAAATCATCGCCTTCCACAGGGCCGGCCACCGACAGGCACACATCCGAAATGCCGCCCCGGGCGATGCCCTGCTCCTTCAGATAGGCCTCGATGGCCTGCTCGGGGCTGGAGTAATCCGCCGTGGCGAACACCTGCACCGCGTGCAGGTCATTGTCGCGCCACAGGGCAAAGCGTGCGTTGGTACCGCCGATGTCGCCGACCAGCAAGGCCTTCATTTGAATCGCTCCAAAGCCGAGGTAAAGGCGCTGGCGCCCTGCTCTGCCGGGC
Organism: Pseudomonas sp. S30; assembly: GCF_016518545.1. Taxonomy (GTDB): domain Bacteria; phylum Pseudomonadota; class Gammaproteobacteria; order Pseudomonadales; family Pseudomonadaceae; genus Aquipseudomonas. Next base: position 211,578 of record NZ_JACVTO010000008.1, read on the forward strand.
TGAATGCCATGCGCATGAAGCCGAACAGCTCGCGGCCGCAGCCCAGGTCGTTGCCCAGGGGTGCATCGGGCTGATCGCGCCCGGCCAGTTCCTCGGCCGAGACCTTCAGCTGCAGCGTGCCTTCGACACCGTCGACGCGCACGATATCACCATCGCGCACCTTTGCCAGCGGGCCACCGTCGAAGGCTTCTGGGCACACGTGGATGGCCGCCGGGATCTTGCCTGAAGCGCCGGACATGCGCCCGTCGGTCACCAGCGCCACCTTGTAGCCGCGATCCTGCAGCACGCCGAGGAATGGCGTGAGCTTGTGCAGCTCGGGCATACCGTTGCAGCGCGGCCCCTGGAAGCGCACCACGGCGACGAAATCGCGCTCCAGTTCGCCGGCCTTGAACGCCTCGGCCAGCGACTGCTGGTCGTGGAAGATTCGCGCCGGGGCCTCGACCACCTGGTGCTCGGGCGCCACGGCAGAGACCTTCATCACGCCACGGCCCAGGTTGCCTTCCATCACCCGCAGGCCGCCCTCGGCCGAGAACGGCCGCGCCACCGGCCGCAGGATGTTTTCGTCCAGGCTCTGGCGCGGGCCTTCGCGCCACACCAGACGACCGTCCTCGAGGAAGGGCTCCTGGGTATAGCGACGCAGGCCGCGCCCGGCCACGGTGTTGACGTCTTCGTGCAGCAGCCCGGCATCGAGCAGCTCGCGAATCAGGAAGCTCATCCCACCAGCGGCCTGGAAGTGATTGATGTCGGCCTTGCCGTTGGGATAGACGTGGGACAGGGTCGGCACCACCTCGGACAGCTCGGCCATGTCCTGCCAGGTCAGCTGGATACCGGCGGCCTGGGCAATGGCCGGGATGTGCAAGGTGTGGTTGGTCGAGCCCCCGGTGGCGTGCAGGGCGACGATCGAGTTGACCAGCGCCTTCTCGTCGACGATTTCGCCCAGCGGCATGAAGCTGCCGCTGGCCTTGGTCATGCGCGTGACCTGCTGCGCCGCCTCGGCGGTGAGGGCGTCGCGCAACGGGGTGTAGGGATTGACGAACGAGGCGCCCGGCAGGTGCAGGCCCATCACCTCCATGACCAGCTGGTTGGTGTTGGCGGTGCCGTAGAAGGTGCAGGTGCCAGGGCTGTGGTAGGACTTCATTTCCGATTCCAGCAGTTCCTCGCGGCTGGCCTTGCCTTCGGCGTAGCGCTGGCGCACGTCGGCCTTTTCCTTGTTGGAAATGCCCGAGGGCATCGGCCCGCCCGGCACGAAGACGGTCGGCAGGTGGCCGAAGCGCAAGGCGCCCATCATCAGGCCTGGCACGATCTTGTCGCAGATGCCGAGCATCAACGCGGCATCGAACATGTTGTGCGACAGCGCGATGGCAGTGGACATGGCGATCACCTCGCGGCTGGCGATCGCCAGCTCCATGCCCGGCTCGCCCTGGGTCACGCCGTCGCACATGGCCGGCACGCCACCAGCGAACTGGCCGACCGAGCCGACCTCGCGCAGGGCCTGCTTGATCTGTTCGGGGAAGTGCAGGTACGGCTGGTGCGCCGACAGCATGTCGTTGTAGGCCGAGACGATGGCCACGTTGGCCGCGTTCATCATGCGCAGGCTCTGCTTGTCCTGGCTGCCACACCCGGCCACGCCGTGGGCGAAGTTGGCGCATTGCAGGCTGGCGCGCATCGGTCCTTCGCTGGCCGCGCCGCGGATGAGCTCGAGGTAGCGTTCACGGGTGGCACGGCTGCGTTCGGTCAACCGGGCGGTGACCTCGAGGATGCGCGGATGCATGTACTGGACTCCAGGCTAGGGTAAGGGCGATCTGAACCGACGGCGGCGCTGGCGGGCTTGGCAACCTAGGCTTGAAGGCAGGGTGCGGGAGGTCGTCAGCGCTTGAGCTCGATCACTCGTTGTAGATTTACAAAAATATTGCCACTAAAAATGCTTGTTTTCTATCTGTGAGTGAATAATCTTGTAATTCCTATAACAAAACCGTTTCAGTGGAGCACTGGTGCCTTTGTGCCACAGGCTTCGCCCGAACTGCCAGAGGTAATGCCATGACCCTTCGCATCGCGATCAACGGATTCGGCCGCATCGGACGCAACGTCCTGCGCGCACTCTATACCCAAGGCTACCGCCAGGACCTGCAGGTCGTCGCCATCAACGACCTGGGCGACAGCAGGATGAACGCTCACCTGCTCAAGTACGACAGCGTCCACGGCACCTTCGACGCCACCGTGGAGGCCGACCATGAAAGCCTCACGGTCAACGGCGACCGCATCGCCGTCAGCGCCATCCGCAATCCGGCCGAGCTGCCCTGGAAAGCCGAGGCCATCGATGTGGTGTTCGAGTGCACCGGCCTGTTCACCGAGCGCGAGAAGGCTGCCGCCCACCTGAGCGCAGGCGCCGGCAAGGTGATCATCTCGGCTCCGGCCAAAGGGGTCGACGCCACCGTGGTGTATGGCGTCAACCATGACGTGCTGCGCGCCTCGCATCGGATCATCTCCAACGCCTCGTGCACCACCAACTGCCTGGCACCGGTGGCGCAGGTGCTGCAGCGCGAGTTCGGCATCGAGCAGGGGCTGATGACCACCATCCATGCCTACACCAACGATCAGGTGCTGACCGACGTCTATCACAGCGATCCCTACCGGGCGCGCTCGGCCACCCAGTCGATGATCCCGACCAAGACCGGCGCAGCCGAGGCCGTGGGGCTGGTGCTGCCCGAGGTGGCCGGCAAGCTCACCGGCATGGCCGTACGCGTGCCGGTGATCAACGTGTCGCTGGTCGACCTCACCGTGCAGCTCGCCCGCGAGGTCAGCGCGGATGAAGTCAACGCGCTATTCCTGGAGGCCTCCCGCCACTCGCGGGTGCTGGGTTACAACGACCTGCCGCTGGTGTCCTGCGACTTCAACCACAACCCGCTGTCGTCGATCTTCGATGCCAACCACACCCGCGCCAACGGGCGCATGCTCAAGGTAATGGCCTGGTACGACAACGAGTGGGGCTTCTCCAACCGCATGCTGGACAACTGCCTGGCATTGTTCCGAGCCCAGTGAGGCTTGCGTAGCAGGCGCGGCGGCTGGGCAGCGGCGGGCGGCCGATGCCCCTGGCCGAACACGCGATGACATTTACTCACTTGACCTTCGTCACGAATGACAAGCATTATCATTCGCTCCCGTTCGGTCAGGTTTCCCCGTGAGTCAGTCCCGCTTCACCGCCGTGTTCCTCGCCCAGCGCCTCTCGCTGCTACGCACCCTGCAGCGCATGGTGGGTAATCCCAGCACGGCCGAAGACCTGCTGCAGGACACCTATCTGCGTGTCACCCGGGCCTTGCGCGAGCGTCCCGTCGAGCACCTGGAACCGTTCGTGTTCCAGACGGCGCGCAACCTGGCGCTGGACCATTTGCGTGCGCGCCGCGTGCAGTCGCGCATGCTCGTCGACGACGTGCCGGAGCCGGTACTGCACAGCATCGCCGCGCCACAGGTCAGCAGCGAAGACGCGGTGCATGCCCAGCAGCTGCTCGAACGCCTGGGGCAGAGCCTGGCCAGCCTCACCGCGCGCCAGCAGCGCATCTTCGTCCTCAGCCGCCTGCAGGGCGCCAGCTACCTGGAAATCGCCGATCAGTTGCAGGTGTCGGCCAGCACGGTGCAAAAGGAACTGAAACTGATCATGGCGATCTGTGTGGGGGTGGCCGAGCGCCTCGCGTGAGCGCTTGCCAGTCTTGCCCGCAGCGCCGATCATCTGCAACGAACTCCGTGCCAGGAACCGCCGTGACCGAACCTGCCCCTCGCCTCTCGCCCGCCGCGCCAGATGCCCGCGCCCGCGCCCTGGACGAAGCGCAGGACTGGCTGATCCGCCTGCAGGCGCCCAGCGACCAGGACACCCAAGCCTTCCAAGCGTGGCTGGAGGCCGACGAGCACAACGCCCAGGCCTACGTGGACGCCGAGGCGCTGTGGAATGGCGCGGCCCTGCATCGGCTCGCTGGCGATGTGCAGCGGCAACGCCGACGCTCGCTGTCCGGCCGCCTGCGCACCTATCGCAAGCCCTTGGCCGCTGCCGCCGTGCTGGTGGTGGGCCTGTTGAGCTTCGGCAACCTGCCGACGCGCCTGCAGGCCGATCATCTCACCCAGGTCGGCGAACGCCAGCGCCTGCAACTGGGCGATGGCGCCAAGGTGCTGCTCAACACCGACACCGCGTTCTCCAGCCAGCGTCGCGAAGGCCAGGAGGTCGCGCGCCTGCTCCAGGGCGAGGCCTATTTCGAGGTGCCCGGTGGCGACCAGGCTCCCTTGGAAGTCCAGGCCGGCCCGCTGCGCGCCCAGGCCCACGACACCCACTTCGCCGTGCGCTACCTCGATGGCCTGGCGCGGGTCCGGGTGCAGCGCGGGGACGTCGATCTGCTGGCCGCCAGCGACCAGCGAGTGCGACTGCGTGCCGGCGACAGCATCGATGTCGGTCCGGCAGGCTTCAGCGAGCGTCAGCGCATCGACCCGAACAAGGAACTGGCCTGGGTGGAGGGTCGGCTGGTGTTCGAGAACTGCCCGTTGAGCCAGGTGCTGGACGAACTGCGACGCTACTACCCCGGCTGGATCATCAACCGCAATGCACGCCTGGAGCAGGTCGCGGTGACTGGCAACTATCGCCTGGACCAGCCGCTGGAAACCCTCAGGGCGCTGGCGCACATCACCTCGGCCGAGCTGCACGAGTACCCCCGGCTGGTGATCCTCAACTGACCCCAGGCGCTCACCGCTACCGGCCAGAGCTAGCAAAAGTTTTTTTACGCGATCTCGACGCGAACCCGTCTCGTTATAGCCAATGCAACTGATTCTTGTTCCAAGAAGCAAGAACAGCACCCATTCATGACGGTTCGCGCGACAGGGAGCGCTTTCGATGTCCTCAGGTCCTTCCCCCGTTCACTTCAGTTCTCGACGCCGGGGACCGCTGTCCCTGCTGACCCTGGCGCTGCTCGCCAGCGGTATCGACTGCCTGCCGGCGCTGGCCGTCGAGCCCACCCAGGCCAGCAGCCCGCGCGGCGGCGATTACCACTTCGCCATCGACCAGCAGCCGCTGGTTTCGGCCATCAACGCCTTCAGCCAGGTCACTGGCTGGCAGGTCGGTTTTTCCGCCGAGCTGGCTCGAGACGTCGCCTCGCCAGGCGTGCAGGGGACGCTGCCGGCGCAGGCCGCACTGCGCCGCCTGCTCGAAGGCACGGGCCTGCAATTGCGCCTGGTCGGCGAAAACAACGTGGTGCTGGAGCGCCAGCGCAGCGGCAACGTGATCGCCCTGCAGCAGGTCACCGTCAGCGCCACACGCAGCGCCCAGGACGTCAGCCAGGTGCCGAGCAGCGTCAGCGTGCAGGGCCGCGAACAGCTGGACCGCAACAACGTCAACGACATCAAGCAACTGGTGCGCTACGAGCCCGGTGTGTCGGTCGGCGGCGCCGGCCAGCGCAGCGGCCTGACCGGCTACAACATCCGCGGCATCGACGGCGAGCGCATCCTCACCCAGGTCGATGGCGTGTCGATCCCCGACAGCTTCTTCTATGGGCCGTACGCCCAGACCCAGCGCAACTACGTCGACCCGGAAATCGTCAAGCGCGTCGAGATCCTGCGCGGTCCGGCGTCGGTGCTGTACGGCAGCAACGCCATTGGCGGCGCGGTGAGCTACTACACCCTCGACGCCGACGACATCATCAAGCCCGGCCAGGATCTCGGCGCGCGCCTGAAGACCGGCTACAGCTCGGCGGACGAGAGCTGGCTCACCTCCGCCACCCTCGCCGGCCGCCAGGGCGAGTTCGACGCCCTGCTGCACCTGAGCCAGCGCAACGGCCACGAGACCGAGTCCTACGCCAGCCACGGCGGTACCGGCCTGGGCCGTACCGCCGCCAACCCGCAGGACGTGCGCACCACCAACGTGCTGGCCAAGCTGGGCTGGAACTACGCCGACGACGCGCGCCTGGGTCTGACCTACGAGCGCTACAAGGACGACCGCGACCAGAACATCCTCAGCGCCGTCGGCGGGCCGTTCATCCCCGGGTTCGGCGCCATGAACAGCTACCGAATGCGCCAGGGCAACGACACCGTGACCCGTGAGCGGGTCGGCATCAACCATGAATTCGGCCTGGACAGCCTGTTCGCCGACCACGCCAAGTGGAGCCTGAACTACCAGATCGCCAAGACCGACCAGCGTACCGACGAGCTCTATTTCGCCTCCGGTCGCCAGGTGGCGCGCGACCGCCAGACCACCTACAAGGACCGCCAGTGGGTGTTCGACGGCCAGTTGGACAAAGCCTTCAGCCTGGGTGACACCGAGCACTTGCTGACCTACGGCGCCACGTTCAAGCACGAAAAGGTCACCGGCTCGCGCAGCGGCAGCGGCCGTTGCCTGAACGTGGGCGGTACCTGCCGCGCCATCGGCCAGGTCAGCGTCAACGACAGCCAGGTGCGGGTCAGCGATTTCCCGGACCCGACCGTCGACACCTACAGCCTGTTCGCCCAGGACGAAATCCGCTGGAACGACTGGACCTTCCTGCCTGGCGCACGCTACGACTACACCCGCCTGTCACCGAAGATGACCGACGAGTTCCTGCGTGGCATCCAGGGCAGTGGCGCAGCACCCTCCGACATCGACGACTCGGACAAGCGCTGGCACCGCGTCTCGCCCAAGTTCGGCATCACCTACGCCTTCGATGACCACTACACCTGGTACGGCCAGTACGCCGAGGGCTTCCGCACGCCGACCGCCAAGTCCATGTACGGGCGCTTCGACAACCCTACCCTCGGCTACCGGGTCGAGCCCAACCCGGACCTGGAGCCGGAGAAGAGCAAGAGCTACGAGACCGGCCTGCGCGGCAACTTCGAGTCTGGCCACTTCGACGTCGCGGTGTTCTACAACAAGTACCGCGACTTCATCAACGAAGACGCCGTGCAGTCGGCCAACCTGGAGTCGACCTTCCAGGCCAACAACATCCGCCACGCGACCATCAAGGGCGCCGAGCTCAAGGGCCGCCTGAACCTCGACGCGCTCGGCGCCACGCCAGGGCTCTATACCCAGGGCTCGCTGGCCTACGCCCATGGCCGCAACGACGACAACGGCCAGCCGCTGAACAGCGTCAACCCGCTCACCGCCGTGCTGGGCCTGGGTTACGAACAGGCGCGCTATGGCGGTCTGCTGAGCTGGACATTGGTCAAGCGCAAGACCCGGGTCGACGACAGCACCTTCTTCGCCCCGGATGGCGCCAGCGCGCAGTTCCGCACCCCCGGCTACGGCGTGCTCGACCTGACCGGCTTCTACAAGGTCAGCGACGACGTGACGGTCAACGCCGGCCTCTACAACCTCACCGACAAGAAGTACTGGCAGTGGGACGACGTGCGCGGCTACGACGGCTTGGGCGAAGCCGCGGTGACCCAGCCGGCCAACCTCGATCGCCTGACCCAGCCAGGGCGCAACTTCGCCATCAACGTAGTGTGGGACATCTGATCCAGCCTACCGCTCCTCCGGGAGCGGCGGCTCACCCGCGATGGGCTGCTCGGCAGCCGATCGTGGGTGAGGTTTTTTTACTGACGCGCGTCTTCTGCTTCGTCTTGTCTAGACCGCCCCACTTCCCAAGGATGCCCCCATGAGCCAAGCCCCCACCGAGCGCCCCGCCCTGCGCTCGCAGCGCCTCAACCACGTCACCCATGCACCCCACACTGACCTCGATGCGCTGGTCAAATCCCACGCACCGTTCGACAGCCGCGACAGCTTCGCCCGCTTCGTCGTCGCCCAGTACCTGTTCCAGTCCGAACTCCAGGCGCTGTACACCGACCCAGCGCTGATCTCGATCTTCCCGGATCTGGCCTCACGCTGCCGTGCCACCCAGGCCGGGCTGGACCTGGCCGACCTGGACACCGCGCTGCCCGCGCCGGTAGCCGGTGCCTTGAGCGCGCCGACCCTGGGCCAGGCGCTGGGCTGGATCTTCGTCTCCGAAGGCTCCAAACTGGGCGCTGCGTTTCTGATAAAGCGTGCCCAGGCCTTGGGTCTGTCCGAAACCTTCGGCGCCCGCCATCTCGGCGAGCCGGCTGGCGGGCGTGCCGAAGGCTGGAAACAGTTCACACGGACCCTCGACGCGCTGCAGTTGTCCGAAGAACAGGACGCCGCCGCCGAGCGCGGAGCCGTAGCGGCCTTCGAGCGCTTCACCGAGCTGCTCAGGCATGCCTACGCCACCGACGCCGCGCTGGCCTGAAACGCCTTGGCCGGCCACCCTCCCGGTGGCCGGATCGCCCTGCAGTGAGACCATGACGACTCGACTCGCACGCTCCCGATTGTCCCGCTTGCTGTATGCGTTGCTGGCTTACGTCAGCCTCGGCATCGGCCTGGTGGCCATCGTCGTCCCTGGCCTGCCCACCACCGAATTCATCCTGCTCGCCGCCTGGGCCGCGACGCGCAGCTCGCCGCGGCTGTCCGCCTGGCTGGAACACCATCGCCTGTTCGGGCCGATCCTGTGGAACTGGCGCAATGGCAAGGTCATCCAGCGTCGCGCCAAGGTCAGCGCCACCCTGAGCATGCTGCTGTGCGCCAGTTTGATGCTGATGGTGCTCGAACATCGCTGGCCGGTATTCCTGGCCATCGCCGGCATGACCCTGGGCAACCTGTGGATCTGGTCGCGTCCCGAGCGGCCTACCGCGCCGTTTCCCGCCCAACTGCATCGCTGAACGTTGCATCCACGCTGCGGATGTACTGCAATGGTCTCCAGCAAGGAGGATCCTGCATGTACCCGATGCTCGACACCATCGCCCAAGAACTGGACCTGGACATCGACGCCTTGCGCCTGCAAGGCGTCGGTGCCCTGCCCTCCACCTTCGCCGTCACCGACCTGGCAGCGGCCAGCCTGGCGGCGGCCGGCCTGACCCTGGCCCGCCTGGTGCAACAGCAGACCGACCACTGTCCGCTGGTCAGCGTCGACCGGCGCCTGGCCTCGTTGTGGTTCGCCACCAGCCTGCGCCCCCAAGGTTGGCGAACGCCGCCGCTGTGGGATGCCATCGCCGGCGACTATCCCACGCGCGATGGCTGGATTCGGCTGCACACCAATGCCGCCCACCACCGCCGGGCGGCGCTCGACGTCCTGGGTACGCCCGCCGAGCGCACGGCAGTCGCCGCGCAGGTGGCGCGCTGGGACGCCGAAGCGCTGGAGAGTGCGGTGGTGCAGGCCGGTGGCTGCGCCGCGAAAATGCGCAGTTGGGCGCAGTGGTGTGCCCATCCGCAAGGCTGCGCGGTCAATCAGGAACCGCTGGTGATTCGCCAGACGTTCGCCGCAGGCTCGCCACGGGTGTGGAGCGGCAGCGAGGCCAGGCCGCTGGCGGGCGTCAAGGTGCTCGACCTGACCCGCATCATCGCCGGTCCCACTGCCAGCCGCCTGCTCGCCGGATTCGGCGCCCAGGTGCTGCGCATCGACCCACCTGGCTGGGAGGAACCCTCGCTGGTGGCGGAGGTGACGCTGGGCAAGCGCTGCGCCCGGCTGGACCTGCATGCACCGGCGGACCGCGAGGTCTTCGCGCGCTTGCTTGGCGAAGCCGACGTACTTCTGCACGGCTACCGTGCCGACGCCCTGGAAGACCTGGGCTTCGGCGCGCAGTACCGGCGCCAGATCAACCCCGGGCTGGTCGATGTCAGCCTCAATGCCTATGGCTGTAGCGGCCCCTGGCAGATGCGTCGCGGCTTCGACAGCCTGGTGCAGATGAGCACCGGCATCGCTCGCGAAGGCATGCGCTGGCAGCAAAGCGAGCAGCCCGTGCCACTGCCGGTGCAAGCGCTGGACCATGCGACCGGCTATCTGATGGCCGCCGAGGCGATTCGCGGCCTGGAGCAGCGCATGGGTCATGGGAGCGGCTACCGTGCCCGCCTGTCGCTGGCGCGCACGGCCCGCTTGCTGGTCGAGCACGGCACCGTGGTCGATGACCTGCCGCTGGAGGAGGAAACCGCCGAGGACCTGTCACTTGCACTGGAACAGACACCCTGGGGCCCGGCAAAGCGCCTCAAAGGTCCGCTGCGGGTCGGCCAGGCGTCTCTGGCGTGGGACATCGCAGCCAACGCGCTGGGGTCGTGCGCACCGCACTGGTGACCAGGTGCCGATTTTCACGCGTTGGTGATCATTTCCCCAGGGCCCACACACAGCTGTGAAACCCGACCCGTCCAACGGCACCTGAAAAGAGGCAGCTCCTTGATCTGTGCCGGGGGTGCCAGCATTCCCACGCGATATGATGACTATGGGCGGCTCAAGGGCGTCGAAGCGTGATGGACGAGGACCTGTGCTCTGCGCTTCTGGCCGAGCAGTTGCAGGCCGATCCGCTGATCATCGCCACCGACGTAGAGGCCGCCCATTTCGATTTCGACCAGCCGACCGCCCAGGCTCAGCCGGACGTACTGCAAACGCTGGATATCTCGGCCGGCGCCATAGGGCCCGAAGATCCAGGCCGCCTGCGACTTCCCCCGACGCACCGGCAAGGTCGCAGTGATCAGCTCGCCGGAAGACATCGAGAACATCGTCAACGGCACCGCCGGTAGGCGCGCCTCGACCGGGCACGCCATGATCGGCTACCGTTGACAGCCATTGGCCGGTGCGTGCCACCGGCCATTTTCGAACTCGCGGAGGACCGCCCCATGGCCCAGTTCCATCCTGGTCGCGTGCACATCGAGCGCACCGCGCTCAACCGCAACGACCACAGCTACGACCTTGCCATCGAGTACGAGGCAATCCAGGACCCCAAGGAAGGGCGCGGCATCCAGTTCCACATGCATGGCAGCATCGAAGACCAGCCGGTCGACGAGCGCTTTTTCCTGGCCAAGGACCAGGTCCTGCCGAGCTTTCTCATGCAACTCACGCGCAGGGCCCAGGCCTACCTGGCAGCCCCCAAGAAGTTCGAGAGCCTGGCGTCGCCGCATCGGCTGTACGACCACATGTTCGAGGACATTCGCCAGACCCTCGACGTGAAATCCGGCGATCCGATCAAGCCCGAACACCTGCAGTGAGCGCCTGAAGGGCGCCTGGGCGCTGGCGGATCACCGGCGCTGGGCCACTGCCAGTGGGCGCGTCGTCGATCGCAAGGCATACTGCCTGCTTTCGTCCCAGGATCGCCCGCCCCATGCGCATCCACGTCAGCTTCATCGACCGCGTCGGCATCACCCAGGAAGTCCTGGCTCTGCTCGGTGCCCGTCACCTCAACCTCGATGCCGTGGAGATGGTGCCGCCGAACGTCTATATCGATGCCCCCACCCTCAGCCCGAGCGTGCTGGAGGAACTGCACGACGCCTTGTTCGAGATCCAGGGCGTGCAATCGGTGGAGGTGGTCGACATCCTGCCGGGTCAGCGTCGCCACCTGCAGCTCGATGCGCTGCTGGCGGCCATGAGCGATCCGGTGCTGGCAGTGGACAGCGCCGGCAAGGTACTGCTGGCCAATCCGGCACTGATCGCCCTGTGTGGGCGCGAGTCGGCTGGCCGCTCGGTGGACGAGCTGTTCGGCGACCCGAACCTGCTCCAGACCCTGCGCGACAACCACTTTCACCTGCCCATGCGCGAGATGCAGCTCAATGGCCAGAGCCTGTTGCTCGATGCCACGCCGATCACCCAGGCCGGCGCGCTGCTCACCCTGTATCCGCCCAATCGCATGGGCGAACGCCTGTCGGCCCTGCGTCACGACCACGCTACAGGTTTCGAGTCGCTGCTGGGCGACTCGCCGGCCATCGCCACCCTGAAGGCCCGCGGCCTGCGTGTCGCCACCCTGGATGCCCCACTGCTGGTGCACGGCGAGACCGGCACCGGAAAGGAACTGGTGGCTCGCGCCTGCCATGCCTTGAGCAGTCGCCAGGCCGCGCCGTTCCTGGCCCTCAACTGCGCCGCGCTGCCCGAGAGCCTGGCCGAGAGCGAGCTGTTCGGCTATGCCCCCGGTGCCTTTACCGGCGCCCAGCGCGGTGGCAAGCCCGGGCTCATGGAGCTGGCCAACAATGGCACGGTGTTCCTCGACGAAATCGGCGAGATGTCGCCTTACCTGCAAGCCAAGTTGCTGCGTTTTCTCAGCGACGGCAGTTTCCGCCGGGTGGGCGGCGACCGCGAGGTCAAGGTCGATGTGCGCATCATCAGCGCCACCCACCGCGACCTCGAGCGCATGGTCGGCGAAGGCAGTTTCCGCGAGGACCTGTTCTACCGCCTCAATGTGCTCAACCTGCAAGTCCCGCCCTTGCGCCAGCGCGGCCAGGACATCCTCATGCTTGCCCATTACTTCATGCAACAGGCCTGCACCCAGATCCAGCGCCCACCCTGCCGCCTGGCGCCGGCCACGCACCCGGCGCTGCTGGCCAACCCCTGGCCGGGCAACGTGCGCCAGTTGCAGAACGTGATCTTTCGCGCCGCTGCCATCTGCGACGGCAGCGTCGTGGACATCGGCGACCTGGACATCGCCGGCACCTCGGTGGCACGTGGCCAGGATGGCGAGGTGACCAGCCTGGAACAGGCTGTCGGCGACTTCGAGCGTGAGTTGTTGCAGCGGCTGTATGCGACTTACCCCTCTACGCGTCAGTTGGCGGGAAGGCTGCAGACCTCACATACCGCGATTGCCCAGCGACTGCGCAAGTATGGTATTCCAGGAAAAACCTGAGCCTCGCATGTTGAGAATCACTGAACAACCGCACATGTAAACCAGTGCCGTTAATCTCGATCAATCGGATGCCCTCGATACCGGGGCTCTGGGGCTCCGTACAATACGTGTGGACACCGATCTCTGTCGGAGCTGGCTTGCATGCTCCAACGGGTTCAGCGTAAACCCCGTGCTGCAGCGCTTTCATACATAGCTCAGAGAGCAATGCAATGAGGGGTTATTTTTTAGCGGGCGGAGCCGAAACCGATATGGCACGATGTCCACTTTTGGACTCTCGACTCTGACCGGGGTGAATCAAGGTATCAATCGCAGTGCAGAAACTCCATAGATGAAATCCAGAAGACCAGTTTTCATGATCGAAGCAGCCTCACTGCACAGTGTGACACTACTTCGATATTACCGAGCGTTAATAAGTAAATATCATTCAGCCTTAAAGCCAGGAAGTCCTTGCTCGACCCGCCATCGTTTGATTACTTCTACGACTTCTTCGGGACCGTCTTTCAATCCATTTCTGGTTGGATGAAAAATAACACTGGAGCCAAGGGGATGTTCAGCCAACCTTTCAAACTCCAAAATAGCTTGAGTGTGAGCACGCTCATTGGGAAAGACCTCGGGGTCAGCATGATAGATAGCATTTACGAGCTCATAGAACTCGGCTTCTGTAAAATCAGAAATCGTTTTCATAGTCTTCATCACCTGTGAGCCTCAATGTGAAATTTTGGCGACAAGATTATCATGTTACTCACGTCATAGACATCACCACCATCAGCAATTCTTACTTTGTGGTGAATTTCATATTTAATCCTTCCACCTACCCTCTCACCAGGCAGCGCGAGCGGCGCCAACCCTCTACGCATCATGTGGAGGTCAGCACGATCGAACTGTACAGAAAGTTCTTGAGTATCGGCAACCCACATCCAGAAGCTACTGCGAAACGCTCCAAAACTACTGAATTTCTGGCCTCGCATTTTTCCGGCGATCTGCTCAGGAATATTGCTTCCCTGTCTATTGTTCTCAATCAAGAGAGCACCTGCCATGTCTTCGCCCATCCCAACAACAACACCCGGCATGTGTCGCCGGCTTCTGAACATCAGATAAAGCGGTGGCAACCCTGAGTCAGAGGGGAAGATGACAACGTAGTCATCGAACCCGGTGTCTTCAAGTTCTGGAAATGAGTCCAATCGTCCCTGTAACGGCTCAAGGGCAGGCCCCACATAGAATGTTGCTGGCAGTGGTATGGCCGGAGAGGTTGTCGAATTGCTCTCTGGGGTAGTGGCGGGCGTCCAAACTAGAGTTCTAGAGGGCGTATCCTCGGTCGTAATGCTATAATTACCGGTCTCGGTGTCCAAGGTTGCCGCCAGCACTCGGACAGCAGAAGTGTGAGCCTTGCCTTCGGTCCCGGCGACGACCACGGCGTCTCGGTCGGCCCCCTCGCTCTGGCTCGCCATCCTCACCGGCAAGTCCAATGCTCCGCGGGCCAGGGCGGCTGCCTGGGCCTCACTGCCGACATCTACACCGAGATCGGCCAACGAAGTGCTGAGTAGGTAGTTCCCCGAAAGCTCCCCATTACCCAACTCAGACGGATACAGCAGCGCCGCAATCCCGACGCCGAGAGGTCCTGCCAGCCCTGCGGCTCGGGCATTCTTCAACTCAGCGATAGCATCGGCGATCACTTGAGTTGATATGATGTCTGAAAAGACTTGCCCGGCAGCACTTAAAGCTGCAGCAAAGCGAAGGGAAACTCCAGCCGAAAAATCAAGGTTGTATGTGTTGGCTGCTCGGACGGCCGACAACTCCTGCGCCTTCTGCGCTTCAGCCTCAGCTATCGCTCTTTCTTGCTCCTTTGCCTGGGCCTCAACTTCCTGCCGCGCCTTGGCTCGAGCTTCTTCCTCTGCGTTGAGTTGCTAGAGCGCTGCGTGAAGGGCCTGTTGTAGCTCGGCGATTTGCGCTTTAAGCATCTGTATTTCAGCTTCTCGCAACTTTACGGTGTAGGCGGCGCGATAAGCAGTATTTAGAGCCTCCTGAACGTTCGAAACCTTTATACGGCCAGTTGCAATGTTTTGGAACGTAGCACCGGCGTAATAGTCGGCATTTTTGTCAAAAGGCGACGAACCATAGTAACTATTCGCTATCTCATGCTGCTGGCCCACATCAACCATTTTGCGCTCGATCAAGACCGACCGGGCCGCTATGTCTGCCTGGAGGCTTTCAATGTAGGAAGGTTGATGATTTCCTAACTCATTACGCACCGCAATAACTTGCTGCTCGACCATAGCTGTCATTGCAGACATGTTGGCCTGATAAAATCCCCTCGCTGCATCATCGGCTATTTTCATAGCCCCCGCAGCAGCGACCTTGAACCCGTCCAGGGTAGGACCCACATGATTGGCAACGTTCCCCCCAGGGGGGGAGTGTCCGGTACGATGGGGTTGTGCTCCGACATAGATGGGGGGGCAATGTAACTTGTCTTTTCTTCCGAGCCATGGACTTCTCCTTGAGAACGTATCTTCTTAACACGTACACTCTTCAGAACGGCGACCACCCCTATATTTGTCAGGAATAAGCGAATAGAAATATGGATTCACCCTATATCCTTTCTTCTTAAAAATAGGCTCACGCCAGTATCGTGCCGTAGCCGGATTTCTAGATCTTCGTATTCTGGAAAAAAAGAAGCGCAATGGACGTCAGCCACTTCCTACGATGAATAAGCAACCACTAACGACCTCTATCTAACTATTAAACAACGAGCTTGAACATCTGGTAACATTTCATCGTGATGGGTACTTTCGTCCAAGTACAAGCAGCATGAAGTAATACCGAAAAGCAGTGAATCGTATTGAAATCAGTACACTGTATTGATTTCAATACATTCTCACTCAGACATCCAAGATCAAGGAACTGAGGGGCCGGCAACTCAGGATTGAGTGCAAGTCGTAACGATTTCATTCCAAGCAGCTACAAACCAATTACTAGAACCCACTAGATTACTGATTTATATGTATTTTTACTGATGGCCTATCATTTGCATGGAAAATCCCATCTCAAGAGCGCGAACCCACCGCGCCCATCCCTGCGTTACGAGGATTTCCCATGAGCGAGTTGCGTTTCACCGAAGATCACGAATGGCTGCGAGTCGAAGCCGACGGCAGCGTCACCGTAGGCATCACCGCCTACGCCCAGAATGCCCTGGGGGATGTGGTCTACGTGCAACTGCCAGACCTGCAACATTACGAAAAAGGCGACGAAGCCTCCACGGTGGAGTCGGTCAAGGCGGCCAGTGGCGTCTACATGCCGCTGTCCGGCGAGGTAGTGGCCGTCAACCCTTCGCTGAATGACAACCCCGAGCGCGTCAACGAAGATCCCCAGGGCGAAGGCTGGTTCTTCCGTTTCATCCCCGAGCACCGCGACCAGGTCGCCGGTCTGCTTGATCAGGAAGCCTACGACCGCCTGTTGCAAGCCAACGCCAACGCCTGAGGAGCTGGACATGACCACACACTTGGGCACCGCCAACGAATTCATCGCCCGCCACATCGGCCCACGCAGCGCCGACGAGCAGGCCATGCTGCAGACCCTCGGCTTCGACTCGCTCGAGGCCATGACCGCCGCGGTCATCCCCGAGCGCATCAAAGGCACCAGCGTCCTCGGCCAGGCCGAGGGCAAGAGTGAGGCCGATGCGCTGGCCGAGCTTAAGGCCATCGCGGGCAGGAACCAGCTGTTCAAGAGCTTCATCGGTCAGGGTTACTACAACACCCACACGCCGGCGCCCATTCTGCGCAACCTGCTGGAAAACCCGGCGTGGTACACCGCCTACACGCCCTACCAGCCGGAGATCTCCCAGGGTCGCCTGGAGGCGCTGCTGAATTTCCAGACCCTGATCAGCGACCTGACCGCCCTGCCGATCGCCAACGCCTCGTTGCTCGACGAAGCGACCGCCGCGGCCGAGGCCATGACCTTCTGCAAGCGCCTGTCGAAGAACAAGGCCAGCCAGCGATTCTTCGCCTCGGTACATTGTCATCCGCAGAC
This sequence comes from Pseudomonas sp. S30, assembly GCF_016518545.1. Classification (GTDB taxonomy): domain Bacteria; phylum Pseudomonadota; class Gammaproteobacteria; order Pseudomonadales; family Pseudomonadaceae; genus Aquipseudomonas. Next base: position 228,210 of record NZ_JACVTO010000008.1, read on the forward strand.
CCTGGACGTACTGCGTACCCGCGCCGAACCCCTGGGAATCGACGTGGTGGTGGGCGATGAGTTCGCCCTCAATGACACCGCCAGCTTCTTCGGCGCGTTGTTGCAGTATCCCGCGAGCAGCGGCGCACTGTTCGACTACCGCGAAGTGGTCGATGGCTTCCACCACAGCGGTGCACTGGTCGCCGTCGCAGCCGACCTGCTGGCCCTGACCCTGCTCACCCCACCGGGCGAGTTCGGTGCCGACGTCGCCATCGGCAGCGCCCAACGCTTCGGTGTGCCACTGGGGTTCGGCGGCCCGCACGCCGCCTACTTCGCCACCCGCGACGCCTTCAAGCGCGACATGCCCGGTCGCCTGGTGGGCGTGTCGATCGACCGCTTCGGCCAGAGCGCCCTGCGCCTGGCCATGCAGACCCGCGAGCAGCACATTCGCCGTGAGAAGGCCACGAGCAACATCTGCACGGCTCAGGTGCTGCTGGCCAACATCGCCAGCATGTACGCCGTCTACCACGGTCCGGCCGGCCTGAAACGCATCGCCGAGCGTACCCACGCGCTCACCGCCATCCTGGCGGCAGGCCTGGAAAGCCTGGGCGTGGAGATCCTCGATGCCAGCGGCTTCGATACCCTGACCCTGGCGACCGGCGCTGCCACCGCGGCCTTGCACGAGAACGCCAGGGCCCAGCGCTTCAACCTGCGCCAGGTCGATGCCACGCACGTGGGTGTGTCGCTGGACGAAACCAGCACCCAGGCGGATGTCCAGGCGCTGTGGGCGCTGTTCGCCGAAGGCCGTCCGCTGCCGGACTTCAACGCGCTCGTCGCACGCCAGGCTTCGCGTATCCCGCAGGCCTTGCGCCGGCGCTCGGCTTATCTCGAGCATCCGGTGTTCAACCGCTACCACAGCGAAACCGAATTGATGCGCTACCTGCGTCGCCTTGCCGACAAGGATCTGGCGCTCGACCGCAGCATGATTCCGCTGGGCTCGTGCACCATGAAGCTCAACGCCGCCAGCGAGATGACTCCCGTCACCTGGGCCGAGTTCGGCAACCTGCACCCCTTCGCCCCTGCGAGCCAGAGCCAGGGCTACCAGCAACTGACCGAAGAGCTGCAAGCCATGCTCTGCGCAGCCACCGGCTACGACGCCGTCTCGCTGCAACCCAATGCCGGCTCGCAAGGCGAATATGCCGGCCTGCTGGCGATCCGCGCCTACCACCGCAGCCGCGGCGAAAGCCATCGTGACATCTGCCTGATTCCGTCATCGGCCCACGGCACCAACCCGGCCACCGCACACATGGCTGGCATGCGCGTGGTGGTGACCGCCTGCGACGCCCGCGGCAACGTCGACCTCGACGACCTGCGCGCCAAGGCCACCGAGCACCGCGAGCGGCTGGCCGCGCTGATGATCACCTACCCGTCCACCCACGGCGTGTTCGAAGAAGCCATCGGCGACATCTGCGCGCTGATCCACGACCACGGCGGGCAGGTATACATCGACGGCGCCAACATGAACGCCATGGTCGGCCTCTGCGCGCCAGGCAAGTTCGGCGGCGACGTCTCGCACCTGAACCTGCACAAGACCTTCTGCATTCCCCATGGCGGCGGTGGCCCCGGCGTCGGCCCGATCGGCGTGAAGGCGCACCTTGCACCCTTCCTGCCCGGTCATGCCACCCTGGAGAACACCACCGGTGCGGTGTGCGCCGCACCGTTCGGCAGTGCCAGCATCCTGCCCATCACCTGGATGTACATCCGCATGATGGGTGGCCTCGGCCTCACGCGCGCCTCGCAGATGGCGATCCTCAATGCCAACTACATCGCCCGTCGACTGGAAGAGCACTATCCGGTGCTTTACAGCGGCAGCAACGGCCTGGTGGCCCACGAATGCATCCTCGATCTGCGGCCGCTCAAGGACAGCAGCGGCATCAGTGTGGACGACGTGGCCAAACGGCTGATCGACTTCGGCTTCCATGCCCCGACCATGTCCTTCCCGGTGGCCGGCACGCTGATGATCGAACCGACCGAGAGCGAGTCGCGCCAGGAGCTGGACCGCTTCTGCGCGGCGATGATCCAGATCCGCGACGAGATCCGCGCCGTGGAGAACGGCAGCCTGGACAAGCATGACAACCCCTTGAAGAACGCGCCGCACACCGCCGCGGAACTGGTCGGCGACTGGTCCCACAGCTACGGCCGCGAGCAAGCGGTGTATCCATTGGCCAGCCTGAAGGACAACAAGTACTGGCCACCTGTGGGACGTGTCGACAACGTGTACGGCGACCGCAACCTGGTCTGCGCATGCCCGTCGATGGAGAGCTACCAGGAGCTCTGAGCGCGCTCGAACGTCTACGCACTGCCAGCGACCGGCACCGGCCAACACCGGTGCCGGGCCGAACCTCTTCCCTAGGAGTCATCGATGTCCGCCATCCTGTCCAAGACCCCTCTGCACGCCCTTCACCTGGAACTGGGCGCGCGCATGGTGCCCTTCGCCGGTTACGACATGCCCGTGCAGTACCCGCTGGGCGTACTCAAGGAACACCTGCACACCCGCGCGCACGCCGGGCTGTTCGATGTATCGCACATGGGCCAGATCATGCTGCGCGGCCCCGACGCGGCACGCGCACTGGAAACCCTGATGCCGGTCGACGTGGTCGATCTGCCGGTCGGCACCCAGCGCTACGCCCTGTTCACCGACGAGCAAGGCGGCATTCTCGACGACCTGATGGTCGCCAACCTGGGTGACGACACCCTGTTCCTGGTGGTCAACGCCGCCTGCAAGACGCAGGATCTGGCGCATCTTCGCCAACACCTGGGCAACCGCTGCGAGGTGCAGTCCCTGTTCGAGGAACGTGCGCTGCTGGCGCTGCAGGGCCCCGCCGCCGCCACGGTGCTGCAACGCCTGACGCCGGACACCGCCGACATGACGTTCATGCAGGTGCGACGCGTGTCGCTGCTGGACACCGAGTGCCTCGTCAGCCGCTCCGGCTACACCGGCGAAGACGGTTATGAGATTTCGCTCCCGTCGGCGCACGCTCAAGCCCTGGCCCGGCGCCTGCTGGCCGAACCCGAAGTGCAGGCGATCGGTCTGGGGGCTCGCGACTCGCTGAGACTGGAAGCCGGGTTGTGCCTGTATGGCCATGACATGGATCGCCAGACCACCCCGGTCGAAGCCAGCCTGCTCTGGGCAATTTCCAGGGCGCGGCGAGCAGACGGCGCACGCCCGGGTGGATTCCCCGGCGCGCAGCGCATCACCGAGCAGCAATGCCAGGGGGCCACGCGCAAGCGTGTCGGGCTGCTGCCCCAGGAACGCACGCCGGTGCGCGAGGGCGCACCGATCGTCGACGCCGCGGGCAAACCGGTCGGAACAGTGTCCAGTGGTGGCTTCGGACCGACGTTGAATGCGCCAGTGGCGATGGGTTATGTCGATATCGAACATGCCGCACCCGAAACGCCCCTGTTCGCCATCGTGCGCGGCAAGCAAGTTGCCCTGAAGGTCAGCAAAATGCCTTTTGTCGCACAGCGTTACTACCGAGGTTGAACGCAGATTCTCCGGGCGACGCTTATTCGTTTACGAACCTGTCCTATAACTTGCGAACATGGCGCCAGCCCAGGCGCCATGCCGTTTGCGACCGTTTTGTCGGTAACCGGCAAAAGCCTGATCAGGAGCGGTTTCAGGGCTTGTTTTTTTCGCGAGAGTTGGCGTAGAGTCATCTCACTGTGTTTGCATGGGTCGCAATAGTTCGTGACCTGGGCCAGTAGCCGAATTTCGCTACAACCCGTCTGACGTCTCTTACTTTCCTGCAACCCAGCCCAGTAGTCTTTCGTCCTGTTGAAACGAAAGAAACTGAAATCACTATCCGAAGATTCATAGGAAGCAAGAAAATGGCTGAGCGTCAGAACGGTACCGTCAAGTGGTTCAATGACGAGAAAGGTTATGGCTTCATTACCCCAGAAAGCGGTGCGGACCTGTTCGTCCACTTCCGCGCCATCCAAGGCAATGGTTTCAAGAGCCTGAAAGAAGGCCAGAAGGTGACCTTCGAAGCCGTTCAGGGCCAGAAAGGCATGCAAGCTGACAACGTTCAGGTTGCTGACTGAGCCAGTCGGCTTCTAAAAAAGCCCCTGCCCAGTGCAGGGGCTTTTTTTTGTCCGTAGAATGCCCGCTTCGTTCATCGGAGCCACCGCGCATGTCCCAGCACACGCTACATCCCCAGGGTGAGTTTCCGCCTGCCGGTCTGGGCCGACGCCTGGCGGCGATGTTCTACGACCTTTTGCTGTGCATCGCCCTGCTCATCGTCACGGCGTTCGTCTACAAGCTGATCCAGATGTCGATCGTCGGTGAAGTGCGCCTGCGCGAACTCAGCGAAGCCGGCGCCCTGGACGGCGACCCGTTGCTGTCCACCGTGCTGCTGTTCGCACTGTTCGGTTTCTTCGCCAAGTTCTGGACCCATGGCGGCCAGACGCTGGGCATGCAGGTGTGGGGCGTGCGAGTACAGAACGCCGATGGCAGCGCCATCAGCCTGTGGCAGGCGTTGCTGCGCTTCGTGGTGGCCATCGCTTCGTGGTTGTGCCTGGGGTTGGGCTTCGTCTGGTCGCTGATCGACAAGCGAAAGCGCAGCTGGCATGACATCTACTCACAGACCCAGCTTGTGCGCATTCCCAAACCACGCAAATGAGCGCATCGCCCAGGCGGAGGGTTGCAGATGCACGCATCGGCCAGGCAAGGACCACAGTCCGGGTGTAGGGCAACGGCTGGCCCGGGCCAGCGCTGCCGGCCATCGCAGCTGAGCTGCCGTTCTATAGAGGCGGGATACGGCACCCGGGGCTGCAAGACAGCCCCGGTCCGATACTGTCGGTCATCCGGCTCGGCGCAACAACCACACACCCGCCAGCGCACAGATGCCTGCAGGTATCACCACCGCGAGCAGCGGCGGGAAGCCGAAGACCTGGCTGGAGGGGCCCAGCAAGTCCTGGGCGATGCGGAACACGAAGCCCACCAACACGCCGGTGAACACGCGCTGGCCCAGGGTCACCGAGCGCAGCGGCCCGAAGATGAAGGAGATGGCCATCAGCACCAGTGCAGCGGTGACCACCGGTTGCAGGATCTTGCTCCAGAACGCCAGCCAGTAGCGGGCATTGTTCAAGCCCTGGTCGGCCAGGTAGTGGATGTACTGCCACAGTCCGGTCATCGACAGCGACTCCGGTGGCAGCACCACCGTATTGAGCAGCTCAGGGGTGACCGACACATCCCAGACTTCTTCCGGCGCCTGCACCACTTCGGTGTGATCGCCACGGAAGAACGTGGTCTTGACGTCATGCAGGGTCCAGCGCTGGTCCTGGTAGGAAGCGCGACGGGCGAAGCTGGCGGTGAGAATCTTGCGCTGGTCGTCGAACCGGTAGCGGGTCACCCCCAGCAGCAGGCCATTGGGCTGCACCGAGTTGATGTGCACGAATTCATCGCCCTGACGATGCCACATGCCGCGCTTGGAGCTCTGCGCTTCACCACCGCCCTGGGCCAGCGAGCGCTCGGCCTGGGCCTTGTTCTCGGTGACCGGGGCGACGTACTCGCCCACCAGCAGGCCGATCAGCATCAGCACCAGCATGGGCTTCATCACCGCCCAGACGATACGGCCGATGGACACGCCGGCAGCGCGCATGATGGTCAGCTCGCTGCTGCTGGCCAGGCTGCCCAGGCCGATCAGGCAACCGATCAGCGCGGCCATGGGCAGCATGTCGTAAAGACGGCGCGGTGCGGTGAGCAACACGTAGCTGCTGGCATCGAGCAGCGTATAGGTGGCGCTCAGGTCGCCCATTTCATCGATGAAGGCGAACAGCGAAGCGAGGCCGAGGATGATGCCCAACACGGCCAGAATGGCCATCAGCACGCTCTTGCCGATGTAGCGATCGAGCTTAACCACGGGTCACCCCCGCGCGACGCGCAGCCATCTTCAAACGCAGCGGCTCCCAGTACATCAGCGCCAGGCCAATGGCCAGGAACAGGGCATGGACCCACCAGAAGCCGAGGGCAATCGGCAACTTGCCCTTTTCCAGGGCGCCACGTACGGAAATCAGCATCGTCAGGTAGGCCATGTACAGGAGAATCGCCGGCAGCAGTTTGAGGAAGCGGCCCTGGCGCGGGTTGACCCTGGCCAGAGGGACCGCCAGCAGGGTCACGACGAACACCAGCAGCGGCAACGACAACCGCCATTGCAGCTCGGCGCGCTCGCTCACGCCGTCGTGGCCGAGCAGGTCGCTGGTGGGGATGGCTTCGCGCTCGGTCACTTCCTGGCTGACCTCCGGCTTGGGCAACTGCACGCCATAGGTGTCGTAGCGGATCGCGCGGTAACCGGCTTCACCCGGGTTGCCGTCGTAGCGGTAGCCGTTCTCCAGGATCAGGTAGCGATTGCCGTCCTTCTGCACCTCCTGGTGACCTTTTTCGGCGACCAGTACCGAGGGTGCGCGGTCCTTGGACTTGTCCTGGTTGAAGCGCTTCTCGGAAATGAACACTCCGCCCAGGTTGACCCGGTCGTCGGACATCTGCTCGGCATAGGTGACCCGGGTCCCGTCGCGCAGGGTCTGGAAACGACCCGGCACCAGGGTATCGAACTCGGTCAGGGCGTCCTGCTGGGCGATGATCTTCTGCACCTGGGCAACGCCCAGGGGCGCCAGGCTCAGGCTCAGCCAAGCCACCAGCAGCGCCACCAGCGCAGCGGGTGCCAGGGTCAGCGCCAGCAGGCGCTGCTGGCTCATGCCGGTGGCCGAGAGCACGGTCATCTCGCTTTCCAGGTACAGCCGACCGTAGGCCAGCAGGATGCCGAGGAACAGCCCCAGGGGCAGGATCAGTTGCAGGAAGCCCGGCAGGCGGAAGCCCATGATCAGGAACAGCACACCCGGATCGAGCGCACCCTGAGCCGCCTGGGCCAGGTACTTGATGAAACGCCCGCTCATGATGATCACCAGCAGCACGGCGCTGACGGCGCTCAAGGTGACCAGCACCTCGCGGGACAGATAACGGAAGACGATCAAACCAGACACTCCTGGGTTGTCAGGGGCGGATTGCCAGACGCAGACTGATGACAGCCAGCACCTGTGCCGGTTCGCCCGAAGCGAACCTCCATTCAAAAGTGCGCGCATTATCCTGTGATTGGAGGCGCCTGTCACTTGGCGCCGCATCGAGGCGCCTGTCGAAGCCGTGAAAGGCCCGGAGCGCAGGCTCGCGCGCACCGCCGAGCGCTGGGAAAAGCACGCCGCGGGGTTGTCAGGGGGGCGTCGCCAGGCTCAAACTGGCCGCTTTGCCACTGGCCCGCCACAGCGTCGCCAGGCCTGTCGCGCCGCGGCGCGACAGGCGGCCCTCTGCACAGATCATTCGGGGAATCTCACATGCAACTGGTTGTAAAGACCGTAGCCGCAGCATCCGTGAAAACCGCCACACTGGTCCTGCCGGTCGGTGAAGGCCGTCAGCTGGGCGCCGTCGCCAAGGCCGTCGACCAGGCCAGCGAAGGCGCCCTGTCGGCCATCCTCAAGCGTGGCGACCTGGCCGGCAAAACCGGCCAGACACTGCTGCTGCACAACCTGCCGGGCCTGAAGGCCGAGCGCGTGCTACTGGTCGGTTGCGGCAAGGAAGAAGCCCTGGGCGACCGTGCCTGGCGCAAGCTGGTGACCAGTGTCGCAGGCGTGCTGCGCAGCCTGGCCGGCAGCGACGCCGTGCTGGCGCTGGACGACGTCGCGGTGAACAAGCGCGATGGCCACTACGGCAAGTATCGCCTGCTGGCCGAAACCCTGCTGGACGGCACCTATGTGTTCGACCGTTTCAAGAGCCAGAAAGCCGAACCCCGCGCCCTGAAGAAAATCACCCTGCTGGCCGACAAGGCTGGCCTTAGCCAGGTCGAACGCGCCGTCAGCCACGCCACCGCCATCGCCTCCGGCATGTCCCTGACCCGTGACCTGGGCAACCTGCCGCCGAACATCTGCCACCCCAGCTTCCTCGCCGACCAGGCCAGGGAGCTGGGCAAGGCGCACAAGGGCCTGAAGGTCGAGGTCCTCGACGAGAAGAAGATCAAGGACCTGGGCATGGGCGCGTTCTATGCAGTAGGCCAGGGCAGCGACCAGCCGCCGCGCCTGATCGTCATGCACTATCAGGGCGCCAAGAAGGCCGACCAGCCCTACGTACTGGTCGGCAAGGGCATCACCTTCGACACCGGCGGCATCAGCCTCAAGCCGGGCGCCAACATGGACGAGATGAAGTACGACATGGGCGGCGCCGCCAGCGTGTTCGGCACGCTGCGTGCCGTGCTCGAACTGCAACTGCCGATCAACCTGGTGTGCCTGCTGGCCTGCGCCGAGAACATGCCCAGCGGTGGCGCGACCCGACCGGGCGACATCGTCACCACCATGAGCGGGCAGACCGTCGAGATCCTCAATACCGACGCCGAAGGCCGCCTGGTGCTGTGCGACACCCTGACCTACGCCGAGCGTTTCAAGCCGCAGGCGGTCATCGACATCGCCACCCTGACCGGCGCCTGCATCGTCGCGCTGGGCAGCCACACGTCCGGCCTGATGGGCAACAACGACGACCTGATCGGCCAGTTGCTCGACGCCGGCCAGCGCGCCGACGATCGCGCCTGGCAACTGCCGTTGTTCGACGAGTACCAGGAACAACTGGACAGCCCGTTCGCGGACATCGCCAATATCGGCGGTCCGAAGGCCGGGAGCATCACCGCCGGCTGCTTCCTGTCGCGTTTCGCCAAGAACTACAGCTGGGCGCACCTGGACATCGCCGGCACCGCCTGGGCCAGTGGCAAGGACAAAGGCGCCACGGGCCGGCCGGTGCCCCTGCTGACCCAGTATCTGCTGGACCGCGCAGGCGTCTGAGCCATGGGGGCGGTGGCAGGCGCCGCCGCCCCTCGCCAGTCGCTCAACCAGCATGAGTAAAGTCGACTTCTACATCCTGCCCACCGATTCCCTGTCGGTACGGCTGGATTTCGCCTGCAAGCTGTGCGAAAAGGCCTGGCGCCTGGGCCATCGGGTCTATCTGCACTGTCAGGACGAGGCCCAGCGCAGCGAGCTGGACGAGCGCCTGTGGCGCTTCAAGGGCGAGGCCTTCGTTCCCCACGACCTGGCCGAACTGCACCTCGATGCACAGGTGGCTCTGGGCATAGGCAGTGACGCAGGCGCCCACCAGGATCTGCTGATCAACCTTGGCGCTGAAGTGCCAGCATTCGTCGGTCAGTTCGAGCGTGTCGCAGAGATCGTCGTCGAACACCCATCGGAGCGCCAATCGGCTCGCGAGCGATTCCGTTTCTACCGCGAACAGGGCTATGCTCTGCAGGACCACCGCTTACAGCGACTTTGACGACGATGGACAAACCCGCTTCCGTGAATCAATCCACCCACTTGCTCGACGACCTGGAGTCGATTCGCCAGCTGCTTGGCGACAGCGACCTGCAACCGCCGCTGCTCACCGACACCGTGGAGCAGACGCCCCTGCAGTTGCAGCCATCGCCGGCGACCCCGCCAGAACCTGCCGTCGCAGCCGAAGATGCGCAGACCCGCCGCCAGGACACCCTGCTGCACCTGGAGGCCGAATTGCGCGCCGCCGCGCAATCGATCATGCAGGATGTGATCAAGGACTACACCCCTCACATCGAAGCCGAAATCAAGCGTCGCCTGGAGGCCCGCATGGAGCGCCTGGTCCAGCGTTCGGAATAGCTCGCCCCGCGCGGCGGCAAGGCCAGGTCGGCCTGTACCGGCAGGGCCGGTCGACCTGCGATGAGGGCTGGCGCGCTCGCCTTGTCGCTGGCAGCTTGGTTATACTTCCCGGCTTTCCCGAATTAATGCCTAAGGGTCCCGCCGCGCATGGATAAGACCTACCAGCCGCACGCCATCGAAACTTCCTGGTACAACACCTGGGAGTCCGAGAACTATTTCGCTCCGCAAGGTGCAGGCGAGTCCTACACCATCATGATTCCGCCGCCCAACGTGACCGGCAGCCTGCACATGGGCCACGGTTTCAACAACGCGATCATGGACGCCCTGATCCGCTTCCGGCGCATGCAAGGGCGCGACACCCTGTGGCAGCCGGGCACCGACCACGCCGGCATCGCCACGCAGATGCTGGTGGAGCGTCAACTCGAGGCGAAAGGCCAGAACCGTCATGACCTGGGTCGCGAGCAGTTCCTGGAGAAGGTCTGGGAATGGAAGGCGCAGTCGGGCGGCAACATCAGCCGGCAGATTCGTCGCCTGGGTTCCTCGGTCGACTGGAGCCGCGAACGCTTCACCATGGACGACGGCCTGTCCGAGGCGGTCAAGGAAGCCTTCGTGCGCCTGCACGAAGACGGTCTGATCTACCGTGGCAAGCGTCTGGTCAACTGGGATACCAAGCTGCACACCGCCATCTCCGACCTCGAAGTGGAGAACCACGACGAAAAAGGTCACCTGTGGAACCTGCGTTATCCACTGGCCGATGGTGCCCTCACTGCAGAGGGCCAGGATCACCTGGTGGTCGCCACCACTCGCCCCGAGACCCTGCTCGGTGACGCGGCCGTGGCCGTCAACCCGACCGACGAGCGCTATCAGGCCCTGATCGGCCAGTTCGTCGAACTGCCGCTGGTGGGTCGCCGCATTCCGATCATCGCCGACGACTACTGCGACCCCGAGTTCGGCACCGGTTGCGTGAAGATCACCCCGGCCCACGACTTCAACGACTACGAAGTCGGCAAGCGCCATGATCTGCCGCTGCTCAACATCTTCGACAAGAACGCCAGCGTGCTCCCTGCTGCGCAGGCGTTCAACCTCGATGGCAGCGTCAACGAGGCCGTCGACACCGCGCTGCCGGCGCAGTACGCCGGCCTGGACCGCTTCGCCGCGCGCAAGCAGATCATCGCGGACCTGGAGGCCCAGGGCCTGTTGGTGGGCATCGACGACCATGCCCTGAAGGTCCCCAAGGGCGACCGTTCCGGCACCATCATCGAACCCTGGTTGACGGACCAATGGTACGTCTCCACCAAACCGCTGGCCGAACCGGCCATCGCCGCCGTGGAAGATGGCCGCATCCAGTTCGTGCCCAAGCAGTACGAGAACATGTACTTCTCCTGGATGCGCGACATCCAGGACTGGTGCATCAGCCGCCAGCTGTGGTGGGGCCACCGCATCCCGGCCTGGTACGACGCCACCGGCCAGGTCTATGTTGGTCGTGACGAACAGGAAGTGCGCCGCAAGCATGGCCTGGGCGACGACGTGAGCCTGCGTCAGGACGACGACGTGCTGGACACCTGGTTCAGCTCGGGCCTGTGGACCTTCTCCACCCTCGGTTGGCCGGAACAGACCGAATTCCTGAAGAAATTCCACTCCACCGACGTTCTGGTGACGGGCTTCGACATCATCTTCTTCTGGGTCGCCCGGATGATCATGCTGACCATGCACCTGGTGAAGAACGACGATGGCACCCCCCAGGTCCCGTTCAAGACCGTGTACGTGCACGGCCTGGTACGCGACGGCCAGGGCCAGAAGATGTCCAAGTCCAAGGGCAACGTGCTCGACCCGCTGGACATCGTCGACGGCATCACCCTCGACGCCCTGCTGGAAAAGCGCACCAGTGGCCTGATGCAACCCAAGCTCGCCGAGAAGATCGCCAAGCAGACCAAGGCCGAGTTCCCGGAGGGCATCGCCAGCTACGGCACCGACGCCCTGCGCTTCACCTTCTGCTCGCTGGCCTCCACGGGGCGCGACATCAAGTTCGACATGGGTCGCGTCGAGGGCTACCGCAACTTCTGCAACAAGATCTGGAACGCCGCGCGCTACGTGCTGGACAAGGGGGAGGACTGCGGCCAGAACGGTGAGGCCTGCGAATTGTCGCTGGCCGATCGCTGGATCATCTCGCAGTTGCAGCGCACCGAAGCCGAAGTGACCCGCCAGCTCGAGCAGTTCCGCTTCGACCTGGCCAGCCAGGCGCTGTACGAATTCATCTGGAACCAGTATTGCGACTGGTATCTGGAGCTGTCCAAGCCGGTGCTGTGGGACGAGAACGCGCCGGTCGAGCGCGCCCGCGGTACCCGCCGCACCTTGGTCCGCGTGCTGGAAGTGGCGCTGCGCCTGGCCCATCCGTTCATGCCGTTCATCACCGAGGAAATCTGGCAGCGCATCGCCCCGCTGGCCGGTGTGCACGGCAAGACCATCATGTTGCAACAGTGGCCGGTGGCCAATGAACAGCGCATCGATGTGGCCGCCGAAGGCGATATCGAATGGCTCAAGGAACTGATGGTCGGGCTGCGCAACATTCGCGCGGAAATGAACATCGGTCCGGGCAAACCCCTGCCGCTGTTCCTGAAGAACGCCAGCGCCGAGGATCAGCGTCGTCTGCACGACAACGAGGCCCTGCTCAAGAAGCTGGCCAAGGTCGAATCCTTCACCGTGCTCGGTGAACAGGATGAAGCGCCGTTGTCGGCGACCGCCCTGGTGGGCGACCTGCAAGTGCTGGTGCCGATGGCAGGCCTGATCGACAAGAACGCCGAGCTGGCGCGTCTGAACAAGGAAATCCAGCGCCTGCAAGCCGAGGTCCAGCGGGTCGGCGGCAAGCTGTCCAATGCCGCCTTCGTCGACAAGGCACCGCCTGCGGTGATCGACAAGGAACGCGCCAAGCTGGCCGAGTCCGAGCAGGCCCTGGCCAAATTCACCGAGCAGCATGCACGGATCGCTGCGCTGTAATCCCTGCTGTAACCCCTAGAGAGACCGCTGGGGCCGCCCTGCGGCCCTTTCGCGTCCACCAGGGCGCGAAGGTGCTGCACGCAGCCCCAGGGCCTGGACCCGACCATGACCCACAAACCCACCCTGCACCCGCGCAACCGCCACCAGGGTCGCTACGACTTTCCCCGCCTGATCGAGATTCATCCCGACCTCGCCCGCTTCACCCTGATCAATCCCCACGGCAAACCCAGCATCGACTTCGCCAACCCCGAAGCGGTCAGGGTGTTCAACCGCGCCCTGCTCAAGGCCCAGTACGGCATCGAGCACTGGGACATTCCCGCCGATTACCTCTGCCCACCCATTCCGGGGCGGGCCGACTACATCCATGTCCTGGCCGATCTGCTGGCCGAGGACAACCAGGGGCAGGTTCCGCGTGGCAAAAAGGTGCATGCACTGGATATCGGCGTGGGCGCCAACTGCATCTATCCACTGCTAGGCCACAGTGACTATCGCTGGTCATTTCTAGGCTCGGACATCGACCCGGTCGCATTGGCCTCGGCGCGAGCCATCGTCCAGGCCAACGGCCTGACCAAGGCGATCGAGCTGCGCCAGCAGGCGCTGCCCTCGCACATTCTCGGCCACCTGCTCAAGGCCAGCGAGCGCTTCGACCTGACCCTGTGCAACCCGCCGTTCCACGCCTCTCGTGATGAGGCGACCCGTGGCAGCCAGCGCAAGTGGAAGAACCTCGGCAAGCAGGATCCGAAGCGCCGCTTGCCCGTGCTCAATTTCGGCGGGCAGAACAACGAGCTGTGGTGCGAAGGCGGCGAGATTCGCTTCGTCAGCCAACTGATCGGCGAAAGCGTCGCGTCTGCCGGCCAGGTGCTGTGGTTCACCAGCCTGGTGTCCAAGGCCAGCAATCTGCCGGGCATCGAGGCCGCGCTGAAGAAGGCCGGTAGCCGCAGCCAGCGGATCGTCGAAATGGGCCAAGGTCAGAAACAGAGCCGCATGGTCGCCTGGAGCTTCCATGACGACGCCGCACGCGCCGATTGGCATCGCCGCCGCGACAACCCCCAGGCATGAAAAAGCCGCGCCCCGGCGCCCCCGGGGCGGCCCCCGACAGCATCCTGCCCCACGGCCAGGGTTCGTGGGATACCCGCACAGTGC
>NZ_JACVTO010000009.1 GCF_016518545.1 Pseudomonas sp. S30
CGCCCCCCCCACACCCCCCCCCATAAAAACCCCCGCCCCGGGGCGCGCGGGGCGCGGCTTCAGTCACGCCTCGACAATTACTTGTTGACGGCGTCGCTCAGGCCTTTGGCCGGTACGAACTTGACGACTTTCTTGGCCGCGATTTCGATGGCTTTGCCAGTCGAAGGGTTACGGCCGGTACGGGCAGGACGCTCGGAGACTTTCAGTTTGCCGATGCCTGGGAGGGTGATTTCGGCACCGTTCTCCAGTTGGTCGGCGACGATCTGTCCCAGTTGCTCCAGCGCGTTGCGCGCGGTGGATTTCGGCGCGTCGATGGCTTCGGCGATGTCGGCAATCAGTTGGTCTTTGGTCAATGCCATGGTGGTGTTCCTTCCCTATCAAATCAGAGGTATGCAGTGTGTTTCGTCGCTATCGGGCCTGCACGGACACGCCGGCCAGCCTCGCCAATCGCGAATGTAGATGCGCAAATCGGCGTTTGGTTCGACACGAGGCGAGCGAACTGCCAGCAATGCGCCACCCCAAGGGGCGCAAGACCGCGCCACGCTAACACAGGCCAGGGCAAATATCCGCTTGCTGCGTTGTTTTTATTGAGGATTTTCGGGAGCTTAGGCAAATGGCGCGAGTTTTTGCGCAAAAAACGCACAAGACCTGCCGGTAATGCCATTGGCATCTTCATCGGCGCCCACCTGCGTTAAACTGGACGACTTTGCCGCGCGGCTCTTCACCGCCCATCATTTTCAGAGAATTCCATGCCAATCCGTCATTGCATCGTTCACCTGATCGACAAGAAGCCCGATGGCAGCCCCGCCGTGCTCCATGCGCGGGACACCGAACTGGCTGCATCGGACGCCATCGAAAACCTGCTGGCCGACCTCAACGACAGCTACAACGCCAAACAGGGCAAAGCCTGGGGATTCTTCCACGGCGAGTCGGGCGCTTATCCACTGAGCGGCTGGCTCACCCAGTACCAGAACCAGGAGCAGGACTTCACTGCCTTCAGCCGCATGGCGGTGGAGCACCTGCAGAAGCTGATGGAGGAGTCCAACCTCTCCACCGGTGGCCACGTCCTGTTCGCCCATTACCAGCAGGGCATGACCGAGTACCTGGTCATCGCACTGCTGCACCACAGCGAAGGCGTGGCGGTGAATGCCGAGCTGGACGTGACCCCCTCGCGACACCTGGACCTGGGTCAATTGCACCTCGCTGCCCGCATCAACCTGTCGGAATGGAAGAACAACGCCCATTCGCGACAATACATCTCGTTCATCAAGGGCAAGAACGGCAAGAAGGTATCGGATTACTTCCGTGACTTCATCGGCTGTCAGGAAGGCGTCGACGGCCCTGGCGAGACCCGCACGCTGCTCAAGGCCTTCAGCGACTTCGTCGAAAGCGAAGACCTGCCCGAAGAGGCCGCGCGGGAGAAGACCCAGACACTGGTGGACTATGCGACCAGCCAGACCAAGCAGGGCGAGCCGATCACCCTCGAAGAACTGTCGAGCCTGATCGACGAAGACCGCCCCAAGGCGTTCTTCGATCACATTCGCAACAAGGACTACGGCCTGTCGCCGGAAATCCCGGCGGACAAGCGCACCCTGAACCAGTTCCGCCGCTTCACCGGCCGCGCCGAAGGGCTGTCGATCAGTTTCGAGGCGCATCTGCTCGGGTCGAAGATCGAATACGACGAAGAAGCCGGCACCCTGGTGATCAAGGGCCTGCCGACCCAGTTGATCGATCAGCTCAAGCGTCGCAAGGATTGAGCGCGCTATCGAGGTGAGTCACACCATGGGAGGCCACTAGCGCCTCCTTGGCCGACTTGCGCAACTTCTTCACCAGCCGCTCCTGACGCAGCGCCTGGCCCTTGTCCGGCCACCGCTCGACGTACACCAGCGCCTGCGCCGGGCTGGTCTTGAAATAGCGCGCGCCCTGCCCCTTGCAGTGCTTCAGGAAGCGGCGCTGCGGGTCGTCGCTGATACCGCAGTACAGCGAGCCATTGGCTGCCCGCACCAGGTACAGGTACCAGGGCTTGGTCTCCCCAGCAGGAATTGCATCACTCGCCACAACCATCGTCCGTGTCACTAGTGTCGAGAGCCCATGAATGTCGAGGGCTCAACCATGTTCAAGAAATCGACGACGCTGCTGTTCGTCGCCACGCTGATGACGATTCGGGCTGCCGAAGCCGCACTGGGACCAGAGACGGCGGCGCAGATGCAGTACCATTACGACACCACTGCGAGCGACTGCGGCGGCCCGGCCGAGCCTGCCCACCACTGTTCGGGCCTGTTGCTGCGCGCCACCAAACCCTCGCCCAACTACCACACCTGGCATCATAGCCCGAACAGTCGCGAAAAAGGCGGCGTCTCCTTCACCTATCTGCGCGCCGATCTGCCCATCACGGCACTGGCCGCCGACGCCCGCAGCGGCTTCAGCCTGCATCCGCACATGGAGCGCCCGCGCGGTTCGCTCGCCTACCAGGTGCTGTGCAACTGGCCTACCGATGGCGACACCTGGACACGTGATCGCCAGGGCTGCGGGGACAACAGCACCACAACAGACAACGAGCGCTTCTGTCACGAGCAGGGCATCGACACGGCCCAGGCCTGGATCGAACACTTCCGTCGCACCGGCGACTACAAGCAGCAATGCGCCTTCGATGGCCGCCAGACCCGCGGCAACGAGCGCGCTGACAGCTTCGCACAGGCCTTGGCGGTCCAGCGGCAATACGCCAGTGAACTGCCATTTCCCTGGAACGAAGTCATTGTGCAGGCCTGGGACGAAGAGCAGTCGCAGCACCTGCCCATCCAATCGTTTTTCCATGTCGAGGGATTGAGTGGCGCCTTGGAGCAGGCACAGGCGGATCAGAAGGACTGGTACGCCACGTATGGCACCTATGTGCCGATCATTCGCCTGAAACTCCCCAATGACGCCGAGGAAAAAGCGCGGTTCAGCTATCACCCCGAGGAGCAGGCCGTGCCCGCCTCGTGAGCGTCGATCACTGCCCCTGGAACGCGCGCAGGCCACTCAAGGCCTGCGCCCGGACCTTGTTGCGCAGCAGCGGCGTCCAGCCCAGCAGGAGGCCGGGCGTGCCGAGTGCCTGGCGCGACCAGCGCCACAAATCGAAGTGATCCTCGTGCCGGCAGATCAGGCCGTCGCGAATCACGAAACGTGCCTGGATATCGTTCGTCACCTGCCGCCCGCTCGGGCCGAACAGGTAGGTCGCCACCCAGTGCGCGCTACCACCCTGGGCATCGGCACGCACGGTGTCGAACACCAGCGAAAAATCCTTGGCCCGGCGCGTGAGCATCCGCCACATGTCGCCGACGTCCTGGCCGTGCAGCGTGCCGAATGCCGGATCGCTGAACATGATGTCATCGCTGTAGCAGGCCACCATGGCCTCGGCGTCGAGGCGCTCGAAGGCCTGGTAGAAACGGGTGATCAGATCACTGTGGGCATCGGTCATGGCGCAGGTCCGTGGACGGAATCGATGGCGTCACGATAATCCGCACAGCGTCCGCGCGCCATGTTCATTTGCCGGCTGAATGAACGGCCGGGCTGCGCAGGCTCAATCAGCAGTGCGTTCGCTGGTCACCTGCACATGCAAGGCCCTTCCGGCTCCCAGTCCGAAGACGATCGCCCCCAGGCCCAGCACGGCGAAGATCCAGCCGATCGCCGCCCAGCCACCGGTCAGGTCATGCACCAGCCCAACGGCCAACGGCCCCAGCGACGCCAGGGTGTAACCGACGCCCTGGGCCATGCTCGACAGGTTCGCCGCCACGTGCGAGTCCTTCGAGCGCAGGACGATCAAGGTCAAGGCCAGGGCGAAGGTTCCGCCCTGCCCCAGCCCCAGCAGCACCGCCCAACCCCACAGTCCTGAAACTGGCGCATAGAGGCAACCGAACAGGCCGCACAGGGTGGTCAGCATCACTACCACGATCATCAGGCGCTGGTCCTTGCCCCGGGTGGCCAGCCAGGGTGCACCGAGGGAACTGATCAACTGCACCAGCACCGATCCGGACAGCACCAGGCCTGCCTCGGTCGGACTAAGCCCTCGGCCGATGAGGATCGAGGGCAGCCAGCCGAACACGATGTAGGCCAGCGACGACTGCAAGCCCATGTACAGCGTGACTTGCCAGGCCAGCGGGTCACACCACAGTCCCCGCACTCGATAGGTCGCCCGGTGCGCGCCATGGCCGTGGCGCGCCTGAGGCGACCACACCAGCATCGCCAGTAGCGCCGGTAGCGCCCAGATACCCAGCCCCCACGCCCAGCTGTCGCCCAGCGCACGGCTCAGCGGCACGGTGCTGCCTGCCGCCATGGCCGCGCCGAGGCACAACGCCATGGTGTAGACGCCGGTGAGTGTGCCGGCATGGGCGGGAAAGTCGCGCTTGACGATACCTGGCAGCAATACACCGATGATGCCGATACTGGCCCCGGCGATGACGCTGCCGAAAAACACCCCGCCAACCCCGAGGGTGCTGCGTACCAGCATGCCCAGCGCCAGGATCACAAGCACTCCGAGAATCACCCGCTCACTGCCCAGGCGCCGCGCCAGCACCGGCGCCAGCGGGGCGAAGAGCCCCAGGCACAGCACCGGCAACGTGGTCAGCAATCCGGCTGCCGAGCCGCTCAGGCCCAGTCCTGCCGACACCTCGCTCAGCACGGGCGCCATGCTCGACAGCGCTGGACGCAGATTGAGCGCCACCATCACCAGGCCCAATAGCAGCAGCCAGGGCCGGCCAGCCTGAGTCAGCTGGTTCTGGACTTGCTGATCGTCCGCCTCGGCATCGATCAGCCATTCAGGTTCACGGGTGGATGCACCCGACATGGATCGTTCGGACATGGAAATTCTCGTTCTCAAGAGGCGATGAGCTGGCGGCTGAGCCGTTTGGCGCCAGGGGTGTCGCGGCGTTCGATGGCATCGAGTATCTGCCCATGCAGTTCGAACACCGCCTGGCAGCGCGGGGTGGTGGACAGGTTGTGCTGCAAGGCCGCCGCCACCACCGCGGAGAAGTAGCGGTAGAGCTCGCTGAGCGCGGGATTGTGGGCGGCGTCCACCAACCGCTGGTGAAACACCAGGTCACGCTGGACGTAGGCGTGGATGTCGCCCTGATAGTGCGCGGCGCTCTGCGCCAGCGCCGCGCGCAGGCTCAGCAGGTCGTCTTCGGTCCGCCGCTGTGCGGCCAGGCCAATGGCTTCGGCCTCGAGAATATGCCGAGTCTCGCGGGCGTGCTCGACGCTGCAGGCCGCCATCGCCTGAACCGCCAGCAATGGATCCTGAAGTGCGCGCAGGTAACTACCGTCACCCTGGCGGACCTCCACCAGGCCGGCGAAAGCCAGCACGCGTATCGCCTCACGCACGGTATTGCGGCTGATGCCCAGTTCGCTGGCCAGCTCGGGCTCGGTCGGCAGGCGCTGGCCAACGCTCCAGCGCTCCTGCCGAATGAGGTCGCGCATCCGGTCCACCGCAAGCTCCACCAAGGACCGCCGTACCAGTTCGACAGGTGTGCCACTCATCCAGTCACCCAATCATCCGATGAATTTTTTAGTTTAGCGCATTCACCTCACTCACCCCAACTGACGTTTCTGCCAGTTGAGCCAGGGCATGACGTCCACGCATGCTCGATCGGAAACCTCTCGGAGCGTATAGCGATGTATCTGCCACTGATCCGACTCATGGCAGCCGTGCTGTTGGTTGCCTGTAGCGCCGCACAGGCCCAGGCTGGGCAGGAAAAAACCCTGATCATCGGTATCGACGGGGTGCAACTCAGCCAGTACGAGCGGCTAGGTCCTGATGCCAACCTGCACCGCCTCAGCTACGCCAAGGCCTATGCCGGCGGCGTCATCGGCAAGCCCACGCAACAGCCGACGCTCAGTGGCCCCAGCTGGATCACGCTGCTGACCGGTGTCTGGGCCGACAAGCACGGGGTGATGTCGAACGATGCACAGTGGCGACTGGACCCCCGCTACCCCAGCGTGCTGAAGCGCCTGCGCCAGGCACGGCCCGACGCGCACATCGCCAGCGTGGTCAATTGGTCGCCGATCAACAGCGCCTTTCTGGCCGATGAAGTCGCAGCCTTCGACGTCGTCGAAAGCGGGCTGTCGGATGATCGCGTCGTCGAGCGCGTCACCGCGATCCTGTCCTCGACGCCCGCGGACCTCACCTTCGCCCATCTCGACGAACCCGACTCCGTGGCCCATGAATACTGCTTCGGCGACGCTTATCAGACTGCACTGGCCAATAGCGATAGACGCCTGGGAATGCTTCTGGACCAGGTTCAGGCGCGCCAGCAGCGATTACCGAAAGAGCGCTGGCTGGTCCTGTTGACCACCGATCACGGTCGTGACCCGGCTGGCTGTGGGCACGGCGGTCAATCCGAGTCGGAGAAAACGGTATTCATCGCCGCCAATCAAAGCCTGAACGCTGAGCTGACCGACCCTCGTCCGCCAGCGGACAACCCAGGCCCGAATGGCCTCTACGGCTACGCTGCGCAGACGTCCTTGGCGCCGACGGTGCTGCGCCACATGAACCTGGAGCCACGGCGGGCCTGGCTGCTGGAGGGCTCGCCACTGCTCGGCGCCACCGGCGTGCGCAAGCTGCGGGTCGATGAGGCCAGCCACCAGTTGCGCTGGTTCAGCGAGGCCAGCACCCGCGTGCAGATCTTCAGAAACGGTCGACGGGTGGCCCAGCCGGAGGCCGCAAGACAGGTCTGGACAGACCCTGACACCATGGCTGGGGTCAACGACTATGTGGTGGAGCTGGATGACACCCCGGTAGCGGTACGCAACGCGGCCGCGCCATCCGAGCGGGCGAAAACACCATCGGACGACGCTGGTCGATGAAAAAACCCCGCCAAGGCGGGGTTCGCTTCATGCGCCGTGCCCGTCAGGGCAATGCGTCGAGCAGCGCCTGGTTCATTTCCGGCGTGCCGATGGTGATACGCAGGAACTGGGCGATGCGCGCCTGTTTGAAGTGACGCACGATCACGCCCTGCTCGCGTAGACGTGCCGCCAGTTGTGCAGCGTCATGCTGCGGATGACGGGCGAAGATGAAGTTGGCCGCCGAGGGCAGCACCTCGAAACCTCGCTGGCTCAGTTGTTCGATCAACGCCTCGCGGCTGTCTATCACCTGGCGACAGGTCTGTTGGAAGTACTCGTGATCGTCGAAGGCGGCCGCCGCGCCGGCGATCGCCATGCGGTCCAGCGGGTAGGAGTTGAAACTGTTCTTGATCCGCTCCAGCGCCTCGATGAGGTCCGGGTGCCCGACCGCCAGACCGACCCGCAAGCCGGCCAGCGAGCGCGACTTGGACAGCGTCTGGGTCACCAGCAGGTTGTCGTAGCGCCCCACCAGGGCGATGGCCGTTTCGCCACCGAAGTCGATGTAGGCCTCATCGATCACCACCACCGAGTCGGGGTTGGCCTGGAGCAATTGCTCGATCGCCGGCAGTCCCAGCAGGCAGCCGGTCGGCGCATTGGGGTTGGGCAGGATGATCCCGGCATTGGCACGCTGGTAGTCACCGACGCGAACCTGGAAGCCCTCGTCCAACGGCACGGTCTCGAACGGGATGCCGTAGAGCCCGCAATAGACCGGATAGAAGCTGTAGCTGATGTCCGGGAACAGCAACGGACCTTCATGCTGGAACAGGCCGTGGAAGATGTGCGCCAGCACCTCGTCCGAGCCATTGCCGACGAAGACCTGCTGCGCAGTGACGCCATAGTAGTCGGCGACCGCCTGCTTGAGCCGGTCACCGTTGGGGTCGGGATACAGCCGCAAGTCGTCGTTGAGCGCCTCGCGCATGGCCAGCAGGGCCTTGGGCGAAGGGCCATAGGGGTTCTCGTTGGTATTGAGTTTCACCAGACGCGCCAGCTTGGGTTGCTCACCGGGTACGTAAGGCACCAGATCCTTGACGAACGGGCTCCAGAAACGGCTCATGTTCACTCCCCTTGCTTGTCGAGAATACGGTATTCGGCACTGCGCGCGTGGGCGGTCAGCGACTCGCCACGGGCCAGCACCGAGGCCGTGCGGCCCAGCTCGGAAGCGCCCTGCTCGGAGCAGAAGATGATCGACGAACGCTTCTGGAAATCGTACACGCCCAGAGGCGAGGAAAAGCGCGCGGTACCCGAGGTCGGCAGTACGTGGTTGGGGCCGGCACAGTAGTCGCCCAGCGCCTCGCTGGTGTGGCGCCCCATGAAGATGGCGCCGGCGTGGCGGATCTGCCCGAGCCAGGCCTGCGGGTCGGCGACCGACAATTCCAGGTGCTCGGGGGCGATGCGATTGGCCACCTCGATGGCCTGCTGCATGTCGCGCACTTGAATCAGCGCGCCCCGACCGTTGATCGACTTGGCGATGATCTCGGCACGTTCCATCGTCGGCAATAGTTTGTCGATGCTCGCAGCCACGCGCTCGAGGAACTCGGCATCCGGACTGACCAGAATGGCCTGGGCGTCCTCATCGTGCTCGGCCTGGGAAAACAGGTCCATGGCGATCCAGTCCGGATCGCTCAAACCGTCGCACACCACGAGTATCTCCGAGGGGCCGGCGATCATGTCGATCCCGACCTGGCCGAAGACATGGCGCTTGGCCGTAGCAACGTAGATGTTGCCGGGACCGACGATCTTGTCCACCTGCGGCACGCTCTCGGTACCGTAGGCCAACGCCGCGACCGCCTGGGCGCCACCCACGGTGAACACGCGGTCGACACCGGCGATGCAGGCCGCGGCCAGCACCAGTTCGTTGATTTCGCCACGGGGGGTCGGCACCACCATCACCACTTCGCCGACGCCGGCGACCTTGGCCGGAATGGCGTTCATCAGCACGGATGACGGGTAAGACGCCTTGCCGCCCGGGACATACAGGCCGGCGCGGTCCAGCGGTGTGACCTTCTGTCCCAGTACCGTGCCGTCGGCCTCGGTGTACTGCCAAGAATCCTGCTTCTGTCGCTCGTGGTAGGCCCGTACACGGCCGGCTGCGGTCTCCAGCGCCTCGCGCTGGGCCGGGCTGATGCGCGTCAAGGCCAGCTCGAGGCGCTGGCGATCGAGGATCAACTCATCGATGGAGGTGGCCGTCACGCCGTCGAAGCGCTGGGTGAACTCGACCAGCGCCGCATCGCCGCGCTCGCGCACGGCCTTGATGATATCCAGCACCCGCTGGTTGACCGCCTCGTCGGACACGCTTTCCCAGCTCAGCAGATGATCCAGATGGCGCGCGAAGTCCGGATCAGCGGCGTTGAGACGGGCTATTGCAGTGGACAGGGTCATGGCGAGGGCCTCGTTATGAATGACGGATGCTCAGGCGCCCTAGGCTAGCAGTCCATCCGCGCGGGCACCTGAGAAAGTGGTCGGAACGCGCGAGGACCGGCGCGACAGCGGAGGTCGCGCGCAGAAGTCAGCCGCGGTGTCGGGATTCGACAGCCTGGCGCAGGGTGTCGATCAGATGCTGGATGCGGGCGTGCTGCATTTTCATCGACGCCTTGTTCACCACCAGGCGCGAGCTGATCGTCGCGATCAGCTCCTGGGGCTCCAGGCCATTGGCGCGCAGGGTGTTGCCGGTGTCCACCACGTCGATGATCTTGTCGGCGAGGTTGATCAGCGGTGCCAGCTCCATCGAGCCGTACAGCTTGATGATGTCGACCTGACGCCCCTGCTCGGCGTAGTAACGCTTGGCGACGTTGACGAACTTGGTGGCCACCCGCAGACGCCCCTTGGGTTCGGCAGCGCCGACCACGCCGGCGGTCATCAGCTTGCACTGGGCGATCTGCAGGTCCAGCGGCTCGTAGAGCCCCTGACCGCCGTATTCCATCAGCACGTCCTTGCCGGCCACGCCCAGATCGGCAGCGCCGTGCTCGACGTAGGTCGGCACATCGGTAGCGCGCACGATCAGCAGGCGCACGTCATCCTGCGTGGTGGGAATGATCAGCTTGCGGCTCTTGTCCGGGTTCTCGGTCGGCACGATGCCGGCTTCTGCCAGCAATGGCAGGGTATCGTCGAGAATACGGCCCTTTGAAAGCGCGATGGTCAACATTGCAACGTTAGTCCTCAAGCAGCGACTGGCGACCGGGTCCATGACCCGATCGTGTTCGATTCGGCAGGCACTTCCCTGTGCCGATCACTTGCAGAGGGCGACTCAGCCCGGCACTCGGCGGATCTTGGCGCCCAGCATCTGCAGCTTCTCTTCGATGCACTCGTAGCCGCGGTCGATGTGGTAGATCCGATCGATCAGGGTATCGCCCTCGGCGACCAGCGCCGACAGCACCAGGCTCGCCGACGCACGCAGATCGGTGGCCATCACCGGCGCACCCTTGAGCGCAGTGACGCCCGTGACGATGGCAGTGTTGCCTTCGACCTGGATCTGCGCACCCATGCGGTGCATTTCATAGACGTGCATGAAACGGTTTTCGAAGATGGTCTCGATCACCGCACC
This sequence comes from Pseudomonas sp. S30, assembly GCF_016518545.1. Lineage (GTDB taxonomy): Bacteria > Pseudomonadota > Gammaproteobacteria > Pseudomonadales > Pseudomonadaceae > Aquipseudomonas. The sequence goes on from NZ_JACVTO010000009.1 coordinate 10,415, forward strand.
GGTGCCCTCGGCAACGGCGTTCAGGGAAATGAACTGCGCCTGCATGTCGGTAGGGAATGCAGGATAAGGCGCGGTACGCAGGTTCACGGCCTTGGGCCGCTTGCCATGCATGTCCAGCTCGATCCAGTCGTCGCCGGTGGTGACCTCGGCCCCGGATTCCTTGAGCTTCTCCAGCACCGCTTCGAGAATGGTCGGATCGGTGTCCTTGACCTTGACCCGGCCGCCAGTCACTGCGGCGGCGACCAGGTAGGTACCGGTCTCGATACGGTCGGGCATCACGCGGTAGGTGGCCGAGTGCAGACGCTCCACGCCATCGATGGTGATGGTGTCGGTGCCGGCGCCGTGAATCTTCGCACCCATGGCGATCAGGAAGTTGGCCAGGTCGACCACTTCCGGCTCACGGGCGGCGTTCTGCAGCACGCTGCGGCCTTTGGCCAGGGCAGCGGCCATCATGATGTTCTCGGTACCGGTCACGCTCACGGTGTCGAAGAAGAAGTGCGCACCGCGCAGGCCGCCTTCTGGCGCCTTGGCCTTGATGTAGCCGCCCTCCACCTCGATGTTCGCGCCCATGGCCTCCAGCCCGCGAATGTGCAGGTCGACAGGACGCGAGCCGATGGCGCAACCGCCCGGCAGCGCGACCTCGGCTTCGCCGAAGCGGGCGACCATCGGCCCCAGCACCAGGATCGAGGCGCGCATTGTCTTGACCAGCTCATAGGGCGCGACCAGCGTCTTGATGGTGCGCGGGTCGATCTCCACGGCCAGCTTCTCGTCGATCACAGGCTCGATGCCCATGCGACCGAACAGCTCGATCATGGTGGTGATGTCGTGCAGGTGCGGCAAGTTGCCGACGGTGACAGGGCCATCGGCCAGCAGGGTCGCCGCCAGGATGGGCAACGCCGCATTCTTGGCCCCGGAAATGCGAATCTCGCCATCGAGACGCGCGCCACCAGTAATAATCAGTTTGTCCATTTCAATCTCGCCGCCAACGTTGGCTCAGGTGCGCTCAGCCCAGGCTGCGCTGCTGAAGAATTTCATCGTTACCGCATGGATGCTGCCGTTGGCGATCCACGGATTCAGGTGAGCATAGATCGCCTGCTGGCGCTTGACCGGGCTCTGGCCGGCCAGCTCGTCGCTGATCACGTTCAATTGGAAGTTGCAGCCTTCACCCTCGACTTCGACACGGGTTCCCGGCAGTTTCTCTTCAAGAAAGCTCTTAACTTCTACGGCCTGCATGCTCAACCTCAATCGGCGCCCAACGCGCGCGGGTCGGCCATGATACAAAAAAGCCCCTCGCCTGCGAAGCCCATACATGGACGCGCTGACCGAGGGGCCCTATCCCATCGCACGGCACTCAGCCGGCCAATACCGCGTCCAGGTCGTAGACTTGGGCAATTTCCTGCATGCCGGCGGGCATGCCACGCACTTCGCAGACCTTGCCGCCGCCCTGCCCGTCACGGATGAAGGCCAGCAGCAGGGACAGCCCTACGCTGCTGGACTTGCTCACCCGAGAACAATCGAGCACCAGACGAGGCCCCTCACTGGCGGCGATCAGCGCCTTGCCCTGCTTGCGCAGGGCCGGTCCGCTGCGATAGTCCAGTACCCCGGACAGGCACAAGGTACCCGGTTCGGCCATGCTCACCGAGGCATCAGTCATTTGACCGCCTTCTCGGGCGAGGCATCGGCGGTCTGCTTGGCCTTGGCCACTTCACCGGCCCAGCCATCGATGGTCCGGTCCAAGTCATTGCCGTTGCGCTGCATGGCGTCGGCGAACTGGTCGCGGAACAGCTTGCCGATATTGATGCCGTTGACGATGACGTTGCGCACCTTCCAGTCGCCGCTGATGTTTTCCAGGGTGTACTGCACGGGATAGACCGCGCCGTTGTTGCCGGATACCTTCATGCCGACCGTGGCACGTTCGCCGTCGTCGGGCCGGGCGGGGTCCACGCTGATGCCCTGGTTGTCGTAGTCCAGCAGTGCATTACCGTAGAACTGGAACAGGCTGCGCTTGAAATTTTCCTGGAAGCGCTGCATCTGCGCAGGGGTGGCCTTGCGCGAGTACTTCACGGTCATGATGCTTTTGGAAACGCCCTCGGCATCCACGACCGGTCCCAGAATACGATTGAGGGCGTCGTAGAATGCCTGGGGGTTGGCCTTGTACTGTGCCCGATTGGCCTTGAGGTCGGTCAGTAGCTCGGTGGTGGTGCTCTGCACCACATCGCGCGGGGATTGGCCCGGCGCTGCCTGACTCATCAGAGGCAGGGCAGCCAACACGACCAGCAGACCGCGTCGCAGAATCGAAATCATGGGAACTCCTCAATTAGCGGGTTGGGCTTCCTTGGGTTCCTTGCCAACGGTGTTGAGCAGGAACTTGCCAATCAGATCTTCGAGCACCAGGGCCGACTGGGTGTCATGGATGGTACTGCCTTCCTTGAGCACCTTGTCCTCACCGCCAACACTGATGCCCACGTATTTCTCGCCCAGCAGCCCGGCGGTCAGGATGGATGCGGTGGAATCGGTCGGCAGGTTGTCGACCGACTTGTCCAGTTGCAGCGTGACTCGACCGGTGAACGAGTCGCGATCCAGATCGATGGCCGTGACCTTGCCGATGGTCACACCGGCCATGCTCACCTTGGCTCTGACAGTCAAACCGGCGATATTGTCGAAGTAGGCGTAAACTTTATAGGTATCGCTGCTCGGGCTCGCGGACAACCCGCTGACGCGCAGGGCCAGCAGCAGCAGCGCCAGGATTCCGGCCAGAAGGAACAGGCCGACACCGATTTCCAGGGTGCGGTTTTGCATCAGAAATCTCCAAACATCAAGGCGGTCAGAATAAAGTCCAGACCCAGGACTGCCAGCGAGGCATAGACCACGGTCCTGGTGGTGGCACGACTGATCCCTTCTGAGGTGGGCTCGCAGTCATACCCTTGGAACACGGCGATCCAGGTGACGACGAAGGCGAACACCAGGCTCTTGATCAGGCCGTTGACGACGTCATCGCTGAACGAAACGCTGTTCTGCATGTTGGCCCAGAACGAGCCTTCGTAGACCCCGAGCCAATCCACGGCGACCCACGAGCCACCCCAGATGCCGACCACGCTGAAGATCAGCGCCAGCAGCGGCAGCGAGATGAAACCTGCCCAGAGGCGCGGGGCCGCGATGTACTTGAGGGGGTCCACGCCGATCATTTCCAGGCTGGACAGCTGCTCGGTGGATTTCATATTGCCGATTTCGGCAGTCAGCGCCGAGCCTGCACGTCCGGCGAACAGCAGCGCCGTGACCACTGGTCCGAGCTCGCGCAGCAGGGTCAGGGCGACCATCTGACCGACGGCCTGCTCCGAACCGTACTTGGCCAGGATGCTGTAGCCCTGAAGCGCCAGCACCATGCCAATGAACATGCCGGACACGACGATGATGGCCAGCGACAGCACGCCGACCGAATAGAGCTGGCGAGTCAGCAGTTGAAAGCCGCCGCCGATGCCGCCTCGTCCGACCAGGGCATGGAACAGGAACAGACATGAACGCCCCAGCACTGCCAGCACGTCGATAGCCGCCCGACCGAACAGGCGGATGCGTTCCACTATGGATTTTCTACGCATCAGCGCGCCCCCAGCAAATCGGCGCGATAATCAGGCGCGGAGAAGTGGAAAGGCACCGGACCGTCCGGATCACCATTCATGAATTGGCGGATACGCGGGTTGTCCGAGCCCAGCAGTTCTTCAGGAGTGCCCTGCCCCAGAACCTGGCCGTCCCCGACCACGTACAGATAGTCGGCGATGCTCGCCGTCTCGGCCAAGTCGTGGGACACCACGATGCTGGTGATCCCCAGGGCGTCGTTGAGCAAGCGGATCAGGCGCACCAGGACACCCATGGCGATCGGGTCCTGGCCCACGAAAGGCTCGTCGTACATCAGGATCTGCGGATCCAGCGCGATCGCCCGAGCCAGCGCCACGCGACGCTTCATGCCACCGGACAGTTCGTCGGGCATGAGCTCGAGGGCACCACGCAACCCCACGGCCTGGAGCTTCATCAGCACGATGTCGCGAATCATCTCGTCGGGCAGGTCGGTGTGCACGCGCAACGGGAAGGCCACGTTCTCGAACACATCCAGATCGGTGAACAGGGCGCCGCTCTGGAACAGCACGCCCATCTGTTTGCGCGCATCGAAAAGGTCGCTGCGCGACAGTGCCGGCAGGTTTTTCCCGGCCACCCACACTTCACCGCTGGCCGGGCGCAACTGCGCACCCATCAGCCGCAGCAGCGTGGTCTTGCCACACCCGGAAGGTCCCATGATCCCCGTCACCTTGCCGCGAGGGATACGGATGTCGACATCGCTGAAAATGCTGCGCGAACCGCGTTTGAAGGTGACGCCCTTCAACTCGACCGCGTAGGCGCTATCCGAACTCATCTAGACTCCTTGCTAGGCGGCCTGAGCATCATGGACGCCGGCCCTCTTGCAGAAGACACGTGCGCCAGCGGCCCAAGCCAAACAGCCGCGGACTATAGCACCGCGCTAAAAGCTCCCCAAGGCCCTTTCCCAGGCCATTCAGCCGCCGTACAGCCAGCGCTGCCCTCTCCTACGACAACGGAAGGATGAGGGTTTCTCACATTGTCGCTATAATCGACGCCTTTCCCTCTGACATCGTTCTAGACATGAGCCAATCCAGCGAGCTGATCCATTCCGCACAGCGCACCCTGAGCCTGGAAATCGAAGCCGTTCAAGGCCTGCGCGCCCGCATCGACGACCAGTTCGTCAAGGCGTGCGAATTGATCCTCGGCAGCAAGGGACGCGTCGTGGTGGTCGGCATGGGCAAGTCCGGTCACATCGGCAACAAGATCGCCGCGACGCTGGCCAGTACCGGCACCCCCTCGTTCTTCGTGCACCCGGCCGAGGCCAGCCACGGCGACATGGGCATGATCACCCGGGACGACATCATTCTGGCGCTGTCCAACTCCGGCAGCACCGCTGAAATCGTCACCCTGCTGCCTTTGATCAAGCGCCTGGGCATCCGGTTGATCAGCCTGACCGGCAAGACCGAATCGGCCCTGGCACTGGCGGCCGACGTCAACCTGGACGCCAGCGTCGGACAGGAAGCCTGCCCGTTGAACCTGGCACCCACCTCGTCCACCACGGCGGCCCTGGTGCTGGGCGATGCGCTGGCCATCGCCCTGCTCGAAGCGCGCGGCTTCACCGCCGAGGACTTCGCGTTCTCCCACCCAGGCGGCGCCTTGGGTCGTCGCTTGCTGCTCAAGGTGGAAGATGTCATGCACAAGGGCGACGAACTGCCTCAGGTACAGCGCGGCACGCTGCTCAAGGACGCGCTGCTGGAGATGTCGCGCAAGGGCCTGGGCATGACCGTGGTGATGGAGTCCGATGGCCGTCTGGCCGGGGTCTTCACCGACGGCGACCTGCGTCGCAGCCTGGACCGCAGCATCGATGTCCACCGCACACTGATCGACGAAGTGATGACGGTGCACGGCAAGACTGCGCGGGCCGAGATGCTCGCGGCCGAAGCGCTCAAGATCATGGAAGACCACAAGATCAGCGCGCTGGTGGTGGTGGACGAACAGAATCGTCCGACGGGCGCCCTGAACATGCACGACCTGCTGCGTGCCGGAGTGATGTGAATGAACCAGGACCTGATGCAACGCGGCAAGGCCATCAAGCTGGCGGTTTTCGATGTGGATGGCGTGCTCACCGATGGCCGTCTGTACTTCCTCGAAGACGGCAGTGAATTCAAGACCTTCAACACCCTGGACGGTCACGGTATCAAGATGCTCATGGCATCGGGCGTCACCACCGCCATCATCAGCGGCCGGAAAACCCCCGTGGTCGAGCGTCGTGCCCGCAACCTGGGGATACCCCACCTGTTCCAGGGGCGCGAAGACAAGCTGGTGGTGCTCGATGGATTGCTGGCCGAACTCGGGTTGCACCATGAACAGGTGGCCTACCTGGGTGACGACCTGCCCGACCTGCCGGTGATCCGCCGAGTCGGCCTGGGCATGGCGGTGGCCAACGCCGCCCGCTTCGTACGCGAACACGCCCATGGCGTCACCCAGGCTCGCGGCGGCGAAGGTGCCGCTCGCGAGTTCTGCGAACTGATCATGCAGGCCCAGGGGACCCTGGACGCTGCCAATGCTCACTACCTGTAGTCGTAGGCCCAGACATGCTCAGCAAGAAAATCCGCAACGCCATCGTGCTGATGGCCATCGCCGCCGTGCTGGTGGCTGTCGGCTATTGGAACATCAGCCCCGAAAGTTTCCTCGACGAGCCCGAGGCGCAGGTCGATGCGAATGCCATCGACTACTACGCGATCAACGCGCATAGCGTACAGTTCCTGCCCGACGGCGGCCTGCAGTACGACATGACCGCCGACAAGGTCGAGCACCTCAAGGCCAGCGAGGTCACCCTGGTGACCACGCCGGACCTGCACATTTTCCGCGGCACCCAGTTCCCCTGGCACGTGCAGAGCGTGCGAGCCGAGGTCAACCCGGACGGTACCGAGGTCGAATTGATCGACAACGTGCGCATCGCCCGCACCGACGAGAAGCAGCGCGACATGCTCATCACCAGCAGCCGCATGACAGTGTTCCCACAGAAGCAATATGCGCAGACCGAGCAAGCCGTTAGAATCGACGGCGCCGGTGGCACGACCACGGGCGTGGGAATGAAAGCGTATTTGGAAGACGGCAGGATGGACCTGCTGTCCAACGTAAGAGGACAGTATGAGGCTCGTTAAAACCCTCCCCCTTTTGCTCAGCCTGAGCGCAGCATTGGGAAGCGCGAGCGCCCTGGCCCTGCCGAACGACCGTGACCAGCCTATCCGCATCCAGGCGGACAACGCGCATCTGGACGACAAGCAGGGCGTTGCCACCTATACCGGCGACGTGATCATCACCCAGGGCTCCATGATGATCAAAGGCAACACCGTGACCATGACCCGCGCGCCCTCCGGCGACATCGACGTCGTCACTTCGGTGGGCAACCTGGCCTATTTCGAGCAGCAGCAGTCCCCTGCCAAGCCCGACAAGATGAAAGGCTGGGCCGTCACCATCCAGTACCAGGCGCAGAAGGACATGGTGATCCTGACTGACCGCGCCAAGGTGGAGAACGAAGGCAACACCACCGAGGGCGAGAAGATCGTCTACAACACCAAGACCCAGGTGGCCACCGCAGGTCGTGGCGGCAAGGTCACTCAGCCTCGCCAGCGTATCGACATGGTGATCCAACCCAAGAAAAAGGCCGAATAGATGGCAACCCTCAAAGCTCAGCACCTGGCCAAGAGCTACAAGGGCCGCCAGGTCGTGCGCGACGTGAGCCTGTCCATCGACAGCGGGCAGATCGTCGGCCTGCTCGGCCCCAACGGCGCCGGCAAGACCACCTGCTTCTACATGATCGTGGGCCTGGTGCAAGCCGACCAGGGCCGTGTGCTCATCGACACCCATGACGTCAGCCACCAGCCCATGCATGGTCGTGCGCAGGCGGGCATCGGCTACCTGCCGCAGGAGGCTTCGATCTTCCGCAAGCTGTCGGTGGCCGACAACATCATGGCCATCCTCGAAACCCGCAAGGACCTGGACCGGGACGGCCGCCGCCAGGAATTGGAGAGCCTGCTGCAGGAATTCCACATCAGCCACATCCGCGACAACTTGGGCATGAGCCTGTCCGGCGGCGAGCGACGTCGCGTCGAAATCGCCCGGGCACTGGCGACTTCGCCGAAGTTCATCCTTCTGGACGAACCCTTCGCGGGTGTCGACCCCATTTCCGTGGGCGACATCAAGCAGATCATCCATCACTTGAAGGCCAAGGGCATCGGCGTGCTGATCACGGACCACAACGTTCGTGAAACCCTGGATATCTGCGAAACGGCCTACATCGTCAATGATGGTCAGCTGATTGCCGAGGGCGACGCGGAAACTATCCTGGCCAACCAACTGGTCAAGGAAGTCTACCTGGGTCATGAGTTCCGCCTGTGACGGTGGAATCGGCCTGGAGCACTGTAAAAAGCCGTTGACATGGGCTTAAGTGTTACAGTGCTCTAGGCAAACGCTACAATTTCAGGCATATAACTTGCTTAAGATTTGGCGCTCCGGCGCCGTGTAGTGGATGGCGCATGCGCGCCGGCGAACAAGGTATTAAGCCCCAGCCATGAAACCATCGCTCGTCCTAAAAATGGGCCAGCAACTGACGATGACCCCGCAGTTGCAACAGGCCATTCGTCTGCTCCAGCTTTCCACCCTGGATCTCCAGCAGGAAATCCAGGAAGCGCTGGAATCCAACCCGATGCTCGAGCGCCAGGAAGAAGGCGACGACTTCGACAACAGCGATCCGATGGCCGAGAACGGCGACAGCAAGCCGGTTGCCGAACCTCAGGACACCAGCTTCCAGGAAAGCGCCGGCAGCGGTGAATCATCCGAAGAGGGCGAGTGGAGCGAACGCATCCCCAGCGAGCTGCCAGTCGACACGGCCTGGGAAGACATCTACCAGACCAGCGCCAGCAGCCTGCCAAGCAACGACGACGACGAGTGGGATTTCACCACGCGCACCTCGGTTGGCGAGAGCCTGCAGAGCCACCTGCTCTGGCAGCTCAACCTCGCCCCGATGTCGGACACCGACCGACTCATCGCCGTCACCCTCATCGACAGCATCAATGCGCAGGGCTACCTCGAAGACAGCCTCGAAGAAATCTGCGTAGGGTTCGACGCCGAACTGGACATCGAACTGGATGAGGTGGAGGCCGTCCTGCACCGCATCCAGCAGTTCGAACCGGCGGGTGTCGGTGCCCGCACGCTGGGCGAGTGCCTGCTGCTGCAGTTACGACAATTGCCGGCCAGCACACCGAAAATGGCCGAGGCTCAACGCCTGGTCACCGACTACATCGATCTGCTCGGCAGCCGTGACTACAGCCAGCTGATGCGCCGCATGAAGCTCAAGGAAGATGAACTGCGCCAGGTCATCGAACTGGTGCAGAGCCTCAACCCGCGCCCTGGCTCGCAGATCGAGTCCAGCGAGCCGGAGTACGTGGTGCCCGACGTCATCGTGCGCAAGGACAGCGATCGCTGGCTGGTCGAGCTGAACCAGGAGGCGGTTCCGCGACTGCGGGTCAATGCCCAGTACGCAGGATTCGTGCGCCGCGCCGACACCAGCGCCGACAACACCTTCATGCGCAACCAGTTGCAGGAGGCCCGCTGGTTCATCAAGAGCCTGCAAAGCCGCAATGAAACGCTGATGAAGGTCGCCACGCAAATCGTCGAGCATCAGCGCGGCTTCCTCGACCATGGTGACGAAGCCATGAAACCCCTGGTGCTCCATGACATCGCCGAGGCGGTGGGCATGCACGAATCGACCATCTCGCGGGTCACGACCCAGAAATACATGCATACGCCCCGTGGCATCTATGAGTTGAAATACTTTTTCTCGAGCCACGTGAGTACTGCCGAAGGCGGCGAATGTTCGTCCACGGCGATCCGCGCAATCATCAAGAAACTGGTTGCGACGGAAAATCAGAAAAAGCCATTGAGTGACAGCAAGATCGCTGGTTTACTGGAGGCACAAGGCATCCAGGTTGCTCGTCGCACCGTCGCCAAGTACCGCGAGTCGCTGGGCATTGCACCGTCCAGCGAGCGCAAGCGACTGATGTGACGCCGGATGTGCCACAGCGTTTCAGTGGCAGGTGCAATACCTGCCTCTTTATGCACGGCAACGAAAGGAGAGGCTGTATGCAACCCAACATCAGTGGACACCATGTAGAAGTGACCGAACCGCTGCGCAACTATGTGCTCGAGAAGCTGGGCCGCCTTGAGGGTCATTTCGACAAGATCACCAACGTGCAGGTCATTCTGAAGGTCGAGAAACTGCAGCAGAAGGTCGAAGCCACCCTGCAGATTCCAGGTGGTGAAGTGGTGGCCAACGCCGAACATGAAGACATGTATGCAGCGATAGACGCCTTGGCCGACAAGCTCGACCGCCAACTGAAAAAACACAAGGAAAAACAGCAAAGCCTGCTGCAAGGTGCAGGCGCTCGCTGATCCCCCTCATTCATGACACGACTAGAATCCATCCTGACCCCCGGCCGTTCCCTGGTGAACGTGCCGGGCGGCAGCAAGAAGCGCGTCCTGGAAACGGTCGCCACCCTCATTGCCGCTCAAGTGCCCGAGCTGAAGATGCAGGACGTCTTCGAAAAGCTTCTCGCACGCGAGAGACTGGGTTCGACCGGTTTTGGTAACGGTATCGCCATTCCGCACTGTCGCCTGGAAGGCTGCACCCAGCCGGTCAGTGCCCTGCTGCACCTGAGCTCGCCAATCGACTACGACGCCATCGATGGCGCGCCGGTCGATCTGCTGTTCGTTCTGCTGGTGCCCGAAGCGGCTACGGACGGTCATCTCAAATTGTTGAGTCAGATTGCGGGCATGCTCGATCGCAAGGACGTTCGCGATCGCCTTCGCGCCGCCGATAGCAACGAAGCCCTCTATCAAGTCGTCCTGAACGCCCAGAACGAGCTCTAGAACATGCGACTGATCATCGTCAGCGGCCGATCCGGCTCCGGCAAGAGCACCGCGCTCGATGTATTGGAGGACAGCGGCTACTACTGCATCGATAACCTGCCAGCGGGGCTCTTGCCCCAATTGGCCGAAAGCGCCCTCATCAACACGGAGCTGTCGCAGCCCAAGGTCGCGGTGTCCATCGACGCACGCAATCTGCCAAGCCACTTGTCGCGCTTCCCCGAACTGCTCGATGAGGCCCGCGCCCGACACATCCAGTGCGATGTGGTCTATCTCGACGCCGATGAAGATACGCTGTTGAAGCGTTTTTCCGAAACACGTCGTCGTCACCCCTTGACCAACCCCAACCGGTCGCTCGCCGAGGCGATTCGCTTCGAGACCGAATTGCTTGGCCCTATCGCAGACCTGGCCGACCTCAAGATCGACACCACCCGCCTGAACCTGTACCAGCTGCGCGATGCGATCAAGTTGCGCCTGCTGAGCCAGCCTGAGCCTGGCACCGCCTTCCTGGTGGAGTCCTTCGGTTTCAAGCGCGGTATGCCAGTGGACGCCGACCTGGTGTTCGACGTACGCTGCCTGCCCAATCCCTACTGGAAGCCTGAGTTGCGTGAGCACTCCGGCCTCGAACAGCCGGTCATTGACTACCTGGCAGCACAGCCGGACGTCGAAGACATGTATCAGGACATCTCCAGCTACCTGCTCAAATGGCTGCCGCGCTTCGCTGCAAGCAATCGGGCCTATGTGACCATCGCCATCGGGTGTACCGGGGGGCATCACCGCTCGGTCTATCTCACCGAACGCCTTGGTCGACAGCTGCAGAGCACCTTGAAAAACGTCCAGGTCCGCCACCGCGACCTCTAACACACAGGATCCACCCGACGATGCCCGCCCGTGAAATCACCATCATCAACAAGCTGGGCCTGCATGCCCGGGCGGCCGCCAAGTTCGTCGGTGTGGCAGGAAAGTTTCCCTGCCAGGTCCGTATTGGTCGTGCGCCTGACAAAATGGTGGACGGCAAGAGCATCATGGCGGTGATGATGCTGGCGGCGGGCAAAGGTACTCCGGTGCACCTGAGCACCGAGGGCGAACAGGACGAACAGGCCCTGCAAGCCCTGGTGGAGCTGATCGAGAACTTCTTCGACGAGGGCGAATGATCCCGAGATCCTCAGCAGACCTCAGGACATCGCCGTATCCATCACCATCATCAGGCAGAAGCCGATGCACAGCCCCAGGCTGGCAAGACGGTGATTGCCGTTGCTGCGCGACTCCGGAATGATTTCCTGGGTCACCACCAGCAGCATCGCGCCTGCGGCGCAAGCCAAGCCCAGTGGCAGCAACAACTGTGCGACATTCACCAGCCAGGCGCAGATCAGGGCCGCCAACGGCTCGACCAGCCCCGACGCGGCGCCGATCAGGAAAGCCTTGAACCGGTGCATGCCGGCTCCGGCCAGAACCAGCGCGATGACCAGCCCCTCGGGCACGTCCTGAAGGGCGATGCCCATGGCCAGGCTGTCGGCGTCGGGCATGCCGCCCCCGGCTGACACGCCGATCGCCATGCCTTCGGGAATGTTGTGCGCGATGATCGCCGCCACGAACAACCAGACCCGCGCAGCGACCACCGGCTGCCCGTCCTGCACCATCAAGGCTTCAGGTGAGGCCCTGCCGACACGCAGGTCGATCAGGAACAGGCAAAACGCCCCTGCCAGCAACCCTGCGCTGACCAGCGCGCCAGCCCCCCACGGCGTGAAACCGATGGCCTGGGCGGCATCCAGCCCCGGGATGATCAGCGAGAATGCCGTCGCCGCCAGCATCACCCCGGCGCCAAAGCCCAGAAGGGTATCGGCGACCGTCACCGGCATGTTGCGGATCACCAGCACCGGCACCGCTCCCAGTGCGGTGCCCAGGGCGCACAAGGCGCCCCCCTCCAGCGCCCGCAGCATGCGTGGCTCCAGATCGAGCCAGGCGATGCCACGGGCCACCAGCAACGCCGTGCCGACCAGCATGAGTAGCGTCCCGAGCGCCAGGCGGAACAGGCGCACGCTACTGACGGACATCACCTGCGAGCGCATAGGGGCCGGCTCACTTGATGGCATCTAGGTAACGACGTTCCACTTCCGCCCAGTCGATGACGTTGTAGAAGGCGCCAATGTACTCCGGCCGGCGGTTCTGGTATTTGAGGTAGTAGGCATGCTCCCACACATCCAGACCCAACACGGGTGTGTTGCCGTGCATCAGCGGGCTGTCCTGGTTACCGCTGCTCTCCACGACCAAGGTCTTTTGCGGGGTCACGCTCAGCCATGCCCAGCCGCTGCCAAAACGGCTGAGCGCCGCCTTGGTGAACGCCTCCTTGAAAGCGTCGAAGCCGCCCAGTTGGGCCTGGATGGCCTCTGCCAGCTGGCCCGAGGGCTGACCGCCCCCGCTTGGGGACATCACTTTCCAGAACAGACTGTGATTGGCGTGCCCGCCCCCCTGGTTGACCACCGCACCCTGGAGCTTTTCGGGGAGCTGCTTGACCTCGCCGACCAGCTTCTCCACCGGCCATTCGGCCCACTCGGTGCCCTCGATCGCAGCATTGAGGTTGTTGATGTAGGTCTGGTGGTGCTTGCTGTGGTGAATTTCCATGGTCTGGGCGTCGATGTGCGGTTCCAGCGCATCGTAGGCGTAGGGCAGATCAGGCAAGGTATGGGGCATGTCAATGGATTCCATAGGCAGGTGGGCGTGAGAAGGTGTCCGGACGGACGGCGAGCTCACTCGCCTGGACTGCCTGCCGCTGGAGCAGGCGCTCGGTACGAGGGTACTGGCCGTATTCGCCGATGAAGTTCAGCAGCTCGGTGTAGGTGCGCCCACTGTGGCGCAACGCCGCTTCACGCAGCGGCGCGGCCAGGCGCGAGTCCTGACTGGCCTGCAGCAGTCGCTGATGAGCGGCACACAGGTAGTCGGCGCTTTCATGGGGCTGGTTCAGCCGCAGGTGCAGGTCGGCCAGGTTGTGATGAGCGATGACGAAGACCGCCACCGCCTGGTCGACGTCATGCCAGCGCTCGAACAGCACCTGCGCGAGGGCCAGGGCCTGCAGGTAATGCTCCCGGGCGTCGATCAGCTCGCCTCGCTCGAACAACTGGTTGGCGATGTCCGTGGTGCGCTTGAAGTGTTGCATGACGTCTCTCCTGGTGAGGACCGCGGCTCAGATGCCGCCTGCAGTCAGTTTCTCCGGATCCAGCAAGGACTCCAGTTGGTCGCGTGACAGGTCGGTGTGCTCGAGGGCCACATCGATGATCGGCCGCCCCTGCTTGTAGGCGGTCTTGGCGATCTCGGCGGCCTTCAGATAACCGATGATCGGGTTCAGGGCGGTGACCAGGATCGGATTGCGGGACAGCGCTTCCTTGAGCTTGGGCTCGTTGACCTTGAACGTGGCGATGGCCTTGTCGGCCAACAGGCGGCTGACGTTGGCCATCAGTTCGATGCTCTCCAGCAGGTTGCGGGCGATCACCGGGAGCATCACGTTGAGTTCGAAGTTGCCCGACTGGCCGGCGACGGCGATGGTGGCGTCGTTGCCGATCACCTGCGCAGCGACCATGGCGGTGGCTTCGGGAATCACCGGGTTGACCTTGCCGGGCATGATCGAGGAGCCAGGCTGCAAGCCTTCGAGCTCGATCTCGCCCAGCCCGGCCAGAGGCCCGGAGTTCATCCAGCGCAGATCGTTGGCGATCTTCATCAGCGCGACGGCCGTGGTCTTGAGCTGACCGGACAAGGCCACGGCGGTGTCCTGCGAGCCAATCAGCGCGAACAGATTCGCCCCCGGGGTGAAGGCGATGCCGGTGAGACCGCCCAGCGCCTTGGCGAAGCCTGCCGCGAAATGGGGATGGGCGTTGATCCCGGTACCGACCGCCGTGCCGCCTTGCGCCAGCGCCTGCAGCGCTGGCAAGCAGGCCTCCAGCTGGGCGTGGGCACCGCGGATCTGTGCGGCCCAACCGCCCAGCACCTGGCTCATGCGCACCGGCATGGCATCCATCAGGTGCGTACGGCCGGTCTTGACGAAGCGGTGTACCTGCTCGGCCTTGTGCTCGATCGTCTGGGCCAGATGCTCAAGTGCCGGCAACAGCTGCTCGTGCAGGGCCAGGGCAGCGCTCACATGGATGGTGGTCGGGATGATGTCGTTGCTGCTCTGCCCACAGTTGACGTGGTCGTTGGCATTGACCTGGTCGCCCAACACTCGACTGGCAAGGGTGGCGATCACCTCGTTGGCGTTCATGTTGGAACTGGTGCCGGAACCGGTCTGGAACACGTCCACCGGGAAATGCTCGATGAAATCGCCGTCCAGCAGTTGCTCGACAGCCTGGACGATGGCGGCCCCCTGCGGCTCGCTCAACTGGCCCAACTCGACGTTGGCTTTGGCAGCCGCCGCCTTGGCCAGCAGCAAGGCGCGGATGAACTGCAGCGGCATGCGCTGGCCACTGACCGGGAAGTTATCGACCGCGCGCTGGGTCTGGGCGCCATACAGGGCCTGAACCGGCACCTGCAACTCGCCCATGCTGTCACGTTCGATACGGGTATCACTCATCGTCGAATCCTTGCATCAGTTCATCGGGAGAAATCGAAGGCAGCAGCACGCAATTGGCCAACTGCAACGCATAGGGCTGCCAGCGCTGATTGCCGTCGCGGCGGTCGAGATTGCGCAGGTCCAGCAGGGGTCGCCAGGCCTGGTCCAGGCAATGGCAGCGCCAATGCCACGGCAGCATGCGATCGCAGGCGGTGTCGAGCAGCAGGCGCAGGGAGGTCAGTGCCACGGTCCAGGCGCTGGTCTCGGTACAGCACACCAGATAGCGGCCCTCGGCGAGGTAATGCTCGACCAGACGCGGCTCGTCCGGGTCCAGCGCGCAGCGGATGCGCCGGCTGAGCCAGCGCCAGTTTTCCAGGTAGGGAAGCTCGTGGAGAACGGTTTTCATGAACATCATCGCCGGAGTAGCCAGGTAATGATATTCATTATTAATTGATAAATAGAATCACTTCAAGCCTATTCGTAGTGACAAAAAACCCGGCACGCGGGCCGGGTTCTTCGTTACTGCGCAAGTCGCCGGTGGTCAGCTGCCGGCGACGGTCATGCGCTCGATCAGCACCGAACCGGTCTGGATGTTGCTTCTTTTCTCGATATCGCTGCCAATTGCGACGATTTGCTGGAACATATCTTTCATGTTGCCAGCGATCGTCACTTCCTGAACCGCAAACTGGATCTCACCGTTTTCGACCCAGTAACCCGCTGCGCCGCGGGAGTAATCGCCGGTCACCATGTTCAACCCATGCCCCATCAGTTCGGTCACCAGCAGGCCACGCCCCATGCTGCGGATCAGCTCCGCCTGGTCTTGCGTGCCATGGGTGACGAACAGGTTGTGCACGCCGCCCGCGTTGGCCGTGCTCGGCAGTTGCAGTTTACGGCCGGAGTAAGTGCCGAGGATGTAGGACACCAGCTCACCCTTCTCCACGAACGGTTTCGCGTAGGTGGCCAGGCCGTCGCCATCGAACGTGGCGCTGCCAAGGGCACGCGGGATGTGCGGGCGCTCGTCGAGCGTCAGCCAGGTGGGAAAGAGGCGCTGACCGAGAGCGCCTTCGAGGAAAGAAGACTTGCGGTACAGATTGCCTCCGGAAATCGCCGACAGGAAGCTGCCGAACAGTCCGCCTGCCAACTCCGCCGCGAACAGCACTGGCACCTCGCAGGTGGGCACCGGACGCGCGCCCAGGCGCCCTATCGCACGCTGGGCCGCGCGTTGGCCGATGCTGCGCGGGTCGGCCAGCAGTGGCCCTTGACGATTGACGTCGTACCAGTAGTCGCGCTGCATCTGCCCTTGGCTTTCGGCGATCATCACGCAGCTCAGGCTGTGGCGAGTGGAGGCATAGCCGCCCACGAAGCCGTGGCTGTTGCCATAGACCCGAACGCCCTGATGGGTGTTGAGGCTGGTGCCATCGGCGTTGACGATGCGCTTGTCGGTGTCGAACGCAGCCGCCTCGCATTCCAGAGCCAGCTCGATGGCGCGCTCGGGCGCGATGTCCCAGTCGTGGTAGAGGTCCAGATCAGGCATGTCGCGCGCCATAAGGGCGGCATCGGCCAGGCCGGAGCAGGCATCCTCGGAGGTATGCCGGGCGATCGCCAGGGCAGCGGCGACCGTTTCGCGGATGGCATCGGCGCCACTGGCCGAGGTGCTCGCCGAACCTTTGCGCTGGCCGACGTACAGGGTGATGCCGAAGCCCTGGTCCCGGTTGAATTCGACCGTTTCCACCTCGCGCTGACGCACGCTGGTCGACAGGCCCTGCTCCAGGGAGACCGCCACCTCGCAGGCGCTGGCACCCTGGCGCCGAGCTTCGGCGACGATCGCCTCCACCTGTTCCTGCAACGCCGGCAGGTCCTGGGGGCCTATGCTCTGGACTGCACTCATGCTGTTCTCCACTCAAATTCTGCGTTCGGCGAGGGCCGTAGCACGACCGGACCGGACAAAGCGGTCCCCGACTGGTTATTATGGCGGCGATTTCCTGCGGACTGCCACCATGGTTGATTCATACGACGACGCCTTCGACGGCGAAAAAAGCAAGACCCAGATCAAGCGCGAACTGCATGCGCTGGTCGAACTCGGCGAACGCCTCACCACGCTCAAGCCCGACACCCTCGCCCGCCTGCCACTCACCGACGAGCTGCGCAAGGCCCTGGAAGAGGCGTCCCGGCACACGGCCCATGGTGCTCGCAAACGCCACATGTCGTTCGTCGGCAAGCTGATGCGCGTACAGGACGTGGACGCGATCCAGGCGCTGCTGGAGCAGATCGACAGTTCCACACGCCAGTACAACGAGCGTTTTCATGGGCTCGAGCGCTGGCGCGATCGGCTGATCGACGGCAACGACGAAGACCTCGAGCGCTTCGTCGGCGAATTCCCGGAAACCGATCGCCAGCACCTGCGCTCGCTGGTGCGTCATGCGCAGCACGAAAAGGCCAGGAACAAGCCCCCTGCCGCCGCGCGCAAGGTGTTCAAGTACATCCGCGACCTCGACGAGCTGCAGCGCGGACTGCGCTGAAGCGCGGCCGGGGCTGCTGCGCGCAGCGGCCCCTGCAGCGGTCAAGCGCCGGTCCCGCCCACGGTGATGGCGTCGAGTTTGAGGGTCGGCTGGCCCACACCGACCGGCACCGACTGTCCATCCTTGCCGCAGGTGCCCACGCCGCTGTCCAGTGCCAGGTCGTTACCCACCATGGACACCCGGCTCATCGCCTCCGGACCATTGCCGATCAGGGTCGCCCCCTTGACCGGTGCGGTGATCCTGCCGTCCTCGATGAGGTACGCCTCGCTGGTGGAAAACACGAACTTGCCGCTGGTGATATCCACCTGCCCGCCGCCCAGGTTGGCGCAATAGATGCCCTTCTTCACCGAGGCGATGATTTCCTGCGGATCGCTCTGGCCTGCGCGCATGTAGGTGTTGGTCATGCGCGGCATGGGCAGGTGCGCGTAGGATTCGCGCCGGCCGTTGCCGGTGACCGCCATGCCCATCAGACGCGCATTGAGCTTGTCCTGCATGTAGCCTTTGAGAATACCGTTCTCGATCAGGGTGGTGCACTCGGTGGGCGTACCTTCGTCGTCGACGCTGAGCGAACCTCGACGGTCCTGCAACGTGCCGTCATCGACGATGGTGCAAAACTTGGACGCCACCTGCTCACCGATGCGCCCACTGTAGGCCGAGCTGCCCTTGCGGTTGAAATCGCCTTCCAGCCCGTGGCCGACCGCTTCGTGCAGCAGCACCCCCGACCAGCCCGGACCGAGGACCACTGGCAAGGTGCCCGCCGGCGCCGGTTGCGCTTCGAGGTTGACCAGTGCCTGGCGCAGCGCCTCGCGGGCATAGCCCATGACGCGTTCCTCGGTGAAATAGCGATAGTCGGTACGCCCGCCACCGCCCTGGCCACCGCGCTCGCGGCGACCGTTGTGCTCGACGATGACGCTGACGTTGAAACGCACCAGCGGTCGAACATCCGCTGCCAGGCTGCCATCGGCGGCGGCCACCAGGATGCGCTCCCAGACCCCGGCCATGCTCACGCTGACCTGCTGGATGCGCGTGTCCAGGGCGCGCGTGGCAGCATCGACGCGCTTGAGCAGCTCGACCTTTTCAGCCCGGCTGAGCACGTCCAGCGGGTTGCCCGGGGCATACAGCGCGGTGACATCCTGCGAGTGGAACGCCTGCACGGTGCCGTTCTGACCTGCTCGCGAGATCGACCGTGCGGCCCGTGCCGCCGAGGTCAGGGCCGGGAGGTCGATCGCGTTGCTGTAGGCGAAACCGGTCTTCTCACCGGACAGAGCACGCACGCCGACGCCTTGGTCGAGATTGAAACTGCCTTCCTTGACGATACCGTCTTCCAGAGCCCAGGTTTCCGAGATCTGCCCCTGAAAGTACAGGTCGGCCGCATCGATGCCAGGCCCGGCCAGCTCACCCAGCACAGCCTGCAAGCTGTCGAGGGTCAGTCCGCCTGGCGCCAGCAGCTGATCGCTGACGGTCGATAACATCTGGCTCATAGTCACTCCGAGGTGTACGCAGGGCGCATGGCGTCCTGCGGAAAAAAGCGCCGGTGCGAAGCGACCGGCATACGCGCCCTGATGGACGCCTGTTGTTCGGGGTCGCGATCGGCGAGCAGCACCGCCTCGCCCTTGGACCGTTCGGCCAGTATCCGCCCCCACGGGTCGACGATCGCCGCATGACCGTGGGTCTCGCGCTCTCCAGGGTGCACTCCACCCTGCGCGGCCGCCAGCACATAGCACTGGGTTTCGATCGCCCTGGCGCGAATCAGCACTTCCCAGTGCGCTGCGCCCGTCACCGCAGTGAAGGCTGCCGGCGCGCTGATCAGTTCGGCGCCGGCTTCGCGCAGGGCGCTGTAGAGCTCCGGGAAACGCAGGTCGTAGCACACCGTCAGACCCAGCTTCCCCACAGGTGTATCAGCCACCACCACCTTGGCACCGTGGGCGTAATCGTCCGATTCGCGATACCGTCCGCGATTGTCGGCCACGTCCACATCGAACAGGTGCAACTTGTCGTAGCGGGCGACCTGTTCACCGTGATCGTCGACCAGCAGCGAACAGGCACGTGCCTTGGCCTGCGGTGCATCGGCCGGGGGCAGTGGCAAAGTACCTGCCACGATCCACAACCTGAGGTCGCGGGCGGTGTTTTTCAACCATGGCAGGATCGGTCCCTGCCCCAGGGCCTCGGCACGACCGATCGCAGCGGCGTCACGCCGACCCATGGCCGCAAAGTTCTCCGGCAGCACGGCCAGGCGCGCGCCATCGGCAGCGGCCTGCTCCAGCAGGGCCCGCGCCCGCTGCAGGTTGGCCGGAATGTCATCCTGGCTGACCATCTGGATAACCGCTGGCTTCATGGGGGCTCCCTGATTACTTGTCGAAAGGCTTCACAAAGGTAATCTTAGGCTCTTTGACCGGACCCTGAACGCGATAATGCACGCTGGCGAACCGCGCGACCCTGTCGCCGATCAGTCGGTCGACCAGAAACAGCGCACCGCCCACTGCAGGAGCGCCGACGATGAGCGCCGCCAGCGGCAGGTTGTTGGTCACCGGCAGGCTCACCTGCAAGTTGGCGTCGATGCGGTCGCGCACCAGGTCGAGAGTACCGTCGAGTTCGAAATTGCTCGACGGCCCCGTGACCGCGATGGGCTTGCGAGTGACGTATACGCCTTCGCTGGCCACCAGCAGCCCCTTGACCCGGTCGTAGGCCAGTCCCTTGCCGAACAGGTCGGAGAAGTCCAGGCGCAGGCGACGACCGATGGAGTTGAAGTTGAGCAGGCCGAAGACGCGAAGGGCCTGGGCCCCGCCCTCGACTTCGACGAATTGCCCGGTACGCAGTGCGGCATCGAGACTCCCGGAAAAGCGTTTGAGACTGACGGAGGCGGGGGAACCGGGCCAGCGGCCATCCACGTCCATGCGGAAGCTGCGGCTGGTCACGGTGGGGGCGAAGCCCCAGGCCTTGAGCACATCACCAAGATTGGCGCCTTGCACGCGGCCTTTGTACCAACTGGCGCTGCCTGCGGACGCTGCGTCCCAGCCTGCGCTGCCATCGACGCGCAAGCCCTTGAGGTCGAGGTCGATATCGTTGATGGCGACACCGCGCGAGGAAGGACGCAGCTTCAGCGCCACGCGGCCGAACAGGTCGTCGCCGCGATAGAGCCTGTCGATGCTCAGGTCCAGCAGGGGCGTCTTGCGCGGATCGAACGAAGCCAATGGGTCGGGGGCGTCGTCGGCGTTCTCCTGCTCGGGATTGGCGGGCGGCAGGCGCAGTGTCTGCAACGTGACCACCAAGGGTGCTGCCTTGGCGTCAGGAATGCGCGCATTGCCCATCACCTCGCGGCTGTCCACGCGCAGGTCCCAGGCGCTGGCGACCCGCCCCAGGCGCACGACGGCCTGGTTGAGCACGGTGCCGAAGGCGCTGAGCCGACCGATGCTCAGGTCGACGCTCTGCACGGTCTGTCGGGCGCTGCCGCCGGGATCCTGGCCCGCGTACTTGCCCATTTGCTGCTGCCAGGGTTCGAGGTCCAGCGACTCCAGCCGACCGCGCACGCGCAGGCCCTGGCCGCTGGGCACACTGGCGCTCGCGCCACCGAGCACCAATTCGCCGCGCCCCTGTTCAGGCTTGTCCAGCGTAGTGGCGTAGGCCAGTTGCGCGAGGTCGGCGTAACGCGCCTCGAAACGTCGCTCCTGGCCTTGCAGAGTCATGCCGAAGCTGCTGTCGCGCACGGTGGTCATCGCCTTGCCGAACGGTGCTGGCAGGTCGATGATCAGGCCCTTGAGCGATGAATCGATGTCCAGGCGGTTGTCGCGGCTGCCCAATTTCAATTGCAACTGGAATGGCAGATCGCCCGAGGCCGGCAGCGGTTGCTTGACCTGCAGCCAATCGGTCAGCGACTGCAGCGCCACCTGACCGGAAGCCTGGATGCGGGTCTGGATCTGTCCGTCCTGACCCTCGGCGAAGATCTGCGCAGTGACAGGCTTGCCGAACGCCTGGAGGGTGATGTCCTTGCCGCTCAAGCCTTTGTCCAGGTCGAAGTTGAAATCACCCTTCAGACGGCTGAGTTCGAGCGCGGGGGGTTCCACTTTCAGACGCGCATCGCGGGTGGCGAAGTCGACCTTCACCTTGGGCCGCTGGCCGTGCTCCAGCGGGATGTCGAGCTTGAGCTTGCCACGCAGCGGCCCCTCGCCCTCCCAGCCGGCGAAGATTTCACCGGTGCCGATGGGCGCCTGCTTGAGAATCTTCAGGCCATCACCCAGGCTGCCGTCGAAGGTGCCGTCCAGGTACAGGTGGCTGTGCTGATCGCCCTGGACCGGGGGAATATCGACCTGCACATCGCTGACCTTCGTGCCCAGCAGCAGCCCCTTGTCGGCCTGGATGTGCACGCCATTGTCCTGGATGCGTACCTTGCCCTGGACCTGCTGCACCTGGGGCCAGCCCGGCTGGAAGTCCAGGGTGGCATCGTGTACGTCGAAGAACAGGCTGATGCTGCGAGAGTGGGCCGGGGCATCGTGATTGAGCGAACCCTGGTACTGGAAGTAGCCTTCGTCGACCTTGCCCTTGACGATGGCACTGCGCAGCCATTCATCCAGGGCCGGACTGAGCACCTGCGGCAGATACTTGGCGGTGTAGCGCCCGTCGCCGTCGGTCAGGCCGACGCGCAGGTCCATGTAGTCGGCCTGCTGCTCGTGAAACCTGAAGCGGATGAGAAAGTCCGCAGCGATGTTGCCTTCCTCGCCCAGTACCTTGATGTAGGGCGCGATCAGGGTGAAGCCGTCGCCGTCCAGCGCCCAGGTGAGCTGCGCATTGGCTTTGCGGTAGTGCCAGGGCTTGGCGAAGATCGGGGACAGGTGCAGCATGAAGGCGTCGCTGTCCAGGCGCAGTTCGCCATGGCCCAGATCGCCCTCGATGCTGCCGCTGACGTTTCCGGCGGCCGGCGCGCCGTGATAGGCGTCGAAGCCGACGTTGTCCAGGTTGGCGGCGAACGCCAGCCGCTGGTCGCCCTCGGCCTGCGGCTTGACGTGCAGGCGCACGTTGCGCAGCGAGCCGGTGACGTTCAGGGCATCGACCACGGTCATGAGCTTGTCGGGCAGGGGCGCCAGCGCTTCGATCACCGGGGTGAGCGGCGTGAGGTCGAGCCGGTCGGCCTGGACTTGCCATGTCTCGTCCGCAGCCTCCTTGCCAGGCACCTGACGCGCCTGGACGCGACTCTCCCAACGCGCCTGGCCGATGCTCGCCGCCAGCGAGTCCACCATCGCTTCGTAACCCTGTGTCCCCTCCCGCACCCAGGCTGACAACGCCACATTTTCCAGCGTGATGGTCTTGCGCTCGGCGTAGGCGCCTCGGAGCGTGGGCGCATTCACGCGGGCCACGCCGCGCTGCAGTTTTCCTTGCTGCCAATCGATCCACACCTCACCGCCGCCATGCAGGCGCTCGGCATGCCACTGCCCCAGCAGACTCGGTGGCAGCCATTGCGCCCAGTCGCTCTGCGGCAGGCTCAGATAGCCCTGGTAGCTACCCTCGCGCCAGGTCTGGGGCTGGGCGCGGCTGTTGAGGCTCAGCGCCAAGGGTTGACCGTCCGGCAGGGTAGCCTGCAGTTCGATCTGCTGTCGCGATGGATTGGCCTTCAGGCCCAGGCTGACGTAGGTCAGGGTGAGCGGCTCACGGCCCTGGGGCTGGAGCGTGACCTGACTGTCGAAGACATCGATTCGCCCCAGTTGGCGCAACTGGCGCAGCACCTTGGCGGCATCGAACGGCTCGTCGTCCTTCTTCGGCAGGCCTTGCAGGGTCCACTCGCCCTGCGCGTCCTGACGCACGATCAGTTGCAGGCCAGCGAACTGGATATGTGCCAGGCGCAGTTCGCGGGCCTTGAGGCTGGCCCAGAGGTCAGGGACCAGCTTCACCTCGTCCAGGCGCAACGCAGCGGCACCATCGCCCAGTTGCAGGTCGCTGACCCGCAGTACCGGCGCAAGGCCGCTCCACCGCCCTTCCAGGGCGCCGATGTGCACTGGGATACCCAATGCCTGCTCGGCCTTGTCCTGAACCTCGGCACGGTATTCGGCGACCAGAGGTGCCAGTTGCCGCCCGATGCTCACATACAGCGCTACCAGCACGGTCAGCAATGCGCACAGGCCAAGGCCCCAACGGGTGGCGCCCAGGGCCCGGTTCAGACGTCCCATGACCAAGGCCCTCCGAGTCGTCCATCAACTATGGTCGCTGGCGGCGTTTTCGCAAAGGGCTCGGGGTGATCAGCGCGAGTCAGAGCAGCACCACATCGTATTGTTCCTGGGAATACATGGACTCGACCTGAAAGCGAATGGTTCGCCCGATGAACGCTTCCAGCTCGGCGACGTTGCCCGATTCCTCGTCCAGCAGCCGATCGACCACTTTCTGGTTGGCCAGCACGCGATAGCCCTCGGCCTGGTAGGCACGGGCCTCACGGAGGATTTCACGGAAGATTTCGTAGCAAATGGTCTCGGGCGTCTTCAGCTTGCCGCGGCCCTGACAGGCCATGCAGGGCTCGCACAGCACCTGTTCGAGACTTTCGCGGGTGCGCTTGCGGGTCATCTGCACCAGGCCCAGCTCGGTGATGCCGATGATGTTGGTCTTGGCGTGATCGCGCTCGAGCTGCTTTTCCAGGGTACGCAGCACCTGGCGGCGGTGATCCTCGTCTTCCATGTCGATGAAGTCGATGATGATGATGCCCCCGATGTTGCGCAGGCGCAGTTGCCGGGCGATCGCCGTGGCGGCTTCGAGGTTGGTCTTGAAGATGGTCTCTTCGAGGTTGCGATGACCGACGAAGGCGCCGGTATTGACGTCGATGGTGGTCATCGCCTCGGCCGGGTCGACCACCAGGTAGCCGCCGGACTTGAGCGGCACCTTGCGCTCCAGGGCGCGCTGGATCTCGTCCTCGACACCGTAGAGATCGAAGATCGGCCGCTCGCCGGGATAGTGCTCGAGCCGGTCGGCGATCTCGGGCATGAGCTCTTCGACGAACTGGGTGGTTTTCTGGAAGGTCTCCCTGGAGTCGATACGGATCTTCTCGATCTTCGGGTGCACCAGATCGCGCAGGGTGCGCAGAGCCAGACCGAGGTCTTCGTAGATGACCGTGGGTGCGCCGCAGCTCTGCATCTGGCTGGCGATCTGTTCCCAGAGCCGACGCAGGTAGCGGATGTCCTGGAGAATGTCTTCGGCGCGGGCGCCCTCGGCTGCCGTGCGCAGGATGAAGCCGCCGGCGTCCTTGAGGTTTTCCTGGTTCATCGAATCGCTGACCACTTGCTTGAGTCGGTCTCGCTCGGCCTCGTCCTCGATCTTCAGGGAAATGCCGACGTGGCTGCTGCGCGGCATGTACACCAGGTAGCGCGAGGGAATCGACAGCTGGGTGGTGAGCCGCGCGCCCTTGGTGCCGATCGGGTCTTTGGTGACCTGCACGACCAGGGCCTGACCTTCGTGCACCAAGGCGGTGATGGTCTCGACGGCCGAGCCTTCGCGCTGGGAAATTTCCGAGGCATGGATGAAGGCGGCGCGCTCCAGACCGATGTCGACGAATGCCGCCTGCATGCCAGGTAACACGCGTACCACCTTGCCTTTGTAGATGTTGCCGACGATGCCCCGGCGCTGGGTGCGCTCGACATGCACCTCCTGCAGAACGCCGTTTTCCACCACTGCCACGCGTGACTCCATCGGGGTGATGTTGATCAGGATCTCTTCACTCATGGCAGTTCTCGTCAAAGGTCTTGGCTAATGATGGATGGCTGGCGCGCGTCTGGCCAGCGTCAAGCGGTTTCCTCGTGCTGCCAGCAGGGGATGGCGAACTGTTCGAGCAGCTCGGCGGTCTCGCTCAGGGGCAGGCCCACCACCGCCGAATAGCTGCCGGCGATGGCACTGACGAACACCGCGCCCAGCCCCTGGATGGCGTAGCCGCCCGCCTTGTCGAGCGGCTCGCCGCTGGCCCAGTAGCGCCAGGCTTCATCGAACGAGATGGCACGAAAGCGCACCTGGGTCGCGACGCACAGGCTCGACGAGCGTTGGCCGTCGGTGACGGCGACGCCGGTGAGCACCTGATGCTCGCGCCCGGACAGATCGCCGAGCATGGCCAATGCATGCTCGCGGTCGGTGGGTTTGCCAAGAATGGTGCCGTCGAGCACCACGGCGGTATCGGCCCCGAGCACCACGCCCGGGCCTTGCAACGCCGCGAAGCCGGCCGCGGCCTTGGCCAGCGCCAGGCGCTCGACGTAGGCCTGGGGCGTCTCGCTGGGCAACGGTGTCTCGTCGACGGGGGCGTCGATGGGGGTGAAGCGCACGCCGATCTGCGCCAGCAGTTCACGGCGGCGCGGCGAGCCCGAGGCCAGGTACAGTGCGGTCATGTGGACGTTTCCCTGTCAGTGCGGCGCGTCAGTGGATGTGCAGGCGTCGGCGCAGGTCGCGCAGGGCGAAGCTGATCCAGGGCCAGAGCAAGGCGCTGATCACCGCCGACCAGACCAGCGCCAGGGTCGGCAAACGGTTGCCGGTCAGGGCACTGAGCCACAGCTGGAGCAACTGGGCGATGCCGAAGACCACCAGGATCACCAGGCTCTGCTGCCAGACGGGGAACATGCGCAGGCGCTGTTGCAGTGACAGCACCAGGAAGGTGATCAGGGTGAGGATCAGTGCGTTCTGCCCCAGCAGCGTGCCGTACAGCACGTCTTCGGCCAGGCCCAGGACGAACGCGGTGGTCATGCCGACCTTGCTCGGCACCGCCAGGGTCCAGAACGCCAGCAACAACGCCAGCCACATGGGGCGGAACACCTCCATGAACTGCGGCATCGGGGTGACGCTGAGCAACAGGCCGATGACGAAGGTCAGCCAGATGACCCAGCCATTTCTGCTACGGGTGCTGGCCATCATTCGCTCCGTGGCTGGGCCGGCGCGGCGGCCGGGTGAGAGGTGGAACTGCCGTGGGCGGGCGTCGAGGCACCGGAGGCGTTCGGCGCGTGGGCTGGCGCCTCGCCGGCGGATGCCGGGTTCTGCCCGGCCGGGGTAGCTGGATGGCCGTCCTTGGCGCCCTGGCGGTCAGCTTCTTCCTGGGCGATGGCGGCGTCGGTGGCGCGCTGCTCCGGGGTACGCCGGTCGCTGAACACCAGCAGCATGTAGCGGCTGCGGTTGAGCGCGGCGGTGGGAATGGCGCGCACGATGGCGAAAGGCTGGCCGGAGTCGTGGATCACCTCGTTGACCGTGGCCACCGGGTACCCTGCGGGGAAGCGCTGGCCCATGCCCGAGCTCACCAGCAGGTCACCTTCCTTGATGTCGGCCGTGTCGGCGACGTGACGCAGCTCCAGGCGCTCCGGATTGCCGGTGCCGCTGGCGATGGCGCGCAGGCCATTGCGATTGACCTGCACGGGGATGCTGTGGGTGGTATCGGTGAGCAGCAGCACGCGCGAGGTGTAGGGCATCAGCTCGACCACCTGGCCCATCAGGCCGCGGGCATCGAGCACCGGCTGACCCAGGAACACGCCGTCGCGCTCGCCCTTGTTGATGAGAATGCGGTGGGTGAACGGGTTGGGGTCGACGCCGATCAGCTCGGCCACCTCGACCTTCTCGTTGACCAGCGCGGAGGAATTGAGCAGCTCGCGCAGCCGCACGTTCTGTTCGGTGAGCGCGGCCAGCTTCTGCAAGCGCCCCTGCAGCAGCAGCGCTTCGGTCTTGAGCTTCTCGTTCTCGGCGATCAGCTCGGTGCGGCTGCCGAACTGTCCGGCCACGCCCTGCCACACACGTTGGGGCAGGTCGGTGACCCAGTACGACTCCATCAGCACCAGGCCCATCTGGCTGCGCACGGGCTTGAGCACGTCGAAGCGCGAGTCGACCACCATCAGCGCGACCGACATCACCACCAGGACGAGCAGACGAACGCCCAGCGAAGGGCCCTTGGAGAAAAGCGGTTTAATGGGCCGTTCCTCGTGGACGACGATTCAGGCGGTCATTGCACTGCGCAATGCAGCCACCTGCCTGCAGGTTGACGGAAAAGACGCCCGAGGGACGTCAGCGCAGCACATACAGGTAGCACTGTGCGTGCCACCTGTAAACCGGGCGATCGTTCAGCGCGCGGTCAGCAGCGCCGGGATCACTCGCTGGAGAGCAGGTCCATGGCGTGCTTGTCCATCATCTCCAGCGCACGACCACCGCCACGGGCCACGCAGGTCAGCGGGTCTTCGGCGACGATCACCGGCAGGCCGGTTTCCTGGGCCAGCAGCTTGTCGAGGTCGCGCAGCAGTGCACCACCGCCGGTCAGCACCAGGCCGCGCTCGGCGATGTCCGAGGCCAGCTCCGGTGGCGATTGCTCCAGGGCACTCTTGACCGCCTGGACGATGGTCGCCAGGGACTCCTGCAGCGCTTCGAGCACCTCGCTGGAGTTGAGCGTGAACGCACGCGGCACGCCTTCTGCCAGGTTGCGGCCGCGCACGTCGACTTCACGCACCTCGCCGCCTGGGTAGGCGGTGCCGATTTCCTGCTTGATGCGCTCGGCGGTGGACTCGCCGATCAGGCTGCCGTAGTTGCGCCGCACGTAGGTCACGATGGCTTCGTCGAAGCGATCACCGCCGACGCGTACGGACTCGGCGTAGACCACGCCGTTGAGCGAGATCAGCGCGATCTCGGTGGTGCCGCCACCGATGTCAACGACCATCGAGCCGCGGGCCTCTTCGACCGGCAGGCCGGCACCGATGGCCGCCGCCATGGGCTCCTCGATGAGGAAGACTTCGCGCGCGCCGGCGCCCAGGGCCGACTCGCGGATGGCACGGCGCTCGACCTGGGTCGATTTGCACGGCACGCAGATCAGCACACGCGGGCTGGGCTGCAGGAAGCTGTTCTCGTGAACCTTGTTGATGAAGTACTGCAGCATCTTCTCGCAGACGCTGAAGTCGGCGATCACACCGTCCTTCATCGGACGGATGGCGGCGATGTTGCCGGGAGTGCGCCCCAGCATGCGCTTGGCTTCGGTACCGACGGCCACGACGCTTTTCTGGTTGCCGTGGGTACGGATGGCAACAACCGAGGGTTCATTCAGGACGATACCGCGCTCACGCACGTAAATAAGGGTGTTGGCAGTACCCAGGTCGATGGACAGATCGCTGGAAAACATGCCACGCAGTTTCTTGAACATGGGAAAGTGACCCTGGGGAAAGCGTGGGTAAAAAAGTGCGGCAAACTCTAACAATGGCGGGGATTTTGGGCAAGGAGCCAATATGGTAAATTGGCAGTTTTTCCGAGCAAGCCAGCCGATGATCGCGGCCGTATGACCGCCAGAATCCCGGCATGTTCCTCAATACGGACACATTCTGTTTCCGTTTTTCCTGGAGATCCCCATGGCGCTTGAACGCTGTGACGTGGAAAAGATCGCCCATCTGGCCCGCCTGGGCCTCAATGAAGGCGAACTGCCACGCATTACCGACGCCCTGAACAGTATTCTCGGGCTCGTCGACCAGATGCAAGCGGTCGACACCTCAGGCATCGAGCCCCTTGCCCACCCGCTCGAGGCCACCCAGCGCCTGCGTCCCGACCAGGTCACCGAAGGCAACCAGCGCGACCGCTACCAAGCCGTGGCGCCGTCGACCGAGAACGGTCTGTACCTGGTTCCGAAAGTCATCGAGTAAGGGATAGAGCCTGCCATGCATCAACTCACTCTGGCCGAGATCGCCCGCGGACTCGCCGACAAGTCGTTTTCCTCCGAAGAGCTGACCACCGCCCTGCTGGCGCGCATCGAGCGCCTCGACCCCCAGCTCAACAGCTTCATCAGCGTCACCCGCGAACAGGCCCTGAAACAGGCTCGCCACGCCGACCAGCGGCGTGCTCAGGGTGAAGACGGCGTGCTGCTGGGCGCCCCCATCGCCCACAAGGACCTGTTCTGCACCCAGGGCGTGCGCACCAGCTGCGGCTCGAAGATGCTCGACACCTTCACCGCGCCCTACGACGCCACCGTGGTCGCACGCCTGGCCGAGGCCGGCATGGTCAGCCTGGGCAAGACCAACATGGACGAGTTCGCCATGGGCTCGGCCAACGAGTCGAGCCACTATGGCGCGGTGAAGAACCCGTGGAGCCTCGAACACGTGCCCGGTGGCTCGTCGGGCGGCTCGGCAGCGGCCGTGGCCGCGCGCCTGCTGCCAGCGGCCACCGGCACCGACACCGGGGGCTCGATCCGCCAGCCGGCCGCCCTGACCAGCCTCACCGGCCTCAAGCCTACCTATGGCCGGGTCTCGCGCTGGGGCATGATCGCCTACGCCTCCAGCCTCGACCAGGGCGGGCCGATGGCGCGTACCGCCGAAGACTGCGCCCTGTTGCTGCAAGGCATGGCGGGTTTCGACCCGAAAGATTCCACCAGCGTCGACGAGCCGGTACCGGACTACCGCGCCGGCCTCGACGCCCCGCTCCAGGGGCTGCGCATCGGCCTGCCGAAGGAATACTTCGGTTCCGGGCTCGACCCGCGCATCGGTGAGCTCGTGCAGGCCAGCGTCAAGGCCCTCGAGCAACTGGGCGCGGTGGTCAAGGAGATCAGCCTGCCGAACATGCAGCATGCCATCCCGGCCTACTACGTCATCGCCCCGGCCGAAGCGTCCTCGAACCTGTCGCGCTTCGACGGCGTGCGCTTCGGCCATCGCTGCGCCGACCCCAAGGACCTCACCGACCTGTACAAGCGTTCACGTGGCGAAGGCTTCGGCAGCGAAGTGCAGCGACGCATCATGGTGGGCACCTACGCCCTGTCGGCCGGTTACTACGACGCCTACTACGTCAAGGCGCAGCAGATCCGCCGCCTGATCAAGAACGACTTCATGGCCGCCTTCGAACAGGTCGACGTGATTCTCGGCCCGACCACGCCGAACCTGGCCTGGAAACTCGGCGCCAAGAGCGACGACCCGGTCGCCGCCTATCTCGAGGACGTCTACACCATCACCGCCAACCTGGCGGGCCTGCCGGGCCTGTCGATGCCGGCCGGCTTCGTCGACGGCCTGCCGGTGGGCGTGCAACTGCTGGCCCCGTATTTCCAGGAAGGCCGTCTGCTCAACGTCGCGCACCGTTACCAGCAAGTCACCGACTGGCACACCCGCGCCCCCAACGGCTTCTGAGGAATTCACACATGCAATGGGAAGTTGTGATCGGGCTGGAGATTCACACCCAGCTCGCCACCGCGTCGAAGATCTTCTCCGGCAGCGCCACCACCTTCGGTTCCGAGCCGAACACCCAGGCCAGCCTGGTCGACCTGGGCATGCCCGGGGTCTTGCCGGTGCTCAATCAGGAGGCCGTGCGCATGGCCTGCATGTTCGGCCTGGCGATCGACGCCCAGATCGGGCCGCGCAACGTGTTCGCGCGCAAGAACTACTTCTACCCCGATCTGCCCAAGGGTTACCAGATCAGCCAGATGGAGCTGCCGATCGTCGGCAAGGGCCACCTGGACATCGCCCTGGAGGATGGCACGGTCAAGCGCATCGGCGTGACCCGCGCGCACCTGGAGGAAGATGCCGGCAAGAGCCTGCATGAAGACTTCAACGGCGCCACCGGCATCGACCTGAACCGCGCCGGTACCCCGCTGCTGGAGATCGTCTCCGAACCGGACATGCGCAGCGCCAAGGAGGCCGTGGCCTACGTCAAGGCGATCCACGCACTGGTGCGCTACCTGGGCATCTGCGACGGCAACATGGCCGAAGGCTCGCTGCGCTGCGACTGCAACGTGTCGGTGCGGCCCAAGGGCCAGGTCGAGTTCGGCACCCGCTGCGAGATCAAGAACGTCAACTCGTTCCGCTTCATCGAGAAGGCGATCAACCACGAGATCCAGCGCCAGATCGAGCTGATCGAGGACGGTGGCAAGGTGGTTCAGGAAACCCGCCTGTACGATCCCAACAAGGACCAGACCCGCTCCATGCGCAGCAAGGAGGAAGCCAACGACTACCGTTACTTCCCCGACCCCGACCTGCTGCCGGTGGTCATCGAGCCGAGCTTCCTGGACACCGTGCGTGCCGGCCTGCCGGAACTGCCGCAACAGAAGGTCGAGCGCTTCCAGCAGCAGTACGGCCTGTCGGCCTACGATGCCAACGTGCTGGCCGCCAGCCGCGAACAGGCGGACTACTTCGAGGACGTGGCGAAGATCGGCGGCGACGCCAAGCTGGCCGCCAACTGGGTGATGGTCGAGCTGGGCAGCCTGCTGAACAAGCTGGGCGTGGAGATCGACCAGTCGCCGGTCAGCGCCGAACGGCTGGGCGGGATGTTGCAGCGCATTCGCGACAACACCATCAGCGGCAAGATCGCCAAGACCGTCTTCGAGGCCATGGCCGCCGGTGAAGGCGATGCGGACAGCATCATCGACAGCAAGGGGTTGAAGCAGGTCACCGATACCGGCGCGATCGAGCGCATGCTCGACGATGTGCTGGCGGCCAACGCCGAACAGGTCGAGCAGTACCGCGCCGCCGACGAGGCCAAGCGCGGCAAGATGTTCGGCTTCTTCGTCGGCCAGGCCATGAAGGCCTCCAAGGGCAAGGCCAACCCCGGGCAGGTGAACCAACTGCTCAAGGCCAAGCTCGAAGGCTGACTTCATGGGAGCGGCGACTCGCCGCTCCCATGAGCCTGCGCCGCTTCTGTCAGCTCGGAGCCCTCGATCGACCCATGCGTTTCGCGACATCCCTCACTGCCCTCGCCCTGCTCGGCGGTTGCGCCAACCAGGCGGTCGACCCACGCGGCTACGACGAAACCGGCGCGGCCTCCTATTACGGTGCACGCCATCAAGGTAACCGCACCGCCAGCGGCGAAGTCTTCGACCAGCACGGCCTGACCGCCGCCCACCGCACCCTGGCGTTCGGCAGTCGGGTGCTGGTGACCAACCTGGCCAACCAGCGCAGCGTCGTGGTGCGCATCAACGATCGCGGCCCGCATACCCGTGGCCGACTCATCGACCTGTCACGCGCTGGTGCAGAAAAAATCGGCATGCTGCGTAGCGGAACGGCGCGCGTCCGGGTACAAGGGCTGAGCGACTGACCTCACGGGAGCCTTGCCATCTTCGACCTCGCCACCCTTCCGACCTTCAGCCTCCTGCAACTGGCAGCGGGCCTCGTGTTGCTGGTGCTCGGTGCCGAGCAACTGCTGCGCATGGCCCTGCGGCTGGCAGCGCGCCTGCGTGTCAGGCCATTGATCATCGGCCTGAGCCTGGTGGCCTTCGGCAGTACCGCGCCGCAGCTCACGGTCAGCCTGCAGGCCGCCTATCAGGGCGCGCCCGACGTGGCGGTCGGCAGCGTGATCGGCAGCAACATCTTCAATGTGCTGGTGATCCTCGGCCTGGCCGCCCTGATCGTGCCGCTGCGCGTGTCGCGCCAGCTGGTGCGCCTGGACATTCCGCTGATGATCGCGGCCAGCGCGCTGGTGTTCCTGCTGGCCACCAATGGCGAACTGGGTCGCTGGGAGGGTGCGTTGTTATTGCTGGGCATGCTGGGCTACCTGGGCATGGTCTGGCACCAGTCGCGTCACTATGCGCGCACCTACCCAGCGCCCACTGCTGCCTACCGCAGCGCTGCGCGCTTCTGGAGCACGACGCTGCTGCAGGTGTTCAGTGGGCTGGCGCTGCTGAGCCTGGGGGGGCACCTGTTGTTGCTGGCGGCCGTGGAAGTGGCCACCGACCTGGGTCTGTCGGAACGGATCATCGGCCTGACGGTGGTGGCGGTGTGCACGTCGTTGCCGGAGTTGGCGGCGGCGTTGCTTGCCGCCTTGCGCGGCGAACGCGAGATCGCCGTGGGCACGGTGATCGGCAGCAACCTGTTCAACCTGTTCGGGGTGCTGGGGCTGACCGCCCTGGTCACCCCTGAGCCGCTGTCGATCTCGCCGAACGCCCTGGACTTCGACCTGCCGGTGATGCTCGGCGTCGCGGCCTTGAGCCTGCCGGTGTTCTACTCGGGCTATCGCATCACCCGCGCGGAGGGTCTGGTGTTCCTGGCGCTATACCTGGCCTATGGGCTGCATGTGGTGGCCTTCACCACCGGCATGCCGCTGGCCGAGCGCCTGGAGCGGATGATGCTGCTGTACGTGCTGCCGGTGCTGGCGGTGGTACTGATCTACACCACCGTGCGTGCCTGGCGCCGGCAACACTGACGGTGCCCGTCAGGCTTTGGCCTGGCGGGCCTTCTTCAAGCGAAACGCCACCCACAGCGCGACGATCCACAGCGGGATCAGCATCACCGAAATGCGCACCGGTGGCGTCAGGTACATCACCACCAGTATCAGCACGATGAAGGCCAGGCACAGGTAGTTGGTCAGCGGATGCCCCAGGCTGCGGTAGAACGGCACCACACCGGCCGCCAGCTTGGCCTTGCGGAACTTCAGGTGGGTGATGCTGATGCTCGCCCAGTTGATCACCAGCGCCGACACCGCCAGCGCCATCAGCAGACCGAAGGCCTCGCCCGGCATCAGGTAGTTGATGAGCACGCACAAGCCGGTGGCCAGCGCCGAGACGCCCAGCGCCACCAGCGGCACGCCGCGACGGTTGACCTTGAGCAACTGGCGCGGTGCATCGCCCTGGCTCGCCAGGCCGAACAGCATGCGGCTGTTGGCGTAGACGCAGCTGTTGTACACCGACAGCGCCGCCGTGAGCACCACGACGTTGAGCACGGTGGCGACCACGTCGCTGTCCAGGGCATGGAAGATCATCACGAACGGGCTACCGCCCTGCACCACCTTCTGCCAGGGGTACAAGGCCAGGAGCACCGCCAGGGCGCCGATATAGAAGATGAGGATGCGATACACCACCTGGTTGGTCGCCTTGGGGATGCTGCGGCGCGGATCATCCGCTTCGGCCGCCGTGATGCCGACCAGTTCCAGGCCGCCGAAGGAAAACATGATGACGGCCAGGGCCATGACCAGTCCGGTGACACCGTGAGGGAAGAAACCACCGTACTGCCACAGGTTGGCCACGCTGGCTTCAGGGCCGCCATGGCCACTGGCGAGCAGCCAGGCGCCGAAGCCGATCATGCTGACGATGGCGACGACCTTGACCAGTGCGAACCAGAACTCCAGCTCGCCATAGACCTTGACCTGGGTGAGGTTGATGGCATTGATCACCACGAAGAAGAGGGCTGCCGTGGCCCAGGTCGGGAAATCGGGCCACCAGTACTGCACATAGATGCCCACGGCGGTCAGCTCGGCCATGCCCACCAGCACGTAGACCACCCAGTAGTTCCACCCCGAGACGAAACCGGCGAACTCGCTCCAGTAATGGTGGGCGAAGTGGCTGAAGCTGCCGGCCACCGGCTCCTCGACCACCATCTCGCCCAGCTGGCGCATGATCAAGAAGGCCATCAGCCCGGCGATGGCATAACCCAGCAGCACCGAGGGGCCTGCCAACTGGATGGTCTGGGCGATTCCCAGGAACAGGCCGGTGCCGATCGCCCCGCCCAGCGCGATCAGCTGGATGTGGCGGTTCTTCAGCCCGCGTTGCAACCCGTCGGGTGTGCTCTGGTCTTGCATGAAGTGTCCTTTGGTAGCGCAGATGAGGGTGTTCGTAAGGCGGTGCGGCTAGATCCATCCGCCCCACTGCAGCAGGAACAGGCCGATGTTGGTGGTGACGGCGGCCATGAGCGTGGTGATGACGATGATCGACGCCGCCAGTTCGTGGTTGCCATTGGCC
This sequence comes from Pseudomonas sp. S30, assembly GCF_016518545.1. Taxonomy (GTDB): domain Bacteria; phylum Pseudomonadota; class Gammaproteobacteria; order Pseudomonadales; family Pseudomonadaceae; genus Aquipseudomonas. Next base: position 45,576 of record NZ_JACVTO010000009.1, read on the forward strand.
GCGCGGGCCATGACGTAGCTGGCCGCGGCCGTCGGGCTGCCGATATAGAGGAACAGGATGCCCAGCTCTGCCCCACGGAAGCCGCAGAGCCAGGCACCGAGCGTGCCCAGCAGCGGCAGCCAGAGCATCTTCACCAGGCTGGCGTCCACCGCCAGCCGGCCGCTGTCGCGCAGGGCGGCCAGCGACAAGGTGCCACCGATGCAGATCAGCGCCAGAGGCAAACTCATCTGCGCCAGATAGTCACCGGAAGTGAGCAGCCAGTTGGGCACCGGCACCTTGGCGTAGGCCATGGGGGCTGCGACCAGCACGCTGATGATCAGCGGATTGCTCAGGATGCTCTTGCACAGGCTCCACGGATCGGACTTCAGGCTGGGGCTGTACACCGCCAGCACGACGCTCGACAGCGAGTTGTACAGCAGGATCACCAGCCCGGCCAGCACCGCACCGAGGGAAATGCCGTAGTCGCCATAGAGGCTGGCGGCTAGCGCCAGGCCGATCACGCCGTTGTTGCCGCGAAACGCCCCTTGGGTGTAGATGCCGCGGTCCGGCGGTGCGCAGCGCCAGATCGCCACGCCCCAGGACAAGACGAAGCCCACCAGCGTGGAGAGGATGAAATAGCCGATGACCCCTGGCTTGACCGCGGCGGACAGGTCGGCGTGATAGATGCCGAGGAACAGCAGGGCCGGCATGCAGACATTGAACACCAGCGACGAAGCGACCCGGATGAAGTTGTCGTCGATCAGGTGGATGCGTCGCAGCAATACGCCCAGAAACAGCATGGCGAAAACCGGGGCCGTGATGTTCAGCGTCTGGATGAAAAGAGCGAGCATTGCGCGCGATCCTGAGGGGTGGCCGTTCGAGCGCCCATGATACGTCAGTGGCAAGCGGTTGCGTTGACCTTGCAGGCCGCCACCGCGCAGCAATGGCGATCGGTGCGGGAAATGGCGGCTATGGCCTGGACCAGCGGCGCGTGTTCGTCACGCCGCTGTGCGAGGCATCAGCGGCGAACCGGACGCTTCTGCAGCTTGCGTTGCAGCGTGCGACGGTGCATGCCCAGGGCCCGTGCCGTGGCCGAAATGTTGCCTTCATGCTCGGCCAGCACGCGCTGGATATGCTCCCATTGCAGGCGGTCGACGGACATGGGATTTTCCGGCACCAAGGTGTCCAGGTCGGCATGCTCGGACAACAGTGCGGCCAGCACATCGTCGGCGTCGGCCGGCTTGCACAGGTAATTGCAGGCACCTCGCTTGATCGCCTCCACGGCCGTGGCGATGCTGGAGTACCCGGTGAGGATCAGCACGCGCATCTCCGGGTCCAGTTCCAGCAGCTTGGGCAGCAGCACCAGGCCCGAATCACCTTCCATCTTCAGGTCGAGGGTGGCGTAGTCCGGCAGGTCCTGCTGGGCCAGGATCAGGCCGTCCTCGGCGCTGGAGGCGGTGCTGACGCGAAAGCCGCGGCGGCTCATGGCCCGGGCCATCACGCGGGTGAAGGTGGTGTCGTCGTCCACCAGCAGCAGGTGCGGCAGCTCTTCGCCTTCGATCGGGTTGTCGTCGCTCATCGTTCGTCTCCTCGCGTGCCATGGGGCAGGCGCAGCTCGGTCAGGGTGCCGCCCTCTTCATGGCTGTAGAGTTTGACCGAGCCTCCTGCGCGAGTCACGCTGGCCTTGCTCAGGAACAGGCCGAGGCCGAAGCCTTTGCCCTTGGTGGTAATGAAAGGTTTGCCGATGGCCTCGGCAATGGCCACGGGCACGCCGGGGCCATGATCGCGGATGCTGATCAGGATGTCCTGATCGTCCCAGTCCAGGCGCACTTCCAGATCGTCCGGACAGGCGTCGGCGGCGTTGTTCAACAGGTTGAGCAGGGCCTGGGTCAGATCCGGCGGCGGCGTCAGCGAGGGCACCTGGCCGTCGCGCAGGCGCTGGAAGCGGTAGCTGGCCTCGGGGCGCATCAGGTGCCAGCGATTGAGCGCTTCGTCCAGCCAGGCGCTGACCTCCTGCTCGGGCACGTTCATGCGGCGGTTGGCCTCGGCGGCGCGCACCAGTTGCTGAAGGGTCTGCTTGCACAGCTTGACCTGATCCTGAAGCACCACCAGGTCTTCCTGCAACTGCGGGTCGCTGTGGTCCTGGCGCATCTCGTTGATCAGCACGCTCATGGTCGCCAGCGGCGTGCCCAGTTCGTGGGCGGCGCCGGCGGCCTGGGTGGCGACCGCCAGCAGTTGCTCGTCGCGCAGGCTGTCTTCGCGGCGCTCGGCGCGCAGCTGTTCCTGGCGGCGCAGCTCCTCGGCCATGCGCGCGGCGAAGAAGGTGATCACGGCCGCCGCCAGGGCGATGCTCAGCCACATGCCGTACACCTGCATGGTGTCGCGTGCCAGCGGCAGCGTCTCCAGCGGGTAGAACTGCACCAACAGCAGGCTGTAGGCCGCCAGCGCGATACCCGACAGCAGCAGCGAGTAGATCCAGGGCAAGGTCACGGCGGCGATCGCCAGCGGCACCAGGTAGTAGGACACGAAGGGGTTGGTCGAGCCGCCGGAGTAGTAGAGCAAGGCACTGTGGATCAACAGGTCGCAGGCCAGTTGCAGGGCGTATTCCAGTTCGGTGACCGGCAGGCTCAGGCGCAGCCGCAGCGCGGTGAAGGCGCACAGCAGCGAGGACAGCGCCAGGGTCGCCGCCAGCGACAGCCATGGCAGCGGCAGCAATTCGGTCCAGTAGGCCACCCCGACCGAGCCGGCCTGCGCGGCCAGCACCAGAATGCGGATGATGGTCAGGCGCCAGAGGTTCTGACGGGTGGCGGACATCGGATGTGCGGGGGCGAGCATGAGCTCTCCTGATGAGTGCTCCAGGACTGTGCGGCGAAGTATACCGAAGCCGGGCTGCCCCCTGCAGCTGTGCGGCAAAGCGCCACAGGTGCCGGTGATGCCACAGGTTGACACACACCCGTGCTGGCCATGTTGAACCCAGTGCAGGCTTTCCAGTCTCAACGGCCATGCGCGACTCGATGTCGCGCGCTTTCCATTGAAGGAGTGACACATGCAGATTTCCCGTTGCGGCGCCGCGTTTGCCCTGTCCTGTGGAGTGCTCGCCAGCCTGCCCGTCCTGGCCGAGAACGCGCCGCGGTACAACCAGGTCTCGCTGCGCGCCGAAGTCAGCAAGGAAGTGGCGCGCGACCTGATGGTGGTGACCCTCTACAGCGAGGCCCAGGACAACGACCCGGGCAAGCTCGCCAAGCAGATCACCGAGACCATGAACAAGGCGGTGCAGCAGGCTCGCGAAGTCAAGGACGTGAAGATCAGCCAGGGCAGCCGCAACAGCTATCCGATCTACGACAACAAGGGGCAGAAGATCACCGGCTGGCGCGAACGTGCCGAACTGCGCCTGGAAAGCGCCGACTTCCCGGCCTTGTCCAAGCTGACCGGCGACCTGCTGCAAGACTTGAAAATGGGCGGCATGGACTTCTCCATCGCACCGGCCACGCGCAAGGCCAGCGAGGACGAGTTGCTCAAGGACGCGGTGAACGCCTTCAAGGCTCGCGCACAGCTGGCGACCGAAGCGCTGGGTGGCAGTGGCTACAAGGTCGTCAACCTCAACCTGAACAGCAGCGGCTACCCGCGGCCCTACCTGCGCAGCGCGCCCATGGCAATGAAAGCCATGGCTGCCGACGCGGCCACCCCTTCGCCGGATGTGGAGGCGGGCACCAGCGAGGTGAGCATGAATGCCGACGGCTTGATCGAAGTGCAGATGCCCTGACGCTGACACACGCCAGGCGATCACTCAATCGGGGCCGCGTTGCGGCCCCGAAATCCATGCGCGCATCGAACAGACGCCTGATCGAGCGCTGCAACGGCTACTCATACGAATATTCCTACGCACTAAAAACAGGCGTCTGACATCCTTTTTCTTCTAGAAATATACAGAAAAAGGTGTGTTTTTTTGTTGCGCAAACGTTCAACCTCCGAAAAAGTTACAGCAATGCGACATCCATGTACGCTCGTGCCACATTTGCCAGACCGGCCATCCTGTTGAGTGTTGCAATGGGTACACCCCCTGCATAAGTATCCGCAGGTCGGCTCACGAGGCCGCCTCAACTCAAAAAATGACAACAATGAGGCCACCATGCTCAAACACGCAGTCATTCCGTTTCTGGTAGGCGCAGGCCTGCTGGCCGGTGCAGCGCCTTCGGCGCTGGCCGCAACCAACCTGGTGTTCTGCTCCGAAGGCAGCCCTGCCGGCTTCGACCCCGGCCAATACACCACCGGAACCGATTTCGACGCCTCGGCCGAGCCCCTGTTCAACCGACTGACCCAGTTCGAGCGAGGCAGCACGGCGGTCATTCCGGGCCTGGCGACCCGCTGGGACATTTCCGACGACAACAAGACCTACACCTTCCATCTGCGTGAAGGGGTCAAGTTCCATACCACCGAGTACTTCAAGCCGACGCGCGAATTCAACGCCGATGACGTGCTGTTCACCTTCAACCGCATGCTCGACAAGGACATGCCGTTCCGCAAGGCGTCCCCCACCGAGTTCCCCTTCTTCACCGACATGGGCATGGACAAGAACATCGCCACGCTGGAAAAGCTCGACGATCACACCGTGAGGTTCACTCTCAATACGGTCGACGCCGCCTTCATCCAGAACCTGGCCATGAGCTTCGCCTCGATCCAGTCCGCCGAATATGCGGCGCAGTTGCTCAAGCAAGGTCGGCCCCAAGACATCAATCAGAAGCCCATCGGCACCGGTCCCTTCGTGTTCAGCCGCTACCAGAAGGACGCGCAGATCCGCTTCAAGGGCAACAAGGACTACTGGAAGCCCGAGGATGTGAAGATCGACAATCTGATTTTCGCCATCACCACCGATGCGTCGGTGCGAATGCAGAAGCTCAAGAAGAACGAGTGCCAGGTGACCCTGTTCCCCCGCCCGGCGGATCTGGAGGTGCTCAAGGCCGACAAGACGTTGCAGATGCCCGAGCAGGCCGGCTTCAACCTCGGCTACATCGCCTACAACGTGATGGACAAGATCAAGGGCAGCAATGAGCCCAACCCCATGGCCCAACTCAAGGTCCGCCAGGCCCTGGACATGGCGGTGGACAAGAAACGGATCATCGAATCGGTGTACCAGGGTGCCGGCCAACTGGCGGTCAACGCCATTCCGCCCACCCAGTGGTCCTACGACACCAGCATCAAGGACGCCCCGTTCGATCCGGAAAAGGCCCGGCAACTGCTCAAGGAAGCCGGCGTCAAGGAAGGTACCGAGATCACGCTGTGGGCCATGCCGGTGCAGCGCCCCTACAACCCCAACGCCAAGTTGATGGCTGAAATGCTGCAATCGGACTGGGCCAAGATCGGCATCAAGGCCAAGATCGTCACCTATGAATGGGGCGAATACATCAAGCGCTCCAAGGGCGGCGAGAACGGCGCCATGCTGATCGGCTGGAGCGGCGACAACGGCGATCCGGACAACTGGTTCGGCACCCTGTTCGGCTGCGATGCCCTGGAAGGCAACAACTTCTCCAAGTGGTGCTACAAGCCGTACGACGACATCGTCAAGCAGGCCAAGGCCACCACCGACCAGGCCAAACGTACCGAGCTGTACATGCAGGCCCAGCACATCCTCAAGGAGCAGCTGCCGCTCACGCCCATCGCCCACTCCACCGTCTACCAGCCCATGAGCGCCAAGGTGAAGGATTTCAAGATCAGTCCATTCGCCTTGAACAGCTTCTATGGCGTGAGCGTGGACGAGTGACGCAGCGCTCGCCCCGTCCTGGCACGGGGCGAGCGGCCTGAGGCGCCACCGCGCGCACCACCACTCACCCTTCATTCGATTCGCCGCTCCTGGCCCGCATTGGCCAGGACCGGGTCGCTGTTGCCGTTCGCCCGGCATAAAGCGGCGCAAAGACAAGGATGCACCGATGAGAACAGCCAATGCCATGCGCCGTACCACACTGCTCGCCACTGCGCTGGGCCTGATGACCCAGGCCGCCGTCAGCCAGGCCAACAACCTGGTGTTCTGCTCCGAGGGCAGTCCGGCAGGCTTCGACACGGCCCAGTACACCTCGGCCACCGACAACGACGCCGCCGAGCCGATCTACAACCGCCTGGTGGAGTTCGAGCGCGGCGGTACCGCCGTGCAACCGGGGCTGGCCACCGACTGGAACGTGTCCGACGACGGCCTGACCTATACCTTCCACCTGCGCTCGGGGGTCAAGTTCCACAGCAACAAGGACTTCAAGCCGACCCGCGACTTCAACGCCGATGACGTGCTGTTCACCTTCAACCGCATGCTCGACAAGGACATGCCGTTTCGCAAGGCCTACCCCACCGAGTTCCCTTACTTCATCAGCATGGGGCTGGACAAGAACATCGCCCGCGTGGAGAAAAGCGACCCGCTGACGGTGGTGTTCACCCTCAACAAGGTCGATGCCGCGTTCCTCCAGAACACCGCCATGGCCTTCGCCTCGATCCTGTCGGCCGAATATGCCGAGCACCTGCTGGCCCGCGGCAAACCCAGCGACATCAACCAGCAGCCCATCGGCACCGGCCCGTTCGTGTTCCAGCGCTACCAGAAGGACGCGCAGATCCGCTTCAAGGGCAACCCGCAGTACTGGGCGCCGGACCGGGTCAAGCTGGACAACCTGGTGTTCTCGATCAACATCGATCCCTCGGTGCGCATCCAGAAACTGCGCCGTGGCGAGTGCCAGGTGACCCTGCACCCGCGTCCGGCTGACCTGGCCACCCTCAAGCAGGACGCCAAGCTCCAGGTGCTTTCCCAGCCCGGGTTCAACCTGGGCTACATCGCCTACAACATCAAGCACCCGCCCTTCGACCGGCTGGAAGTCCGCCAGGCGATGGACATGGCGGTGAACAAGCAAGCGATCATCGACGCGGTGTACCAGGACGCCGGCCAGATTGCGGTCAACGCCCTGCCGCCGACGCAATGGTCCTACGACACCAGCCTCCGGGATGCGCCCTACGATCCGGCCAAGGCCAAGCGATTGCTGGAGCAGGCCGGCGTCAAGCCCGGCACCGAGATCACCCTGTGGGCCATGCCCGTGCAGCGCCCCTACAACCCCAACGCCAAGCTGATGGCGCAGATGCTGCAGTCCGACTGGGGTGCGCTGGGCTTCAAGGTGCGCATCGTCAGCTACGAATGGGGCGAATACCTCAAGCGCATGAAGAATGGCGAGCACGACGTCGCCCTGATCGGCTGGACCGGCGACAACGGCGACCCCGATAACTGGCTGGGGACCCTGTTCAGTTGCGAGGCCATCGGCAGCAACAACTACTCGCAGTGGTGCGACCAGCCCTATGACGCGCTGGTCAAGCAGGCCAAGCGGGTCACCGACCGCGAGCAGCGTACAGCGCTCTACCAGCAGGCCCAACGCCGCCTCAAGGAACAGGTACCGATCACCCCGGTGGCGCACTCGACGGTCAACCAGCCGCTGAGCGTACGGGTCAAGGATTTCAAGGTCAGCCCGTTCGGTCGCAACGTCTTCTCCGAGGTTGGCATCGACTGATTTCGCTGCGCCACACCGGGCTCGCTGGCCATGCCGGCAGGTCCGCGCAGCCCGAATCTGCCCGGCAACCGTGGGCAGGCAACCGCAGTACCCCGTCACCGTGAACAGACCGGCCCCGAGGTCGGCTAATAACTAGAAAAGAAAGGAGCTTTCAATGTCGAGTCGAACCAGAACCACTGCACTGGCCTTGTCCGTCGGCGCCTTCTGCGCCTTCGCCCAGGCCGAACCCGCCAGCCAGGCGTTCATGCCCATCACGCTCAAGTCCGCCAGCGAGCAGGACCAGGCCACGGGCTTCTTCGAAGGCCAGAGCCTGGGCGGCAGTACCCGCAACTGGTACGCCCACGAACGCGCCGCGCGCGGCCCGCTGTGGCGCTACTACAAGAGCGACGGCACCCGCCACGACACCCACAGCCGCGAGAACTGGGTGCAGGGCACCATTCTCAACTACAGCTCCGGCTTCACCCAGGGCACCGTGGGCTTCGCCACCGAGGTGGCCGCCTACAACGCCGTGGCCCTGCAACGCAGCCGCTCGGCGATCGCCGGCCCCAACAACCGCACCCTGACCCACAGCGACGGCGACCCCGTCGGGCAGTGGAGCAAGGCCGGGCTGGCCAACGTCAAGGCGCGCATCTCCAACACCACGCTGACCGTCGGGCGCCAGTCGCTGGACACGCCGATGATCGCCTACATCGGCAACCGCGCGCTGCCATCGAGCTTCGAAGGGGTGGCGCTGCACAGCGCCGAGTTCGACAACCTGACCTTCGATTTTGGCACCTTCGACCGCGTTTCGCCGCGTACCGAGCAGAGTCTGAGCAAGTTTCGCAGCGAATACGGCGCCGCCGGCGTCGAGACCGACCGCGCCAGCACCGCCGGCCTGAGCTACCAGCCCTTCAAGAGCCTGACCACCAGCCTCTACGCCACGCGGGTGGACGACTTCTGGAACCAGTACTACTTCGGCGCCAGCCATGTGCTGGGCGACAGCGACGTGCTGAGCCTGAACACCGGCCTGAACTACTACAAGACGGTCGACACTGGCAGCAAGAAGATGGGCGAAATCGACAACGACACCTATAGCCTGTCGCTCGGCCTGACCCACCAGGCCCACACCCTCACCGCTTCCTGGCAGCAGGTCAACGGCAACGAGTACTTCGACTACCTGCATGAAACCAACGGCATCTACCTGGCCAACTCCCTGCTGTCGGACTTCAACGGCCCGAACGAGAAGTCCCTGCAGATCGCCTACGTGCTGAACATGGCGCAATACGGCGTGCCGGGCCTGAAGTTCAACCTGTACAACGCCCGCGGCTGGGGCATCGACGGCACCCACTACCGCGGCACCGCCTACGACGTGCGCGGCATGGATGGCGAGACCCACTACGAGTGGGGCATCGGCACCAGCTACGCAGTGCAGAGCGGCCCGTTGAAGGACACCGCGATCCGCGCCACCTATACCGCCCACCGCGCCAGCCAGGGCCAGGCCGATGGCAGCCTGGACGAATTCCGTCTGGTGACCACCATTCCGTTCAACATTCTCTGAGCCGTTTCCCCCAAGCCCCGGACCCGCGGGGCAAGGGGGTCTACGCTGAACCCATACGCAGGGAGGTTCCATGCATTCGCTACCGCTACGCGCTGCCCTGGCAGCGATCATCCTGGGCGCCGCCGGTCAACTGGCGGCCAAGCCGCTGGTGGTCTGCACCGAAGCGAGCCCCGAAGGCTTCGACATCGTCCAGTACACCACGGCGGTGACGGCCGATGCGTCGGCCGAGACGGTGTTCAATCGCCTGGTCGACTTCAAGCCCGGCACCACCGACGTCGAGCCGGCACTGGCCGAGCGCTGGGAGATCAGCCCGGATGGGCTGACCTACACCTTCCACCTGCGCGAAGGCGTCAAGTTCCACAGCACCGACTACTTCACCCCCACCCGCGAGTTCAATGCCGATGACGTGCTGTGGAGCCTGAACCGTCAGTTCGACCCCAAGCACCCGTGGCACGACAAGACCAGCGTCGGCTACCCCTATTTCGAAAGCATGGCCTTCAGGGACCTGCTCAAGTCGGTGGCCAAGACCGACGAGCACACCGTGGTCATCACCCTCACCCGGCCCGAGGCACCGTTCCTGCGAGACCTGGCCATGGCCTTCATGTCCATCTACTCGGCCGAATACGGTGACCAGCTGCTCAAGGCTGGCAAGACCGCCGAGCTCAACAGCAAGCCCATCGGCACCGGGCCGTTCGTGTTCGAGCGCTACAGCAAGGACGCCAGTGTGCGCTTCAAGGCCAACCCCGATTACTTCCGCGGCAAGCCGCCGAGCGAGAAGCTGATCTTCGCCATCGCCATCGCCACCGACAACAACGTGCGCGTGCAGAAGCTGCGCGCCAACGAGTGCCAGGTGGCGCTGTATCCCAAGCCTGATGACGTGCCGGGCATCAAGGCCGATCCGCACCTGAAGGTGGCCGAGATCGCGGCGCTGGTGACCGGCTACATCTCCATGAACACCGAGCACAAGTACCTGAGCGACGTGCGCGTGCGCAAGGCCATCGACATCGCTTTCGACCGCCAGACCCACGTCGACCAGTTGTTCGGCAAGGGCAATGCGCTGGTGGCGGTCAATCCCTACCCGCCGACCATGCTCGGCTACAACACCGACAACCGCAACCCGCCCCGCGACCTGGACAAGGCCCGTGCGCTGCTCAAGGAGGCTGGCGTGCCCGAGGGCACCAGCTTCACCCTGTTCACCCGCAATGGCGGCGGACCGACCAACCCCAACCCCAGCCTGTCGGCGCAGCTGCTGCAAGCCGACCTGGCGAGCATCGGCCTGAAGCTGGACATTCGCATCATGGAATGGGCCGAGATGCTGCGCCGCGCCAAGAAGGGCGAGGCGGACATGGTCTCGGCCGGCTGGGCTGGCGACAACGGCGACCCGGACAACTTCCTCTCGCCGATGCTCAGTTGCGATGCGGTCAAGTCCGGCGAGAACTATGCGCGCTGGTGCAACCCTAAGTTCCAGGCGCTGATCACCCAGGCCCGCGAAATCAGCGACAACGACCAGCGCGCCGCGCTCTATAGCCAGGCCCTGGCGGTGTACGATGCCGACCGGCCGTGGATCAGCATGGCCCACCCGAAGATGTTCACCGCCTTGCGCGAGAACGTCGAGGGCTATGTCATCAGCCCGCTGACCAACAACAACTTCGCTACGACCCGGGTGAAGTAGAAGAAACGACCACCGCCGCCCTCGCGAGGGCTGGCGGCTGCCTTGACCGGCCCGATGAGGTACCTCCGACGATGTTGAGTTTTATTGCCCGGCGCCTGGGCTTGCTGATTCCGACCTTTTTCGGAATCACCTTGCTGACCTTCGCGCTCATACGCCTGATCCCCGGCGACCCGGTGGAAGTGATGATGGGCGAACGCAGGGTCGACCCCGAGATGCACGCCCAGGCCATGGAGCGCCTGGGCCTGAACAAGCCATTGCCTGCCCAGTACCTGGACTACATCGGCAAGCTCGCCCAGGGTGACCTGGGCGAGTCGCTGCGCACCCGCGAGAGCGTGTGGAAAGAGTTCATCACCCTGTTCCCCGCCACCCTGGAGCTGGCCTTGGCGGCCCTGGTGTTCGCCGGGATCGTCGGCCTGCTGGCCGGGGTGATCGCCGCGCTCAAGCGCGGCTCGCTGTTCGACCATGGGGTGATGGGCATCTCGCTGGCGGGATACTCGATGCCGATTTTCTGGTGGGGCCTGATCCTGATCATGTTCTTCTCCGTGAGCCTGGGCTGGACTCCGGTGTCCGGACGCATCGACCTGCTCTACGACATCGAACCCAAGACCGGCTTCATGCTCATCGACACCCTGCTCAGCGACGAAGAGGGCGCGTTCAAGGACGCAGTGATGCACCTGATCCTGCCAGCCATCGTGCTGGGCACCATTCCCCTGGCGGTGATCGCCCGCATGACCCGCTCCTCGATGCTCGAGGTGCTGCGCGAGGACTACATTCGTACCGCCCGCGCCAAAGGCCTGTCGCCGGCGCGGGTGGTGTTCATCCATGGCCTGCGCAACGCGCTGATCCCGGTACTGACGGTGTTCGGCCTGCAGGTCGGCACGCTGCTGGCCGGGGCGGTGCTCACCGAAACCATCTTTTCCTGGCCGGGCATCGGCAAGTGGCTGATCGAGGCCATCGGCGCCCGTGACTACCCCGTGGTCCAGAACGGTATTCTGCTCATCGCCTGCCTGGTGATCCTGGTCAACTTCGTCGTGGACATCCTCTACGGCCTGGCCAACCCACGTATCCGTCATCAGCGCTGAGGGCCTCGTCATGACTCATCCGATTTCCGACGCCGTGAGCCCGGCCACCGCCGACCACAGCGCGCTCTACCCCTCCCCCTACAAGGAGTTCTGGCAGGCCTTCTCGCGCAACAAGGGCGCCGTGGCCGGCCTGGCGTTCATCTGCGTGATCGTGTTCTGCGCACTGTTCGCCCCCTGGGTGGCACCACACGACCCCAGCGAGCAGTACCGCGATTTCCTGCTGACCCCGCCGGTGTGGCTCGAAGGTGGCACCTGGCAGTTCGTGCTGGGCACCGACGAGCTGGGCCGGGATCTGCTGTCGCGGTTGATCCAGGGCTCGCGCCTGTCGCTGCTGATCGGCCTGTCGTCGGTGGTGATGTCGCTGATTCCGGGCATCCTGCTGGGCCTGTTCGCCGGCTTCTTCCCGCGCCTGCTCGGCCCCTCGATCATGCGCCTGATGGACGTGATGCTGGCCCTGCCCTCGCTGCTGCTGGCCGTGGCGATCGTCGCCATCCTCGGCCCTGGCCTGATCAACACGGTGATCGCCATCGCCGTGGTGTCGCTGCCGTCCTATGTTCGCCTGACCCGCGCCGCGGTGATGGGCGAGCTGAACCGCGACTACGTCACCGCCGCACGCCTGGCCGGTGCCGGGTTGCCGCGCCTGATGTTCGTCACCGTGCTGCCCAACTGCATGGCGCCGCTGATCGTGCAGGCCACCTTGAGTTTCTCCTCGGCGATTCTCGACGCCGCCGCCCTGGGCTTCCTCGGCCTGGGCGTACAACCGCCGACGCCCGAGTGGGGCACCATGCTGGCCTCGGCACGCGACTACATCGAGCGCGCTTGGTGGGTGGTCAGCCTGCCGGGCCTGACGATCCTGCTCAGCGTACTGGCCATCAACCTGATGGGCGACGGCCTGCGCGATGCGCTGGACCCGAAACTCAAGAACGCCGCCTGAGGAGAGCGCCATGTCACTGTTGCACATCAACAACCTGAACGTGCGCTTCGGCGATGCCGACGCCGTGCCCGTGGTCGACGGCCTGGACCTGACGGTGGATGCCGGCGAGATCCTGGCCATCGTCGGCGAGTCCGGCTCGGGCAAGTCGGTGACCATGATGGCCCTGATGGGGCTGATCGATGCGCCAGGGCGCATCACCGCCGAGCGCATGAACTTCGACGGCACCGACATGCTCAAGCTCAGCGCCCGGCAGCGGCGCAAGGTGGTCGGCAAGGACATCGCGATGGTCTTTCAGGACCCGATGACCGCGCTCAACCCCAGCTATACGGTGGGCTACCAGATCGAGGAGGTGCTGCGCCAGCACCTGGGCCTGAAGGGCAAGGCCGCGCGCCAGCGGGCGCTCGAGCTGCTGCAGAAGGTGGAGATTCCGGCCCCCGAAAGCCGCCTGGACGCCTATCCGCACCAGCTTTCCGGCGGCATGAGCCAGCGCGTGGCGATCGCCATGGCGATCGCGGGGGAACCCAAGCTGCTGATCGCCGACGAGCCGACCACCGCGCTGGATGTGACCATCCAGGCGCAGATCATGGAACTGCTGGTGAACCTCCAGCGCGAGCGCAACATGGCCCTGATCCTGATCACCCACGACCTGGCCGTGGTCGCCGAAACCGCGAAGCGGGTGTGCGTGATGTACGCCGGCCAGGCCGTGGAAGTGGGCCAGGTGCCGGAGTTGTTCGACGTGCCTGCCCATCCCTACAGCGAAGCGCTGCTGGCGGCGATTCCCGAGCACAGCCTGGGCGCCGAGCGCCTGGCGACGCTGCCCGGCATCGTCCCGGGCCGCTATGACCGTCCGCAGGGTTGCCTGTTGTCCCCACGCTGCCCCTACGTGCGTGAAAACTGTCGGGCCCAACGCCCGGCCCTCGATCCCCAGGCCCACAGCCTGGCACGCTGCTTCTATCCGCTGAATCAGGAGGTGGCGTGATGAGCGTCGTCCTAACCGCCCGCGAACTCACCCGTCACTACGAAGTCTCCCGCGGTCTGTTCAAGGGTCACGCCGTGGTGCGCGCCCTGAACGGCGTGTCCTTCGAATTGCAGGCGGGCAAGACACTGGCCGTGGTCGGTGAGTCGGGCTGCGGCAAGTCGACCCTGGCCCGCGCCCTCACGCTGATCGAGGAACCGTCGTCGGGGTCGCTACAGATCGCCGGCACCGAAGTGGCAGGCGCCAACAAGGCCGAACGCATGCAACTGCGTCGCGACGTGCAGATGGTCTTCCAGAGCCCCTACGCTTCGCTGAACCCACGGCAGAAGATCGGTGACCAGCTGGCCGAGCCGCTGGTGATCAACACCGCGCTGAACCGCGCCGAGCGGCGCGAGCGCGTGCAGCAGATGATGCAGCAGGTGGGCCTGCGCCCGGAACATTACCAGCGCTACCCGCACATGTTCTCCGGCGGCCAGCGTCAGCGCATCGCCCTGGCCAGGGCGATGATGCTGCAACCCAAGGTGCTGGTGGCCGATGAACCGACCTCGGCCCTGGACGTGTCGATCCAGGCGCAGGTGCTGAACCTGTTCATGGATCTGCAACGCGAGTTCAACACCGCCTATGTGTTCATCTCGCATAACCTGGCCGTGGTGCGTCATGTGGCCGACCAGGTGCTGGTGATGTATCTGGGAAGGCCGGCAGAGATGGGCCCCAAGGCGGACATCTATGAAAAGCCACTGCACCCCTACACCCAGGCACTGCTGTCGGCGACGCCGGCGATTCATCCGGATCCACTCAAGCCCAAGATCCGCATTGCCGGCGAGTTGCCCAACCCGCTCGATCCACCGGACGGCTGCGCCTTTCACAAGCGCTGCCCCTATGCCAACGAACGCTGTGCCAAGGAGGTGCCGGCATTCAGGGCCGTGGGTACTCGACAGGTCGCTTGCCACTATGCCGAACAGTTCCTGTAGCGAACGTTGAAATCTGCACCATGCAAAAGGGCCGCAGATGCGGCCCTTTCGTTTGATGCGATCAGTGCATGAAGATCGCGATGAGGATGATCACAGGGATCGGTACGCCAAGCATCCAGAGCAGAATCGAGCGCATGATGAAGTCTCCAGTCGAATAGTCGAATTAGCGAACAACGGTGGTCGAGGCATGCAGGGCGCGGGGATCTTCATCGATCCAGCGAGCGCGGTCGCGCAGGCGGCCACCGAACAGGGCGGCGAAGCTGGCGAAGAACGCACCGCAGAGCAAGGCGACGAAGGTCCAGATGGCGGTCCAGGCAGCGACCTTGGCTGCCGTGTCAGCCGCTTGCTGGGCGGTCTGCTTGGCTTGGGCGGCGTCCTGGCGCGCCTCTTCGTACACCTGCTCGACGCGCGACTGGGCTTCGGCCTGGGTCAGACGAGTACGCTGGGCGACCATTTGCGCCAGGTAGGTACGGTCTTCAGCCGACATGCCGTTGTCCGCTGCCAGGCCACGCATTAGGATGCGGCTGGCGACACCATTGGCGGCATCTTCGCTCACACCCACCGGGCCTTCGCTGCGGAACAGACGGTCGACGTAGTAGCCCATCGGGTCGGCAGCGCCGGATGGCTTGTTCTTTTCATCGCTCATCGACACGCTGGCGACAGCGCCCGAGGCGGCGGCAGCACCGGCCGAGGCACCTGCACTGGCCAGACCACCTGCCGACGACAGCACCAGCATCGCGGTGACCAGGGTCGCCACGGCCCAGGACAGGAAACCATGAGCGGTATCGCGGAAGTACACCTCATCTCCATGCAGATTGGCCCACTTGACCCGCAGCCGGCCGGCGATGTAGCCGCCCAGGCCCGACGCCAGGATCTGCGTGATCAGCAGCCAGACGATCGTGGAAACGCCCAGCGCCTTGGCACTGACGCCCTCGTTCGCCCAAGGCGACGATGCGGCGAAACCCAGGCCAGCGCCCAGGATGACGAGGATCAGTGAGAGGGCAGCCGCCGCAGCGGCACCGGCGAAGATAGCGGCCCAGGAAACCCCCGAGCGGTTCGGGGCCTCGGAGACAGCGGTTGGCAGATCGGCAGTGGTTATCATGATTCGGCGCCTTATGATGAAGGTGAGCAAAACTTCCGTTGGTTTGCACGGTGGACGGTGCAGCCGACGTGCCAGTTGTCACAAAAAATGACCATCAATAAAATCAAAGAGTTACAAATACAAGGGATGTTAGGATCGTGCGAAACGCCCGAAACCTGCCAACGGGAGTGGGCGTTATGCAGTGCTGCGAGGCCGGTGTGGCTACCCGGCTGTGTCGCGCTTGCCCAGGTTCGGCAGACGTAGCACTATCGCGCCATGAACACGCCTTTTGCGCCTGACGGCCCCGAACAGACTCCGCTGACGGCACAAGTCGTCGGGCGCTACCACCTGTGCTGGAAGCGGCGCGATCTGGATGGCGTGATGGCGCTCTACCACCCGCAGGTGAGATACCAGGATTTTTTTCAGAACCGGGTGCTCGGCCTGCACGAGCTGCGCGAGTACGTTCAAGGCTGCCTGCCCCATCGACAGGGCGAGGACATCGTCCATAACGACCGGATCCGCGTCGACGGCTGTACCGCGTTCATTCAGTACCAGGTCACGGTGCAAGGCGGCGCCGGGCTGGTGGCGTTCCAGTCCAGCGAAGCGATCACCGTGCGCGACGGGCTGATCTGGCGGGTCAACGAATACGCCACCCTGGTGCGTCAAGGCTCGGCCAGCCAGGGCAGCGGGCCAGCGCGCCCGGCCATCAGCCGCCTGGGCTTGTCGCCACGCCAACTGAGCACCATGGCTCAGGACCTCGAGCACTATTTCCAGCAGCGCCGACCCTATCTGGACCCAGGATTGGACCTGCAACGCGTGGCCAGCGAAAGCGGTTACAGCCGCAACCAGATCTCCTACCTGCTCAACCAGGTACTGGGGCAGAGCTTCTACCGCTACGTCAACCACGCTCGGGTACTGCATCTGCTCGACGAACTGCAAACGCCCACCGGCACGCTGCGGATCGACGAGCTCGCGTTTGCGGCGGGCTTCAACTCTCTGTCGGCGTTCTACAAGAGCTTCCGCGACCATACCGGGTTGTCACCCACAGCCTACCTGAGGCAGATGAGGGCGCGACCCTGAGAAGATCGCGCCTCGCCGCCTACGGCCGGTGATCAGCTCTGCGGGAAGCTGATCTCTCCATTGGGGCCGATTTTGCCCTGCACCTGAGTACCGTCGTCGAAAACGAAAATCCCATTGGGGAACAGCTTGCCAGTGCCTGGGTAATCGATGACCCCATCGGGGTTCTGCACGCTGCCATCGGGGTAGGTCACGCTACCGTCCGGGCCTTGCTTGGCATCCGGGATCAACGCCTCGATATAGGGCCAGGCGTATAGCCCCACTCCCAGCACTGCCGCCACGGTACTGGCGACGGTACCCAACTGGCTCAGACGCTCCAGCGCCTCGATGGCTGGCTTGCCACCGGCGGGGGCAGGCACGGGCCGCGGCTTGGGTGCCGGTGGTTTCTTGTAGCCGGCTGGCGCCTTGATAACCAGGCCTGATTTGACGGGGGGCTTCACCGGCGGCTTCACAGGTGGCTTTACCGGTGGTTTCACCGGCGGCTTGATGGGTGGCTTCACCGGCGGCTTCACAGGCGCCGTGACGCCCGGCTTCTTGGGCAGCTTGGGGCCGCCTGCAAAGCGGCGCGGAAGGTCAGAGTGAACGCTCATCAGGTCTCTCCTGCTGTGTGAGATGTCCGGCAAGCTTAGGTACTCGTTCTGCGCGCCTTGCGTTAGATAGCTATGGCGTTCTCTGCGTGCACGCACGCAAGACAGCGCGGCACCGCGCCCACTAGCATCGAGCTCATTCCAAGACGCTTCTGGAGCCGTACTCGATGCACGCCTTGCGCACGATCAGCCTGTGGATGGATCAGCTCGACGAGCCGCTGCAGGCACGCCCTGCCCTGCAGCAGGACATCGACGTGGATGTGTGCATCATCGGCGCCGGCTACACCGGTCTGTGGACCGCGTACTACCTCAAGCGCCAGGCACCGCACCTGCGCATCGCCATCCTCGAGGCACGGATCGCCGGGTTCGGTGCGTCCGGGCGCAATGGCGGCTGGGTGATGGGCAACCTGCTGGGCGAAGACCGTCTGCTGGCCACGCTCTCGGCTCGACAACGCCGCGAGAGCATCGACCTGCTGCACGACATACCCGACGAAGTGCAGCGCGTGGTGCTGCAAGAAGGCATCGACTGCGATTACCGCAAGGGCGGGGTGATCTATTGCGCGGCCCGCTATCCGGAACAGGAACGCAGCTTGCGCGCCTACCTGGATGACCTCTATCGCCAGGGCATGAGCGAAGACGACTACCACTGGCTGAGACCAGAAGCGCTGGCGGGACAGTTGCAGGTCAGCAACGCCTACGGTGCGATCTTCAGCCCTCACGTGGCGACCATCCAGCCGGCCAGGCTGGTACGTGGCCTGGCGCGGGTGGTCGAGCGCCTGGGCGTGGCGCTCTACGAGAACACCCCTGCTCACGACTGGCACAGTGGCGAGGTGCGCTGCGCCCAGGCGAAGGTACGCTGCCAGTGGGTGGTGCCGGCCGTGGAGGGTTACGCCGCCAGCCTGCCGCCGCTGGGTCGGTATCAGTTGCCGGTGCAGAGCCTGCTGGTGGCCACCGAGCCACTGCCGGCGTCGGCCTGGGAGCGGATCGGCCTGAGCCAGGGCCAGGCGTTCAGCGAAGGCAGTCGCCAGGTCACCTATGGCCAGCGCACCGCCGACGACCGCCTGGTGTTCGGTGCCCGCGGCGGCTACCGCTTCGGCGGCCGGCTGCGCGAAGACTTCCACCTGAGCGAGACGGAAATCGGACTGCGCCGCGACCTGTTCGGCGACCTCTTCCCACACCTGAAACAGGTGCGCATCACCCACTCATGGGGCGGCAATCTGGGTATGGCGCGACGTTTCCGCCCGCACATGCTCTGCGACCGCCAGCGCGGGCTGGCGCTGTCCGGCGGCTACGGCGGCGAAGGCGTGGGCGCCAGCAACCTGGGCGGTCGAACGCTGGCCGCGCTGATCCTCGGCCAGCAGAACCACCTCACTGCCCAGCCCTGGGTCCATGACAACCGACCGCTGTCGAGCCTTGCCGGCTGGCCGCCCGAGCCCTGCCGCTGGCTGGGCTACAACGCGATCATCTGCAGCTTCGTTCACGAAGACCGCGTACTCGCCGATCCGGCCAGCCCGGCCTGGCGGCGCCACCTGGCCAGTGGGCTGGCGGGCTTCATGGAAGGTTTCATGCACTGAGTCGCCCCTTTCCTTCACCAGAGACCACGCCGTCATGAGCATCACCCACTTCAAGCACACCGAGCGCGCCACCCTGGAAACGTCCAACCCGGTGGCGGTGCCCCTTGGCGAACCTGTCGCGGTCACCTCCGTCACCTGCGTGGAGCGCAGCGACGGGGTCGAGACCGGCATCTGGGAATGCACGCCTGGGCGCTGGCGCCGGCAGATCGTGCAACAGGAGTTCTGCCACTTCACCACCGGCCGCTGCACCTTCACCCCCGACGGTGGCGAGCCACTGCTCATCGAAGCCGGCGACGCCCTGATGCTGCCGGCCAACAGCACCGGCATCTGGGATATCCAGGAGACCGTGCGCAAGACCTACGTGCTGATTTTCTGATCGTTCGATCGCCTGCCGTTCTTCGATAACAACAGACAAAGCAAGGTAAACCGGACATGCGCACACTTCTGATCGCTCCTTTGATGCTGGCCGCCGGCATGGCCAGCGCCGCCGACTCGGTGAAGATCTACAACTGGTCCAGCTACGTCGCGCCGGACACGTTGCAGAACTTCCAGAAAGCCACAGGCATCACGCCCACTTACGATGTCTACGACAGCAACGAGACCCTCGACGGCAAGCTGATGACCGGCAACTCCGGTTACGACGTGGTGTTTCCGTCCAACCATTTCATGGCCCGGCAGATTCAGGGCAAGGCCCTGAAGGCGCTCGACAAGACCCAGTTGCCCAACTGGCAGAACCTCGACCCGCGCCTGCTCAAGGTGCTGGAGGTCAACGATCCGGGCAACCAGCACGGCTTTCCCTACCTGTGGGGCAGTACCGGCATCGGCTACAACATCGACAAGGTCAAGGCCGCCCTGGGAGCAGACGCCCCCGTGGACTCCTGGGACCTGATCTTCAAGCCCGAGTACCTGAGCAAGCTCAAGAGCTGCGGCGTCGCGGTGCTGGACAATGGCCCCGAGCTGCTGCCGATCGCCCTGAATTACCTGGGTCTGCCCCACCACAGCCAGAAGCCCGAGGACTACGAGCAGGCCAAGGCGCTGCTGATGAAGGCGCGCCCCTACATCAGCTATTTCCATTCGTCCAAGTACACCGGCGATCTGGCCAATGGCGATGTGTGCGTGGTGGTCGGGTTCTCCGGTGATGTGCTGCAGGCCAGAAACCGGGCCGAGGAAGCCAAGAACGGCGTGAAGGTGGGCTACTCGATTCCCAGGGAAGGCGCGCCGCTGTGGTTCGACATGGTCGCCATGCCGGCCGATGCACCGAACGAGAAGGCCGGCTATGCCTACATGAACTATCTGTTGCAACCGCAGGTGATGGCCAACATCAGCAACTACGTGCAGTACGCCAACGGCAATGCCAAGGCCGACGCGCTGGTGGAGCCTGCGCTGCGGCACAACACCATGATCTATCCCAGCGATGCCGTGATGAGCAAGCTGTTCGCCCTGGAGGCGATGCCGGCGAAGATCGATCGGTTGCGCACACGGATCTGGACAAGCATCAAGGCGGGGAACTGAGGCTCCAGGCCTGATGCGCGGCCCCGGGCCAGGGCGCGGTGATGCGCCATGGGTGATCTGCGGAGGCGGCGGCGAACCGCCGCATCCACAGGCTTAGGCGCGACGACTCAGTGGTGCTCGCGGGTGGCGCGGAACTGCACGTCGGGCCAGCGCTCTTCCATCAGCGCCAGGTTGACCCGGGTCGGCGCCAGGTAGGTCAGGTGACCACCGCCGTCGATGGCCAGGTTCTCCACGGCCTTGTTCTGGAATTCCTCGAGCTTCTTCTTGTCATCGCAGGCGATCCAGCGCGCCGACCACACCGTGATCGGCTCGTAGGCGCATTCGACCTTGTACTCTTCCTTCAGCCGGCTGGCGACCACATCGAACTGCAGCACACCGACGGCGCCCAGGATGATGTCGTTGCTGCGCTCGGGGAAGAACACCTGGGTGGCGCCCTCTTCGGCCAACTGCTGCAGACCCTGGCGCAGCTGCTTGGACTTCAGCGGATCCTTCAGGCGCACCCGACGGAACAGCTCCGGCGCGAAGTGCGGAATACCGGTGAAGCCCAGGACTTCGCCTTCGCTGAAGGTGTCGCCGATCTGGATCGTGCCGTGGTTGTGCAGGCCGATGATGTCGCCGGCATAGGCCTCTTCCAGCTGTTCACGCTCGGACGAGAAGAAGGTCAGGGCATCACCGATGCGCAGGTCCTTGCCCAGGCGCACGTGACGCATCTTCATGCCTTTCTCGTAGCGGCCCGAGCAGATGCGCATGAAGGCGATGCGGTCGCGGTGCTTGGGGTCCATGTTCGCCTGGATCTTGAACACGAAGCCGGTGAACTTCTCTTCCACTGGCTCGACGGTGCGCTCGTGGGCCACGCGCGCCAGCGGGCGGGGTGCCCAGTCGACGACCGCATCGAGCACATGGTCGACACCGAAGTTGCCCAGCGCGGTACCGAAGAACACGGGGGTCAACTGGCCGTTGATGAACTCGTCCTGGTTGAATTCGTGGCAGGCACCCTGAACCAGCTCCAGTTGCTCGACGAACGAGTCGTACTGATCGCCCAGGTGCGCGCGCGCTTCGTCGGAGTCGAGTTTCTCGATGATCCTGGCCTCGGTGCGCTCGTGGCCATGGCCTGGGGTGTAGACCACGATGTAGTCGCCGGTGAGGTGATACACGCCCTTGAAGTCGCGGTAGCAGCCGATCGGCCAGGTGATCGGCGCGGCCTTGATCTTGAGCACCGCCTCGATCTCGTCGAGCAGCTCGATGGGGTCACGGATGTCACGGTCGAGTTTGTTGATGAAGCTGACGATCGGCGTGTCACGCAGGCGGCAGACGTCCATCAGGGCGATGGTGCGCGGCTCGACGCCCTTGCCGCCGTCGAGCACCATCAGCGCCGAGTCCACTGCGGTCAGGGTGCGGTAGGTGTCTTCGGAGAAGTCTTCGTGGCCCGGGGTGTCGAGCAGGTTGACCATGTGCTCGCGATAGGGGAACTGCATCACCGAGGTGGTGATGGAGATGCCGCGCTGCTTCTCCATTTCCATCCAGTCGGAGGTGGCATGGCGGTCGGACTTGCGCGACTTCACGGTGCCCGCGACGGAAATCGCCTTGCCCATCAGCAAGAGCTTTTCGGTGATGGTGGTCTTGCCGGCGTCGGGGTGGGAAATGATTGCGAAAGTGCGGCGCTTCGCGACTTCGGCGGCCTGATGGGTCATGGGAAATCGCCTGACTGGGGTTCGAAAAGGGGCGATATCATACCTGAACTGCGCCGCCAGGCCAAAAGCGCCGGTGATGGCCAGCGGTCGGCCTGCCGCACCCTGTCGCCAACGGTCCCGCCACGGCGCATCAGGGAATTGAATGGATTCTGCACAAAAGCGTAGCCCTAGTGTTTTCAGCGCCCGAAGCGCATTTTTGCGCTTTTTTTACGCGCTGAGCAGGGACACAGCCAGTGATTAACACTGGCCAAAAGTGCCACTACGTGGGAACCTTTACGGCTCTGGAGACGTCCACTTCCCTGCAACCCGTTTCGGTTCAGGGCTGGTTAGACCAGCGTTCACGAGCCTGACGGGGCTCGACTCATGGCGTGCAGGCTCCACTGCCCGGGGCCCGCGCCGCTACTCGCGAACACACTCATGGCCTTGCCTTACGGCTCGGTCCAGGGTCTGTGCTAAAGGCTTGCGTGCGAAAGCCAGACGCGGTGAAACGGGCGAGCAAGGGCCGTGTACCGCAGTACATGGGCATTGCCAGCCGTGTTTCGACGCTCTCTGGCCGAGTGCAGAGGTCTTTCGTACGGCCCCAAGAAGAAGAAGTGTGCTCGCCGACGACATAAGGAGTCCACCTGTGGCTAGACGCTACGGAAAAGGGCTGTTGGGATGGGCCGCCGTGCTCGTCATCCTGGCCCTGCTGATCCACTGGATCGGCCTCGACACGATCGCCCGCTACCGCGACGATCTGACGTTCTACCTGCAAGCGCACCTGGTACTGGTGCTGGCTTCGATGGCGGCGGCACTGGCCGTGGGCATCCCCGCCGGCATTGCCTTGAGTCGACCGCACCGGGTCGACAAAGCCGAGCGCTTCATGCAGTTCTTCAACGTAGGCAACACCATCCCTCCCCTGGCCGTACTGGCCATCGCCCTCAGCGTGCTGGGCATCGGCGCCGGGCCTGCGATCTTCGCCCTGTTCCTCGCCTCTCTCCTGCCGATCGTGCGCAACACCTACGAAGGCCTGAAAAACGTCCCCGCCTCGCTCAAGGAGGCCGCCACCGGCATCGGCATGACTCCGCGTCAGCAGTTGTGGCAGGTAGAGCTGCCCAATGCGGTTCCGATCATCGTCGGGGGTGTGCGCGTGGCGCTGGCACTGAACGTGGGCACCGCGCCCCTGGCTTTCCTCATCGGTGCCAATAGCCTGGGCAGCCTGATCTTCCCTGGCATCGCCTTGAACAACCAGCCACAGCTGCTGCTGGGCGCTGCCTGCACAGCGCTGTTGGCACTGGCCCTAGACGTGCTGGTGAGCGCCTCCAGCAAGCGCTGGCTGGAACGCGGCCTGGCCTAAGGAAGACACTCCATGAAGAAAGCTATCGCCTTGCTCCTGGGCGCAGGCCTGCTGTTGGCAGGTCTGGCCCAGGCAGCGGAAAAACCGCTGATTCGCGTCGGCGCACGGGTATTCACCGAACAGACCGTGCTCGCTGAAATCACTGCGCAGTACCTGCGCGCCAACGGCTTCGACGTCCGCGTCACCGGCGGTCTGGGCAGCAGCCTGGCACGTCAGGCGCAGGAAACCGGCCAACTCGACCTCATGTGGGAATACACCGGGGTTTCGCTGGTGTCCTACAACCACATCGATGAACGCATGCCCACCCCCGAGGCGACGTACGCCAGGGTCAAGGCGCTGGACGAGAAGAAAGGGCTGATCTGGCTCAAACCGTCGAAGTTCAGCAACACCTACGCCCTGGCGCTGCCCAGCGAAGTGGCCAAGGCCTACCCGCAGATCACCACCATCAGCCAGCTGAACCAGGTGCTCGAGGACGAGAAGGCGCGCAAGCACCTCGTCGCGCTGGACACCGAATTCGCCAATCGCCCGGATGGCCTGGACGGCCTGCAGAAGAAGTATGGCATGCACCTGGGCCGCGCCAACATCCGCCAGATGGACGCCGGCCTTGTGTACACGGCGCTGCGCAACGATCAGGTGTTCGCCGGGCTGGTGTACACCACCGACGGGCGGCTCAACGCCTTCAAGCTGACACTGCTCGAAGACGACAAGCACTACTTCCCGGACTACACCGCAGGCCCGGTGGTGCGCAAGGCCGTGCTCGACGCCCACCCGCAACTGGCCGGGCTGCTCGCCCCCCTGGCCGACGCCCTGGACGACGAAACCATGCGCCAGCTCAACGCCAAGGTGGACGTGGAGCACCAGAGCCCGTCGTCGGTAGCGGCCGCCTTCCTGCGTGAGCATCCCCTGCACGAGGTGACCCCATGAACCTGTTCGACACCTTCGCCCACCTGGATTGGGCACTGGTCCTGCAGCTGACCTGGCAGCACGTCATGCTGGTGGGCATCGCCGTGGGCCTGGCCATCGTCATCGGCGTTCCGCTGGGCATCCTGATGACCCGCTTCCCGGTGCTCGCCGGACCGCTGCAGGCCAGCGCCACGGTGCTGCTGACCATCCCCTCGATCGCCCTGTTCGGGCTGCTGCTGCCGTTCTACTCCAAGTTCGGCCAGGGCCTGGGGCCACTGCCGGCGATCACCGCGGTGTTCCTCTATTCCCTGCTGCCGATCCTGCGCAACACCTACCTGGCGCTGACCAACGTCGAGCCGGGTATTCGCGAAGCCGCGCGCGGCATCGGCATGACCTTCGGCCAGCGCCTGCGCATGGTCGAGTTGCCCATCGCCGTCCCGGTGATCCTCGCCGGGGTACGCACCGCCGTGGTGATGAACATCGGCGTGATGACCATCGCCGCAACCATCGGCGCCGGAGGCCTGGGCGTACTCATCCTCACCTCCATCAGCCGCAGCGACATGTCGATGCTGCTGGTCGGCGCCGTACTGGTCAGCCTGCTGGCGATCATCGCCGACCTGCTGCTGCAAACCCTGCAACGTGCCCTGACTCCAGAAGGACTGCGCTCATGATCGAATTGAAGAACCTCAGCAAGACCTTCAACGCCAACGGCAAGGACGTCAAAGCCGTCGACTCGGTCAGCCTCACCGTCAACGAAGGCGAAATCTGCGTGTTCCTCGGCCCCTCGGGCTGTGGCAAGAGCACCACCCTGAAGATGATCAACCGCCTGATCACCCCGACCTCCGGCCAGGTGTTCATCAACGGTGAAGACACCACCGGCCTGGACGAAGTGACTCTGCGCCGGCACATCGGCTACGTGATCCAGCAGATCGGCCTGTTCCCCAACATGACCATCGAGGAGAACATCACCGTGGTGCCGCGCCTGCTGGGTTGGGACAAGCAGCGCTGCCACGACCGAGCGCGCGAGCTTATGAGCATGATCAAGCTCGAACCCAAGCAGTACCTGCAACGCTATCCGCGCGAGCTGTCCGGTGGCCAGCAGCAGCGCATCGGCGTGATCCGCGCGCTGGCCGCCGAGGCACCGGTGCTGTTGATGGACGAGCCGTTCGGCGCCGTCGACCCGATCAACCGCGAGATGATCCAGAACGAGTTCTTCGAGATGCAACGAGCGCTGAACAAGACCGTGATCATGGTCAGCCACGACATCGACGAAGCCATCAAGCTGGGCGACAAGATCGCCATCTTCCGCGCTGGCAAGCTGCTGCAACTGGACCATCCGGACACGCTGCTGGCGCACCCGGTGGACGACTTCGTCAGCAACTTCGTCGGCCAGGACAGCACCCTCAAGCGCCTGCTGCTGGTGCGCGCCGAAGATGCCGCCGACAACGCCCCCTCGGTCAGCCCGGACACCCCGGTGGCCGAGGCCCTGGAACTGCTCGACGAACACGACCGCCGCTACGTGGTGGTGACCGATGCGGCCAACAAGGCCCAGGGCTACGTGCGTCGGCGCGACATGCACCGCCAGCAAGGCACCTGCGCCGACTTCCTGCGCCCGTTCAACGCCACCGCAGCCCACGACGAGCACCTGCGCATCCTCTTGTCGCGCATGTACGAGTTCAATCGCGCCTGGCTGCCGGTGCTCGATGCCGAGCAGGTGTTCCTCGGCGAGGTGACCCAGGAGTCGATCGCCGCCTACCTGAGCTCGGGCAGATCACGTGGGGCCAAGACCAGCATCGTGTCACCCGCCGAGGTCGCGGCCAGCTGAGGCTGCGCAAGGCGGATTTTTTCCTCGGTAACAAAAAATTTATGGACCCGGATCGGTACCCAGGTACCGCCTCCGGGTGGCCATAAATATGAACACCGGAACCCGCTTTCACGCGGGTTCGACCGAGGCCCGGAACGCTCGATGCCCGCATGAAGGGCATCGCCCTCGCCTCTTCCCCATAACGCCCTTCCACAATTTTTTACGCCCGAATCGTCCGTGGGAACATCACCGCGTCACACGGGTCGGTTATTCCACGGGCTGCGTGGCGAACCACCAGGAACAGGCTGCGATTGCGGGTTGATTCCAGGGTTCTCACGCCCTACAGTGCGCGCCGAACGTCCATGCTGGAAACGATCCATCCGGCTCAAGTACTGAGTAGGCGAACCAAAGTGGGGATACGCAGGACGTTCGGTTTGCAGCCACTTATTCTTTCAGTTTGCCCATGGAGTCCCTGAGCATGTCGATCCAGGTCGAAGACTATTTCGCACGCGACACTTTCCAGAAGATGAAGGCGTTCGCCGACAAGCAGGAAACCCCGTTCGTACTCATCGACACCCAGATGATCAGCCAGGCCTATGACGACCTGCGCGCGGGCTTCGAATTCGCCAAGGTGTACTACGCGGTCAAGGCCAACCCGGCCGTGGAGATCATCGACCTGCTCAAGGACAAGGGCTCGAATTTCGACATCGCCTCGATCTACGAGCTGGACAAGGTCTTGGGGCGCGGCGTCGGTGCCGAGCGCATCAGCTACGGCAACACCATCAAGAAGTCCAAGGACATCCGCTACTTCTACGAGAAGGGCGTGCGTCTGTACGCCACCGACTCCGAAGCCGACCTGCGCAACATCGCCAAGGCAGCGCCGGGTTCGAAGGTCTACGTGCGCATTCTCACCGAAGGCTCCACCACCGCCGACTGGCCGCTGTCGCGCAAGTTCGGTTGCCAGACCGACATGGCCATGGACCTGCTGATCCTGGCCCGCGACCTGGGCCTGGTGCCCTATGGCATCTCCTTCCACGTCGGCTCACAACAGCGCGATATCAGCGTGTGGGACGCGGCCATCGCCAAGGTCAAGGTGATCTTCGAGCGCCTCAAGCAAGAGGACGGTATCGAGCTCAAGCTGATCAACATGGGCGGCGGCTTCCCGGCCAACTACATCACCCGCACCAACAGCCTGGAAACCTACGCCGAAGAGATCATCCGGTTCCTCAAGGAAGACTTCGGTGACGATCTGCCGGAAATCATCCTCGAGCCCGGCCGCTCGCTGATCGCCAATGCCGGCATCCTGGTCAGCGAAGTGGTGCTGGTGGCGCGCAAGTCGCGCACGGCGGTCGAGCGCTGGATCTACACCGACGTGGGCAAGTTCTCCGGCCTGATCGAAACCATGGACGAGGCGATCAAGTTCCCGATCTGGACCGAGAAGAAAGGCGAGACCGAAGAAGTGGTGATCGCCGGGCCGACCTGCGACAGCGCCGACATCATGTACGAGAACTACAAGTACGGCCTGCCGCTGAACCTGGCCATCGGCGACCGCCTGTACTGGCTGTCCACCGGCGCCTACACCACCAGCTACAGCGCCGTGGAATTCAACGGATTCCCGCCGCTGAAGTCGTACTACCTGTAATTTGGCACGAAGCCAGCGAGCGCCTGCTCGCTGGCCCGCTGCGCACGCCGCTGCCAGTGCGCCGCCGCTTTGCCAGGCCAGTGCAAGACTGGTCTGGGCATCCTCGATCGATCAATCCTCGCGCCCTTCGAGCGCCTCGGCATAGCGCGCCGCGAAACTGGTCAACCGCGGGCCTGCCTCCTGCAACTGCGCCAGGGCACTGCGCAGAAACGCCGTGTGTCCCTCCACGCGCGCCTGCTCGAACCAGCGCGACGCCTCGCCCATTTCCCCGCGTGAGGCCAGCACCAGTGCCAGGCTGAACATGCCGCGAAAATCCCCAGCCTCAGCCGCCCGCCGATACCAGCGTGCGGCCCGCAGTGGGCTGGCGGCGACTGCGATGCCCTGCTCCAAGTAACGCCCGTAGACGTTCATCGACTTGGCATGCCCCTGCTGCGCCGCCTTCTCGAAGCAGGTCAGGGCCAGTGCCTGGTCGGCCGGAAGACCGCGTCCGGTGGCCAGCAGATTGCCCAGGTTGTACATCCCCCAATCCGAGCCTGCGTCGGCAGCCTGGGCGTAATGCACGGCTGCCTGACTCAGGGCCACCTCGCCGCCCCAACCATGCTCCAGGCAGCGGCCCAGCAGGTTATGCGCCTTGGCATCGCCCGCCTGGGCGGCCACCGCCAGCCAGTGCCGGGCCAGGCGCTCGTCCTGCTCGATGCCGCAGCCGTCGAGCAGGATTCGTCCGAGCAACCTCTGGGCCGGCACCACGCCCTGTCCCGCCGCGGCCAGAATGGCCTTCGCGGCTTGCGCAGGCTGGTGTTCGAGCAGGGCGCTCAGTCGATCGGCATCGAACCGTGGCGAGGTGCAGGGCTGCATGCGAAGGCTACCTTTGAACGTGCAAAAGACGACCATGATAGGGAGAGGCTTTCACCAGGGGCAAGGGCCGTCGGGCCGGGCGCGTGCTCCGAGAAGCGGGTAAATCGCCCACGGGCCTTCGCAAATGCTAACCAGTCTCAATTGTTACTCTTCCTCGCTTGCATTAGAATCCCAGCGCCCTGCCGCCGTGCCGACCCAGGTGGCAAGTCTGCGCCTAGCGAGCGGCCGTGGCATCGCGTGTCGCTCCCCAGAACAAGGTAATCGAAGTGCTGAAGAAGTCGCTGTTCCAATTGCACTGGTTCTTCGGCATCAGTGCCGGCCTGGTATTGGCGTTGATGGGGATCACCGGTGCGATCTGGTCGTTCCAGGAAGAACTGCTGCGCCTGTTCAACCCGCAGGTGCTCAAGGTCCAGGTGCGCCCCGAAGGGGTACTGCCATTGCCCGAGCTGGTACGCCGCGCCGAGGCGGTCCAGCAGGACAAGGTCGCCATGGTGTGGGTCAACACCCGCAGCGATGACGCCGCCCGCCTGTTCTTCAAAGCCCCGCCTGGCGAACGCCGTGGCGCCCTGCGCTATGCCGATCCGTACACCGGTGAGCTGCGCGGCGAGGTGGCAGGGCAGGACTTCTTCAACCTGATGCTGCAATTGCACCGCTTCCTGGCCATGGGCGACAGCGGCCGGCAGATCACCGGCGCCTGTACCCTGATGCTGATCTTCTTCTGCCTCTCCGGCCTGTACCTGCGCTGGCCACGCAGGGCCAGGGACTGGCGCGCGTGGCTGACCTTCGACTGGGCACGCAAGGGTCGTGCCTTCAACTGGGACCTGCATGCTGTGGCCGGTACCTGGTGCTTGCTGTTCTACCTGCTGTTCGCCCTGACCGGGCTGTTCTGGTCCTACGAATGGTATCGCCAAGGGCTGGAACGGCTGCTCGCCGATCCGCCGGCCGAAGGGCAAACGCGTGTCGAGCGCCGCCCCCGCCCAGCGCCTGCGGGCCAGCAAGCGGCACCTCTGGTGGTGGATTATCCGGCCATCTGGTCTGCGCTCAAGGTCGCGGCAGGGCCCGGGCTGGCCGCCTACAACCTGCGCCTGCCAGCGGCCGGAGGGCAACCGGCCAACCTGTTCTACATGCTCGACGATGCCGCCCATCCGCGCGCCTACAATACCCTGGTGCTGGACCCCGCCAGCGGAGCGGTCAAGAGCCACGAGCGCTATACCGACAAATCGCTCAAGGCGCAGTTGCTGCAGAGCGTCTATGCCCTGCACGTGGGCGAATACTTCGGCCTGCCAGGTCGCATCATCCTCACCGTGGCCAGCTTGACCATGCCGCTGTTCTTCGTCACCGGCTGGCTGCTCTACCTGGACCGCCGCCGCAAGCAGCGCCAGGTACGCGAGGCCCGAGGGAGCGTGTCCAACGCCGATGACAGCGACCATGGCTGGCTGGTCGCCTTCGCCAGCCAGAGCGGGCTGGCAGAGCAGTGGGCTTGGCAGAGCGCCGGTCAGCTCCAGGCGGCGGGCATACCCGTGAAAGTGTGCGCGCTTGGCGAACTGGACCAGGCCCAGCTGAGCCGCGCGACACGGATCCTGTTCGTGGTCAGCACCTTCGGCGAGGGCCAGCCTCCGGACAGCGCCCGTGGCTTCGAGCGCAAGGTCCTGGGCCAGGCCCTCGACCTGAAGCACCTGAGCTGCGCCGTGCTCGGACTGGGCGACCGTCAGTACCCGCACTTCTGCGGCTTCGCCCGCCGCCTGCAAGCCTGGCTGGAGGCGCGCGGGGCCAGCTTGGCGTTCGCCCCGATCGAAGTCGACAATGCCGACGCTGGCGCGCTGCAGCAATGGCAGCAGGCGCTGGCGCAGCTCACCGGCACTACGCTGACCAGCCCCTGGCAAGCGCCGGAGCATGACCGCTGGCGCCTGGTCAGGCGTCAACTGCTCAACCCGGGCAGCGAAGGCGCGCCGGTGTTCCTGCTGGGGCTGAGCGCCGAGCGCCCGAGCACCTGGGAAGCGGGTGACCTGGTGCAGGTCCTGCCTCGCCACGGCCAGGCCCGCGTGGACACCTTCCTGCAAGGGCTCGGGCTTGAAGCTACCCAGGCCGTGCAGGTGGACGGCGTGACGCAGCCCCTCGCCCAGGCGCTGGCCAGCCGGCAATTGCCGAACACTCGCGAGCATCTGATCGGCTTGCATGCTCAGGCGCTGGTCGAGGCGCTGATACCGCTGGATGCACGCGAGTACTCCATCGCCTCGATCGCCAGCGACGGGATACTGGAACTGATCGTGCGCCAGGCGTTTCAACCCGACGGGAGCCTGGGACTGGGCTCCGGCTGGCTCACCGAACACCTCCCGCTGCAGGACACCACTCTACTGCAGGTACGCCGCAACAGCAGTTTCCACGTGCCAGAGGCGCCCGTCCCGCTGGTGTTGATCGGCAATGGCACGGGCATGGCCGGCTTGCGCAGCCTGCTCAAGGCCCGGATCAGCGCAGGCGAAACGCGCAACTGGTTACTGTTCGGGGAGCGCAACCGCGCCTGCGACCTGCTGTGCGGTGAGCAACTGCTCGCCTGGCTGGACAGCGGCGACCTGGCTCGGCTCGACCTGGCGTTCTCAAGGGACCAGGCGCAGAGAATCTATGTGCAGGATCTGCTGCTGGAGCAGGCAGCCACCTTGCGCCGCTGGATCGAGGACGGCGCCTGCGTCTACGTCTGCGGCAGCCTCAAGGGCATGGCCGCTGGCGTGGACGCAGCGCTCAGAGGGATTCTGGGGGAAGAGGCCGTCGAGCGCCTGATCGAGGATGGCCGCTACCGGCGCGATGTCTATTGAACGCGCCGGGTTCGGAACATCGAACCGCGCGGCGACGGCCCCGCCGACCGCTCAATGGATGTCGAAGGTATCGGCGTCCAGGTTCGCCGGAAACCGCGTGCGATAGGCCGCCAGGTCCGCTGCGCTCAAGGCCACATGCAACACCCCGTCGGCTTCCGCCGCACCCAGCAACACCTCACCCTGGAAATCCAGGACCTGACTGTCGCCTGAGTACGCGAAGCCTTTACCGTCGGTGCCCACCCGGTTCACCGCGGCGACATAGCACAAGTTCTCGATCGCCCGTGCCGGCAACAGCCGGTTCCAGTGCTGACGTCGCGCCGCCGGCCAGTTGGCGGTGTACAGCAACAGGTCGGTATCCTGGGCATCGCGACTCCAGACCGGAAAGCGCAGGTCGTAGCAGATCAACGGACGAATGCGCCAGCCCTTGAGCTCGAACTGCACCTGCCGCTCGCCCGGCGTGTAGTGCTCATGCTCCCCGGCCATTCGGAACAGGTGGCGCTTGTCGTAGTGCAGCACCTGGCCGTCGGGCCGCGCCCACAGCAGCCGGTTGCGGTGGCTGCCATCGACCGTGCGCACGATCACGCTGCCGGTGACCACCGCCTCCAGCTTCCTGGCCTGGGCCTTGAGCCATTTGTGGCTCGGGCCCTGTTCAGGCTCGGCCAGCCGCTCGGCGTCCATGCTGAAGCCGGTGGTGAACATCTCCGGGAGCACCACCAGGTCCGCCCCGTGCGCCTGTTCGAGAAGACCCTCGAAATGCGCCAGGTTGGCCTCGCGGTCATGCCAGGCCAGGGTGGTCTGGATCAGCGCCAGGTTCAGGTTGGGCAGTTGGCTCAGATCGCGCATAGTTTCAGCGCTGCCTCACGCAGCGTCTCCTCTCGTTTGGCGAAGCACAGGCGCACCAGGCGCTGCTCGGCGATGGGCTGCTGGTAGAACACCGACACCGGAATGCTCGCCACGCCATGCTCGCGGGTCAGCCACAGGGCCATCTGCACGTCATCGAGGTCCGGGCGGATCGCCGAATAGTCCAGCAACTGGAAATAGGTGCCGGCCGTGGGGGTGAAGGTGAAGCGCGATTTACGCAGCAGGTCGCAGAACAGGTCGCGCTTGGCCTGGTAGAACGCCGGCAGCGCATCCACGTGCTGCGGTTGCTCGGCCATGAACTCGGCCAGTGCCCACTGCAACGGGGTGACACCGCAGAAGTTGACGTACTGATGCACCTTGCGCAGTTCCGCGCTCAAGGCCGGCGGCGCGACCACATAGCCGGTCTTCCAGCCGGTGACGTGGTAGGTCTTGCCGAAGGAGCTGACCACGAAGGCCCGGTCATACAGCTCTGGATGCGCCAGCACGCTGGCATGCCCTACCCCGTCGAACACCAGATGCTCGTAGACTTCGTCGCTGAGCAGGTACAGATCGCGCCCGGCAATCGATTCGGCGAGCTGCTGCAGGTCTTCATGGCTGATCAGCGCACCGCTGGGATTGTGCGGCGAATTGAGCACGACCATGCGCGTGCGTGGCGTCAGGGCATCGGCGAAGCGCTGCCAGTCGATGCGAAAATCGCCGTGGCTGAGGGGCACGTGCACGCAACGACCGCCGGCCAGCGTCACGGCCGGATCGTAGCTGTCGTAGCAAGGGTCGAAGACGATGACTTCGTCGCCCGGCCGAATCACGGCCTGGATAGCGCAGAAGATCGCTTCGGTGGCGCCGGGGGTAATGGTGATTTCCTGGTCGACGTCCGGGGTGACGCCATACAGACGGGCGATCTTGGCCGCTACCTGTTCACGCAGCACGGGCAAGCCGGTCATGGGCGCGTACTGGTTGTGGCCGGCCTGGACAGACCGCGTCACGGCCTCGAGCAGCGCAGGCGGGGCCGGAAAGTCGGGGAACCCCTGGGACAGGTTCAGCGCGCCCGTCTGGGCGGCGAGCTGGGACATGCGGGTGAAGATGGTCGTGCCGACATTGGGCAGCTTGCTGCTGATCATGGAGCCCTCTTTCCTGCGGACTGAGGCAGATAAGCTACAAGCTATGGGCAGGTGACGACAAGGGAGGCGTGGCAGCGGCGGCCATTCGCCGCCGCTGCCGCAGGGATCAGCGCTTGTCCTTGCGCTTCTTCTCGGCCTTCTTGTGGTGCGACATCAAGCGGCGCTTCTTGTTGACCTGGCGATCGGTGAGGGTGTTCTTGTTGCCCTCGTAGGGGTTTTCGCCGCCCTTGTATTCGATGCGGATCGGCGTGCCGACCAGTTTCAACACCCGGCGATAGGTGTTTTCCAGGTAGCGCGAGTAGGAGCGCGGGATCTTGTCGGTCTGGTTGCCGTGGATCACGATCAGCGGCGGGTTGGCGCCACCGAGGTGGGCATAGCGCAGCTTGATGCGACGACCGTTGACCAGCGGCGGCTGGTGCTCGCTGACGGCATCCTCGAGAATCTGCGTCAGGCGGCTGGTCGGCCAGCGGGTGACGGCCGACATGAACGCAGCCTGGATCGACTTGTACAGATGGCCCACGCCGGTGCCGTGCAGCGCCGAGATGAAGTGGATGTCGGCGAAGTCGACGAAGAACAGCCGACGCTCCAGCTCGGTCTTCACGTAGTCGCGCTCGCCCGACTCCATGCCATCCCACTTGTTCAGGGCGATGACGATGGCCCGGCCCGCTTCCAGGGCGAAGCCCAGCAGGTTCAGGTCGTGGTCCACCACGCCTTCGCGGGCGTCCATGACGAACACCACCACGTTGGCGTCCTTGATCGCCTGCAAGGTCTTGACCACCGAGAACTTCTCGACTTCCTCGTGGATCTTGCCGCGCTTGCGCACACCGGCGGTGTCGATGAAGGTGTATTTCTCGCCGTCACGCTCGAACGGGATGTAGATGCTGTCACGGGTAGTGCCAGGCTGGTCGTAGACCACCACGCGCTCCTCGCCGAGCATGCGGTTGACCAGCGTGGACTTGCCCACGTTCGGTCGCCCGATGATGGCGATCTTGATGCCATCCTTCTCGCTCGGACCGGGAATACGCGCAGCTTCCTCGCCCTCGGCGACTTCGGCATCCAGCGCTTCCTCGACCTGGTCGCGTGGGATATGACCGAGCACGGCCTCCATCAGGCCGTTGATGCCACGGCCTTGGGAACCGGCCACCGGAATGGCGTTGCCCATGCCCAGGGGCGAAAACTCGGCGCGGGCCACGTCGGCGTCGATGTTGTCGATCTTGTTGGCGACCAGGATCGCTTCCTTGTTCCGCTTGCGCAGGTGCTCGGCGATCATCTGGTCGGCGGCGGTCATGCCGGCGCGGGCATCGACCAGGAACAGCACGTAGTCGGCTTCCTCGATGGCCATCAGCGACTGGGCGGCCATCTTTTCGTCCATGCCCACTTCGTCGCCGGTGATACCGCCGGTGTCGATGAGGATGTACGAGCGGCCCTGCCAGGCGGCATCGCCATACTGGCGATCGCGCGTCAGCCCCGAGAGGTCGCCGACGATGGCGTCACGGGTCTTGGTGAGTCGGTTGAACAGGGTGGATTTGCCGACGTTCGGCCGGCCCACCAGGGCGATTACGGGAACCATGCGGCTCTCCACTCTTGAATTCTTGAAAATGCAAAGGCCGCTGCAAGGCAGCGGCCGGAGTTCGGGCGGCGCGTCCTGCGCCGCGGCCTGAAACCGAGGACGGTTTCAAGCATAGCGTCAGCGGATGGTCAGTGCCTCGAGCTTGCCGCTGTTGCCATAGACGTAGATCGTGTTGCCCACCACCAGCGGACGCGCACGCAGGCCGTCGCTGTCGATGCGCTCACGGCCGACGAAGCGACCGTCGACCTGGCTCAGCAGGTGCAGGTAGCCTTCGAAGTCGCCCACCGCCACATAGCTGGACACCACCTCGGGAGCGGTCAGCTGCCGACGAGCCAGCGCATCGTTGCTCCACAGCGCCGAAGTAGAACGCTCGTCGATACCCTCGACGGTGCCGGACGCCTCGCTGACGTAGACGGTGCCCAGACCCTGGGCGACCCCCACGTAGCTGGACGCATCGCGCTGCCACAGCACTCGACCGCTCTCCAGGTCCAGGCCGGCGACGCGACCCTGGTAGCTGCTCACGTAGAGGATGCCACCGGACAGCTGCAGGCCGCCGTCGATATCAACCACGCGCTCGAGCTCCGAACGACCTTTTGGAACCGCCACGCGGGCTTCCCACACCGGTACACCGTTCTGGGTATCGACGGCCACCACCTTGCCGGTGGACAGGCCGGCCACCGCCAGGCGGTTGGTCACGATCGGCGCACCCGTGCCGCGCAGGGTCAGTACGGCAGGGGAGCTTTCGTAGATCCAGCGGCGCTCGCCAGTGGCGAAGTCCAGGCCCACCAGACGGTCGTCCTGGGTCTGCACCACCACCACGTCACCATTGGTGGCGGGCGGGGCCAGCACTTCGCTGGTCACGCGCGAGCGCCAGCGCTCTTCGCCGGTGCTGGCATCCAGCGCGATGACCTCACCCTTGAGGGTGCCCATCATCACCAGGCCGTAACCCACGCCCACGGCGCCGGACACCGGCACTTCCAGATCCTTGTCCCAGATGACGTCGCCGTTGAGGCGATTCAGGGCGTAGATCTTGCCATTGACGTCGGCGGCGAAGATGCGGTCGTTCTCGATGGCCGGCACCAGAAGATTGTACTTCTCGCCCTGGCCATCACCGATCGAACGGCTCCACTGTTTGCTGAGCACCACCTCTTCGGTGAACTTGGTCAGTTCGGCCGGGGGCAGTTCCTTCTTGCTGTTGCTGCTGCAACCCGCGGCCAGGACGGCCAGGGCGAGCACTGCTGCTTGTTTCCAACCGGTCACGTCACGCGTCCCCTTTGGCCAGGTCATCGAGCTTGAGTTGCAGGCCACCGATCGCGGCGTCGTCGGACAGCGCGGCCTTGGCTTTTTCGTAGGCGCCATGAGCATCGTCGGCACGG
This sequence comes from Pseudomonas sp. S30, assembly GCF_016518545.1. GTDB lineage: Bacteria > Pseudomonadota > Gammaproteobacteria > Pseudomonadales > Pseudomonadaceae > Aquipseudomonas. The sequence continues at coordinate 82,053 of NZ_JACVTO010000009.1, forward strand.
CCCAACTGGACCAGCAGATCGCCCTTGAGCTCTTCGCGGCTGGCCTGGAAGGCCTTGTCGGCGTCGCCGTCGAGCAGCTTGAGCGCCTCATCGGCCTTGTTCTGCGCCGCGAGCACGCGCGCCAGGCGCTGACGGGCGATCTCGCCGAGCGTAGCATCGGCCGGCTTGTCCATCACGCCCTTGAGTTCGGTGACGGCGTCGTCGAGCTTGCCGCTCTCGACCGCGACCTTGGCCACGAACAGGCTGCCGTACTGGGCGTAGGCGGTGCCGCCGTACTCGCTCTTGAGCTTGCCGGACAACTCGGCGACCTTGGTCGCATCCGGCTTGCCGTCAGGCGTCAAGGCGGTCTCCAGCAGCGCCTGATAGAGCACGGACGCGCCCTGCGACTGGTTGCTCTGATATTTGTGCCAGGCCTGCCAGCCCATCACCAGCGCAGCGGCGAGCAAGGCTCCGGTCAGCAGCGGCTTGCCGTTGCGGTTCCACCAGTCCTTGGCTGCCACCAGGCCTTCATCATCGGTACTCGACACCCCAATACTCCTTTTCAGCAATTCGGCTGTATGACCGCTTCACGCCTGCGCGAGAGCAGCTTGCAGGTGCTCGGCCAGAGCATCCCAGGCAATGTTCTGTTGTTCGCCCTGGCCACGCAGGGGCTTGAAACCTACCACTTGTTGCGCCAGCTCGTCGTCCCCCAGGATCAGGGCGAACAATGCCCCGCTGCGGTCGGCTTTCTTGAACTGGTTCTTGAAATTGCCGCCCCCGGCGTTGATCGCCAGGCGCAGGTTCGGCAGGCGGTCGCGCAACTGCTCGCCAAGGGTGAGCCCGGCCAGCTCGGCCTGCTCGCCGAAGGCGCAGAGGTAGACGTCCAGCGTGCGGGCGATGGACTCGGGCACCTGGCCCAGGGTTTCGATCAGCAGCAGCAGGCGCTCGATGCCCATGGCGAAGCCGACACCGGCCGTGGGCTTGCCGCCCATCTGCTCGACCAGGCCATCGTAGCGGCCACCCGCGCAGACGGTCCCCTGGGCGCCGAGCTTGTCGGTGACCCATTCGAAGACGGTCTTGCTATAGTAGTCCAGGCCACGCACCAGTTTGGTATTGATCACGAACGGAATGCCGGCGGCGTCCAGGCGGGCCTTCACGCCCTCGAAGTGCACCCGGGACTCCTCGTCCAGGTAATCCTCCAGCTTCGGCGCGCCGACCAGTGCGGCCTTGGTGCCTTCGTGCTTGCTGTCGAGGATGCGCAGCGGGTTGCTCTTGAGCCTACGCTGGCTGTCTTCGTCCAGCTGATCGAGTCGCTCGGAGAGAAACGCCACCAGGGCGTCACGGTAACGCGCGCGCGCCTCGCTGGTGCCCAGGCTGTTGAGCTCCAGGGTGACCGCGTCCTGGATGCCCAGGCGCGCCCACAGGCGCCAGGTGAGCAGGATCAGTTCGGCATCGATATCGGGACCGGCCAGGTTGAACACTTCGACGCCGATCTGGTGGAACTGCCGGTAGCGACCCAGCTGCGGGCGCTCGTGACGGAACATCGGGCCGACGTACCAGAGCTTCTGCACCTGGCCATTGCCGATGATGCCGTGCTCGAGCACCGCGCGTACGCACGCCGCCGTGCCTTCCGGGCGCAAGGTCAGGGAGTCCTTGTTGTCCTGGAAGGTATACATCTCTTTTTCGACGATGTCGGTGACTTCACCGATCGAGCGCTTGAACAACTCGGTGAACTCGACGATCGGCGTGCGGATCTGGCTGTAGCCATAAGTGTCCAGCAGGCTGGCCACGGTGCCCTCGAAGTAGCGCCACAGCGGCGACTGCTCGGGCAGGATGTCGTTCATGCCACGGATGGCTTGCAGCGATTTGCTCACGAAAAGTCCTTACGAATCTGTATCAGCCACGGGCGATGAGCGCCGCGTCGGCCTCGGCCTTCTCGGCCGCTTTCTGGCGGATGAGCCTTTCCAGCTCATCGACCAGGTTGTCGTTGGTCAGCTTCTGCGCCGGCTTGCCGTCGATGTACACGAGGTTCGGCGTACCCCCGGTGAGGCCTACATGGGACTCCTTGGCCTCGCCCGGCCCGTTGACCACGCAACCGATGACCGCGACGTCCAGCGGCACCAGCAGGTCCTCCAGGCGCCCTTCCAGCTCGTTCATGGTCTTGACCACATCGAAGTTCTGCCGCGAACAGCTCGGGCAGGCGATGAAGTTGATGCCACGCGAACGCAGGTGCAGCGACTTGAGGATGTCGTAGCCGACCTTCACTTCCTCGACCGGATCGGCCGCCAGGGAAATGCGGATGGTATCGCCGATGCCTTCGGCGAGCAGCATACCGAGGCCGACGGCGGATTTCACCGTCCCCGAACGCAGACCACCGGCTTCGGTGATGCCCAGGTGCAGGGGCTGGACGATCTGCCGGGCGAGCAGGCGGTAGGCCTCGACGGCCATGAACACGTCCGAAGCCTTGACGCTGACCTTGAAATCCTGGAAATCCAGGCGATCGAGGTGCTCGACATGGCGCATCGCCGACTCCACCAGCGCGGCCGGGGTCGGTTCGCCGTACTTCTTCTGCAGATCCTTCTCGAGCGAGCCGGCATTGACCCCGATACGAATCGGAATGCCGCGATCGCGGGCGGCGTCCACCACCGCGCGCACACGGTCTTCGCGACCGATGTTGCCCGGATTGATGCGCAGGCAGTCGACGCCCAGCTCGGCGACGCGCAGGGCGATCCGGTAGTCGAAATGGATGTCGGCGACCAGGGGCACGCTGACTTGTTGCTTGATCTTGCCGAACGCTTCGGCAGCGTCCATGTCCGGCACGGACACGCGCACGATGTCGACGCCGGCATCGACCAGGCGCTGGATCTGCCCCACGGTGGCCGCCACGTCGTTGGTGTCGGTGTTGGTCATGCTCTGCACCGCGATGGGGGCGTCGCCGCCCACCGGCACATTGCCGACCCAGATCTTGCGGGATTCGCGACGTTTGATCGGAGATTCGCCGTGCATGACTTACTGTCCCAACTTCAGGCGAGCGGTCTCGCCACTGGTGAACGGAGCGACATCGACCGCCTGGCCGTTGAAGCTGACCTGGGCGCCGCGGGCGAAGCCCAGACGCACTGCGAAAGGCGGCTTGCCGGCCAGGTCCAGGTTCTCACCCTTGCGCTTGATGCCGCTGAACAGCACCTTGCCGTTGCCGTCGGTGACCTGGGTCCAGCAATCGGCCGAGAACTGGATGGCGACCTTGCCTTCACCGGCGACCGCAGCGGCGGGCTCACCGGCTGGGACGGGGGTCGGCGTGGCGGCGACAGCGCCTGCAGTCGAATGCTGCGGCTGAGCCTGCACGTGGGCCTGGGCCGGCGCGGTCGCTGCCGGGGTGGCCGGCGGGGTGGCCGGAGCCTGCTCGGACGGTTCGGCGGCCGGCGCGGCCGACTCGCTCTCGGCGGTGCCCGCAGCACTCTGATCCAGCGGCAGCGGTGAGCTTTCCGGCTGCTGACCAGCGCTCACCGCCTGGTCTTCAGGCTCGTCCAGCGCGTGGATCTGCGTGGTGCCATCGGCACTTTCGACTTCGACGTGCTCCAGGGCGATGTTGCTCAGGTCCTTGCCGTGCTGAGCGCTCTGGTCCTGCCACCAGAAGAAGCCACCCCCGACCACGGCGATCAGCAGCAGCAGGCTGACACCGCGCAGGATGTTGTGCGACAGGCGCACCGGCTCCTCGATGCGACCGAGCGAATGCACCTCGCTGCCCTTGGCGTGGGTACCGGTGATCTGGTCGAAGGCCTCGACCAGGGGCGCCTGGTCCATGTCCATGAGCTTGGCGTAGGCGCGAATGTAGCCGCGTGCGAAGGTGTGCCCGGGCAGCTTGTCGAAGGCCCCGGTTTCCAGGTAATTCAGCGAAGTGACCGTAAGGTTGAGCCTACGGGCGACCTCGGCCTGCGACCAGTCCCGGTGCTCGCGCGCCTGGCGCAGGATTTCACCGGGATGCTGCTGAATCGCTGCTGCTGCTTCGGGGTGCGCGGCTTTCATCGTTGCTCCGACAGGTATTGCTGATATTCCGGCGTACCGGGATAAAGTCGTTGTAATGTGCGGCCCAGCTCGTCCGCCGTGCCATGGGCCTCGACGATGCGAGCCAGACGATTGCCCAGCAACAGGCTGCGGGCATCCTGTTCGCCCTGCTGGCTGAATCGTTCGTAGTAATCCCAGGCCGGCACATAATGCCTGTTTTCGTAGGACAACTCAGCCATTTCCAGCAGTGCCCGCGGCTGATGCCGGTCGAGGCGCAAGGCTTTCTCCAGATGAGCCTGGGCCTGATCGGCGTGGCCTAGCCTGAGCGCGGTCAGCCCGAGGTTCTCGTAGACCCGCGCGCGCTCAGGATACAGGGTATCGCTGGCCGCTTGGCGAAACATCTGCTCGGCCTGGCGAAAATGCCCTTGAGCATAGAGGAAACTGCCATAGTTGTTGCGAATGCGCGCATCGTCGCTGCGCTGGGCCAGGGCCTGGCGATAGTGGGCGTCCGCCAGCTCGGGCTCGCCCTGCGCCTGGAACGCCAGCGCCAGGGCCGCATGGGCGTCGGCATCGCGCGGGTCCAGTTCCAGTGCACGGGCCAGCGGCACCTTGGCCTGCTCGGCCATGCCCTGCTGCAGATAACCCAAGCCGAGTTGCACGTAAGCCCGCCCTGCCTCCACTCGGCCTTGGCGAGTGGACAGCGGATCGCTGGCGCCGCCGGAAACGCAACCGGCCAGCAATAGCAATGACAGGATCGACAGCGCTGCGCGCAGGGTCATCGGCGGTGTCCGTCAGTGGCGCGCAGCGCTGTCTGGCAACTCGCTGCCGTCGGCGTTGAGCTGGCGCACAGCGATGTAGCGCTCGCTGCGGCGGGTGCGGTCCATGACCTGGCCGACCAGCTGGCCGCAGGCCGCATCGATGTCCTCGCCGCGGGTGGTGCGGGTGGTGACGTTGAAGCCGCCGTGATGCAGCAGGTCCTGGAAGCGACGGATCGCGTTGTTGCTCGGTCGCTCGTAGCCCGAGTGCGGGAACGGGTTGAACGGGATCAGGTTGATCTTGCACGGCACGTCGCGCAGCAGCTCGATCATCTGCGCAGCATGTTCGGGCTGGTCATTGACGTCCTTGAGCAAGGTGTACTCGACGGTCAGCACGCGCTTGCCGCCCAGGGTGGCCATGTAGCCCAGGCAGGACTCCAGCAGCACCTTGAGCGGGTACTTCTTGTTGATCGGTACCAGCTGGTTGCGCAACGCGTCGTTGGGCGCGTGCAGCGACAGGGCCAGGGAGACGTCGATATGCTTGGCCAGCTCGTCGATCATCGGCACCACGCCGGAGGTGGACAAGGTGACGCGACGCTTGGAGATGCCATAGCCCAGATCGTCCATCATGATCTTCATGGCGGCGATGACATTGTCGAAATTGAGCAGCGGCTCGCCCATGCCCATCATCACCACATTGGTGATGGCGCGGTCGACCTTGGCCGGGACGGTGCCGAAGGATTTGTTCGCCAACCAGACCTGGCCGATGACCTCTGCCGCGGTGAGGTTGCTGTTGAAGCCTTGCTTGCCGGTGGAGCAGAAGCTGCAGTCCAGGGCGCAGCCGGCTTGCGACGAGACGCAGAGGGTACCGCGGTCGTCGGTGGGAATGTAGACGGTCTCGACGCAGCTGCCCGAGGCAACGCGCACCACCCATTTGCGGGTACCGTCGGCGGAAATGTCTTCACTGACCACTTCCGGAGGCCGGATCTCGGCAATGGCCTCGAGCTTCTCGCGCAAGGCCTTGCCGACGTTGGTCATGTCCGCGAAGTCGGACACGCCAAAATGGTGAATCCATTTCATCACCTGACCGGCACGGAAGCGCTTCTCCCCGATCGAGTCGAAGAACTGTTCCATTTCCGGCAGGGTCAGCCCCAACAGGTTGATTTTGCCAGTAGATGTCGTCATGGATTCACCTTCACGCGCGAGCTTTCGCTCAGCGAGTGGTTACCTCGGTAGCTGCGAAGAAGTAAGCGATCTCGCGAGCGGCAGCGGCTTCGGAGTCCGAACCGTGGACGGCGTTGGCGTCGATCGACTCGGCGAAGTCGGCGCGGATGGTACCGGCGGCGGCTTCTTTGGGGTTGGTGGCGCCCATCAGTTCGCGGTTCAGTGCGATGGCGTTCTCGCCTTCGAGCACCTGGACGACGACCGGACCGGAGGTCATGAAGGCGACCAGGTCACCGAAGAAGCCGCGCGCGCTGTGCTCGGCGTAGAAGCCTTCGGCCTCGGCCTTGGACAGTTGCTTGATCTTCGAGGCGACGACTTTCAGGCCGGCTTTTTCGAAGCGGGTGGTGATCTCGCCGATCACGTTCTTGGCAACGGCGTCAGGCTTGATGATGGAGAAGGTACGTTGAACAGCCATGGAAAACTCCAGAATATTGAGTGTTGCGAAAAATTAAACCCGCGAATTATACGCGGGTTCGGGGGCATTGCCTAACCTGCGGGTGTCGTTCAATCGGCTTCTTCGATCCAGGCGGCCTGGATGGCCTCCAGGACCTTCTCGCCACCGCGCGAGGGATCGTCGCTGAAGTCGGGCAACTCCTGCACCCAACGCGACAGATTGACGAAGTTCACGTAACGAGGATCGACGTCCGGCTTGCTTTCTGCAAGTTGAATGGCGATCTCAAGTACATCAACCCATTTCAGACTCATGAATCGACCCTCAATGCGGCGCTTCGGCAGCGTGGTTGAGTGAGTATTTGGGAATCTCGATGGTCAGGTCGGCGTCGCCCACCACCACCTGGCAACCCAGGCGCGACTGCGCTTCCAGGCCCCAGGCCTTGTCCAGCATGTCTTCCTCGAGTTCATCGGCTTCCTCGAGCGAGTCGAAGCCTTTGCGCACGATGCAGTGGCAGGTGGTGCAGGCCTTGACCCCACCACAGGCGCTTTCCATCTCGATGTGGTGCTCGTGGGCCAGCTCCAGGATATTGGTGCCGGATGCCACCTCCACGGTCAGCCCCTCGGGGCAGAATTTCTCATGCGGCAGGAATGTCACCAGCGGCATCGGTTACTCCTCGATCTCATTCAGGTTGCGCCCGGCCAGTGCGGCTTTGACCGTCGAATCAAGGCGACGGGCGGCAAAGGCATCGGTCACCTGCGACAGACGCTTGGTCTGCTGCTCGATGGCGGCGCCATCGGTGCCGGTGAGCAAATCACGTAGTTCCTGCATCTGGAAGCCGATGGCTTCGCGCTCTTCGGCGCTGAGCAGACGTTCGCCGTCGGCGTCCAGGGCACCCTGGACCGCCTCGAGCAGACGCTCGCCGTCGACCTGATGCTCACGCAGCTGGCGCGCCTGCTTGTCGGAGCCGGCGTGCTCGAACGAGTCCTTGAGCATGCGGGCGATCTCACCATCGGTCAGGCCATAGGATGGCTTGACCTGAATGCTCGACTCCACGCCCGAGGCCAGCTCGCGCGCCGCGACGCTGAGCAGGCCATCGGCGTCGACCTGGAACGTCACGCGGATCTTCGCAGCACCCGCGACCATCGCCGGGATGCCACGCAGCTCGAAGCGGGCCAGGGAGCGGCAGTCGCTGATCAGCTCGCGCTCGCCCTGGAGCACGTGGATCATCATGGCCGACTGGCCATCCTTGTAGGTGGTGAACTCCTGGGCGCGGGCCACCGGAATGGTGGTGTTGCGCGGGATCACCTTCTCCATCAGGCCGCCCATGGTCTCCAGACCCAGCGACAGGGGAATGACGTCCAGCAGCAGCAGCTCACCGCCCTCGCGGCGATTGCCTGCCAGGGTGTCGGCCTGAATGGCGGCGCCGATGGCGACCACCTGGTCCGGGTCGATCGAGGTCAGGGGCGCGCGACCGAACAGCGTGCCGACCGCGTCACGCACGCGCGGAACGCGGGTGGAGCCGCCGACCATCACCACCGCGGCGACATCCTCAAGCTCGACGCCACTGTCGCGCACGGCGCGCCGGCAGGCCTTCAGGCTGCGGGCTATCAACGGCTCGATCATGGCCTCGAACGCAGTGCGGCTGAGCTCGCCCTGCCAGCTTCCATAGGCGACCTGGACGCGCTCGGCATCGGTCAGCGCTTCCTTGGCGGCGCAGGCGGCCTGCAACAACTGGCGCTGGGTGGCCGGGTCGAGGTCGGCGGACAAGCCCGCCTGCTCGATGATCCAGCTGGCGATGGCGTGGTCGAAGTCATCGCCGCCCAGCGCCGTGTCGCCACCGGTGGCCAGCACTTCGAACACCCCGGCGCTCAGGCGCAGGATGGAAATGTCGAAGGTGCCGCCGCCCAGGTCGAAGATCGCCACCAGGCCCTCGGCGTTCTGGTCCAGGCCGTAGGCCACCGCCGCAGCGGTAGGCTCGTTGAGCAGGCGCAGCACATTCAGCCCGGCCAGCCGCGCGGCATCCTTGGTGGCCTGGCGCTGGGCATCGTCGAAATAGGCCGGCACGGTGATCACCGCGCCCACCAGATCGCCGCCCAGGGTCTGTTCGGCGCGCTCGCGCAGCACCTTGAGGATGTCCGCCGAGACCTGCACCGGGCTCTTGGGCCCCTGCACGGTGTCGATGAAGGGCATGTGCGACTCGCCACCGACGAAGCGATACGGCAGTTGCTCACCGAGCTGTTTGACATCGGCCAGGCCACGTCCCATCAGACGCTTGACCGACAGAATACTGTTGAGTGGGTCGCTGGAGGCGGCGTCGCGCGCAGCCTGGCCCACTTCGCAGCGGCCTTCCAGATAACGCACCGCGGAGGGCAGGATGAGAGCGCCCTGGTCATCGGGCAGTGGCTCGCTACGGCCACTGCGTACAGCGGCGACGAGCGAATTGGTGGTCCCCAGGTCGATGCCCACCGCCAGGCGACGCTGGTGCGGCTGGGGGCTCTGACCGGGTTCGGCGATCTGCAGTAGGGCCATGCTTATCTAGATACCTTGGGCGTCGTCACGGCAACGCCGGGATTAATCGTCGAGGCGCTCTTCGAGTTGGCGCACTTCCTGGGCGAGCTTGTCGAGGAACTGCATGCGGCGCATCAGGCGCTCGGCCCTGTCGCGCTCGGCAGCTTGATCCCAGCAGGCGGCGAATTCCTCGTCGAGGGCGCTCTGGGCGCCCTTGAGGCGCTTCTTGAACACCGCCACGCCGTCCAGGTCCGCCTCGTCCTGCAACTCCTCGAGCTCCTCGCGCCACTGCATCTGCTGCAACAGGAAGTCCGGGTCGTGGACCGTGACTTCCTGGGGCACCTCCTGGCCGTTCATGGCCAGCAGATAACGGGCACGGCGCGGCGCACTGCGCAGCGTCTGGTAGGCGTCGTTGAGCGCGGCGGACTTCTCCAGCGCCGTGCGCTGGTCACGCTCGGAGGCATCGGCGAAGCGATCGGGATGAACCTCACGGGCCAGCGCGCGATAGCGCACGGCCAACTGGTCGAGGTCCAGGCGGAAGCTGGGTTGCAGCTCGAACAGCGCGAAATGGCAAGGACTACCCACGTCAGGCCTCAGACATTGAAGCTTTCGCCGCAGCCACATTCACCGCGCACGTTGGGGTTGTTGAACTTGAAGCCTTCGTTCAACCCTTCCTTGACGAAGTCCAGCTCGGTGCCGTCGAGGTACACCAGGCTTTTCGGGTCGATGATGACCTTCACGCCATGGTTCTCGAACACCTGGTCTTCGCCGGCCAGCTCGTCGACGAACTCCAGCACGTAGGCCAGGCCCGAGCAGCCGGTGGTGCGCACGCCCAGGCGGATGCCCTCACCCTTGCCGCGCCCGTCGAGGGAGCGGCGAATGTGGTTGGCGGCGGCTTCTGTCATGCTGATAGCCATCGGAACTCCTTCGCGTGGGCGAGTCAGATCAAGCCTTTTTTCTGCTTGTAGTCGCGTACGGCTGCCTTGATGGCATCCTCGGCGAGAACCGAGCAGTGGATCTTGACCGGCGGCAAGGCCAGCTCTTCGGCCAGCTGCGTGTTCTTGATGGTTTCGGCTTCGTCCAGGGTCTTGCCCTTCATCCACTCGGTGGCCAGGGAGCTGGAGGCGATGGCCGAACCGCAGCCGTAGGTCTTGAACTTGGCGTCTTCGATGACGCCCTGCTCGTTGACCTTGATCTGCAGGCGCATCACGTCGCCGCACGCCGGGGCGCCGACCATGCCGGTGCCGACATCGGGGTCTTCGGCGTTCATCTTGCCGACGTTACGCGGGTTTTCGTAGTGGTCGATGACCTTTTCGCTGTATGCCATGGTGCAATTCCTTCCTCGTCAGGGAGCCGCTCTTGCTGGCGACTGCTTAGTGGGCGGCCCACTCGATCTTGGAGATGTCGACGCCGTCCTTGTACATATCCCACAGCGGCGACAGTTCACGCAGTTTGTTCACCGCCTTGCAGACTTCCTGCGCGGCGTAGTCGACTTCTTCCTCGGTGGTGAAGCGGCCGAAGGAGAAGCGGATCGAGCTGTGCGCCAGCTCGTCGTTGCGGCCCAGGGCGCGCAGCACGTAGGACGGCTCCAGCGAAGCGGAGGTGCACGCCGAACCGGAAGACACCGCGATGTCCTTGAGCGACATCAGCAGCGACTCGCCTTCCACGTAGTTGAAGCTCAGGTTCAGGTTGTGCGGCACGCGCTGGGTCTGGCTGCCGTTGACGTACAGCTCCTCAAGGTTGGAGACCTGCTTGAAGAAGCGGTCGCTCAGGGCCTTGATGCGCACGTTTTCGGCGGCCATGTCCTGCTTGGCGATGGCGAAGGCCTCGCCCATGCCGACGATCTGGTGAGTGGGCAGGGTGCCGGAGCGCATGCCGCGCTCATGGCCACCACCGTGGATGATGGCTTCCAGGCGCACCCGCGGCTTGCGGCTTACGTACAGCGCGCCGATGCCCTTGGGACCGTAGACCTTGTGCGCGGAGAACGACATCAGGTCGACCTTGAGCTTTTGCAGGTCGATCTCGACCTTGCCCGCCGACTGCGCGGCATCGACATGGAACAGCACGCCGCGGGCGCGGGTCAGTTCGCCGATGGCGGCGATGTCGTTGATCGAGCCGACTTCGTTGTTCACGTGCATCAGCGAGACCAGGATGGTGTCATCGCGCAGCACCGCCTCGACCATCGCCGGGGTGACGATGCCGTCTTCGCCGGGTTCGAGGTAGGTGACTTCGAAACCTTCGCGCTCGAGCTGGCGAGCGGTGTCCAGGACCGCCTTGTGCTCGATCTTGGAGGTGATGATGTGCTTGCCCTTGGTCTGGTAGAAGTGCGCAACGCCCTTCAGAGCCAGGTTGTCGGACTCGGTGGCGCCGCTGGTCCAGACGATCTCGCGCGGATCGGCGTTGATCAGCTCGGCGACCTGACGACGGCCATTCTCGACCGCTTCCTCGGCGCGCCAGCCGAACACGTGGGAACGCGAGGCCGGGTTACCGAAGTTGCCGTCCACCAGCAGGCAGTCGGCCATCTTCTGCGCGACACGAGGATCGACCGGCGTGGTCGCGGAGTAATCGAGGTAGATCGGCAACTTCATTGAATATCTCCTATCAGGCGTTGGCGTCGCTCGTCGCATCAGTCGACGGCGGACGTCTCAATCTTGTCCAGCAGGGCAACGCGACCGGCGACACGGCGCAGGTCCTGGCGCTGGGCGACTTCCTGCACCTCGCGGCGCATGACCAGGTCGGCCAGGCTGATGCCGCTGAGGAACTCGTGGATCTGCTGGCTGAGGTCGCACCACAGGTGGTGGGTCAGGCAGGTGTCACCCGAGTGGCAGTCCCCGAGGCCCTGGCAGCGGGTGGCATCGACCGACTCGTTGACCGCATCGATCACCTGAACCACCTGGATGGTGTCCATGGTCCTGGACAGCTGATAGCCGCCGCCCGGTCCGCGTACGCTGGACACCAGGCTACTGCGGCGCAGCTTGGCGAACAGCTGCTCCAGGTAGGAAAGGGAGATGCCCTGGCGTTCGGAGATATCGGCCAGGGACACCGGGCCGTGCTGCGCATGCAACGCCAGGTCGAGCATGGCGGTCACGGCGTATCGGCCTTTGGTAGTCAATCGCATGGCTATGGGTACCACAGGAGTTACAGGATGTGAGCGAGTATGCGATTCCCGAGCATTTAAGTCAAGTATAAGACCTAGTGCTTTAGTCGGGATTGAGCGCGAGGGGCGGCGCGATGATAGCAGAGACCGCGCCTGAGCACACGCCCCGCCTTGCCCCCTCGCCTGCACCGCACACTCAGTGGACTGACGCGTCGCTGCGGGTGACCGGCTCGACCGCGGCGAAGTCTTCCTCGGGCAGTGCTGGCAGCGCCTTGGCGCTGTAGTCGCTGCCCAACTGGGTGAGCGCGCCGCACATGCCTTCCAGGCGTTCGTCCACGGCGTGCAGGTGGTCGAGCATCTGGCCGATGGCGCGGGCCACCGGGTCGGGCATGTCGGCGCTGACCCCATAGGCGTCGAAACCGATCTTCTCGGCCATGGCCTTGCGCCGGGCTTCGACCTCGTCGTCGGGCTGGCGCACGATGATCCGCCCGGGTATGCCCACCGCAGTGGCCCCGGCCGGCACCGCCTTGGTCACCACGGCGTTGGAGCCGATCTTGGCCCCGGCACCCACAGTGAAGGGACCCAGCACTTTGGCGCCGGCGCCGACCACCACACCATCTTCCAGGGTGGGGTGACGCTTGCCCTTGTTCCAACTGGTGCCACCGAGGGTCACGCCCTGGTACAGCGTGACGTCGTCGCCGATTTCGGCGGTTTCGCCAATGACGATTCCCATGCCGTGATCGATGAAGAAGCGGCGCCCGATGGTGGCACCCGGATGGATCTCGATGCCGGTGGCCCAGCGGCCGAGGTTCGACACCAGCCGCGCCAGCCATTTGAAGTCGCGACGCCACAGCGCACTGCCCAGCCGATGCAGCCAGATCGCGTGCATGCCGGGGTAGCAGGTGAGCACCTCGAAGGTGTTGCGCGCGGCGGGGTCACGGTGGAAGACGCTCTGGATGTCTTCACGCAGACGTTCGAACATGTTTTCAGTCCTTGCGCTTGTGCGCGTCACCCCGAGCCACTTTCTGGGTCTCGGTGAGGATGCCACGCAGGATACTCATTTCGGTCCGGTCCATGGCGCTGCGCCCATAGAGCCGGCGCAAGCGCGGCATCAGGTGCCGGGGCTTGTGCGGATCGAGGAAACCGATGTCCACCAGGGTCTTTTCCAGGTGCTCGTAGAACAGCTCCATGTCGTCCATGGTCGCCAGTTCGCCCGACTCGTCCTTTTCCTTGTGCTTGTCCACAGGCGCCACTGCCAGGCTGGCCATGCGCACCTCATAGGCCAGTACCTGCACGGCCGCCGCCAGGTTCAGCGAGCTGAAATCGGGGTTGGACGGGATGTGCACATGGAAATGACAGCGCTGCAGTTCCTCGTTGGTGAGGCCGGCATGCTCGCGCCCGAACACCAAGGCGATCTGCTCGCCACCGACGGCACGTTCGACTGCCTTGGCGCCACACTCGCGCGGGTCGACCAACGGCCAGGGAATGCTGCGCTCGCGGGCACTGGTGCCCATCACCAGGCTGCAACCGACCAGCGCCTGCTCCAGGCTCTCGACCACCTCGGCAGCGGCGAGTACATCGTCGGCGCCCGAGGCACGGGCGCTGGCCTCTTCAGCAGGGAAGGCCTTGGGCTGGACCAGCACCAGGCGCGACAGGCCCATGTTCTTCATGGCACGCGCAGCGCCGCCGATGTTGCCGGGGTGACTGGTGTTGACCAGAACGACACGAATATTCTGCAGCACGGGGACAGGCTCACGAAGGCGGATAACAGGGGAGCGGATGTTACCTAAGCGACAGACGTTGCGCCACGAAAGCGCATGTCACCCTTCTGCCGGAACACTTTTCTGATAGACTAGGCGGCTTTCTTCTTTAACATCTCCAGGTGAAACGCCCATGCAGCCTATGCTGAATATCGCCCTGCGCGCGGCCCGCAGCGCCAGTGAACTGATTTTCCGCTCCATCGAACGCCTTGACAGCATCAAGGTGGACGAGAAAGAGGCCAAGGACTACGTTTCGGAAGTCGATCGCGCTGCCGAGCAGACCATCGTCAACGCCCTGCGCAAGGCCTATCCCAACCACTCCATCCAGGGTGAAGAAACCGGCCTGCACGCCGGCACTGGCGAGGAAGGCAAGGACTACCTGTGGATCATCGATCCGCTGGACGGCACCACCAACTTCCTGCGTGGCGTTCCGCACTTCGCGGTGAGCATCGCCTGCCGCTACCGCGGTCGCCTGGAGCACGCGGTCATCGTCGATCCGGTGCGCCAGGAAGAATTCACCGCCAGCCGCGGCCGCGGCGCCCAGCTCAACGGTCGTCGCCTGCGCGTCAGCTCGCGCAGCAGCCTGGAAGGCGCGCTGCTGGGCACCGGCTTCCCGTTCCGCGACAGCCAGATGGCCGACCTGGACAACTACCTGGGCATGTTCCGCGCCCTCACCGGCCAGACCGCTGGCATTCGCCGCGCCGGTTCCGCCGCGCTGGACCTGGCCTACGTGGCCGCCGGCCGTTTCGATGCATTCTGGGAGTCGGGCCTGTCCGAATGGGACATGGCCGCGGGCGTGCTGCTGATCCAGGAAGCGGGCGGCCTGGTCAGCGACTTCAACGGTGGGCATGATTTCCTCGAGAAAGGCCACATCGTCGCGGGCAACATCAAGTGCTTCAAAGCGGTGCTAACGGCCATCCAGCCGCACCTGCCGGAAAGCCTGAAGCGCTGAAAACCTGCCTTCTGACTGTAACGAAAGGGGCCGCTCACTGAGCGGCCCCTTTCGTTTATCGGCAATCGCGCTTGCGCGCACTCACTGCCCAGGCTGGGCCTGGCTCAGCACCAGCTTGCCGTTCTTGTCCAGCGGGATGGTCGAGCCTGGCTCGTGGTCCATCTTCACCACCCCGGCCTGGTCGCCGATGGTGTACTTCACCGTATAGCCGACGACCTTGTCGCTGATGTCGTTGACGGTGTTGCAGCGCGTCTGGGTGGTGCTGTAGGTGTCACGCTGCTGCATGCCCTCCTGCACCTTGTTGCCGGCGTAGCCGCCGCCCACCGCACCGGCCACCGTGGCCAGCTTCTTGCCGTTGCCGCCACCGATCTGATTGCCCAGCAGGCCGCCAGCCAGCGCACCCACCACCGTACCGGCGATCTGGTGCTGATCCTGCACGGGACGCTGACGCGTCACGGTCACATCCTTGCACACCTCGCGCGGCGTCTTCACCTGTTGCTTGATCGGCTGCACATCGGTGACCTGGGCGTATTCCGGCCCTTTGTTCACCAAGCTGTAGGTCGCCACAGCACCTCCGGCAGTGACACCGACAGCACCCAGAACCGCACCCACCAGCATTGATTTGTTCACGTGGAATCTCCTGATCGTACACAGCGGGACACTGCCCGCCTTCTCCCTGCCTTGGAGCAAAAAAAAAGGCGCGAGTTCAACACTCGCGCCTCTCAGTACGCCAGACGGCGCGGGAAAAGCCTTATGGGCGGTCGTCCACACCCTCGGCCTTGACCGGTGGAATCAGGTCTTCGCTGTTCAGATTCAGCCAGATCAGCACCACGTTGGCGATGTAGATCGACGAGTAGGTACCGGCCATGACGCCGATGAACAGCGCCAGGGAGAAGCCGAACAGGTTGTCGCCGCCGAAGAACAGCAGCGCAGCGATCGCCAGCAGGGTCGACACCGAGGTGGCGATGGTGCGCAGCAGGGTCTGGGTGGTCGAGACGTTGATGTTCTCGATCAGGGACGCCTTGCGCATCACCCGGAAGTTCTCGCGCACCCGGTCGAACACCACGATGGTGTCGTTGAGCGAGTAACCGATGATCGCCAGCACCGCCGCCAGCACCGTCAGGTCGAAGGTGATCTGGAAGAACGACAGGATGCCCAGCGTCACCACCACGTCGTGGATCAGCGAGACGATGGCGCCTACGGCGAACTTCCATTGGAAGCGGAAGGCCAGGTAGATGAGGATGCCGCCCAGGGCCAGGAGCATGCCCAGACCGCCCTGGTCGCGCAGCTCTTCACCGACCTGCGGGCCGACGAACTCGACGCGCTTGACGGTGGCCGGGTTGTCGCCGCCCAGTTTCTGCAAGGCGCCGGCCACGCGGTTACCCAGTTGCGGGTCGTCGCCCGGCATGCGCACCAGCAGGTCGGTGGTGGCACCGAAGCTCTGCACCACGGCTTCGTGGAAGCCCGACTGGTTCAGCTCGGCACGCACGGCCTGCAGATCCGCCGGACGCTCGTAGGTCAGCTCGATCAGCGTGCCGCCGGTGAAGTCCAGGCCGAAGTTCAGGCCCTTCTGCCACCAGCTGAACAACGCCAGCACGGTGAGGAGCATGGTGACGGCGAACGCGACGTTGCGCACGCCCATGAAATTGATGGTTTTCATCGCAGCTCCCTCAAACCCACAGCTTCTTGATGTCACGCCCGCCGCAGGTCAGGTTGACCATGGCGCGGGTCACCATGACGGCGGTGAACATCGAGGTGAATATCCCGAGGGACATGGTGACCGCGAAGCCCTTGACCGGGCCGGTACCCATGGCGAACAGGATGCCGCCGACCAGCAGGCTGGTCAGGTTGGCGTCGATGATCGCGGTATAGGCGCGGTTGAAACCTTCATGAATGGCGCGCTGCACCGACATGCCCGACTTCAGCTCCTCGCGGATCCGCGAGAAGATCAGCACGTTGGCGTCGACCGCCATGCCCATGGTCAGCACGATACCGGCGATACCCGGCAGCGTCAGGGTGGCGCCGAGCAACGACATCAGCGCCAGCAGCAGCACCATGTTGCCCGCCAGGGCGATGGTGGCGATCACGCCGAAGCCGCGGTAGATGGCGATGATGAACAGCGAGACGAACAGCATGCCCCACAGCGACGCGTCGATACCCTTGGTGATGTTGTCGGCACCCAGGCTCGGGCCGATGGTGCGCTCTTCGGCGAAGTACATCGGTGCGGCCAGGCCACCGGCGCGCAGCAGCAGCGCCAGTTCGGACGATTCGCCCTGGCCGTTCAGGCCGGTGATGCGGAACTGGCTGCCCAGTGGCGACTGGATGGTCGCCAGGCTGATGATCTTCTTCTCTTCCTTGAAGGTCTGGATCGGCACGTCTTTCTCGACGCCGTCGACCACCTGCTTCTCGTAGCGGGTCATCGGGCGCTGCTCGATGAAGATCACCGCCATGCTGCGCCCGACGTTGCTGCGCGTGGCGCGGCTCATCAGTTCGCCGCCGTGGCCGTCCAGGCGGATGTTGACCTGCGGACGGCCGTGCTCGTCGAAGCTGGCCTGGGCGTCGGTGACCTGGTCACCGGTGATGATCAGACCGCGCTCCACTGCTGCCGAGCGGTTGCCGTCGCGGAACTCGAACACTTCGGTGGTGGCTTTCGACGCGCCCGGCTCGGCGCCGAAGCGGAACTCCAGGTTGGCGGTCTTGCCGAGGATTCGCTTGGCTTCGGCGGTGTCCTGCACGCCCGGCAATTCGACCACGATGCGGTTGCCGCCCTGGCGCTGGACCAGCGGTTCGGCCACGCCCAGTTCGTTGACCCGGTTGCGCACGGTGGTGAGGTTCTGTTTGACCGAGTATTCGCGGATTTCCGCGACCTTGGCCGGGGTCAGCGCCATGCGCAGCACCGACAGCTCATTGCGCTCGGTGGTGGTGACCTCGAAGTCGGTGAAATTCTTGCGCACCAGGGCACGGGCCTGTTCGCGGGTGGCGTCGTCGGCGAAGCCGAGCAGGATGGCGCCGTCCTGTTGCGGCAGGCTGCGGTAGCGTACGCGCTCCTTGCGCAGCAGGGTCTTGACTTCACCGTCATAGACCTTCATGCGCGCGCTCATGGCCTTGTCCATGTCCACTTCGAGCAGGAAGTGCACACCGCCGGAGAGGTCCAGGCCGAGCTTCATGGGGCTGGCGCCGAGGTTGCGCAGCCACTGCGGGGTGGTCTGGGCCAGGTTGAGCGCGACCACGTAGTCGTCACCCAGGGCCTTGCGCACCACGTCCTTGGCCGGCAGTTGGTCTTCCTGGTTGCTCAGGCGCACCAGCGCACTGCCCTTCTCGCCCAGGCTGGCGCCCTTGACGGCGATGTTGGCGTCGGTCAGCGCCTTGGTGGCGCGGTCCAGATCGGCCTGGCTCAGGTGCAGGGCCGAGCTTGCGCCGCTGATCTGCACTGCCGGATCGTCCGGATAGAGGTTGGGAGCGGAATAGATAAAGCCGACCGCCAGTACCGCGAGGATCAGCAGGTATTTCCACAGAGGGTATTTGTTCAGCATCACGCCGCCCGTTCAAGACGCGGGGCGCTTTGCGCGCCCCGACTGGAAAAAATGAAACCGGTAACTCAGATAGCCTTGAGCGTACCTTTTGGCAGGGTCGCGGCGATGGCGCCCTTCTGGAACTTCAGCTCGACGCTGTCGGACACTTCCAGTACCACGAAGTCATCCGAGACCTTGACGATCTTGCCGGCGATACCACCGTTGGTGACCACTTCGTCGCCTTTCTGCAGGGCGCCGAGCAGGTTCTTCTGCTCTTTGGCGCGCTTGGCCTGCGGGCGCCAGATCATCAGGTAGAAGATGACCAGGAAGCCGACCAGGAAGATCCATTCGAAGCCAGTGCCGGCAGGACCGGCGGCCGGGGCTGCGGCATCCGCGTAGGCGGCGGGAATCAGAAAGCTCATGTAGCACTCCAGTTGCTTAATTTAGTGTTGTGTACGAACAGTCAATCCAAGGGCGGTACGGGGAGCCCGCGCTTGGCGTAGAAGGCGTCGACAAAGGCGGCCAATTTACCCTGTTGAATAGCCTCGCGTAAACCGGCCATCAAGCGCTGGTAATGGCGCAAGTTGTGGATGGTATTGAGCATGCTGCTCAGCATTTCGCCGCACTTGTCCAGGTGATGCAGGTAGGCGCGGGAGAAGTTGCTGCAGGTATAGCAGTCACAGGTCGGATCCAGCGGCGAATCATCGTGGCGATGGAACGCGTTGCGGATCTTGATCACCCCCGTGTCGACGAACAGATGACCGTTGCGCGCATTGCGCGTGGGCATCACGCAGTCGAACATGTCGACGCCGCGGCGCACACCCTCGACCAGATCCTCGGGTTTGCCTACCCCCATAAGGTAACGAGGTTTGTCAGCAGGCATCTGTTCCGGCAGGTAGTCCAGCACCTTGATCATCTCGTGCTTGGGCTCGCCCACCGACAGGCCGCCGATGGCCAGGCCGTCGAAGTCGGTGTTCACCAGCGCCTCGAGCGAGCGCATGCGCAAGTCCTGGTACATGCCGCCCTGGACGATGCCGAACAGCGCCGCGGTGTTGTCGGCATGGGCGTTCTTCGAGCGCTGGGCCCAGCGCAGCGACAGCTCCATGGAGGTGCGCGCGACGTCGTGCTCGGCCGGGTACGGCGTGCACTCGTCGAAGATCATCACGATGTCCGAACCCAGGTCGCGCTGCACCTGCATGGACTCTTCCGGGCCCATGAACACCTTGGAGCCGTCCACCGGCGAGGCGAAGGTCACGCCCTCTTCCTTGATCTTGCGCATGGCGCCGAGGCTGAACACCTGGAAGCCGCCGGAGTCGGTGAGAATCGGGCCTTTCCACTGCATGAAGTCGTGCAGGCCATTGTGCTTCTTGATCACCTCGGTGCCCGGGCGCAGCCACAGGTGGAAGGTGTTGCCCAGGATGATCTCGGCGCCGATGGCCTCGATGTCCCGCGGCAGCATGCCCTTGACCGTGCCGTAGGTACCCACCGGCATGAACGCCGGCGTTTCCACGGTGCCACGGGGGAAGGTCAGCCGACCGCGACGGGCCTTGCCGTCGGTGGCCAGCAGTTCGAAGGACATACGACAGGTGCGACTCATGCTTGATCCTCGGGGCCGCGCGGCGCCGGATTGCGGGTGATGAACATGGCATCACCGTAACTGAAGAAGCGATACCCCTGCTCGACCGCCGCCGCGTAGGCCGCCATGGTCTCGGGGTATCCGGCGAAGGCCGAGACCAGCATCAGCAGCGTGGACTCGGGCAAATGGAAATTGGTCACCAGGGCGTCGACCACATGGAACGGCCGCCCGGGATAGATGAAGATGTCGGTGTCGCCGCTGAAGGCCTTGAGCACGCCATCGCGCGCGGCGCTCTCCAGCGAGCGCACGCTGGTGGTGCCCACCGCGATCACCCGCCCGCCCCGCGCGCGGCAGGCCTGGATGGCATCGACCACGTCCTGGCCCACTTCGAGCCATTCCTTGTGCATGTGGTGGTCTTCGATCTTGTCGACCCGCACCGGCTGGAAAGTGCCGGCGCCCACGTGCAGGGTGACGAAGGCGCTGTCGACGCCCTTGGCGGCGATCCGTTCGAGCAGCGCCTGGTCGAAGTGCAGGCCCGCCGTGGGCGCCGCCACGGCACCGGCACGCTCGGCGTACACGGTCTGGTAGCGCTCGCGGTCGGCGCCTTCGTCGGGCCGATCGATGTAGGGCGGCAGCGGCATGTGCCCGACGCGGTCGAGCAGCGGCAGCACTTCTTCGCTCAAGCGCAGCTCGAACAGGGTGTCGTGGCGCGCCACCATCT
This sequence comes from Pseudomonas sp. S30, assembly GCF_016518545.1. Classification (GTDB taxonomy): domain Bacteria; phylum Pseudomonadota; class Gammaproteobacteria; order Pseudomonadales; family Pseudomonadaceae; genus Aquipseudomonas. Next base: position 102,533 of record NZ_JACVTO010000009.1, read on the forward strand.
CGGCTTCGCCGCCGCCGTCGATCAGCACCGTGGCACCGACCTTCAGCGCCTTGCTGGCGCGCACATGGGCCAGCACGCGATGGCTGTCCAGCACCCGCTCGACGAGCATCTCGAGCTTGCCGCCCGAGGCTTTCTGGCCGAACACCCGCGCCGGTATCACGCGGGTGTTGTTGAACACCATCAGGTCGCCGGGGCGCAGGTATTCGAGCAAGTCGGTGAAGCGCCGGTGCGCCAGCTCCCCGCTCGGCCCGTCCAGGACCAGCAAGCGGCTGCCATGGCGCTCGGCCAGGGGGTGACGGGCGATGAGGGAATCGGGGAGTTCGAAGGAAAAATCGGCGACGCGCATGATCGTGTTCGGCTTGGCAGGGCCGGGAAGTTTAGCCCAACCCATGAAAATTGACCATGAAAGCCGATTGACCGACCAGTGGCACCTCTCTATACTGCGGCGCCTACAAGCCCTGATGGCGGAATTGGTAGACGCGGCGGATTCAAAATCCGTTTTCGAAAGGAGTGGGAGTTCGAGTCTCCCTCGGGGCACCAAGATGTTGAAAGAAACCGACCTTTGGGTCGGTTTTTTTGTGGGTGAGTGGTTTGTGGCCACTTTCCTGAGGTGCCGTGTAGGCGAGTCAAAACCGCTTCACGGACTCACGCCAAAGCGAGCGTGCCTGCCATTCGACCTGCTCGCCAACCCCTACCTCGGCGTTCATCCAAACCGCGACTCGCAGCTTCCGTCACCACGCCTCCTAAGCCAAAACCCGCAACACCCACCACATCACGCCTTGCCAAACCTTGAAACACTCATGAAAATGAGACTAATTTTCATTCAGTTCGTCTCAGGTACGGGCAATGTCTTCTGTCGATCCTTCACAGCATCAGGCCATGGAATCTCTCTATGCCGAGCATCACCCGTGGCTGTGCGGCTGGTTGCGCAAGCGTCTGGGCTGTCTGGATCATGCGGCGGATCTGGCGCAAGACACGTTCATCCGGGTGCTGCTGCAGCGCAAGGCGCTGGAGTTGCGCGAGCCGCGAGCGTACCTCAGCACCATTGCCCGCAGCTTGATGATCGACGGTTTTCGGCGTCGGGCGCTGGAGCAGACTTACCTGGAAACCTTGGCAGCACGCCCCGAAGCGCTGGAGGTGTCGCCGGAAACCCGCTTGCAGATCATCGAGACCCTGCTGGAAATCGATCGCATGCTGGACGGTCTCGGCGGACGAACCCGGGAGATTTTTCTGATGGCCCAGCTCGATGGCTTGAGCTATGTGGAAATCGCACGCCAGTTGAGGGTGTCGGTCACCACTGTGAAGAAGCATGCGGTGCGAGCCTTGACCCACTGCCTGTTCGCCCTCGAGGACTGAGCGGTGGCGCTGAATCATGCCGTGCTCGAAGCCGCCGCGCGCTGGCACGTCGAGCTGCACTGCGACCCCTCTGACGAAACGGTCCGGGAAGCGCACCGGCGCTGGCTGGACGCCGATCCGGGGCATCGTCTGGCCTGGGAGCGTCTGGGGCGCTTGCAGGAGCGTTTCGGGCAGATCGAGCCGGGCATCGGTCGCGCCACCTTGCACAGTGCCTATCTCAAGCGACGCGAGGTCATGAAAGTGCTGTCGCTGCTGATTGCAGCCGGGGCCACCGGCACTGCTACCTGGAAGCTGGCACCCCTGCCCTCGCTGACGGCCGACCTACGCACCGCCACCGGCGAGCGAAAAACCTTGGAACTCGAAGACGGCAGCCAATTGCAACTGAACACGGCGACGGCGATCAACGTGCGCTACAGCGCCACGCTGCGGGAATTGCAGGTGGTACGCGGGGAAATCCTGGTCGAGACCGCTCGCGACCCCTCAGGTCGGCCCTTCATCGTCCACACCCCTGAGGGCAGCGTTCGTGCCCTGGGCACGCGCTTTCTGGTGCGCAGCGAAGACGCCCAGAGCCGCGTCTGTGTGCTGCAACATGCCGTTGAAGTGCGCGCGGCACATACGCTGTCGCCCGTGCACGTCGGCGCCGGGGAGCAACTGCTGTTCACTCAGGACACGGTGGGCTCAGTACGCACGGCGCTGCCACAGGCCGACGCCTGGACCCGCAGCATGCTGGTGGTCAACGACTGGCGGCTGCAAGACTTGATCGCCGAATTGCAGCGCTACCGCCCCGGGTATCTTCGCTGCAGTGAAAAGGTCGCGAACTTGAGTATTTCCGGGGTCTTCCATCTGCAAGACATCGACGCGGTGCTGGAAAACCTCACCTCGACCCTGCCCGTGCGCATCCGCGCGTTCACCCCGTACTGGACCCGTGTGGAACCGGCTTGAGACCTTGTGAAAAAAAATGCGCGCAGGGGTTATCGATTGGAATGATCGTTCGACTTGGTAGTAAAGGCGCCATCTGCGTCACCCCTGCCACGTCGAACCAAGAGAGCTCGCATGTCTGCCTCAACGCCCACCCACCACCGACCCGATCCGCTGAAACGCGCCATTGCCCAGGGCGTCATGAGCCTCGCCCTGAGCGTGCCCCTGGGCGCCCTGATGGCCGCGCCCAGCGCGTGGGCGCAGACCGCAGGTGATATCCGCCTGGACATCCCCGCAGGTGCGGTGGGCGCTGCGCTGGCGCAGTTCTCGACCACGACGGGTGTCAACATTTCCTACGACCCAAAAGCTGCGCAAGGCCAGCGCTCGTCAGCGCTGCATGGCCGTTACACCGTGGACGCCGGTCTGCGCCAGCTGTTGGCCGGAACCCGACTGCAAGCGGTCCTGCTGGGCAACGGCAGCTACTCGCTGGTGGCGATGACCGACGACGCCGTGCAACTGAGCCCTACCGCCATTTCCGGCAAAACCCTGGAGCCTGCCTCGGGTCCGAGCGAGGGCTATGTCGCCACCCGCAGCAGCACCGGCAGCAAGACCGACACACCGATCGTCGAGACGCCCCAGTCGATTTCCGTCATCACCCGCCAGCAGATGCAGGCCCAGGGCGCGCAGACGGTCACCGACGCATTGCGCTACGTGCCCGGCGTGAAGGTCGAGGCCTATGGCCTGGACCCCAAAGGCTTCGATTGGCTGTACCTTCGCGGTTTCAACGGCCAGTCCAGCAGCGACTACCTCAACGGCCTGCGCCAGCAGAACAACAGCTACGCGTTCTTTCGTAGCGAAGCGTACGCCTTCGACCGTATCGACGTGGCACGCGGCCCTTCATCCACCCTGTTCGGTCAGGGCGATGCGGGCGGTATCGTCAATCGCGTCAGCAAGAAACCGCAGGCCGACCACACCAACGAAGTGCAGCTGACCGGGGGCAACCACGATCGCCTGCAAGGCCAATTCGACATCGGCGGCACACTGAACAACGATCCGACCTTGCTCTACCGCGTGGTCGGCCTGGCCCGCGATGCCAACACCCAAGTCGATTACGCCGACGGCCACGAGCTGGAAGACAACCGCCTGTACATCGCGCCGTCGTTCACCTGGGCACCGGACGAAGACACCAGCTTCACCTTCCTCAGCGATTTCATGCGCGACCATAACGGCGGTTCGCTGTTCGCCTACAGCACGCCCAGTGGCCATACCACGAACATCCTGATGGGCGACCACAGCTACAACCATTTCGACCAGGATCAGTACACCCTCGGCTACGAGTTCCGCCACCGTTTCAATGACACCTGGGAATTCCGTCAGAACGCGCGTTACGGGCAAGTCGACCTGATCTTCCAGAACCTGCTGCCCGCCGCGGTCGATCCAGGCACTGGCAACGTCACGCGTATCGCCGACCGCTTCGACCAGCACATGGACACCTTCAACCTCGACAACCAGTTGCAGGCCGACTTCGACACCGGGCCTCTGACCCATAAACTGTTGATGGGCGTGGATTACGCCTGGCAGGACGCCGATATCACTCGCTGGCGCACACGCGGTCCGAGCCTGAACATCTACAACCCGCAGTACGGCCAGAGCGTCGCCCGGCCTTCGGCAGCCAACAGCCTGAGTTCCATCAACTACGACCAGACCATTCAACAAGTGGGTGGTTACCTGCAGGATCAGATCAAGTTCGACGACCACTGGATTCTCACCGCAGGCGGCCGTTACGACTATGTGCGCAACGACCTGGACAACCACGTCGGCGCCTCGACCAACCAGAAGGACAACGCCTTCACCGGGCGCCTGGGCCTGACCTATCTCACCGACTTCGGCCTGGCGCCCTACGTCAGTTATGCCGAGTCGTTCATGCCCAACACCGGAACCGACCGCACCGGCAGCGCCTTCGACCCCAGCGAGGCCCATCAATGGGAAGTGGGCGTGAAGTATCAGCCAACCGACGACGTGCTGATGACCTTGGCCGCCTACGACCTGACCAAGACCAACGTCACCACCAACGAGATCGTGGGCGGCGTGACGACGGGCTACTCGGTGGCTTCCGGCGAGCAACGATCCAAGGGTATCGAAGCGGAGATCAAGGCCCGTCTGGACCGCAACTGGGACTTGCTGGCTTCCTACACCTATACCCGCGCCGAGATCACCAAGAGCAATAACGGCGACCAAGGCAATCGCCCGGCCAACGTGCCCAAGCACATGGCCTCCGCCTGGCTGAACTACACCTTCCACGACACGGCGCTGGACGGCTTGAGCCTGGGCGCAGGTGCCCGCTACACCGGCGTGCTGTACGGCGACAACGCCAACACCTACCACATCGACAACTACACGCTGTTCGATGTCGGGGCGAGCTACCCGATCAACAGCAACGTGACGGTCTCGGTGAACGCGCAGAACTTGCTCGACACCCAATACGTCGCTTCTTGCGATGACTCGTACGAGTGCTATCCGGGTATGCGCCGCACGTTGTTGACCAGCGTGAAGTATTCCTGGTGAACGACGCGTTTACGATCGTGCAGAGGTGTTACTGGCACTGAACCCGTGTGAGGCCGTCGATCTTATGACGTGCGGCGGCCCGTACTTGCCAGGACTACATTGCTTGTGTGGCACGTGATATGAGCGGCGTGATGAAATGGAGCAGGCGTTTCGCTCTACAGCAAGATGTGAAAAACCGACCTTCGCGTCGGTTTTTTTTGATTTGTGGCTGCGAGCGTTGGCGACACTACGAGCAAGGAAATTCAGTCAGATTACGTCAGCAAAAATTCAGAGAGCGAAAGGAGATTCCACCCCGAACAGCCCGCAGCCGGGATGGCTACTTATAGTTTTTCAGCAACCAAACCAAGCTCGATACCTTGACAAACTCCGTGATCATTCCCAAGAGAAAAAACAACCACGGTACTGAATGACTCAGTTCACTCGACCAAAATAGCGAAAGAGGGATCGATGGAAGAATAAGTAGTCGAAACGGTGACTGAACCAGCGCGAGATAGACCGCTGATCGTGCCCCAGTCAAGAACAGGATGCTGCTCACAATCAGCGACACATGCAGCACCCAGCTGCCTAACCCCAACCAAAGAGCCATGTCGCTGTGCTCGGTCGCGAGCACGATAATCCGCTTGAGATCCTCCCAATAAGGAATGTCTCCCATGCGAAAACTGCCTGATACATATAACGCGATGATCAAGGCGTCCATGCTGCCCCACCAAAGCTGAATACCTCTTTGTCTCGAACTGACGCTCATGGCCAGAAACCCCCTCCCCTGTATTCGTACACGGTATCCGCTACTACAGGACGCCAGTGCCAAGACTTGCCCTCTTGAGGCCAATGATCATCAGCTTCGACATGGCGCTGCTTGATGCGTCTCGTTTGCCCATAGACGCGTCGTGCAGCATGAAGATGCATAGGCGACCCCTTTTCCTGAAGAGGAACCCATTGGGTGGTGCAGCGCTGCCGGCCTCCATGGGTCGATCACGTTTAAGCGCTTCGTCCACGCGGCTCTCACGATAAAAGTACTCTCGACTGTTCTCTGGCGACAGGATCGATCTCACGGCTAGTTGTCAGAAAGAGTGTCTCAACTTACGACGCCTACAAAGTCATCCAAGATGCCCTGAGTTCTCAAGGCACTCCTGGATCAGCCGAATTGAGAGGTGCAGGTACTCGAACAGGTCGGCGGCGTCTCGCGGAACGGGCGCAGTACCAGTCGGGGGTTTAGAGGATGTTGGGGGGCGTGATCATGGCATGATCCTCGTCACCGTCGGCTCAAGGCCAGTCGCGCGGCGAAGATCATGAACAGCACGCCCGTGGTGCGATCCATCCAGGCGATTACCGGGCCTTTGCGCAGCACGCCGGAGAGCGAACGGGTGGCGCCGATCAGTGCCGCGGCCCAGAGTACGCCGAGCACCACATGGATGGCCACCAGGGTGAAGGTCCAGGGAATCAGTGGCTCGCCCTGGGGGATGAACTGCGGCAGGAACGATACGTAGAAAATGCCGATCTTGGGGTTGAGCAGATTGCCGAACAGGCCCCTGAGGAACCAGTTGTGGGTGCGCGGCGCTTCGGACTGGGCTGGGGCCAGGGATTTCCTGGGGCGCAGCAGCATGTTGAGGCCGAGCCAGGCAAGGTAGGCGGCGCCGCAGTATTTGAGAATGTCGTAGGCCAGTTCGGAAACGGCGATCAGGGCGCCCAGGCCGAAGGCGACTGCGGCGCCCCAGATCAGACAGCCGACGTTGATGCCGAGCGCGGCGCGCAAGCCTTGTGCGCGGCCTTCGACGGCCGAGGTGCGCAGGATGAGCGCAGTGTCCAGGCCGGGCGTGATTGTCAACAGGGTAGCGGCGAAAGTGAAGGCAAGCAGGTTGTCGGCAATGGACATGGGGGCGGCCTCGAAGGGTGTGGGCCTAGAATAGTCCCTGGGGCTGGCTTTCCCTAGTGGCTGGCCTCACAGAACGTTTGCAGCCGTGCACGGTTGTAGCATGTTGCCTCGGATGCTGTAGGTCCTTAGGCGCACAGGCTGCGGGCAAGGAAGCATGTTGAAGGAGAGAAACTGTCCTCCCGCATAGCTTTGCGCCAACCTGATTTTCTGAGCTGCCTACACGGCGGTGAACGTGCTGCGCGATGCGCGGGCGCTGGCGCTGGCGCTGGCGCTGGCGAAGAGTTTCTGAGCTGCCTACACGGCAGTGAACCATCGATCAGGAGTTTGGGCTATGAAGGCGCATTTCTGAGCTGCCTACACGGCAGTGAACGGATGTCCGATTCGAGAGCCACTCCAACGGCATTTTCTGAGCTGCCTACACGGCAGTGAACTGGCCAGCGCCGGGCATGTGCCGCTGGCTGATTTTCTGAGCTGCCTACACGGCAGTGAACGCGCCGGTTGGGTCGTAACGCGCGGTGCCCGCTTTCTGAGCTGCCTACACGGCAGCTCAGAAAAGTTCCAGAGCTGGCATGGGCATTGAATTAATATCGACTGCCGCGTAGGCAGCTCGGAAACACAGGAGGCCATAGTCCAGGTCGACGATGTTGCTCACTGCCGTGTAGCCGGCCGAGCAACGATAGCGGAGTGCAACACGCCCTAGGCACCGGACAACAGTGCCTGGGGTCGTTCACTCACACCGTAACCTGCCTGCCCGGCTCGGTACCGCTCTGGCTGCGCAGCAGCAACAGCAAGCTCCAAACCTTCACCACTTCGGCGATGAGGCTGAGAAAGAACACAAGCCAGCCGGCCGGTTCGATCAGCGGGTCCGGCCATAGCAGCGCGGTCGGTATCGACGGCACCAGGATCACTCGGAACGGGGCCTGGGCCAGGCCGAGATAGGCCGCTGAGCGTGCGCCCTTGAGGAACAGGCAGGCGCTGATGAGCACCGTCAGGTACACCGCCAGGCTGGCGAAACCGATCAGGTAGGCGAGCTCGACCTGTGCGGCGGCCAGCTCGAGAAAGCTGCACAGGTCGGTCCAGAACGGAATGTCGCCACGGCGCCAGTTGTCGGCGGCGTAGACCAGCACGATGAGCAGGTCCATCGCCCCCCAGCCGACCTGAGTGAAACGCTGGAACCGCTTGGCCATCAGGGTCAAGAAACACCTCCTGTCGTTGTTTTTCTGGCGACAGCCCACGAAAACGCAGGCGCCGTGCGCGAGCATTTAACGGCCCGGCAGCGGTTAGCGCACTGGGATGGAGGCGAAGGGATGTGTGGGATGTCTCTGTGGCCCTTGTGGGGAGCACGACGAACACCCCGAACAGGGGGCCGCGCCCCTGCAGCCAGTTAGTCGCGAGGCGTGTCTACAGCGCAGCGGCCGCGCGTCCTGCCACCACGATGCGGTTGCGACCCGCGCCCTTGGCCTGGTACAGCGCCATGTCGGCCTCGTGCAGCCAGCCGTCGGCACTGGGCTGGTGGGCACCGTAGGCGGCGATGCCGATGCTCAGGCTCAATCGCTGCTCGGGCAGTTCGGGGTGCCGGTAGAGTTCCACGGCCTGACGCAGGCGCTCGAGGATTTCCTCGGCCTGGGCCATGGCGGCGCCGGGCAGCATCACGCAGAACTCGTCGCCACCGTAACGGGCCATGAGATCGCTCTTGCGCAGGTGGGTGGGGAGCAAGGCGCTGAGGGTGCGCAGAATGTCATCGCCGCGCAGGTGGCCGTGCACGTCGTTGATTCGCTTGAAATGGTCGATGTCGATCAGCGCCAGCACGCTGGTCTGGTCGGTATGCCGACAGCGCTGGAACTCGCGCAGCAGCAGGTCCTTCCAGGCGCCGTGGTTGATCAGGCCGGTGAGGCTGTCGGTCTGGCTGAGACGTGCCAAGGCGCGCTTGTGCTGGCCGAGCTGGACCGTGACCTGGTAGCAGATCAGGCCGATGGCCATGGGATAGATCAGCAGGATCGGCAGGCACGCCAGCATCTGCCCCTGGGTGGTGGGCGGGAACAGCGGCGGCGCGAACAGCCATAGGCCCAAGGCGATGCCGAGCGCCTGGGCGATGACCGTCTTGATGAGCATGCGCCAGCCGCCAGCGGCGATCTTGTCCATGGCGATCATCGACAGGATGATCACGCTCGGCAGGGGATTGAGCCCCATCGCCCCGGCCCACCAGCCACCGGCGAAGCCGTCGAACACCAGGTTGCGCTGCTCGGCGACGAAGGGTTGTGGGGCACGGCGGGCGATCTGGTACGCCAGGTGGGGCCAGACGAAACCGTGCAGCACCATCAGGGTCCAGACCCACCAGGCCGGTTGCAGCGGCCACAGGCCGATCATCACGCAGAAAAAGCCGAGGCCGGTGCCGATGGCACGCGGCGCGTACATGCGCTTGGCGAAGGAAAGGCCCTTACCTGCTCGCTGGTTCATCGCAGATCACCGAAAGAGGGACTGTCCCTGGGGCACCGGACGGGCAGCCAGGCCGGCGGGGCACTGGGGTTCGATGTTATTTGGCATTGTGCCACTAGTGAAAAGCGGTGTTCAAATTGGCCCATGCGAATTTCCGACAGTTCGCTGCGTAACCATCCACCGGCAACCCTCCTCTCTCGCGAACCTTGTGCCGCCGCCGACGTCCGATCCTCATCCGCTCTACGATGAGAGACTGCGTGTGAAAAACTACTTGGTGCGCAAGGCCCGCCTGGTGTTCAAGACCTTCAACTACATCGGCTGGTCGCTGTTGTGGCTGCTGTTGTGGGACATTCTGGTAACCCTGGACTTCATGCTGTTCATGGAAAGCAAGTTCAGCCTGCCGCTGATTCCGCTGACTCTGCTGGGCTCGGCGCTGGTGGTGCTGGTGAGCTTTCGCAACAGCAGCGCCTACAACCGCTGGTGGGAGGCGCGCACCCTGTGGGGCGCCCTGGTCAACAGCTCGCGCAGCTTCGCCAGGCAGGTGCTGACGCTGGTGGACGATGCCGATGCCACGCTCAATCCGGTGAAGGCCACCCTGCTGCGCCGTCATGTGGCCTATGTGAACTGCCTGGCGGCGCACCTGAAGGGCGAGCCTTGCCCTGCGGAATTGATGGCGTTCATTCCGCACCATGAATTCGAGCGGCGCAACGGCTCGAACAATTTCGCCAACGACATTCTCGCCGGCTCCGCCGCGCTGCTGGCGCGTGAATACAAGGCCGGGCGCCTGGACAGCATTCGTCTGGCGCGGCTGGAGTCGACCCTGGTGGACCTGTCCAATGCGCAAGGCGGCATGGAGCGGATCGCCAATACGCCGCTGCCCTACCCCTATGTGTACTTTCCACGGCTGTTCATCACCCTGTTCTGCGTGATCGTGCCGATCGGCCTGGTCGAGTCGCTGGAATGGTTCACCCCGCTGGCGTCCACCGTGGTGGGCTTCATGCTGCTGGCGATCGAGCGCATCGGCACCGACCTGCAGAGCCCGTTCCGCCGCAGCGAGCACCAGATTCAGATGGACACCATCTGCGAGACCATCGAGCGCAACCTGGAGTCGATGCAGCGCGAAGCGCAATGCGTGGACTGGACCGAGCAGGCCGATCAGGCGCGCACGTAACGCTGGCGCAGCAGGTCGCTGAACGCGTCCACCAGCAGCACCAGCGCCAGCATGGCGATGATCACGGTGCTGGCCTGCGCCTCCTGGAACAGGCTGAGGGTGGTGTAGAGCATCTGCCCCAGGCCGCCCGCGCCGACGAAACCGAGCACGCTGGCCATGCGGATGTTGTTCTCCCAGCGGTAGAGGCTGTAGGCCAGCAGTTGCGGCCAGAGGTTGGGCAAGGTGCCGAAGCAGAAGGCGGCGAGCTGACCACCGCCTTGCAGGCGAATCGCCGCGGCCGGCTCGGGCGGCGCATTTTCCAGCGCCTCGGCGAACAACCGGCCCAGCACCCCTGCGGTGTGCAACGCCAGGGCCAGGGTGCCGGCATTCGGCCCGAGGCCTGCGGCCAGCACCGTGAGGGCGGCCCAGACCAGTTCGGGAATCGCCCGCAGGGCATTGAGCAGCAGCCGCGACAGCGCGTGCAGCGGCCAACCGAAGCGCCCGGCCGCGGGCAGCGCCAGCAGCAGGCCGACGAGCATCGCCAGCAACGTGCCCAGCCCGGACATCGCCAGGGTTTCCAGCGCGCCGCGGCCGACGGCACGCAGGTGCTCGGCGGACAGGTCGGGGCTGAGGAAGCGTGCAGCGTACTCGCCCATCTGTCCCAGCCCGCCGTTGCCGAGCACCGAGGCGAGGTCCAGTTGCAGGTAACTGAAGGACGCCACCACGGCCGCGACCAGCCCCAGTAGCACCAGTGCATTGACCAGGCGGTTCATGCAAGCCTGCCGCGCAGCAGGCGGCTAAGGCCGTCGGCCAGCATCACCAGCAGCAGGAACGCCAGCAGCATGCTCGCCACCTCGGCGCCGGCGAACATGCGCATGGACAGGTCGATCTGCTGGCCCAGCCCGCCCGCGCCGACGAAGCCCATCACCACCGAGGCGCGTACGGCGCACTCCCAGCGGTAGACGGTGTAGGACACGCCCTCGGCCGCCGCCAGCGGCAGGATGCCGTAGGCGAAGGCACTCAGGCGACCGGCGCCGCCCTGCATCAGCGCGTGGGCCGGGCGCTGGTCGACCGACTCGAAGATCTCGGCGTAGACCTTGCCGAGCATGCCGCTGTAGGTGATGGCGATGGCCAGCACGCCTGCGGTCGGCCCGAGCCCGACCGCGCGCACGAACAGCAGCGCCCAGACGATTTCCGGCACGCTGCGCAGGAACACCAGCAGGCCGCGCAGCGGCAGGCGCGCCAGCCGCGACCACGGGCCGGGCCGGCCGCCGCGCGAAGCCGCGCGCAACGACAGCGCACGGCTGGCCAGCAGGCTGGCCGGGATCGCCACCAGCAGCGCCAGGGCCATGCCCGCCGTGGCCACGGCCAGGGTCTGCAAGGTGGCGTCGAGCAGCACGGCGAGGAAGTCGTGATCGTGCGCCGGTGGCCAGAAGCCGCCGAGGAAGCTGGCCATTTGCTGACGGTTCTCGGCCTGGAGCAGCACCGCCGGGTTCACCTCGCTCAGGTGCACACCCGGCCACAGCACCGCCAGGCACAGCAGCGTCAGCAGCAGGCGCGGCAGCGCAGCCGGGTCGCGGGCGACAGCGTTCAGCATCGTGGAATCTGCACCGTCAGGTTCGACTGTACGGGCACCGCCGCCGTCAGTTGCTCGTTGGCGTAGAGGGTATCGAGCAAGGCGTCGCTGACGGCAGCGGCTTCACGGTCGAACAGCACTGCACCGTCGCGGATACCGATGATCCGGGGAAAATTCGCCAGGGCCAGGTCCACCGCGTGCAGGCTGGCGACCAGGGTCACCCCGCGCTCGCGCGCATGGCGGTCGAGCAGGCCCAGGCTGTGGTTGGCCAGCACCGGGTCCATGGCCGAGACCGGCTCGTCGGCCAACAGCACTTCAGGCCGCTGGTACAGTGCACGGGCGATGCCGACGCGCTGCAACTGGCCACCGGACAACTGACCGCACTGCACGAACAGCTTGTCGGCCAGGCCTAGTTCGGCCAGGGCCTGACGCGCACCGGGAATATCGCTGGGATGCAGCAGGTTGAGCAGGCCGCGCAGGGTGCCCCACTGGCCCAGGCGCCCGGCCAGCACGGCGGTGACCACCCGCTGGCGCGGTGGCAGGGGCGGCGCCTGGTGCACCAGCGCCACCCGTGCGCGCAGGCGCTGGCGAGCGCCCGTGGACAGCGCCCAGGGCTGCTCGCCGAGCAACTGCAGGCGTCCGCTGCTGGGCGGCACGGCGCTGGCCAGCACCTGCAGCAGGCTGGACTTGCCGGCGCCGGAAGGACCGATCACCGCGACCCGTTCACCACGCTCGATGCGCAGGCTCACGGCGTCCAGCGCGCGCACCGGGCCATGGCGAAGCGAGATGCCTTCGAGTGCGATGCTCACTTGAGCAGGCCGGCCTCGCGGGCAGCCTGTTCGGTGCCGACGTAGTTCTGCGGCGTGGTCTCGATGAAGCGGCTGGCGGCCTGCAGGTCGAGGATCGCCTTCTGCTCGGGCTTGGCCGGGTCGAGGGCGAGGAAAGCCTGCTTGATCCTCTCCTTGAGCGCCGGGTCCATGTTGCCGCGCACGGTCCAGTTGTAGTCGTAGTAGGTAGGCGTGGTGGCGAAGACGCGCACCTTGCTGGTGTCGACCTTGCCGGCATCGACCAGCTTCTGCCACACGCTGGCGTTGAGCACGCCGGCATCGACCTTGCCCGACTGCACCCAGGCGGCGGTGGCGTCGTGGGCGCCGGAATAGGCGACGCGGCTGAAGTAGCTTTCCGGCTTGATGTTGTCCTGCTTGAGCATGAAGTAGCGTGGCATCAGGCTGCCCGAGGTGGACGAGATCGAGCCGAAGGCGAAGGTCTTGCCCTTGAGGTCGGCCAGGCTGTTGACCGCAGGGTTGGCGGTGATGAACTTGCTGGTGAACTGGGCGTCCTGTTCACGCTGCACCAGCGGCGTGGCGGTCGGGTCCTTCTGGCGCACCTGGACGAAGGTGAAGCCGCCCAGCCAGGCCAGGTCGAGGCGATCGCTGGCCAGGGACTCGACCACTGCGGGGTAATCGGCGACCGGCACGAACTGCACCTTCATGCCCAGTCGCTGTTCGAGGTACTCGCCCAGGGGCTTGAACTTGCGCAGCAGTTCGGTGGGCGCTTCATCGGGGATGGCGCTGACACGCAAGGTATCGGCCGCCTGCGCCACCACGGCGCAGCACGAAAGCACAAGACCGGCGGCGAGTGCCAGAGGACGTTTCAGCATGGGTGGCTCCTGGGGGCATCTGCAGGTGGCTGCACGTTAAAGCGGAAGGGTTGGACCGCTATTCTAGCGGCAAGCGCGCCGAGCGCCACGCATGCATCGCGCAAAGTCGCACGACGCCAGCAGGCCGCGCCTGCCCAGGCGCGCGCGGAGCGTGCCAGTGCCCCGGCGCCATCGGCCCGTTCAGCACCTGGCCGCGTCGTGCAGCTTGCAGCTGCCCACTGCCCAGTGCGGGCCGCCCCTTTGCTACACTCGCCCCTCTACACGATGCCGAGGTGCCCATGAGCGAGCCGATTCGCCTGACCCAGTACAGCCACGGCGCTGGCTGTGGCTGCAAGATTTCCCCCAAGGTGCTGGACGTGATCCTCGCCGAAAGCGGCACCCAGGCGCTGGACCCCAGGCTCTGGGTGGGCAATGCCTCGCGCGACGACGCCGCCGTGTATGCCCTGGATGACGAACGCGGCGTGGTCTCGACCACCGACTTCTTCATGCCCATCGTCGACGATCCCTACGATTTCGGCCGCATCGCTGCTACCAACGCCATCAGTGACATCTACGCCATGGGCGGCGACCCGCTGATGGCCATCGCCATTCTCGGCTGGCCGGTGAACGTGCTGCCGCCCGAGGTCGCCCGCGAGGTGATTCGCGGGGGCCGCGCGGTGTGCGCCGAAGCGGGTATTCCGCTGGCGGGCGGGCACTCCATCGACGCCCCCGAGCCGATCTTCGGCCTGGCCGTGACCGGTGTGGTCGGCAAGCGCCAGCTCAAGCGCAACGATACCGCTACCGTGGGCTGCACGCTGTACCTGACCAAGCCGCTGGGCATCGGCATTCTCACCACGGCCGAGAAGAAGGCCAGGCTGCGCCCCGAGGACCAGGGGCTGGCGCGGGACTGGATGTGCACGCTCAATACCCCTGGCAGCCGCTTCGGCAAGCTCGACGGCGTCCGGGCCATGACCGACGTGACCGGTTTCGGCCTGCTCGGGCACCTGCTCGAAATGGCCGAGGGCAGCGGCCTCACTGCCCGCCTGGACTTCGCCGCCGTGCCGCGCCTGCCGGGCGTGGAGCACTACCTGGCCGAGGGCTGCATTCCTGGCGGCACCCTGCGCAACTACGAGAGCTATGGTCACAAGGTCGGCGCCCTGAGCGATGAACAGAAGCACCTGTTGTGCGACCCGCAGACCAGCGGCGGCCTGCTGGTGGCGGTGAGCGCGCAGGGCCAGGGCGAGTTTCTCGCCGTCGCCGCCGAGCTGGGCCTGGCGCTGGCGCCGATCGGTACGCTGGTCGAGCGACAGACCTGCGCAGTCGAGGTGATCTGATGCGCCCCGACTGCACCGACTTCCACTCGCTGTTCCTCGACGATGTGCCGATGATGGACATGCGCGCGCCCGTCGAATTCGCCAAAGGCGCCTTTCCAGGCGTGGTCAACCTGCCGCTGATGAACGACCTGGAGCGGCAGAAGGTGGGCACCTGCTACAAGCAGAAGGGCCAGGGCGCGGCCATCGCGCTGGGTCATCAACTGGTCCACGGCGCGCTCAAGGCGCAGCGCCTGGAGGCCTGGGCGGCATTCGCCAAGGCCCATCCCCACGGCTACCTGTACTGCTTTCGCGGCGGCCTGCGCTCGCAGATCGTGCAGGGCTGGCTGAAAGAAGCAGGCATCGACTATCCGCGCATCCACGGCGGCTACAAGGCGTTGCGCAGCTACCTCCTGGACAACCTCGACCGCGCCGTGACCGAATGCGACTTCGTGCTGATCGGCGGCCTCACCGGCACCGGCAAGACCGACGTGTTGCAGCGCCTGGACAATGTGCTGGACCTCGAAGGCCATGCCAACCATCGTGGCTCCAGCTTCGGCAAGCGGGCCACCGCGCAGCCCTCGCCCATCGACTTCGAGAACCGCCTGGCCATCGATGTGCTGAAAAAGCGCGCACGCGGCGTAGAGCAGTTCGTGCTGGAAGACGAAGGACGGCTGATCGGCAGTTGCTCGGTGCCACTGCCTCTCTACCAGGGCATGCAGCAGTACCCGCTGGTATGGCTGGAAGACCGCTTCGACCAGCGCGTGGAGCGTATCCTGCGCGATTACGTGATCGACCTGTGCGCCGAATTCGTTGCCGTGCACGGCGAGGAACAGGGCCGCCAGCTGTTCGCCGAGCGCCTGCGTCAGAGCCTGGTCAACATCCACAAGCGCCTGGGTGGCGAGCGCTTCCAGCGCTTGCACGGGCTGCTGGAGCAGGCGCTGGACGAACAGTTGCGCAGTGGCGAGGTAGGGCTGCACCGGGGCTGGATCGAGGGCTTGCTCAAGGAGTACTACGACCCGATGTACGCCCACCAGCGCGAGGCCAAGGCCAGCCGGATCGGGTTCTGTGGTGACGCGCTGCAAGTGCGCGAGTACCTTCGGGCGCGGGTATCACGCGCGCGGTGACCGGGGCGGCCTGATCAGTCCAGGCGCAGGATGCCTGGGCTGCAGGTGCCTCATTGCTCGGCCTTGAGCATCCGCTCCAGCTCTGCCGCCCGTTCCTGGGTCATGTCCATCACGCAAATGCCCTGCTCGACAGGCGCCATACTGCCGCCGCTGATCTGCGCGTGGAAGCGGCAGTTCTTGTCGCGAAAGGCGATCCAGTCGCGCTGCACTTCGCGCAGGCGCTTGGCCTGCGCGGTTTCCAGCTTGGCGATGAGCTGCTTGTAGGCGGCGTTCAGGCGCAGGTCCTGCACCTGGGTTTCATCGCCTACGCAGACATTCATCGCCAGCGTGCTCGACGCCTTGTCCATGCACTGCACGTAGCGGGGTGAATCGTCGTCGGCGTGCGCCAGGGTGGCGAACGCCAGGCCGGTCAACAGGGCAGCGAAGCAGTGACGGGTCATCGAAGCGGGTCCTCAAGGCACGGAAAGCTACAGCCTAGCAGCAAGCGCCGAGTAGGCGCGCTGACGGTCAGAAACTCTGCTCAGGCTCGGGCGGCAGCATCACCTGGTCCACATCGAAGCGCAGCGACGGCAACTGCGTGGCGACGTAGAGCGTCAGCGCCAGGGCGGCGATGAGGCTCACGTCCAGCCAGTGCCAGCCTGGCATGTCGTCGCTGCGGCGCACCTTGAAGCACCACCAGGCCTGGCCTGCGCAGAACGTCAGGATCGCCGCCAGCCACAGGTAGAAACCCACGCCGAAGCCGGTGACGTCGTGGAAGGCATAGCTGCGGTTGTCCGGCAGCCGTTCGATGCCCAGGCTGCCCAGGGCCAGGTACAGTGCGGCGGCGCCTGCCAGCAGCGCGAGCCAGCGCAGGCGGCGGTGAGCGAGGATGGCCAGCGCCAGCAAAGGATTTGCGAACCAGGCGTACAGCCCGAACGCCACGCCCCAGGGGCCGTAGAGCAACATCTGCAGGGCAGGCATGTGACGCGAGGCGCCCATCAGCGCGCCGTCGAAGAACAATGCGAGCAGGTAGAGCAGCAGGCTCAGGGCAAGGTAGAAGGTCGGCAACCAGGCACTCCAGGGGATCATGGGTGAGAACGCCCAGACCTTAACGTATTTGCGGGTCGATCGAGCAAACCAGCTGCGTTTTGCCAGGTGGCGAGGCGCGGCGCGCGGCAAGCGGGCGAAGACGCCGCGGACGCGGGCTTCAGGCCACGGGCGGCTCCAGGAGCAGGCCGTAGAGGCCGGAATCGGACAGTTCGCCAGCCACGCACCAGCGGGCGCGCAGCGTGCCCTCCAGGACGAAGCCCTGACGTTCCAGCGTGCGCGCCGAGCCCTGGTTGCGCGGGTCGATTTCCGCTTCCAGGCGACGCATGTGCAGGGTGTGCGCGAGGTAGTCGATGAAGCAGGTCAGCGCCTCGTCCATGTAGCCGCGGCCTTGTACGGCACGGGCCAGGCAATAGCCGACCTCGCCGCGACGCGAGTCGTGGTCGATGTTGAACAGCTGCACCATGCCGATCAGCTCGCCATTGTCGCGCCGATACATGCCCAGCTTGAGCAGCGTGCCGGCGGCGTACGCTTGGCGGTCGGCGGCCAGGGCGCTTTCGGCCTCGGCGAGCTCGGTCCAGGGCGCGTGATACCAGTAACGCATCACCTCCGGATCGGCCATGATCGTCAGCCAGCGCGTGGCATCGGCATGGCGCATGGGGCGCAGTTGAAGGCGCGGGCTGTCCAGGCACAGGTCGCTGGGGAAACTGCGGAGGTGGATCACGCCGAACTCCTGTCCGAGGCTGGGGAAATGACAGTCTAGCGTCAGTGGCGTGATGAAAGTAAGTCGCATTGACGATCAGGCACCAAGGCGGGTCCGGTGCGGCGACTGGCGACGAGGGGCCGTCAGGTGCCCCTCGCTGCCGTTACGTGTGCGGGCGCGCAGCCACTCAGAAGCCCATGCTGAAGCTCACCACCACGCCGTGGTCGCGACTCTGCCTGGACACCTGGCCCGAATAACCCACCCCCAGCTTGCCGCTTTCACCCACCGCCACATCCAGCCCGGCCTCGAGCACTGCCGCGTTGCGCGCGATGGGCACGCCTTCGCTGCTGAACGCGGCGCCGCCATCGATGAAGCGCGACTTGGCTTCGGGCTGGGTGTCGCCGAAGGCATGCCGCCAGCCGACCGACAGCCGTGGGGTGATCTCGCTGCCGTTGTCCAGCTTGAGGCGCTTGCCGACCCGCACTCCGACGGTGGAGAAGGTCACGTCGTGATCGACCTTGGCCTTGAGCCGACCCACGCCGCCCTTCTCCCGCGCGCTGTCGCTGTCGTGGTTGACGTAGGCCAGGCCGGCGAACGGCTCCACGGCGATGCCAGCGGCGTCCATGGCGTAGCCTACTTCGCCGAACACTTGAGCCGTGCGCGCCTTGTACTTGGCCTTCAGGCGGTCGTCGTAGGCACCGACCTGGACATCACGCTTGCTGTCGATGTCGTGCCAGGTGTAGCTGGCGCCCAGGCGCGCGGCGAAGGCGTCCATCTGGTAACCCAGGTAGGTCGCCAGGTGGTAGCTGTCGACACTGGCATCCGAGCGACGGCGATGGGCATCGATGCTGCTGCGGGTGTAGCCGGCAGCGATGCCGACCTTCCACTGATCGTCCAGGGCACGGTCCACGCCGAGCATGAAGCCGGACAGCTCGCGATCGACGCTGGCATGGCTGGCGCTGCTCTCGTAGTCACCCCAGGCGCCGATGGCGCGGATCCAGCCTACCGGCTGACCTTGGCAACCTTCGCTGGTCAACTGCTGGTTGGCGGTGGGCGCCAGGGTCCGGCGTGGGTCGTCGGCGCGGCTGCAGTCGGCCTGACGCAGGCGATCGTTGAGCGCATCGCGCACATGGCGGGTGTCCTCGATCAGCACCGTGGCGGTGCTGGCGTGGATCTCGCCGGACAGGCTGTCGAACGCGGCCTGGGCGGCCTGGCGGTCCAGTGGCAGGATCTGGTCACGCAGGCTGCCGGGTACGCCGTCGCTCTCCAGCGCCGACGCCACGCCGCGCTGATTGCCGGTGACGGCGACCTCGGCCAGCGAGGTGTCGTTACGGCTGACCGAGAGGGTGACCTCGTTGCTGCCATAGTCGAGGGAGCTGTTCAGGAACGCCGAGTTGACCAGGTTGTTGCTGGCGAACACGCCATTGACGCCGCCATCGGCATACAGCAGCCGGTAGCGACCGTTGCCTCCGGAGAGGTTGGCCACGGTGAGGCTGCCGCCCAGATTGGCCGTGCCGCCGACATTGAGGTAGTTCACCGGCGCAGTGCCCAGGTCGATGACCAGGTTGCCGTCGCTGGCATTGGTGAAGTCGCCAGTGACGTTCAGGTTGCCTGCGGGACCGGGGAGTACCGTGCCGTGGTTGATCAGCCCGCCCACCGTGCCATTGCCGGTCAGGCCGGCGCCGTTGGCGACATTGACCTGGGCGGCGAGCAGGCTGCCGGGATTGGCGGCATTGCCCACCTGCAGGGTGCCCTGGTTGACGTTGAACAGCCCGCTGAACGGATGACTGCCGACGAACAGCAGCCGCCCCAGCCCGCGCTTGGTGGTGGTGCCGGTGCCGCTCAGGGTGCCGTTGAAGGTGCCGTCGGTGGGTTGCGCGAACACCAGGTCGGCGTTGTTGGCGATGGGCCCTTGCAGGCTGCTGGTGTTGCCGACCAAGGTGCCGCCACTGACGGTGGTGCCGCCGCTGTAGGTGTTGGCACCCGTGAGCACCAGGGTGCCGGCGTCGAGCTTCTCGATGCCGCCGTTGCCTATCAGCGCAACGCTGATTTCGGCACTGGCGCCGCTGTCGACCCGCACGGGAGCCAGGCTGCCGTCCGCGCCGTTCACCGGCGTCAGACTGCCGCCCTCGCCCGGCACCAACTGATAGCCATCGGTGAGGAATTGCAGGCCGGTGAAGCCGGGATTGCCGACCACGGTGACGGTGCCTGGCTGGCCGCCGAACACCGCGTAAGCGTCGCTCCAGGGTTGACCGGAGGTGCCGTTGCCGTTGGTCCAGTTGGTGTCCGGCCCCCAGGTGCCGCTGCCGCCGCCGATGCTGCCATCGGGGTTGGTCTGGTTGCCGTTCCAGAACTGCACCAGCTCCCCTGCCCGCTGCACCACCAGGTTGATCTGATGGGCGATGGCGGTTTGCAGGCTGAGGTCGCTCAGCGCCACGCTGCCCGGCACGGCCCCGAACGCCAGGCCGTTGTCGGTCAGCGTGCCGCCATAGTCGAACAGCTGATACACGCCGGTCGAGAAGCCGCCGGCATCGCTGAGGTCGAGGGTTCCGTCGAGCACCAGATCGCCGGTCACCCTCACCACCGTGCTGGCCGCATCGGCGGCGCCCAGGGCGAAGTCCAGCGCACTGCCGGAGGCTAGCGCCAGGCTGCCGAGGGTCAGGGGCGTGCTGCTCTGTCCGCCGACCAGGGTGGCGCCATCGGCCAGTTGCACCTGCCCGGCATAGACGCCGTTGCCGCCCAGGCGCGCGCCGCTGGCGACCTGCACAGTTGCGCTGTCCAGACGACCGTCGACGCGCAGGCTGCCGGCGTTCACCGAGGTGGCGCCGGTCAGGCCGTTGCTGCCGATGAGCAACAACTCGCCGGTGCCGTTCTTGGCCAGCGTACCGCTGCCGGTGAGGTTGCCCGTGTAGACCCCGTCGACGCCCTGCTCGAAGGTCAGCGCCGCGTTGTTGAGGATCGCGCCTTGCAGGCTCCCCGTGTTGCCGATCAGGCTGCCCGCATTGACTTGAGTGCCTCCGGTGTAGCTGTTGGTGCCAGCGAGGGTGAGCGCCGCAGTGCCGTTCTTGATCAGCCCGCCCTCCCCGCTCACCGCACCGCTCAAGGTCAGGGCATGGCTGCCAGCGAGGGTGAGGCTGCCGTTGAGCACGGTAGCATTGGCCAGGGTCACGGCGCTGTTGCTGTCCAGCGTGGTGCCGGCGGCTGCGGTGAGCAGGCCGGTGCCCAGTGCGGCGTCATTGCCGACCACCAGCGTGCCGCGGTTCAGTGCCGTGCCGCCGCTGTAGCCATTGGCGCTGTCGAGCACCAGGGTGCCGCCATCCTGCTTGGCCAGAAGACCGGTGCCGTTGATGGGCACCGCGAGGGTGGCGGTGACGCCATCGCCGACCCGCACATTGGTGGTGGCGCTGGTGAGCAGTTCGCCCGCTGCGCCGGCTTGCAACCGATAGCCATCGGTCATGAATTGCAGACCGGTGAGGCCAAGGCTGCCGTCGAGGCTGACCGTGCCGGGTTGGCCCTGGAAGACGGCGAAGGTGCCGTTCCAGGTCGTGTTGGCTGCGCCATTGGCATCGGTCCAGTTGCGCTGGGCGACATCCCAGGTGCCGCTGCCGCCGTCGATCAGACCATTGCCCAGGACATCGCCGCCATCCCAGAACAGCACGTTGCTCGGCCCACCCACCACCAGATTGACCTGATTGGGCAGCGTGGTCTGCAACGCGACCTGGGCCACGGGCACCGGCGTGTCGCCGACGCTGATGCCGTTGTCGGTCAGCGTGCCGCCGTACTGGAACAGACGGTGCACGCCCGCACCGAAGCCACCGATGTCGACGACGTTCACCGTGCCGTGCAGGGTCAGGTCATTATCCACCTGGATCAGTGGCTGACCGTCGGGGTCGGGGGTGCCCAACTGGGCCGTGACCACCGACTGCGGGCTCAGGGTCAGGCTGCCGACCTGCAGGGTCGAGCCGGTGACGGTGGCCAGGCTGGCGCCGTCGCTCAGGGTGACCGCGCCGCCCAGGCTGCCGCTGCCCGACAGGGTGGCGCCGCTGGCGACGGTCACGGTGCCGCTGTCCAGCGAGCCATCGACGCGCAGCTCGCCCGCCTGCACGTTGGTGTCGCCGACATGGCTGTTGCTGCGGGTGAGCGCCAGGCGGCGCACGCCGAGCTTGTTGAGGGTGCCAGTACCGCTGATCTGCCCGTCGAACACGCCACCCTGCACGTTGAGGCTGTTGCCCTGGGCGATCTGGATGGCGCCGGTACCGCCGATGTCGCCCAGGGTGGTGCTGCCGTCCAGGTTCAGGCGAGCATCGGTGCTGACGTTCAGCGCGCTCTGGGTGCCCAGGGCGGTGGTGCCCTGGGTGCTCAGGCTGCCCGAGAGGATGTTGAGCACGCCGCTGAAGGTGTTGTTGCCCGAGAGCATCAGGTCGGCCTCGCCGGCCTTGTTCAGCACGCCGTCGCCGCTGAGTACACCGGCCAATTGCAGGTCGTTGCTGCCCAGCACATCGAGGGTACCGGTGACGTTGACCGAGTTGGCCAGGTTCACCGTGCGGGTGCTGTCGAGGCCGGCCGCACCGGTGACATCCAGCGCACCGCTGCCCAGCGCCGCGTCGTCGCCGACCACCAGCACGCCACTGCTCAGCTCGGTGCCGCCGCTGAAGCGGTTGGCGCCCAGCAGGCTGAAGCGGGCGAAGCCGGCCTTGAACAGCCGCCCTGTTCCGCTGACCGTGCCGCTGAGCGCCAGGTCATCGCTGCCGCCGATGGTCAGGTTGCCTGCCACATCCACGGCGTTGGCCAGCGTGACCGCCTGGCTGCTGTCCAGGGCGGTGCCGTCGGCGGTGGCCAGGGGACCTGCGCCCAGTGCGGAGTCCGACCCCAGCACCAGGGTGCCGCCTTGCAGCGAGGTGCCGCCCAGGTAGCTGTTGTCGCCGGAGAGTGACAGCGTGGCATCGCCGGTCTTGATCAAGCGACCGGCGCCTGCGACGGCACCGTTGAAGGTCATGTCGTTGCTGCCGGCCAGGCTGAGCGGGCCGGCGAGGTTGAGGGCATTGCCCAGGCTCACCCCCTGGTTGGCGTCCAGCGTGGTGCCGGCAGCCGTGTCCAGCGCTCCACTGCCCAGCGCTGTATCGCTGCCCACTACCAAGGTGCCGCCTGCAAGTCGGGTACCGCCGCTGTAGCTGTTGTCGCCACCGAGCACCAGCGTGCCGGCATCGAGTTTGCTCAGCCGACCGCTGCCGCCGAGATCGACGTCGAGCGTCGCCGTCACGCCAGGGTCGACGCGTACGGGCGTAGTACCCAGTGCACCGTCGACCAGCTCGAGCTGTGCGCCTGCCTCGCCCAGCAGACGGTAGCCATCGCTGACGAACTGCATGCCGGTGACGCGCTGGCTGCCCTGCACGCCGACGTCGCCCGCCGCCCCCTGGAACACGGCGAAGGTGTCGCCCCAGGTAGTGTTGACGGTGCCATTGAGGTCGGTCCAGTTGCTGTTGCCGGCGGCCCAGGTACCGGCGCCGCCATCGATCTGGCCGTTGGCCACGGTCTGGCTGCCGTCCCAGAACAGGATGGTCAGGCCGCTGCCGCTGACCAGCAGGTTGACCTGGTTGGCCAGGGCGGTCTGCAGCGCGACGTTGCCCAGGGCAACGCCCTGGGGCAAGGTGCCGAAGGCCAGGCCATTGTCGGTGAGCGCGCCGGCGTAGTCGAACAGGCGATAGAGGCCATCGCCGAAGCCGCCGGTGTCGCTGACGTTGAGGGTACCGCCCAGGGTCAGGTCGCCGCCGACGTCGAACAGCGCGGTGGGCCGGGTGCTTGGCGGTGCCAGGCCGATGTCGACGCTCGCACCGCTGTCGAGTACCAACGCGCCCAGGCCCAGCGTGCTGCCACTGGTGCCCAGCAGATGACCACCGGCGGCCACTTGGACGGGCGCTGCGACCGTGCCGCTGCCACCCAGGCTGGCGCCATTGGCCACGCCGAGGGCGGCGCTGGCGAGGCTGCCATCGACCAGGAGAGTGCCACCTGCGACCTGGGTCGCACCGCCCAGGGCACTGGCGCCGCTGAGGGTCAACACGCCGCCACCCACCTTGGCCAGGCCTCCCTGGCCAGTGAGTGCGCCAGCGAACAGGCTGTCGAGGCCGCTGCCACCCAGGTTCAGGGTAGCGCCACTGCCGAGGCTGGCCACGCCACTGCCGGTCAGACCGCCCAGGTTGGTATCACCGTCGAGGTTGAGCTGGGCGGCCGGGCCGAGGTCGAGGTTGCCGACGTTGGCCAGCACGTTGGCGCCTTGCAGGGTGAGCGAGCCGGCCTGGACGGCGACGTTGCCGGTGAAGGTCTTGGCGCCGATGAGGGTCACATCGCTGGTACCGCTTTTGATCAGGTTGCCGGTGCCGCTCATGTCGCCATTGAGCACCAGCGCGTTACTGGCATCGAGGGTGAGGTTGGCGCCGTTGCCCAAGGTGACGAGGTTGTTCAGGGTCAGCGCTGCGGTCGTGCCCAGGACGGCATCGGCGGTCACCGTCAGCGCGCCGCTGCCCAGCGCGGCGCCATCGCCCAGGGTCAGGCGCCCGGCGTCGAGCTGGGTGCCGCCCTGGTAGGCATTGGCAGCGTTGAGCACGAGGTTGCCGTCGCCTTGCTTGATCAGCGCGCCAGTGCCGTTCACGGCGCCCTCGAGGACCAGGTCGTTGCCGCCGACGATGCTGAGGTCGGCATCGAGCGAGACCCCGTTGCCGAGCGTGGTGAGGGGGGTGCCGCTGCTCAGGCTGGAGGCCCCGGCCACCGTCAGTGCGCCCTGGCCAAGGGCAGCGTCGTTGCCGACCACCAGCTGTCCGGCGCCGAGCGTGGTGCCCCCTTGGTAGGTGTTGGCACCGTTCAGGGTGAGAGTGGTGGTGCCGAGCTTGTTCAGCCCGCCCGCCCCGTCCACCACGCCCGTCAGGGCCAGGTCGGAGGCGCCCGGCAGCGTCAGGGTGCCGGCCAGGGTCACTGCGTTGCCGAGGGTCACGGCACTGCTGGCATCCAGCGCGGTGTCGTCGGCCGCGATCAGGGCGCCGCTGCCCAGTGCGGCGTCGTTGCCCAAAATCAGCGTACCGGCGTTGAGTTGTGTGCCGCCGCCATAGGTATTGGCGCCGGCCAGGGTGAGGCTGGAACCGCCATTCTTGATCAGCGCGCCGCTGCCGGACACGGCACCGCCAAGCACCAGGTCCTGGGCGCCGGCGAGGGTCAGGGTGCCGCTGGCCAGGTCGAGCGCATTGCCCAGGGTCAGCGCCTGGGCGGTATCCAGTTGCGCGTTGCCGGTCACGGTCAGCGCACCGCTGCCCAGCGCAGCGGCATTGCCCAGCAGCAGGCTGCCGGCCTGCAGCTGGGTGCCACCAGTGAAGTCGTTGAGGCCGTCGAGCTGCAACTGCCCGCTGCCCAGTTTGTTCAGCCCCCCATCACCACCCACGACGCCGCTCAGGATCAGGCCCTGGGGGGTGTCGAGGGCGAGGACGGCGCCGCTGCCGAGGTCGACGGCGTTGGCCAGTTGCAGCGCCGTGGGGCTGCTCAAGGTGGCGTTGCCGATGACCGAAAGGGCGCCGCCGCCCAGTGCAGCGGCATTGCCCACGGTCAGCGTACCGGCTGCGAGGGTGACGCCGCCGGAGAAGGTGTTGCCGGTCCCCAGGGTCAGAGTGCCAGCGCCGTTCTTGGTCAGGCTGCCCAGGCCGTCGACCGGCCCTGACAGGGTCAGGTCGTTGCTGCCGACCAGCGCCAGGTTGCCCGCCAGGTTCACGCGGTTGCCGATGGTCACCGCGACGCCGCTGTCCAGCCGAGTGCCGTCGGCGGCATCGAGTGCGCCGAGACCGAGCGCGGCATCGGTGGTCAGGACCAGGGTGCCCGCGGTCAGTACGGTGTCACCTTGATAGGTGTTCACGCCGCCCAGCGTGAGCGTGCCCGTCCCGACCTTGTTCAGCCCCCCTGCCCCTCCCACGCTGCCAGTGAGCGCCAGATCGCGAGCGCCATCCAGGGTCAGGTCACCGAGCAGGTCGAGGGTATTGCCCAGCGTCACGTCGGCGCCGGCGGTCAGCGCGGTACCGCCCGCGGCGGTGAGCGCGCCCGTGCCCAGCGCGGTGTCGCTGCCTACGACCAGGGTGCCGGCGTTCAGGCGCGTACCGCCCTGATGACGGTTGTCGCCGGTCAATGTCAGCACGCCGCTGCCTGTCTTGATGAGACCACCGGTGCCGCTGATTGCCCCCTCCAGGCGGATGTCGCCGGTGCCTGGAAGGGACAGGTCGGCATTCAGTGCCACATCGTTGGCCAGGGCGACACCGCCCGGTGCGATGAGGCTCGAGACCCCTGCAACGGTCAGGCCACCGGTGCCCAAGGCCAGGTCGCTGCCCAGCGTCACGCTGCCGCCGTTCAGGAGAGTACCGCCGCTGTAGCTGTTGGCGTTGCCCAGGGTCAGCGTGCTCGCGCCATTCTTGATCAGGCTGCCGGCGCCGGAAACCACGCCCACAAGCCCCAGATCCGTGCTGCCTTCAAGGGTCAGCGCGCCGCCCAGGGCGAAGTCGTTGCCCAGCGTAACCGCCACGCGGCTGTCGAGCGACGTGCCGTCGGACGTGCTCACGGCACCGGTGCCCAGGGCGCTGTCACTGCCCAGCACCAGTCGGCCACCCTGCAACAGCGTGCCGCCGGTGTAGGTGTTCGCCCCTCCGAGCACCAGCGTGCCGCTGTCGAGCTTGGTCAGTCGGCCGTTGCCGGAAAGGCCGATATCGAGCGTCGCCGTCACCACAGGATCGACGCGCACGGCGAAGGCGCCATTGCTGGCGTTGTTCAGCACCAGCCCGCCGGTGCCGATCAGGCGATAGCCATCGGTGACGAACTGCAAACCCGTAGCCGCTTGAGCGCCGGTCACGGTTACATCGCCGGCCACGCCCTGGAATATCCCGAACTCACCGCCCCAGGCGCTGTTGAGGGTACCGGCCAGGTTGGTCCAGTTGGCCGCCGCGTTGTCCCAGGTGCCAGTGCCGCCCTCGATCACGCCATTGGCCAGGGCCTCGACGCCATCCCAGAACTGCACCCCACCCGCCGCACCGCCAACCAGCAGATTGACCTGGGTGCCGACGGAAGTCTGCACCTGCAAGTCGCTGGGCAGGACGTTGCCCGGCAAGACGCCCAGCGCCAGGCCGTTGTCCACCAGCGCGCCGGTGTAGTCGAACAGGCGGTAGAGGCCGGTGCCGAAACCACCGATGTCGCTGACATTGAGCGTGCCGTCCAGGGTCAGGTTGCCATTGACGCTGACCAGCGCGCCGCCAGCCACGGGCGCACCCAGGCCGAAGTCGAGGACCGAGCCGCCATGCAACGTCAGCGCGCCGGTGCTCAGGGTGGCGCCGCTGTTGGCCAGCAGATGGGCGCCATCGGCGATGTCCACGGCCCCCGGCAGGCTGCCGGCGCCGCCAAGGCTGGCACCGGCGTTGACCTGCACTTGGCTGCTGGCCAGCGAACCATCGACCTTGAGCAGCCCGGCGTCGACCGTGGTGGTGCCGGTCAAGCCGCTGTTGCCAGACAGTTGCAGGCTACCGGCGCCCTGTTTGATCAACCCGCCGCTGCCGCTCAAGACGCCGCTGAAGACGCTATCCAGGCCGCTGCCGCCCACGCTCAGGTCGCTGCCGGCGCCAAGGTTGACGGCGCCAGCGCCATTCAGGCCACCAATGCTGGCACTGGCGCCCAGGTTCAGGTTGGCACCGCCGCCGACGTTCACCGCCGAGGCGCTGCCCAGAGCCGTGGCCGTGGCGGCCGTGAGGGTGCCGCCGAGCAGGTCGACGCTGCCACTGAAGCTGTTGTTGCCGCTGAGGGTAAGGCTGCCCGGTCCGTTCTTGACCAGGCCGCCACTGCCGCTGATCGCGCCCGCCAGTTGCAGGTCGTTGCTGCCCAGCAGGGTCAGGTCGGCGCCCAGGGCGATGGCGTTGCCCAGGTCGAGCGCGGCGCTGTTGTCCAGGCTGGCGGCGCCTGCCACCGTGAGTGTACCGCTGCCCAGCGCGTTATCGTTGCCGGCCACCAGGCCGCCGCCGCCGAGGGTGATGCCGCCGGTGAAGGTGTTGGCCCCCTCCAGGGTGAGCGTGGTGGCGCCATTCTTGATCAGTTGCCCGGCGCCGCGCAGTACACCGGAGAGCGTCAACGGGTTGCTGCCGGTGAGGGTGAGACCTGCATCGAGCCCTATATTGTTGCCCAGGTTCAAGGCGGTACTGGTGTCCAGGCTGGCGGCGCCGGCTACGACAAGGTCGCCACTGCCCAGTGCGCTGGCAGTGTCGAGCAACAGGCTGCCGCCATTGACCAGGAGGCCGCCGGTGAAGGTGTTGAGCCCGCCGAGTGCGAGGGCTCCGGCGCCGTTCTTGATCAGTTGCCCGGCGCCGTCGATCGGGCCGTCCAGACGCAGGCCGTTGCTGCCGAGCAGGGTCAGGTCGGCGTCGAGCGTCACGGCGTTGCCGACGATCAGGGCGGCGGTGTTGTCCAGCGAGCCGGCACCGGAGACGATCAGGGAGCCTGCACCCAGCGCGCCGCTATCACCCAGCACCAGGCCACCGGCAGCCAGTGTGGTGCCGCCCAGGTAAGCGTTGGGACCGGCGAGGGTCAAGGTGGCCGCGCCTTGCTTGATCAGGCCACCGGCACCGCCAACCAGCCCGCCCAGCCCGATATTGGCGCTGCCCTCGACGGTCAGTGCGCCACCGAGATTGACCGCGTTGCCGAGGGTGACGGCGGCGTTGGCGTCCAGGCGAGTGCCCGCGGCAGTGTTCAACGCGCCGCTGCCCAGTGCGGCACTGCTGCCGACGACCAGGCGCCCGGCGTTGAGATTGGTGGCGCCGAGCTGGGTATTGCTGCCGTTGAGGGTCAAGGTGCCAGGGCCGTTCTGGGTCAGACCGCCTGCACCCGCCACCGGGCCGGCAAGGGTCAGGTCATTGCTGCCGGCAAGGTTGAGGTTACCGGTCAGATTCACCGCATTGCCTACGCTCAACCCGGGGACCGTGCTATCCAGTGTGGTGCCAGCGGCCGCCGTCAATGCGCCGTTGCCCAACGCCGAGGCGCTGCCGAGCACCAGCGTGCCAGCGTTGAGGGCGGTGGCGCCGTTCTGGCTGTTGGTGCCGTTCAGGGTAAGTACCCCCGCGCCGTTCTTGACCAGGCCTGCCGCGCCGCTCAGCGGTCCGGACAGGGTCAGGTCGTTGCTGCCGGCCAGGGTCAGATTGGCGCCCAGGCCCACTGCATTGTTCAGGACCAGCGGAGCGTCGTTGGCCAGAGTGGCGGCGCCACCGACGGTGAGTGCGCCCGTGCCCAGAGCTGCGGCGCCGGCCAGGGTCAAGCTGCCGGCGTTGAGCGTCAGCCCTCCGCTGAAGGTATTGGCGCCGCGCAGATTCAGATCGGCTGCGCCATTCTTGATCAGCGCCCCTGTGCCGCCGACCACCCCGCCCAGGGTGATGGCGTTGCTTCCCCCCACGGCCAGGGTGTTGCCTGCCAGGTCGATGCCGTTGGCCAGGCTGATCGCCGTGCCAGCGTCAAGCCCGGCATTGCCACCGAGGGTGAGCCCGCCCGTGCCGAGCGCGGTATTGGCGTTCAACGTCAACAGGCCGCCGTTGAGCGTCGTGCCGCCGCTGAAACCGTTGTTGCCACTGAGGGTCAGCCCGGCGGCGCCATTCTTGACCAAAGCGCCCGTGCCGCTGATCGCACCGCTCAGCGCCGTGGCGTTGGTGCCTGCCAGCGTGAGCGCATTGGCGCCCAGATTGACGGCGTTGGCTAGGGCGACAGCAGTGCTGGCATCCAGCCGCGTGCTGGCGCCCAGGGTCAGCGCACCGCTGCCCAGTGCACTGCCATTGCCCAGAATCAAGCCGCCACCGTTGACGGTGGTACCACCGCTGAAGGTGTTGACGCCGTTCAGGGTAAGGTCGGCCGTGCCATTGTTGACCAGCGCACCGGTGCCGCTGATCACGCCGCCCAGGGTCGCGGCGGCCGAGCCGGTCAAACTCAGGACACTGGCACCGAGGTCGATGGCGTTGCCCAGGCTGCTCACCGCGCCGAGGTCGAGGCCAGCATTGCCGCCCAGGCTCAGCGCCCCGCTGCCCAACGCTCCGGCATTGCCCAGCAGCAGCGTGCCGGCGGTCAGGCGCGTGCCGCCGCTGAAAGTGTTGGCGCCCGACAAGGTCAGGGTGCTGGCACCGCCCTTGGTCAAGCCGCCACTGCCAGTCACGGTTCCGGCCAGGTGCAAGGCGTTGCTGCCAGGCAGGCTGAGGGTGTTGCCGCCCAGGTCGATGGCCGTCCCCAGGGTGATGGCGGCGCCCGTATCGAGCGCGGCATTGCCCGTCAGGCCCAAGGCGCCGCTGCCCAGGGCGCTGGCATTGCCAAGCACCAGTGTGCCACCGGCCAGGCGAGTGCCGCCGCTGTAGCTGTTGCTGCCCTCGAGCGTCAGGCTGGCGGATCCGCTCTTGACCAGCGCGCCACTGCCGCTCACCGCGCCGGCCAGCGTCAGGGCACTGGCGCCATTCACATCGAGGGCAGCGCCGTTGAGTTGCACGGCATTGGCCAGTACCAGCGGCACGCTGCCCTGCAGGCTGGCCGCGCCGGTCACGGTCAGCGCGCCGCTGCCCAGGCTGGAGGCACTGCCCAGCAACAGGCCGCCACTGGCCAGGTTCACCCCGCCGGTGAAGCTGTTGTTACTTGACAACGCCAACTGGCCGGCGCCGCTCTTGAGCAAGGCACCGGTCCCGGACAGCACACCGCTCAAGCCCAGGCCGTTACCGCCGGTCACGGTCAGGCCCCCTGCCCCCAGGGTCACCGTATTGGCCAGGTTCACCCCAGCTGCGGCGCTTTGCAATGCGCCGCCCGTGGCGGTGATAGGCGCGCTACCGAACGCCGCCGAATCGTCGATGCTGAGCAGGCCGCCGCTGAGCGTGGCCGAGCCGGTGCCCGTCAGCAACGGGCCGCTCAGGCTCCAGGTGCCGCTCTCGACGATCAGCCGGTTGAAGTTGATGTACGTGCCTGCGCCAATGGTGCCGTTGCCGCTGGTACCGCTGCCGCCGTTCACGGCGTTGCGCAGCGCCAGGGTGTTGTCGCCACCCGCGCCGCCGTCCACGGTGCCGGTGGCCGCGAAGTTCAGCAGAGGGTTGCTCACCACCAGCAACTGCAGGCCCAGGCCGCCGCCCTTGTTGACACTCGACCCGGTCACGGCGTTGAAGCGGTTGGTGGAGGCCGCGCCCATGGACAGGCTGCCGTTAATCGTCCCGGCGTTGGTGAACGTGTTGCCGCTGGTCGAGGCCTGGAAGCCGGCCCGACCGTTGATGGTGCCCGTGTTGGTCATGGTCACCGCACTGCCGCCGCTGACCGCTACCACCGGCGTGTCTTCGCTGAGCACAGTGACGTTAAGCGAGGTGGAACCGATGGTCCCGGCGTTGTTGATGACCGTGGTTCCGCCTGCACCGTTGGTGATGTCCAGCGCCGCACCATTGAGGTTGGCCAGGTTCAGCCCGAGGATGCCACCGGTGCCCTTGAGCACGCCGGTGGTCAGGTTGTTGACCACCAGACTGCTCGGGTTGGCGTTGCCGATGCGAGTCCCGGTGCTCAGCAGACTGATCGCACCCAGCAAGGACGGATCCACGGTACCGGCGTTGTTCAGCGTCACGTTGCTGCCGGACAGATTCAACGCGGTGCCCAACAAGCCCAGCGCAACACCCAGGCTCGCGCCTTCCTGGATATTGACCTGGATACCGTCCGCCGAACTGGCATACGCCGGCGCCAAGGGACTGAGCGCGCCGGTGCAGGTGACCACGCCCGTGACATTGTTCAGGCTGCACGCGGCCTGTGCCACCTGGCTGCTCAGGCCGAACACCAGTCCCCCGACCGCCAGGCTGACGGCCAGCGACACACGGGAACGACGAGCGGGCGAAACGACGTTGAGGCTTCTGTCCACGGAGAGCTCCTTCGTGGATCAGCTGATTCAGTCCTTGAATGCGTGCTCAGCGGTTGCCGGTCGATTCAATACACGACGACGAAACACCTGACCCTGGCGACAAATTTCCTTGATGGGGAATGTGTAGTCGCTCAACGTCAGGTGCCGCGCGTTTGGCGGGGGGTCAAATCGGGTTAATACTTTTTCTAGGCAGCCCGGCTTACGCGGGCTGCAGCCGAGCCTGGAGCAGAACCAGGCGACGAACGGTCGGCTGCGAAGCCGCTCACGCGACCTCTGCCCCCTCATCTGGCCAGTGCGGCTCGTTGGCGCCCGGCGGCGTCAGCGGCGGCAGTCCGTAGGCCGCCCGCGCCGCATCGCAGCTCGGATTGTGCGCACCGTGCTCCCACGACGCCTCGAATTCACGGCACGGCGTAGAGCGGTTCTCGTAAAGGGTGCAGCCCACCTTTTCACCGATCTCCCCGGCCAGGCCGATGCACCGGCAAGGCTTGGCGTCGGTGCCGATCATCGCGACGCGGCTCGGGGTGATCTGCACCACCAGATCGTCAGGCACCAGGCCGCCCGAGGACTGGCATTCACCCCAGAAGAAGGACACACGGAAGTAGCCGCAGCAGGCGCCGCAGGTCAGGCAAGGATTCGGTTCGGACATGATGGCCAGGGAGGGAGGTTGTCGGGGAGCGAGCGGACGCTCGCGTCGCTCTTTGTAATCCAACCCTGGTCGGCTGAACAGAGGGGCTGGCGAAAAAAAGCTGCCGTTTGTCGCGGCAGCGCGCCTTGGTCCGCAGCACGCTGACGCGAGTGCTGCGGCCCTTTTCCGAGTGGGTGGCTGGACGCTAGACGCCCACCCCGGCGTCTCGGTCCTTGCGGAACATCTGGCGGATGCCGCGAATCGCCTGGCGGATGCGGTCCTGGTTCTCGATCAGGGCGAAACGCACGTGATCGTCGCCATAGTCGCCGAAACCGATGCCCGGCGAGACGCAGACCTTCGCCTCGGCCAGCAGCTTCTTGGCGAACTCCAGGGAGCCCAGGTGCGCATAGGCCTCGGGGATCTTGGCCCAGACGTACATCGACGCTTTCGGATTCTCGACCATCCAGCCCAGCTCGTGCAGCCCCTTGACCAGCAGGTTGCGGCGCTGGCGGTACTGCTCGGCGATGTCGCGCACGCATTGCTGGTCGCCCTCCAGCGCAGCGATCGCGGCGACTTGCAGCGGGGTGAAGGTGCCATAGTCGTGGTAGCTCTTGATCCGCGCCAGGGCATTGACCAGTTCGGGGTTGCCGACCATGAAGCCGATGCGCCAGCCGGCCATGTTGTAGCTCTTGGACAGGGTGAAGAATTCCACCGCGATGTCCTTGGCGCCCGGCACCTGCATGATCGACGGTGCTTTCCAGCCGTCGTAGACGATGTCGGCGTAGGCCAGGTCGTGGACCACCAGCACATCGTAGCGCTTGGCCAGGGCCACCACGCGCTCGAAGAAATCCAGCTCCACGCACTGCGCGGTCGGGTTCGAGGGGAAGCCCAGGATCATCATCTTCGGCTTGGGGATCGACTCGCGAATCGCCCGTTCCAGCTCGTTGAAGAAATCCACGCCCGGCACCAGCGGCACCGACCGCACCTGGGCGCCGGCGATCACCGCCCCGTAAATGTGGATGGGATAGCTGGGATTGGGCACCAGCACGGTGTCGCCCTGATCCAGGGTGGCCAGCATCAGATGCGCCAGGCCTTCCTTCGAACCGATGGTGACGATGGCCTCGCTGTCCGGGTCGATATCGACCTCGTAGCGCTCGCGGTACCAGTTGGAAATGGCTCGGCGCAGGCGCGGGATGCCGCGTGAGGTGGAATAGCCATGGGTGTCTTCGCGCTGGGCGACTTGCACCAGCTTCTGCACGATGTGCGGCGGCGTGGCCCCATCGGGGTTGCCCATGCTCAGGTCGATGATGTCTTCGCCACGGCGGCGGGCGGCCATCTTGAGCTCGGCGGTGATGTTGAACACGTAGGGAGGTAGACGATCGATGCGCGCGAAACGGCGCGGCGAACCCGGGTTGGCCATGATTTCCTCGAAGACGTAAGCGCCCGGAACCGTCCGAGCGACGCTGGCCACTGCGGTGGCCGAGGCTGACGATAAGCGCCCCGGCCCCGGTTTGTAAAGCGCGGTGATCATCTCGGCGACCGCGCCTTGCCCATCAGCGCAGCGATTGGTATGCGGCGCTGGTCAGCGGCGCGAGCCCGAGGCCTTCCTTGGGTTGCATCGACTCGCCGGCGACCTTGTCGAAGTCGGTCTGCTTCAGGCCATGGTGAACGCTGCGCGCCTCGACGCTGCCCTCGGTGATCGCGGTATAGGAATGCTTGCGCATCGCCTGGTACTGGTCATCGGCGTCCAGCATGGCGGCATGGCACTGCTCGAGCGTTGCGTCGTCCAGCGACTCGCGCTTGTCCAGCACCGTGCCCCAGCGCGTCAGGCACACCTCGGCAAAATAGCGCACGATCCTGCCCGGCTCGGCCAATACCTTGCCGCTACCGGCCCCGTCGGCCGAAGCATTGCCCACCAGGGTGGCATGGCGCCCCGGCATCGGGAACAGGTGCACGGGCGTATTGAAGGCGGTCATGGGAATCACGCAGGCAAAGCCCTTCGAGCGTTCGTCCCGTGCATAGAAACCGACATATTCCTTGATGTTCGGCCCCAACTGGACCTTTTCTTCCTGGATGTTACCGACCCCGGGCACAGGATCGATGGCGAAGATGTTCACCGCGACGCCGGCCAGTTCCGGGTCGGCGGCCATGGCGTTGGCCAGCATATGGCAACTGATGCCGCCCCGGCTCCACCCCACCAGATTGACCACGCTGGGGATCAGCGGCTTGCGCATCTGCTTGATCAGTTGCTCCTGCAGGGCCTGGGGGGTTACCGCGCGCTCACCGTAGTCGTAGGTACGCCAGAACCACGACCCGGTGGCCGAGGCATCGGGAATGGGCACGCCGGCCGACTTGAGGTTCTGGTACTGCTCTTCGCTCAGTTGCGTGCGCGACCAGGTGCTCTTGCCCTTGATCACCTGCACCGCGTGCTGCACGTTTTCTTTCCAGCCGGTGCCGAACAAGGTGCCAGTCACTTTCGAATGGTCGCCATCGTCGACGAACAGCGCATCGTCCTGCAGGTTTCCGCTGCCAGGCCCGTCGACGACGATCCAGTCGACGAACTCCCTGCCGCCGGTATTGGCGGCCAGCGTGGCGATCAGCTCGCCATTCCAGAAATTCGGGTTGCGGTCGTCGAAGCGGTGGGATCCGGTGCCGCAGAAGTAGACGGTGAACACGCTCATGTCGAGAGCCTCGTGGGGATTGGGCGCTCGAAACTAAAGCGCGCAGCGCAGGTGGAGGCATCCGGAAAACCTGCCAATCCGCGCATCGAGGCATTAAAAAACCCGGCGCGAGGGCCGGGTTCGGATGTTGCATACCGAGGTTTCAGCGTGCGTAGGTCATCAGCACATCGGCGGCGGTCTGGCTGTCCACCGACATCATCAGGCTCAGCGCCATGACGGTGAGGATGGAGAAGCCGAAGACCTTGCGCGCCCACTTGCTGTCGTCCTCGGCCTTGTAGCCGCCCCAGGCCATGTACAGCCAGTACAGGCCCATGGCGGCGGCGACGGCCAGATAGGCCAGGCCGGCGTAGCCACCCAGGGTGAGCATGGCAGTGGCCAGGACGAACGCCAGCACGTACAGCACGATCTGCTTCTTCGCCGCCAGGATACCGCGCGCCACCGGCAATACCGGAATGTTGGCCGCGCTGTAGTCCTTGAAGCGGAAGATGGCGATGGCGAAGCTGTGCGGCATCTGCCACAGGCTGAACATCACCAGCAGCGTGACCGCTGCCAAGTCGAAGCTGTTGCTCACCGCGCAATAGCCGATCACCGGAGGCATGGCACCGGACAGGCTGCCGACCAGGGTGCCGTGCACCGATTTGCGCTTGAGCCACAGGCTGTAGAAACCGACGTAGACCACGAAACCGATCAGCGCGCAGTACGCCGACAGCGGGTTGGCCTGGACGTACAGCAGGCTGAAACCGGCCACCCCGAGCAGGGTGGCGTAGATCAGCGCGAGGGGCAGCGACATGCCGCCCTGCACCATGACGCGGTTCTTGGTACGTTCCATCTTCTGGTCGATGTCGCGGTCGATGCAGTTGTTGAACACGCAACCGGACGCGACCACCAGCGAAGTACCCACCACCACCGCCAGGAACAGGGCGAAGTCGACATGCCCCTTCGCGGCAAGGAAGAAACCGCCTGCCACGGAAAGCACGTTACCGAAAATGATCCCCGGTTTGGTGATTTGGATAAAGTGCTTCACGGACATGCAGGGTTACCTCACTTGGCCAGCATTTCGAAGTGGATGCTGAAAATGATCCACAGCGACAGGCCGACCAGCAACGCGATGACCAGCGTGGTGAACAGGAACGTCGAGACGTTCGAGCGCTGCTCCTTGGAGCGGTCCATGTGCAGGAAGAACACCAGGTGGACCACCACCTGGATCACCGCCATGGCGACGATGACCAGCACCGTCATGCTCTTGGACAGCATCGGCGACATCGCCAGCGCGAACGGAATCGCGGTGAGGATGATCGAGAGCACGAAGCCGATCATGTACGACTTGACACTGCCGTGGCCGTGGTCGTCGTGGGCGTGGTGAGTGTCGTGCGCGTTAGCCATTACAGAACCCCCAGCAGGTAGACGACGGTGAAGACGCAGATCCAGACCACGTCAAGGAAGTGCCAGAACAGGCTCAGGCAGCTCATGCGGGTCTTGGCGGTCGGCGTGATGCCCTTGGTCTGGATCTGGTACATCAGGATCGCCATCCAGATCAGGCCCGAGGTCACGTGCAGACCGTGGGTGCCCACCAGGGCGAAGAAGCCCGACAGGAAACCACTGCGCTGCGGGCCGTAGCCCTCCATGATCAGGTGATGGAATTCGTAGATTTCCATCGCGATGAAGCCCGCACCGAACAGGAAGGTCACGGCCAACCAGCCCAGCACACCGGCCTTGTTGCCGGCGAACATCTTCAGCATGGCGAAGCCGAAGGTGATCGAGGACAGCAGCAGGAACGCGGTTTCCACCAGCACGAAGTCGAGCTGGAAGATGTCATGACCCGACGGGCCGCCGGCAAAACTGCCGGACAGCACCGCGTAGGTGGCGAAGAGCGACGCAAACAGGATGCAGTCGGTCATCAGGTAGAGCCAGAAACCGAAGACGGTCATCTGGCCCGAGTCGTGGTGGTGATCGTCGTGCCCATGGTCGTGGCCATGGGCGTCACCGTGAATTACTTGACTGGACATTGATTACACCCGTTCAAACGTTTTCGACACGTGCGCCACCGGTAGGCATACCGGCAAGCTGCAGGGCCCGCTGGCGTTCACCTTCGATGCGCGCCACTTCTTCGGCAGGAACCATGTAGCCCTGGTCGTCACGCGCTGCGTGGCGAACGAAGACGGCGATGGTCGCCACCAGGCTCAGGCCTACCAGCCACCAGATGTGCCAGATGAAGGCGAAGCCGAACACGGTCAGGAACATCCCCATGAACAGACCGGTGGAGGTGTTGTTCGGCATGTGGATCGCTTCGTACTTGCCCGGCACCTTGTAGGCGACGTTGGCTTCCTTGGCTTCTTGCCAGGCGTCCAGGCCGACCTTCTCGGGCATGTGGGCGAAGTTGTAGAACGGCGGTGGCGACGAGGTCGACCACTCCAGGGTACGGCCACCCCATGGGTCGCCGGTCACGTCCATGTTCTGCTTGCGGTCGCGAACCGACACGTACAGCTGGATCAGCTGGCAGGCGATACCGAACAGGATCAGCACCGCACCGACCACGGCCACGTACAGGTAGGGTTCCCACAGTGGGTTGTCGGAGTGGTTCAGACGACGGGTCATGCCCATGAAGCCCAGCGCGTACAGCGGCATGAAGGCCACGTAGAAACCGGACAGCCAGAACCAGAAGGCCGCCTTGCCCCACTTCTCGTTGAGGGTGAAGCCGAAGGCTTTCGGGAACCAGAAGGCGAAGCCGGCGATGTAGCCGAACACCGCACCACCGATGATCACGTTGTGGAAGTGGGCGATCACGAACAGGCTGTTGTGCAGCACGAAGTCGGCACCTGGAACGGCGAGCAGTACGCCGGTCATGCCACCGATGGAGAAGGTGACCATGAAGCCCAGGGTCCAGAGCATCGGTGGGGTGAAGCGCACGCGGCCCTGATACATGGTGAACAGCCAGTTGAACAGCTTCACACCGGTCGGAATGGAGATCAGCATCGTCGCCAGGCCGAAGAAGGTGTTGACGCTGGCGCCGGCACCCATGGTGAAGAAGTGGTGCAGCCAGACCGCGAAGCCCAGTACGGCGATGGCGCCGGAGGCGTAGATCATCGCATGGTGGCCGAACAGACGCTTGCTGGAGAAGGTCGAGGTGACTTCCGAGAACACGCCGAAGGCCGGCAGGATCAGGATGTAGACCTCAGGGTGACCCCATGCCCAGAACAGGTTGACGTACATCATCGGGTTCCCACCAAGCTCGTTGGTGAAGATGTGGAAGTCCAGATAACGGTCAACGGTCAGCAGTGCCAGGGCGGCGGTCAGGATCGGGAACGAAGCGACGATCAACACGTTGGCCCAGGTGCAGGTCCAGGTGAAGATCGGCATGTCCATCAGCTTCATGCCAGGGGCGCGCATCTTCAGGACGGTGACCAGGAAGTTCACGCCCGTCAATGTCGTGCCTAGGCCCGATAGCTGTAGCGCCCAGATGTAGTAGTCCACCCCCACGCCGGGGCTGTACTGGATACCCGCCAGCGGCGGATAGGCCACCCAGCCGGTCTTGGCGAATTCGCCGACGCCCAGGGAGATGTTGACCAGCAGCACGCCTGCCAGCAGCAGGTAGAAGCTCAGGGAGTTCAGGAACGGGAAGGCAACGTCACGGGCACCGATCTGCAGAGGCAGAGCCAGGTTCATCAGGCCGGTGAAGAACGGCATCGCCATGAAGATGATCATGATCACACCGTGGGCGGTGAAGATCTGGTCATAGTGTTCAGGCGGCAGGTAGCCTTCGGAACCGCCGGTGGCGACGGCCAGCTGGGTACGCATCATGATGGCGTCGGCGAAACCGCGCAGCAGCATGACCATCGCGACGATGATGTACATCACCCCGATCTTCTTGTGGTCGACCGTGGTCAACCACTCGGTCCACAAGTACGACCACTTGCGGAAATAGGTGACTGCACCAACGACGGCGATACCACCGAGCGCGATCATGGCAAGCGTCACCATGACTATCGGCTCGTGATAGGGTATCGCCTCCAGGCTTAATTTACCGAACATCTCTTACTCCTCTGCACCGGCAGCTGGTTGCATACTCGATTCCACACCCTTGGCAGTGGCCAGGTCTTTGCTGCCTGCTTCTTCGTGGCTCGGACGACCGCGGTTCATGCCTTCGTACTTGTCGACGATCAGCTGGAACGTGTCAGGCGAAGCCTCGCTGTACAGCACCACTGGGTTGTTTTCGCTTGGTTTGGCCAAGGCGGCGTATTCGGCCTTGTCCAGCTTCTTCGGCGAAGCCTTCACTTGCGCGACCCAGGCATCGAAGTCGGCTTGCGAGGTGGCGGTTGCCT
This sequence comes from Pseudomonas sp. S30, assembly GCF_016518545.1. GTDB lineage: Bacteria > Pseudomonadota > Gammaproteobacteria > Pseudomonadales > Pseudomonadaceae > Aquipseudomonas. The sequence continues at coordinate 141,746 of NZ_JACVTO010000009.1, forward strand.
TGAATTTCATACCGGTGAAGCCCGCACCGCTGTAGTTCGCGGAAATACCGTCGAACTCGCCGTTCTCGTTGGCGATCAGGTGCAGCTTGGTGGTCATGCCGGCCATCGCGTAGATCTGCCCGCCCAGGCCAGGGATGAAGAACGAGTTCATCACGGCGTCGGAGGTCACGCGGAAGTTGACCGGGGTGTTGGCCGGGAAGACGATCTTGTTGACCGTGGCGATGCCCTGCTCGGGATAGATGAACAGCCATTTCCAGTCCAGCGCGACCACGTCGATCTGCACCGGCTTGACGTCCGAGTCCAGCGGACGGTACGGGTCCAGGCGGTGGGTCGACTTGTAGGTGACGTAGCCCAGCACGATGATGATCAGGATCGGGATGATCCACACCGCCGCTTCGATCTTGGTCGAGTGCGACCAGTCGGGGGTGTAGGTGGCCGAGGTGTTGGACGCGCGATACTTCCAGGCGAAGACCAGGGTCATGATGATGACGGGGATCACCACCAGCAGCATCAGGCCGATCGCGATCAGGATCAGGTTCTTTTGCTCGATACCGACCTGACCCTTGGGGTCGAGCAGGGTCCAGTTGCACCCACTGAGCAAAAGCATGCCTAAGAAGGGCAATATGCCAAACAGTCTGGGGTAACGCTTTTTACTCATCTCACGACCTCTAGATCAGCTTGCTTCAATGCAAAGTGTTTTGTTCGCCAACACGTCGTCCTGCTCAGCGTCAGCATTTTTAAGCCCGAACCCCCTCCGGCCGGTGATCCGACTGCAGGATCTGGGCGTTGGAAGTATGGTCGAGCTTGGGGTTTTTCGTAGGCTAAAGGCCTGTACTTCAGACCAAGTCCATTTGGTGCGTGAAAACGCGGAGGGATATCCGCCCGGATCGCCGTCGGGCGAAACTTGGCGAAGTCAGCAAAAGGAGCGCTGGGGCTTCCTTCAATCCTGCGACTTGCAAGCAGTGCCGAACGGAAATTGGGGGCGATTGTAGATAGGTCAAACCCCCTTTACTATGACTTATTGAGCAACAATCCTTTACAGAAACAGTAACAATAAGCCACGAATCATCAACTTCGCGACAGTTTGTCGCACCCCTGACAGTAGACCTGGAGACCGCGTGGCGCAAGGCCTCCAGCCTGACCCAGGTCAGTCCTGCGAGGGATTTCGGGGTCGATCGACCACTGCAATGGGCCTACGTCAAACAGGGACTTTGGTCTAAGCGCGGCGACGATTTCGGTAGATTCCCAACGGCACCAGCAAGGTCGTGAGCACGAAGGCCACCAGGGCCCATTGCGCCAGCGACAAGCCCAGCACGGGCGGGTATGGGGTGGTGCAGAATCCGTCGACCTGAAACGCCAGGGGCCACACCCGCGCCAGCGGCAGGTCGTCGACGATCGGTTGCAGCACATCGATACCGCAGCTCACCGCCGGGTTGGCGAGTATATAGACATGGTTGCCCGCCGCAACGACGCCGCCCAGCGCACTGAGCACCACCAGCACCTCGAAGAAGGTCAGGCTGCGCCGTCCAGGCATGGCCGCGGCGATGAACGCGAACAGGGCGATGAGCAGCAGCGCATAGCGTTGCAGGATGCACAGCGGGCATGGCGCCTCGCCCAGCACCACTTGCATGTACAGCGCGCCGCCGATCAGCGCCAGGCAGATCACCCCAAGCAGCACCAGAAAGCGCCGTTCCCGATTCAGGCGCAGGTTCGATTCATTCATTGCCGGTTCCTTCGATGGAAAGTTGCAGGCCCGCTGCGCGATGGCTCATGGCCCAAAGTGCGCCAGTCTACACGTCGAACGGCTCTGCGCAGGACTGAAAAGGCGACAATCCCCAGGGCCGTGTGCTCGGTCCACGGGGAGCTGAGACCGACGATGCAGCACTCGGTTCAGCGTTACGCACGCAAATAGAGGGGCGAGCGTCGCACGGCAGTGAAAGATACGGCGATTAAGCAGGGGTTAACGCCAGCCAGGGCGAGCGAGCCGCCCTGGCGTCTTCATCAGTGCAGGTCCGCGGCGGGTCCGAAGAACTCGTAGTGGCTTTGCGCAGTGGGCACGCCCAGGGCTGCCAACGATCGTTTGATCGAGGCCATGAAACCCTTGGGTCCCAGGAAATACACCTCCACGTCCCGTTCGCGCGGCAGCCATCGGGCCAGCAGGTCATCGTCCAGCAGGCCAACGGCATCGGCCGCCGGATGACCGTCGGCCTCGGTATAGCAATAGAAGCGCTGCAACTGGGGATGTCGAGCCGCCAGGTCATCGACCCATTCACGAAACGCGTGCACGGCGCCATTGCGCGCGCAATGGATGAAGCGGATCGGGCGGCCGGTCTGCAGCGCGGAGTCGAGCATGGCCAGGGTCGGGGTAATGCCGACGCCGCCGCTGATCAACACCAGCGGCTTGTCGCCACCGGCCAAGGTGAAATCGCCCGACGGCGCGAACAGCGTCAGCTCATCGCCCACTTGCAACTGCTCGTGCAGATGGTTGGACACCACACCGCCCGCTTCGCGCTTGACGCTGATGCGGTACTGTCGGCCATCGCAGAGTGCCGAGAGCGAATAATTGCGGCGCTGCTCCTGGCCCTCGATGAACACTCGAAGGCCGATGTACTGCCCCGGCTCGGCCTTGAGCACCGGCAGGCCGTCTACCGGCTCCAGGTAGAACGAGACGACTTCCGCGCTTTCCTGCTGCCGACGCGCGAGGCGGAAAGCCCGACCGCCTCGCCACCCACCTGTCGCGTGTTCCTTGGCCTGGTAGAGCCCCTCTTCGGCTTCGATGAGGATGTCCGCCAGTTGGCCATAGGCCGCGGCCCAGGCCTCGAGTACCGCCGCAGTGGCGACCTCCTTGCCCAGCACCTCCTCGATGGCGCGCAGCAGGCAGCGGCCGACGATGGGGTAATGCTCCGGGAGGATCTGCAACGCCACGTGCTTGTTGATGATCTGCACGACCAGATCGCCCAGCGCCTCGAGTCGATCGATATGCCTGGCATACATCAGTACGCCGTTGGCCAGCGCACGCGGCTGATCACCGCTGGCCTGATGCGCCTGATTGAACAAGGGACGCACTTCGGGGTATTCGCTGAGCATCATCTTGTAGAAATGAGTGGTCAGCGCCTCGCCGCCACTTTCGAGCAGGGGAACGGTGGCTTTGATGATTTCACGGTGTTCGGCAGTGAGCATGTCTGCAACTCCTGAGCCTTGGGGCTATGAATGGTTGCAGGGCTCATATCAGCAATCGTGCCAATCTACAGACCCCATGAAATCAAGGGTTTCAGGGGGATCCGTGTCAAAAGGACTCGCAGCGGCGTATAGTCCTTTTGACCCACAGGAGTCAGAATGACCAACAACCTTTTGCTCACCGCCCTCTTGCCCCTGGTCAGCGATCTGTCACGCGATCTGCCTGATCACGAGCGCTACCGTCGCCTGCTCCAGGCCATGCGGACCCTGTTGCCCTGCGACGCCGCGGCACTGCTGCGCCTGGATGGGGAATGGCTGATTCCCCTGGCGATCGACGGACTGTCCACGGACACCCTGGGCCGCCGCTTCAAGGTCAGCGAACACCCTCGCTTCCAGATCCTGCTGGGTAGCGCGCATCCCACCCGCTTTGCCAGCGATTCCTCGCTACCCGACCCCTATGATGGCCTGGTCGATGCCACCGGCGCCGACCTGCACGTGCACGACTGCATGGGCTGCCCGCTGAGGGTCGAGGACCGCGCCTGGGGCTTGCTCACCCTGGATGCCCTGACCCCTGGCCAGTTCCAGAGCCAGCACCTCGAGGCGCTCGCAGCCTTCGCCAGCCTGGCGGCGGCGACCGTGACCGTGGCCGGGCGAATCGAGCGCTTGGCCCTGCGAGTGCAGGATGAGCAGCGGCGCGCCGACCTCTACCGCCAGGCCCAGGACCGCAACCAGGAATTGATCGGCCAGAGCCCGGCGCACCAGCGCCTGATGGACGAGTTGCACCTGGTGGCCGGCAGCGACCTGACCGTATTGATCACCGGTGAAACCGGCGTGGGCAAGGAACTGGTCGCCCAGGCGCTGCACCGCGCTAGCCATCGCGCCGACAAGCCGATGGTCAGCCTCAACTGCGCTGCCCTGCCCGACTCCCTGGTGGAAAGCGAACTGTTCGGCCACGTGCGCGGCGCGTTCACCGGGGCTCATGGCGAGCGCCGGGGCAAGTTCGAACTGGCTGATGGCGGCACGCTGTTGCTCGACGAAGTCGGCGAGCTGCCGCTGGCGGTACAGGCCAAGCTGCTGCGCGTGTTGCAGAGCGGGCAGCTACAACGCCTGGGATCGGACCGTGAGCACCGGGTCGACGTGAGGCTGATCGCCGCCACCAACCGCGACCTGGCGGCCTGCGTGCGCAGCGGGCAGTTTCGCGCCGATCTCTACCACCGGTTGAGCGTCTACCCTCTGCCCGTCCCGCCTCTGCGCGAGCGCGGGCAAGACGTGCTGCTGCTCGCGGGCCGCTTTCTCGAACAGAATCGCTCACGTCTGGGCGTGCACAACCTACGCCTGAGCAAGGCTGGCGAAGCTGCGCTACTGGCCTATTGCTGGCCGGGAAACGTCAGGGAGCTCGAACACCTGATCAGCCGTTCGGCACTCAAGGCGCTGGGCCGTGATCTGCCACAGCCGGGAATAGTGGAGCTCGGGGTGGAAGACTTGAGACTGGAGGGCGCGTCAGAGCGCATCGCGAGCGCCGATGATGCAGTGCCCGACCGCTCCACGACCGGGGTATCTCCACCCAGCTTGCGCGAAGCGATGGACGCGCACCAGCGGCAGTTGATCGAGCAATGCCTGGAGCGCAATGCGGGAAATTGGGCCGCCACCGCCAGAGAACTGGCCCTCGATCGCGCCAACCTGGGCAGGCTGGCGCGGCGCCTGGGGATGCGCTCGGCCTTCATCGAAAAACAGCGTTGAAACGCAATGCGCTGATGCACCGTCGCCTGACACGCGTTGCACGTGCCAGGCGACGGCATCCCAAGGTGATTCACGCGTGCGGATTTGGCACCGTCAGCATTACCGGGATGCCCACTAAGGCCGATAACGGCCCACCATTGACGCGATAGCCGAACCAGGCCTTTTCTCCATCCAGCTGTTCAAAATCGCCGCGTGAAAAGGCCACCGCCAACTCATTACCAGGCTGCTTGACTACGAACTTCGGCAATACCATCTTGCCGTCGTTCTCATCCTGGCTGGAGCCTACCCACAACTGCACGACATCATACTCTTCGCTACCTGCATAACTCGCGACCCTGGCTTCCAACTTACCATCTGCGGTCAGTACTTGAGTGGTGATCGCTTCACGCTGTTCATCCGTGAATTGGAGAATGCCATATTTCATAGATTTATTGATCATCTCGAATCCTGCCTGGAAAAAGGGAAAACGAATGCCTCGTCAGCATCATTGGAAATAGCGTATCAAGGCAGAATGCAAACATTAGTGCCCGGTTCATTCATTGCAACGTAAACATAGCCTTCGCCTGCATGCACTGGCACGCCCTGGTCATTCTTCAGTGAATAATTGACGAAGGCACCGTTGCGGCAGATCCGGATCAAGAGAGTTGGGTATTCCAGCCGCACATCGATCCAACCGTCATCCAGGTTCTTTTGGGTCAATGGAATATCGACACCCGGCAGGCGCGATGCCTCGATGAAGTTATGAGGGCCCGCAGGTGGCGTTTCTTGACCATCTGGCGTCACCACCCCGACGAAGTCGTAACTGACTTTTGGATTTTTGCTCAATTCGATATTGGTGACACCCGCCAACGGAATCCTGAAGAATGTGCCCGTCCGGCGCAGTCTGTACTGGAGCGTATTGATTGATTCCCTGCGTTCAGGGAACGTGGCGGGGGCAAGAGGCTCGCCGTCGTTGGGAAGGCGGTTGCCGGCGCTGACGGTGACGATTTGAGTGGGCGAAAGAGCGTGCGACGGCACTGTCCCGCCCGTACTGGTCGGCAGATAGCGCGTCACCTTGAACGATACGTTGAACTCACCTGCCCCCGTTGGCTCGATAACGGAGTCGAATGGGACGGGGTAGACGATGTCCGCACCCTCATTCTGGGGCGTGATGGTAATGGGCAGAAGCTGCGGGTCCTCGATGTTGTCCCACTTCAACTGAATGATGTCGCCGACCTCCCAGATAGGCTGGCCGTCTACGCCGAGACGGAAAATGGTCGCCGTCGCATCTTCCCCGAAGTCGCCTGACTCGATGGTATTGTCCGGGCTGGCTCCGCATTTGATGAGCGGCGCTTGGATGTTGCCATGCCATGGCAACTCCGGATTGGGATCGGGGTCCGGGCCACCGGGCGTGGTGAGGTTGACTTCGACTGGGGTGGGGGCCGCCTCGGCCGGAAGCTGACCAGGCCGGCGCATCTCGTAGGCGACATCGACAGTGCCGTTGCCGGCTTGCTTCACCACCGCGTAAGGCACTCCGATGATAGCGACCGGATCGCCCCCCACATCGGCGTCGGTCAGCGTGTAGGTCGCCACGGGTATACCACCCCAGGTAATGGCGATGACGTCACCTGCGGCAGCACCCGAATAAAGGGGAATGCGAACCTCGACGTCGGGATAGGCGTCCTCGTAGGTGATCAGGCCATCGTCCTCGAATTCGGGAACGATGGCTGGGAAAAGTGTCGGCAACTGCACCGCAATGGCGACCCCGATCGGGCTGGACATCACGCTGACATTGCCCGCCCAGTCCCTGAGCCTGTAAGCGAGATAACGCCACCCGTCACCGGCGGCCTCGAGTTGAGTCCGGGTAATGTAGGCGTCTGGCGCCTCGCCTGGAACGATCACTGTGAATTGATCACCGAGCCAGGTGCCTGAGGCTTCATCAGTGCGCGAGCCGATCCAGAATTCGATCGTGTCATCGACCTCCGCACCGAAGTAGCTGTTCACCTCAAGGAGCAGTTTGTCGTCCTGCAGATCCTTTTCTGTGATACCGGAGGCTTGCTCCGGAGTCAGCGAAATCTGTCCCGGCCGCTTGCCACCGGGTGCGATCTGGTCGAAGCGGGTACGGACCTCGAGGCCGGCGAAGTCTCCTTCACCTGTGTACAGATCTTCAATGAAGTAATCCAGAGCGAGAATCCGGTCGGTGCCTTTGGCGGGAAAAAAGGACGTGGGCATCTGGATTACGAATTCTGTAACAGCTGGATCATCGAAACCGAGTTCTCTTACAGGAAATTCTTCACCCACGCGCTGGCCATCGATGACCAACTGAATGAAATCGTTGCGATGTATTTCCGCTCTGGCAATACGAATCTCCAGATCCTGCTCGAGATAGGAAATCGGCACAATGGTTCTTTTCTCATCACGCCCAACAATGGTCATCGGTTGCAATTGGCGAATACCGATACCCGAACGCTGACGACTTGCCAAGATTTTGCTAGGCGCATTCATATAATCATCCTCTCACGCAGTGACTGAGCCGAATAGATAAAGATCCAATCTCGATCGCGGATAAAAGTGACAAGGGTAACGCCCCTCGCCGACTCATCTGCACGTCAATCTAGAGCAGCGGTCATGCCATGTAACCTAGCATTTTTATCAGGTGCGCAAGTGCGCGATCACTCTATAGTCAAGCCAGCACGCTTATAGCGAATAAAGCGCCTCTCCCATCTTCTGAGGAACAATCGTCATGACCCGGTGCAGACTTTTTCACTATGTCGCGAACTCGTCGTCCTCGCTGTTGCTATTGTATGCGTTGGTACCTGTAGGGATGGCTGCCACGCTGCCTCCAGGCACTAGTGCGACGATCGGCCCTGGCACCGCGCCCGAGCGTTGGAGCCTAAACGCGGCTGAACTCACGGCGACACCGGGCGCCGCTACGCTGGATATCATCGGCCAGGCCGGCTCGACAGTGACCCTGGACGGCACCTCGGTGCAAGGCGGCAATCTCACGGGGCTGCAGCTCATCGAATCCACGGCCACCGTAGCCAACTCCACAATCGCCTCCACGGGGGGCATCGGCATGTCGGTCGTGAAGCCCAACGCAGCGGCCACGACCAGCTCCACGGCCCTGGTGAGCGACAGCAGCATTTCCGGCATTGGCCGCGGCGTGAACGTCTCGGGCGGAAGTACCGCCACGTTGATCAACTCGACCGTCAATGGTTCCGGGACGCTCGGCAGTACCGTGGCGGGTAATGGTCTGGGCCTTTCGCTGGTCGGTGGCGAAGCGATCCTGCGTGGCAGTAGCGCCGTGGGTAGCAATCGCGGCGCTGGCCTGTTCGGCCTTGGGGGAAGCAACGCAGCGCCACGACTTGAACTGGACAATTCCAGCCTGACCTCCCAGCAAGGCAGCGCGATCGTTGTCAGCAACTTGAACAGCCAGGCAATGTCGGCGGACATCGTGATCGCCAATGGCTCACAGCTCACTTCGGCCAATCAGACGCTGATCGAAGTCGGCTTGCCGACCGACGCGCCCGGCAGCGTCAGCCAGGCGCAGATCCTGATCGATGCCAGCACCCTGACCGGCAATATCCAGGTCGCCGCCACGGCCTTGGCAGACGTCGCCATGCGCAATGCCGCCGCCTTGACCGGTGACCTGAACAACCTCGCCAGTCTGGCCATGGACGCCAGCACGGTCGACGGCAACCTCAATCAGCCGGTCGGTTCAACCGCAGCGGCTACGCTGACCAATGGATCGCGGTTCACTGGCAACATCAACAACGTGGGTACACTGAGCGTCGACGCCAGCCAAGTGAACGGCAACGTGGTGTCAGTAGCTGGCAGCGCGACCACGGTGAGCCTGAGTAATGCCTCGACCCTCACCGGCACCGTCAGCAACGCCGCCAGCCTGGCCCTGGACAACAGCGGCATGACCGGCGACATGACCCAGGATGCAGCCGGCACCGGCACCCTGAGCCTGGCCAATGGTTCGACGCTCGACGGCAATGTCACCAACGTCGGCAGCGCCACCCTGTCCACCGGCTCCAGCATGGTCGGCAACTTCAACGACGTCGGCACCCTGGCTCTGAGTGCGGGCACTCTGCAAGGCGATGTACTGTCGGCGCCCGGCAGCAGCACCGCCGTGACCTTGAGTGATGCCTCGACCCTCACCGGCACCGTCAGCAATGCCGCCAGCCTGGCGCTGGACAACAGCAGCATGGCCGGCGACATGACTCAGGCCACCCCTGGCACCGGCACGCTGAGCCTGGCCAATGGATCGACGCTCGAAGGCAATGTCACCAACGTCGGCAGCGCCACCCTGTCCACCGGCTCCAGCATGGTCGGCAACTTCAGCGACGTCGGCACCCTGGCCCTGAGCGCCAGCACCCTGCAAGGCGATGTACTCTCGGCGCCCGGCAGCAGCACCGCCGTGACCTTGAGTGACGCCTCGACCCTCACCGGCACCGTCAGCAATGCCGCCAGCTTGAACCTGGACAACAGCAGCCGCATGACCGGTGATTTCACCCAGGACGCCGCCGGCACCGGCACCTTGACCCTGAGCAACGGTTCGGTGTTCACGGGCAACGTCAACAATGTCGACACCATTGCGCTGAGCGGTCTTTCGACTCTGGAAGGCACTGTCAACAACGCCACCAGCCTGGCGCTGGAGAACAGCAGCGTGACCGGCAACATGACTCAGGCCACCCCTGGCACCGGCACGCTGAGCCTGGCCAATGGGTCGACGCTCGAAGGCAATGTCACCAATGTCGGCAGCGCCACCCTGTCCACCGGCTCCAGCATGGTCGGCAACTTCAACGAGGTCGGCACCCTGGCCCTGAGCGCCAGCACCCTGCAAGGCGATGTGCTGTCGGCGCCCGGTAGCAGCACCGCCGTGACCTTGAGCGACGCCTCGACCCTCACCGGCACCGTCAGCAATGCCGCCAGCCTGAACCTGGACAACAGCGGCATGACCGGCGACATGACCCAGGCCACCCCCGGCACCGGAACCCTGAGCCTGGCCAATGGCTCGGCGCTCGACGGCAATGTCACCAACGTCGGCAGCGCCACCCTGTCCACCGGCTCCAGCATGGTCGGCAACTTCAACGAGGTCGGCACCCTGGCCCTGAGCGCCAGCACTCTGCAAGGCGATGTGCTGTCGGCGCCCGGCAGCAGCACTGCCGTGACCTTGAGTGACGCCTCGACTCTCACCGGCATCGTCAGCAACGCCGCCAGCCTGAACCTGGACAACAGCAGCCGCATGACCGGTGATGTCACCCAGGACGCACCCGGCAGCGGCACCCTGAACCTGGCCAACAGCGCTGAACTCATCGGCAACGTGCGCAATGTCGACGCCGCGACCCTGTCCAGCGGCTCGCGGATGACCGGCGATTTCATTCAACCCGGCAGCTTGCGACTCGATGCCAGCAGCGTGACAGGCAATGTCTCCTCGGCGCCCGGCAGCACCAGCGCCGTCAGCCTGAACAATGCCTCGACCCTGGACGGCAACGTCAGTAACGTCGCCAGCCTGGCCCTGGCCAATAGCAGCATGACCGGCAATCTGCTCCAGGACGTCGCCAACAGCGGTACCTTGAGCCTCACCAATGGCTCGCTGCTGACCGGCACCGTGCGCAATGTCGGCACCACTACCATCAGCGGCAGTTCCCGCCTGGCCATGATCGACGATTCCAGCGTGGGCGCCCTTAGCCTGGATGGCGGCACGGTCGACCTGCGCGCAGGTCAGGCTGGCTTTCGCACACTCACGGCCACCAGCCTCCAGGGCACCGGCACCTTCGTGATGGGCACCGATCTGGCGGCGCATCAGGGCGACCTGCTCAACGTCGAGGGTCAGGCGCAGGGCGCACACGGCCTGGCGATCCAGAACACCGGCGCAGAGCCGCTGTCGGGCGACCAGCCGCAACGTGTGGTCCACACCGAAGGCGGCGCCGGGCAATTCCGTCTGCTCAGCGAGACCGGCACCGTGGATGCTGGCGCTTACTCCTACCTGTTGCAACAGCGCGATACCGACTGGTACCTGGTCCAGGCCCAGGATCCGATCATCTCACCCAGCGCGGCAGTGGCCATCGCGGTCTTCAGTGCAGCGCCGACGGTCTGGTACGGTGAAATGAGCACCTTGCGCAGTCGCATGGGCGAGCTGCGTGAAGGGGGCGCTGGCCAGGGCGGCGTGTGGGCGCGTACCTACGCCAACCGCTACCGGGTCTCCACCGCCGATCAGGTGGACTACCAGCAGACCCAGCAGGGTATTTCCTTCGGGGCCGACACCGCGCTGCCGGCGCAAAGTGGCCAGTGGCTGGTCGGCGTGATGGGCGGCTACAGCGATTCGGAACTGAACATGCGCCTGGGCAGCAATGGTCGGGTCGACAGCTACTACCTGGGTCTGTACAGCACCTGGCTGTCGGACAGCGGCTTCTACCTGGATGCGGTGCTCAAGGCCAACCGCTTCGACAACAAGGCCGACGTGCGCATGAGCGATGGCGTCAAGGCCAAGGGCGATTACTCCAACTACGGGGTGGGTGGACAGGTCGAGGCCGGCAAGCACATCAAGCTCGACGATGGCTGGTTCGTCGAGCCCTATGCGCAGGTGGCGGCCCTGTGGGTCGAAGGTGAGAACTATCGCCTGGACAACGACCTGCGTGCCGACAGCAACAAGGCGGACTCGCTGCTGGGCAAGGTCGGCACTCACATCGGCCGCACCGTACCGTTGCAGTCGGGAGGCTTCGTGCAGCCCTATGTCAAGGTCGCAGCGGCCCGTGAGTTCGCCCGCAACAACGAGGTCAAGATCAACGACAACACCTTCCACGATGACTTGTCCGGCGCGCGCCTGGAACTGGGCACGGGTCTGGCGGCCAAGATCAGCGACACCTTGCAGGCCCATGTCGACCTGGACTACAGCACGGGAAAACACATCGACCAACCCTGGGGCGTGAACGTGGGAGTGCGTTTCAACTGGTGAAGATGAAGGGGGATACAGCAGCAGGTGTAGGCTTTGTCCTGCTAGCTTTAGGAAACCTCCTACATTCTCCCAGAGATGATCACGGTTGAATTCCGCCGTCACTTTATAACGGTCGAGTTCACTCATGAAACTTACCCCTCTAGCCCAGCGCCTCACGGCGCTGGGCTTCGCTTTTACTCCATTCAGCGTTCTGGCCAGTACGGTCGTCGTGCCCGGGGGCTCCACACTCACGGTCGGTCCAGAGGCTCCCCGGTATGCCTACCAGGTCGAGCGTGACGCCACGTTGAACGTTACCGCCGGCGCCAGTACCGCCCAGATCAGAGCGACCGGCGGCGCCCAGGTGAATATCAGCAATGCCGATGTCAGCGCCACCGGCGACAACGGCCTCGCCCTCTACGACAGCCACGCGGTCATCGATGGCAGTCGCATCGTCGCTCGGCTCGATCCCGCCGCTGCGAACAAGCAGGCGTATGGCATTCGCCTTTCAGGATTCGATCAGGCCTCCAGCGCGCGCATTTCGAACAGCTCCGTTTCCGGCATGGGCCGGGGCATCAACGTCGCCAACAACGCGACCGTGGATCTGAGCAATACCCAGGTGCATGGCCACGCGGCAGGAAGCTCCGATGCCATTCCAGGCGGCATCGGCATGGTCATCGCGGGAGCGAGCGCCAAGGTGCGCGAGAACAGCCAGGTCACGGGTGACCGCAACGGTGTGGTGATGCTCGCCGGCATCACCAACGATACCGAGCACGAGGCCCATCTGCTCGTGGACAGTTCCACCATCGCGGGGAGCGAAGGCAGCGCGATCCGAGTCATCAGCTATCGCGACGTGGACCAGAAGGTCAATATCCACGTCGCCAATGGCTCGAGCCTGATCGGCGGCAACGGCAACATCCTTGAAGTCGAGGAGAAAGCCAGCGTCGATTTTTCGGTGAGCGACAGCCGCCTGACCGGCAACATCGTGGCCCACGAAACTGCCGAGCTCGACGTGACGCTGGCGGACAACGCCGCCCTCACCGGCACCATCCATGGCGCCAGCACGCTCGCCATCGATGGCACCTCGCAATGGAACCTCACCGGCGACTCCGACGTCGGCAGCCTCAACCTGGATCAAGGCACGGTGAACCTGCGCAACGCCTCGCCGGACAGCGGCTTCAACCGCCTGCAACTGGGCGAGTTGTCCGGCAGCGGTACCTTCATGCTCGGCGCCGACCTGAGCACCGGCCAGGGTGACTTGGTCGACGTCAGTGGCAAGGCCAGCGGCGACCACCGCCTGCTGGTGGAGAACACCGGCACCGACCCGAACGCCGCCATCAGCGACCATCAGGTGGTCCATACCGGTGAAGGCAGTGACGCGCGTTTCGACCTGGTGGGTGGCCAGGTGGATTTCGGCACCTATGCCTATGAGCTGGAGCAGCGCGACGACGACTGGTATCTGGTGCGCAAAGGCGACACCACCACCCCGGGTACGCGCTCGGTCACCGGCCTGTTCAGCGCCGCGCCGACCGTGTGGTACGGCGAATCCGCCACCCTGCGCAGCCGCATGGGCGAACTGCGCAACGGCCAGGACCAGGGCGGCGGCTGGCTGCGCAGCTACGGCAACAAGCACAAGGTCAGCGCCGGCGCTGGCGCGGCCTACGACCAGGTGCAGCAAGGTATCGCCTTCGGTGCCGACCTGCCGATCGGCACCGGCGACGGTCAGTGGCTGATCGGCCTGATGGGCGGTTACAGCCGCTCGGACCTGGACCTGTCCGGTGGCACTTCGGGCACGGTCGACAGCTTCCACGTCGGTGCCTACAGCACGTGGCTGGCCGAAGACGGCCTGTACATCGACGCGCTGATCAAGGCCAACCGCTTCCAGAACAAGTCCGACGTGCGCATGAGCGACGGGCGCAAGGCCAAGGGCGATTACAACAACAACGGTATCGGTGCCACGGTCGAGGTCGGCAAGCACATCAAACTGAACGACGGCTGGTTCGTCGAACCCTACAGCCAAGTGTCGACGCTGTGGATCGATGGCGCCGACTACAGCCTGGACAACGGCATGCGCGCCAGCGCCAAGAGCGCCAGTTCCGTGCTGGGCAAGGTCGGCAGCCATGTCGGGCGCAACTTCTCGCTCGAGCAGGGTGGCTTCATCCAGCCTTACGTGAAGGTGGCGGCCGCGCATGAGTTCGCCAAGGACAACAAGGTACGGGTCAACGACAACCGGTTCGCCAACGACCTTTCCGGTAGCCGCATCGAACTGGGCGCTGGCGTCGCGGCCCAGGTGACCGAGGTCTTGCAGGTCCAGGCGGGCTTCGACTACATGAAGGGCAAGCATATCGAACAGCCCTGGGGTGTGAACGTAGGCGTGCGCTACAACTGGTGATGCAGCGAACACGCGGTCACCTGCAATGGGTGCCAATGCGTGCCACGGGGCTGCCTCGCAGCCCGAGGGGTTCATCGCAGCGGCGGCGCCGATCGCCGCTGCGATGAACCGGCCTTACTTGCCCTCTTCGGCCTCAAGCACCGGCCTCCCAGGCCGATAACCGGATATCCTCTTCCCTTTCGACACTCCCGAAGGTTGCCCATGGCCACGCCCAATGCCCGCGCGGACGCCTTGTCCCTGCTGCTGTTCACCCTGCGCAGCGGCAAGCTGATGGCGATCAATCTGCTCAAGGTCAGCGAAATCATCCCCTGCCCGCCCTTGACCAAGCTTCCCGAATCCCACCCCCACGTCAAAGGCGTGGCGACCCTGCGCGGCCAGTCGCTTTCGGTGATCGACCTGTCCCGTGCCATCGGCGAGCAACCGCTGGCCGATCCGCGCGGTGGCTGCCTGATCGTCACCGACATCAGCCGCTCGCGCCAAGGCCTGCATGTGCAGGCGGTGAGCCGTATCGTGCACTGCCTGAGCACCGATATCCGGCCGCCACCCTACGGTTCCGGCAGCCGCTCGTTCATCACCGGCGTGACCCGCGTCGACAATGCGCTGGTCCAGGTGCTGGACATCGAGAAGGTCATCCATGGGATCGCCCCACCGCCGCCAGAGGCGCCAGCGGGGCAACTGCGCGAGGAAGACGCCAGTCTGCTCGCGGCTGCCAACATACTGGTGGTGGATGACAGCCAGGTGGCGCTCCAGCAGTCGGTGCACACCTTGCGCCACCTGGGTCTGGAGTGCCACACCGCCCGCAGCGCCAAAGAAGCGATCAATGTTCTGCTCGAGCTGCAAGGCACGGCGCAGGAGATCGATATCGTGGTCTCGGACATCGAGATGTCGGAAATGGATGGCTACGCCTTCACCCGCACCCTGCGCGAGACGCCGGACTTCCAGCACCTGTACGTGCTCTTGCACACTTCGCTGGACAGCGCCATGAGCGCCGAAAAAGCCAAGGTCGCCGGGGCCAATGCCATCCTTACCAAGTTTTCCTCGCCCGAGCTCACCGATTGCCTGGTGGTCGCGGCACGCGCGGTGAGTCTGGCCGAGCGCTGAGGCCGGCATGACCATAGGCCTTCACTTGATGGCAGATCCGACTCGGGCATAATTCCTACTCTCCAGAACCTCTTTGCCGGTATCGCTTATGACTTTTCTCCGTACCGCTCTGATCGCCCTGGTGGTGACCAGCACCGGCGTCCATGCTTCCACTTCCGAAGCGTGGAACGCCTATCGCCAGCAGATGGTCAAGAGTTGCCTGGCTGCCAGCCAGTTCAAGGATGCCCACGCCATGGGCAAGCCCGCCGAATTCGACGACCGTACCGCCTACAGCGCGTTGCTGATCGAGGGCGTGTACAAGTCCAGGCAGATGAACAACCAGACCGGCACCGAGCTGTGCCTGTACGACCGGGCCCACCAGCAGGCCTATGTCACCGAATGGCAGCCAGGCACCAAGTGAGCGACAGTCTGCGCTTCGCCTGTATCGGCTGCGGCAAGTGCTGCACCGGGCACCACGTGCCGCTGACCCTGGACGAAGCACGCCGCTGGGCCAGCGATGGCGGTCAGGTGGTGGTGCTGATCGAAGGGTTCGTCGCCGATGGACCGGGGATGCCGCCCGAACAGCGCGACCACGTAGTGCGACGTTCCCAGGCGGTGGCCTGTGGCAGCACGCAACTGAGGGTATCGGTGACCTTCGCGGCCTTCAATCCGGGTCGCTGCCGCCATCTGGACGACGACGACCTGTGCGCCATCTATGAAACGCGCCCGTTGGTCTGTCGCATCTATCCGGCGGAGATCAACCCGCACCTGCCGTTGCGCCCTGAAGCCAAGGACTGTCCGCCCGAAGCTTGGGAACAAGGCCCGCCCCTGATCGTCGGGCAGCGTCTGGTCGATCCGCGACTGAACGCTCTGATCGAGGCCTCGCGCCAGGCGGACCGTGAAGACATCGCTGCCAAGGTGGCCATCTGCGAACGGCTGGGCATCACCACCAGCGCGCTCAAGGGCAATGGTTTCACGGCCTGGCTTCCGGACATGCAGGCGTTCCTTGCGGCCCTGGACTCGAATCCGGCACCCGCCAGTGCTGCCTGGATCGTGCACCTGCAGGACCCCGAGCTGACCCGCACCCTGCAGCAACGAGGGTTGCAGACTACCGCCGAAGCGCCGGTGTACTACGCCTTCATCGGCTTCTGAGCTAAGCCGCACGGCCGACTTCTCTCGTCGACACCTGCACTGAACGCCCACCGTGCTTGACGACTGGGAGGAGTGACCCTGTCCGATCGTTACCTTTTGCACAAGAGTGATTAACCCATTGGGCGCTGTTTCGCCGCTGCCCGCAGCGCTAGATTGGCGCTGTCCACATCACACTTGCCACGCAAGAAGGTAGCTTCACATGTCCAACAGTATGGGTATTGCCAGCGTCTTCGTCCTGTCGTCCCTGTTGTTGTCGCCCCTGGCCCTGGCTGAGGAATCGCCGGCCTTCGTCGCCCGTAACGCCCAGGTCGCTGCCAGCCTGCAACACTCGCAGGAGGCCTACGCAGCGCAGCCTCAGGATGCCACGAAAGCGGTGCAGCAGACCGCTTCGAAGAACGTCACCGACGACCAGGCCGACAGCTGATCCTGCGCTCCACCCCCACTCCCGTATTTCGGGTCCGACCTTGAGCAGGGGTCGCCCCGGTATGTTAGCCTCCCTTGGCCGCTGCGCATCAGCGGCTTTTTTTGCGCCTGAATCTCTGCCAGGCGAACACGTCCCTCGGGCGAGCGCTGCTGTTCGAGCCGTCGGGGACCGCCTCACCGATCGACCGAAAAAGGAGCATTACCGGTGTCCTTCGTTTTCCGCTATACGCCACTGTTCATTGCGCTGGGCGCAATGATTTCCCCCACCCATGCCCAAGAGCGCGCAGAAGGCTTCGTAGAGGGATCGTCACTGAACCTGAACTTTCGAAATGCCTACTTCCATCGCAACCAGTTGCTGCCAGGCGTAAGGGACAGTCGCGAATGGGCGCAGGGCGCCGTCGCACGCTTCGAGTCGGGCTATACGCCCGGCGTGATCGGCGTGGGCGTGGACGCCTACGGCATGCTCGGGCTGAAGCTCGATGGCGGCGGCGGCCACGCCGGCAGCAGCCTGTTGCCTCTCAACGAGCACGACGATGGCACCCTGGGCGCGGCGCCACGCAGCTTCTCCAGCGCCGGCGCTGCGGTGAAGATCAGAGGCTTCGACACCGAACTCAAGGCCGGTGACCTGTTCCTCACCAACCCGGTCATCGCCGGCGGCGAAACCCGCCTGCTGCCCCAGACCTTTCGTGGCGTGGCGCTGACCAACAGCGCCATCGACGGACTGCTGCTCGAAGGCGGCCAGGTCAGCTTCACCAAGCCCTACAACCAGAGTGGCCACCGGCGCATCGACACCTTCTACAGCGCAGGACCGGATGACCGCGACAGCAAGCACCTGTCCTGGGCTGGCGCGTCGTGGAACGGCACGCCGAGCTTCACCGCCAACCTGTACGCCGCCGAATTGCAGGACATCTGGAACCAGTACTACGCCGACTTCGACTACACCTATGTGGTCCACGACAACCTCAGCCTCACCCCCGGCGTGCACTTCTACCACACGCAGGACACCGGCCAGGCCAAGCTGGGCAAGATCGACAACAACACCTACAGCCTGCACCTGACGGTGGCCGCCGGGCATCACAGCGTCACCACCGCCTACCAGCGCGTCAACGGCAATACGCCGTTCGACTACATCAACCAGGGCGACAGCATCTACCTCGACAACTCGCGCATGTATTCGGACTTCAACGGCCCGGGCGAACGGTCGTGGAAACTGCAATACGGCTACGACTTCGCCGGCCTGGGCATCGCGGGGCTGAGCACATCGCTGTCCTATTCGCGCGGCAAGCTCGACCTGACCAAGGCCGATCCGAACAGTGCCGGCTATGGCCAGTGGTACAGCGCCGATGGCAAGGATGCCCGGCACTGGGAACGCGACCTGGACGTGAAGTACGTGTTCCAGGAGGGCCAGTTCAAGGATCTGTCGTTGCTGCTGCGCTACGCCAGCCATCGCGGCAGCCGAGGCTATTCGGCGGTGGACAATGACAACGACGAGCTGCGCCTGATCGTCGACTACCCGCTCGCGATATTCTGACGCGACACTGAAACCGGTAGCGTGGCGTCGGCCCGGCAGGGCACCGACGCCATCGCGGCGCACCTGAAGCGCGCATTTACGACGCCGTGGCTTGTTCGACAATGGCCACTTGCCTACACTATCGCCGCCGCTTCCTAGCCCGACCCTCAAGGCAAGAGGGGCCAATGCAGTCGCGAGCCTGATGTCGTCCATTCGAATCCCGCGCCTTACGTTCTCCAGGCCTCACCCCGAGCTGATCCTCAATCTGGGCAGTGGCCTGGCCGTGC
Source organism: Pseudomonas sp. S30 (assembly GCF_016518545.1). GTDB lineage: Bacteria > Pseudomonadota > Gammaproteobacteria > Pseudomonadales > Pseudomonadaceae > Aquipseudomonas. The sequence goes on from NZ_JACVTO010000009.1 coordinate 160,426, forward strand.
TCGCGATCCTTGCGATCGTCAGCTACCTGCTGGGGCGTGAACGAGACAGCGTCGAGCAGTCCTCCATCCGCGCCTCGAGCAACATCGTCCAACTGATCGAGAGCGACATTCTCAACAACGCCGAACTCTACGACCAGTCGCTCAAGGAACTGATCTGGGCGGTCGGCCGTCGCGACCTGGCCCAGGTGCCAGCGGCCATGCGTCATCGCTTGTTGTTCAACCCGGCGCTGGTGGACCAGAGCCGGGGCGATGTGCTCTGGCTCGACGCCAAGGGCGATGTGGTAGGCGACTCCACGAACATCGTGCCGCGCCAGGCCAATTTCGCCGATACCGGGGTCTTCCAGGTCCACCGTGACCAGCCGCAGGTCGGCCTGTTCATCGGCCCGCCCTTCAAGGCCAGGCTGGGAGACATGAACTGGTGCATCAGCTTCAGCCGGCGGATCTCCGGTGCCAATGGCGAATTCGTCGGGGTGGCCACTGGCGCGCTGCGGCTGTCGTACTTCACCGAACTGTTCCAGCGCCTGGACATCGGTGAGCGCAGCAGCGTCAACCTGCTCAACACCGGCGGACACCTGCTGGCGCGTGAACCGCTGGGTCCTGGCCAACCGGCCATCGGTGTCAACTTCAGCCAGCAGCCGAACTTCCAGCGTATCCTGGATGAACGTAGCGGTAGCTTCACAGCGTATTCGCCGCTGTTCGACGAACAACGCATGTACACCTTCGCGCGCGTCGGCAACCTGCCCCTGATCGTGCTGGTGGCGCATTCCACCGATGAGGTGTTCCAGGGCTGGCGGCGCACGGCGCTGATCGTCGGCATGGCCACCGGTGTGCTATGCCTGGGCATTCTCTGGCTGACCGTACTGCTGGGTCGCGAGCTGCACAGGCGGCACACCGCCGAGCAGGGGCTGGCCACTCTGGCCGCCACCGACAGCCTCACGGGCCTGGCCAACCGTCGTCATCTCGACCAGGTACTGCGTCAGGAGTGGGCCAGGGCATTGCGCAATCGCACCTCGTTGGCCGTGCTCATGGTGGATGTCGATCACTTCAAGGCGTTCAATCAGCGCCATGGGCACGCGGGAGGCGACCATGCATTGAGGGAGGTGGCGCGTACCATCGAGCTGAGCATTCGCCGGCCTGCGGATCTGGCGGCTCGCTACGGTGGCGAAGAGTTCCAGGTGGTGCTGCCAGAAACGGAATTGGCGGGAGCCAGAATGCTGGCTGAAAGGATTCGCCTGAGTGTAGAGGCATTGCCGATCTTCAGCGGCGATGAACGACCGATCACCGTAAGCATCGGCATCGGCCTGCATGAAGCAGGCACCCAGCACGACTTGACCAGCGTGCTGAGTGCCGCAGATGAAGCACTCTACCGAGCCAAGGCCAATGGCCGTAACCGGGTAGAGGGGCCTGGCGCTTAAGATCGGGCGCGAGCGGCGTTACGCAGTGCCTTGACCTGGTCGTGATTGCGCTGCACGCCTTGCAGCTGCTTGTCGACCAGAGTCAGGGCGTTGGCAGCAGCAGGGACGTTGAGCTTGACGAGCTTTTCGCGCGCATCCTTGTAGGCTTTTAGCGCGTGGTCCTCGCCTTCCTCTACGGTATTCAGAACAGCTTCTTCGTCTTTGCCGGTGAATACGGCCTTCAGGTTCAACCAGCCACGATGCAAGTCGCCCGAGAAGCTGGTCGAGGTTTCCGGATCGCCACCCAGATGGCGCACTTCAGCTTGCAGTTCGGCAGCCGCCTGGCCGCATTCGACCTCGCGCTGTACGAAGAATGCTTTGAGCTGGGGATTCTTGACGTCATCAGCCGATTCCTTGAAACCCTTCTGACCGTCTTTGCTGTACTCAATCAGGTTGTTCAGTACCTTGATCACGTCTTCGTTCGGGTTGCTCATGGCGTAACTCCTTGGCAGGTGATAGTCCCTGTAGTAAAGAGCACCCTTCGTGCCAATCATTACCCAAATAAAAAATCCTTACCTATCAGGTAGTTGAGAGATAAAACAAAAATGCCATCATCGGCGTTCTGCATGATCGACCATTGCAGCTCGTGCAGATTGCAGGGTCTGAAGATTGCTGTATCGTCAAGGTTCGCAACCGCTACAGGCCCACCGATGAATCCGCAATCTCTGCAACTGCTGGTCACCCGCACCATGCCTTTCGGCAAATACCAGGGACGCCTGCTGGCCGATCTGCCGGGTGACTACCTGGCCTGGTTCGCTCGCAAGGGATTCCCGCCCGGTGAGCTGGGCGGGCTGCTGGCGTTGATGCACGAGATCGACCACAACGGTCTGGGCGAGCTGCTGGCGCCGCTGCGCAAACAGCGGCGTCCCTGAAGAGGAGTCAGTTGGCCGCAGCCGGCGCCACGACCATCTCGACCTGCTCACGCTTCTTGATCAGCGCATACACCACTGCGGTGACCAGGCTGCCTGCCACGATCGCCAGCAGGTACAGCAGGGCGTGATTGATCGCGTTGGGGATCAGCAGCACGAACAGGCCACCATGCGGCGCCATCAGCTTGCAGCCGAAATACATCGACAACGCACCCGTCAGTGCGCCCCCGGCGATGCTCGCCGGAATGACGCGCAAGGGGTCCTTGGCCGCGAAGGGAATCGCTCCCTCGGAGATGAAACACAGCCCCAGCACCAGCGCAGCCTTGCCGGCCTCGCGCTCGCTCTGGGCGAACTTGCGTCGTGCCAGGAAGGTGGCCAGGCCCAGCCCGATCGGTGGCACCATGCCCGCAGCCATGGTCGCCGCCATCGGCGCGTAGCTCGAGGATGCCAGCAGGCCGACCGAGAAGGCGTAGGCGGCCTTGTTGATCGGCCCGCCGAGGTCCACGCACATCATGCCGCCGAGCAACAGGCCGAGCAGGATGGCATTGGTGGTGCCCATGCTGTCGAGAAAGCGCGTGAGGCCTTCGAGCATGGCGGCCACCGGGTGCCCGACCACGTAGATCATCACCAGGCCCGTGAACAGGCTGGCCAGCAGCGGAATGATCAGGATCGGCTTGAGCGCCTCCAGGCTGCTGGGCAGGCGTGCCCAGCGGCTGATGGCCTTGGCGCTGTAACCGGCCAGGAAACCGGCGACGATGCCGCCGATGAAGCCTGCGCCCAAGGTACTGGCCAGCAGGCCACCGATCATCCCCGGTGCCAGGCCCGGACGGTCGGCGATGGACCAGGCGATGTAGCCTGCCAGCATCGGCACCATCAGCTTGAAGGCCGCCTCGCCACCAATCTGCATCAATGCCGCTGGCAGGGTGCCGGCTTCCTTGTAGGCCTGGATGCCGAACACGAATGACAAGGCGATCAACAGGCCGCCGGCCACCACCATCGGCAGCATGAACGACACCCCGGTCAACAGGTGTTTGTAGATCCCGGCCTTTTCACTCTTGGCGGGTGCTTCGGCGCTGGCGCCGGTGTTTTCCACCCGGCCTTCGGCCAAGGCCTTGTCCAGCGTCGCGCGCGCCTGCTTCAAGGCGATGCCGGTGCCACAGCGATAGATGCGCTTGCCGGCGAAGCGCGCGGTGGGCACTTCGATGTCAGCCGCCAGCAAGACGACGTCCGCCTGGGCGATGGCCTCGGCCGACAACGGATTACGCGCGCCGACAGAACCCTGGGTTTCGACCTCGAAGGCGTATCCCAGGTCGCGCGCGGCCTGTTGCAGCGCCTCGGCGGCCATGAACGTGTGCGCCACGCCCGTAGGACACGCCGTGATGGCCACGATCCGCGGCATCGTCGACGGGCTCGGCACCTCGGCATTGGCGCTGTGTTCCAGCACCTGGGCCTTGGCCGCGGCTTCGTCGAGGAACCCTTCTCGATCGGCCAGGGCCTGGGCCGGCGTACTCTGGAACAGGCGTTTGCCGACGAAGCGCTGCAGGTCGATCGGGCCGGTGCTGATCACCAGCACCCAATCGGCCTCGGCGATCTGCGCTGCGCTCAGGCGCCGCTCGGGATGCTCGGCATCCCATACCTCGACGCTGGTGCTCCAGCCCCGGCGCTGCGCGGCCGCAGCCAGCAGTCGCGCACTCAATACACTCGACACCTGACCGTTCGGGCAGGCGGTGACGATCGCGATGTTCATCGGCGAGCCTCATTTTGTTGTTCTGTCAGTTGTACAGCCGCCTGCAGATGCGCCAGTTGCTCGCGATCCGCGATGCCGAAGCCGATCTGCGTCACCGCCTGTGCAGCGATGGCGGTGGCGCGGCGCAGCGTCTGCCCGGCGTCTTCGGCCAGCAGCAGGCCATGCACCAGGCCGGCTACCAGCGAGTCGCCGGCCCCCACGGTGCTGGCCACGCTCACCTTGGGCGGCTGGGCCGACAAGGTGCGTCCGGCACTGAACCAGGTCACGCCCTGGGCGCCCTGGGACACCACCACGTGGCTGACGCCGCCGTCGAGCAACTGTAGGGCCGCCTGCTGCTGGGCTTGCAGCCCCTCCACGCAGTGCCCGGTCAGCTCGCCCAGCTCATCGGTATTGGGCTTGACCAGCCAGGGGCCGGCGCGCAGCCCTTCGCGCAGCGCTTCGCCACTGGAGTCCAGCACCACCTTCAGGCCACGGGCCTGCAAGCGCTCCAACAGCTGCCTGAACCACTGCGGGCTGACACCGCGTGGCAGGCTGCCCGCGACCACCACCAGGGCATGCTCGGCGGCCACGGCCTCCAGCCGTTCGAGCAAAGCCGCCTGGGCCGCTGCATCGATCTGGGGTCCCAGGCCGTTGACGTCGGTGACCTGGCCATCGTCCTCGACCAGCTTGAGGTTGGTGCGGGTCTCGCCCGGCACCCGGATGAAGCAGTCGACGAAGCCTCGTTGGGCGATCAGCGCCTCGAACGGCGCCGGGTTGTCCAGGCCCAGAAAGCCGCCGACCGTGACCTGATGGCCCAGATCGGCCAGCACCTGGGCCACGTTCAGGCCTTTGCCGGCCGCATGGCAGCGCTGCGCCAGGGCGCGGTTGACGCCGCCGATGCGCAGCCGGTCGAGACTGACCGTAAGGTCCAGGGCCGGGTTGAGGGTCAGGGTAAGGATCTTGGCCATCAGTAGCGCTCCACCAGCGCCCGAACCGCTTCGGCGCTGTCCTGTTGCAGGGCTTCGCAGGCCAGGGCACGGGCCGTCGAGTAATCGGCCTGGCGCACCAGGGCCTTGACCTCGGCGATGCTGCGCGCCGAGACGCTGAGCTCGTCCACCGCCAGTCCCAGCAGCACCGGCACTGCCTGCGGGTCGGCCGCCAGCTCGCCGCACACGCCGACCCATTTGCCTTCGGCGTGGGCAGCGCGCACGGTCATGTCGATCAATTGCAGCACCGCGGGATGCAGGCCGTCGGCCTGGGCCGAAAGGCTGGAATGGCCACGGTCGATGGCCAGGGCGTACTGGGTCAGGTCGTTGGTGCCGATGCTGAAGAAGTCCACTTCACGGGCCAGGCGTGGCGCCAGCAATGCGGCCGAGGGCACCTCGACCATGATGCCGACCTGCAGGTCGGCCACCGGTATGGCCTGGCGCAGGCGATCGACCATGGCTTTGGCGGCTCGCCATTCGTGCATCTGGCCCACCATGGGGAACATGATCCGCAACGGCCGGTCATCGGCCGCCTGCAACAAGGCGCGCAGCTGATCCTCCATCACCTGCGGGCGCTGCAGGGTCAGGCGCACGCCGCGTACACCGAGGAAGGGGTTGTCTTCAGCCGCGATGGGCCAATAGGGCAACGGCTTGTCCCCGCCGACGTCGAGGGTACGCACCACCAGCGGTCGTCCCCGCAGGCCGTCGAGCACGCGGCGATATTCAGCCTCCTGGGTGGGCACGTCCGGCACCTGCGAGTGGGCCATGAAGATCAGCTCGGTGCGCAGCAGGCCGACGCCTTCGGCGCCCAGCTCCACCACCTTGTCGATGCCGCTGCTGTCACCGATGTTGGCGAACACCTCGATGGCGTGGCCATCACGGGTTACCGCAGGCTCGTGGCGCGTGGCCCAGGCCGCCTGCAGGCGCTGTTCGCGCTGTTCACGCTCGGCCAGCGCACGCTGCACCTCATCGGCCGGCGGCGCGATGCTGACCTTGCCGCGCTGGCCATCGAGCAGCAGCGGCGTGCCGCTTTCAAGCAATAGGATCGCCGCACCGGCGCCGACCACGGCCGGAATCCCCAGGGCGCGGGCGACGATGGCGCTGTGCGCGGTGGCGCCGCCGTGGGCGGTGACGATGCCAGCGACCCGCGCCGGGTCCAGGCGCGCCACATCGGAAGGGCCGACTTCGGCCATGACCAGCACGTAGGGCTCGATCGGCTCGGCCTGCTCGACCACCCCGCACAGCTGCGCCAGCACGCGTCGGCCGACGTCGCGCAGGTCGGCAGCGCGCTCGGCGAGCAAGGCATCGCCCAGGGCTTCCTGCTGGCGGGCAGCGGTTTCGATCACCGTCATCCAGGCGGCGGCGGCACTTTCACCCTGGGTCAGGCGCTGCTCCACCTCGTCGGTCAGGGCCGGGTCGGCGAGCATTTCCTGGTGAGTGACGAAGATTTCGGCAATGGCCTTGTCGCTGCGCTGCACCAGCGCATGCAGCTCGTCGTTGACCGCCGACAGAGCGCTGGCCAGGCGCGCGCGCTCCTGAGCGCAGGACTCGCCGCGCAGCGGGTAGTCGATCTCCCGCTCGACGCGAACATGGGCCGGACCGCTGGCGATACCGGGCGCGGCGCTGACGCCCTGGACCTGCGTCCCTGGCAACGGCGCCTGGAGCGCCTCGCGCGCCGGCTGGGCGAGTGGCTCGGGGCTGGCCGGCAACGGCTCGACCTCCTCCCCCAGCCCTGCCTCGATGGCCGCCAGCAGCACCGGCAAGGCATCGGCAGCGATGCTCGGCTCGGCGATCAGCTCCAGTTGCTGGCCACGCCGGGCGCCGAGCGACAGCAGCCGGCTCAGGCTCTTGGCCGACACGCCGGTCTGGCCGCTGTCGGTCACGCGGATACGGATCTCGCCCTCGAAACCCTTGGCCAACTGCGCCAGGACCTTGGCCGGACGGGCATGCAGGCCGTGCGGGTTGGCCAGCATCACGCGGGCACTGGGCCAATCGGCCGGTACCTCGGCGCCGAGCACCTGCAACACGTCGCGGCTGCTGGTGGCCTGGTACAGCGTCTGCCCGCGTCCCTCGATCAATACCTGGCACAGCCGTTCGAGCAGGGCCTGATGGGCAGCGCCCAGGCTGGCCAGGCAGAACAGACCGTTGAGGGGTTGATCGCGATGGCGCAAGGGTTGTTGCGGGGTGACGAACGCCAGCCCCGGTTGCAGCACTTCACGCTCACTGTGCAACCACCACAGGCCTTCGCCCAGCGGCAGCGGTTCGGCTTGCTGCAGCAGCGCGGCGAAGCCGCCGTCCACGCAACCACCGCGCTGCAACAGGCGGGCACCGCGCCAGGCGAGCTCGTCGAAGTCTTCGGCGGGCAGGCCCAGGCCTATCAGTTGGGCGTCGAGCTCCAGCTCACGGGGCGCGCCTTGCAGCAGCTTGAGCAGCGCCTCGGCGGAGCTGGCGCGGCGCAAGGCTTCGGCCAGGTCGGTTTCGCCCAGGGCACGGGTGAGCAGTTGCAGCAGGCGCAAGTGCTCGTCGGAGCGCGCCGCGATGCCGATGGCCAGGTAGACGATCTGACCGTCGCCCCAGTCGACTCCTTCGGGAAATTGCAGGAGGCGCACGCCGGTGGCGAACACCAGGTCGCGGGTCTGCGGGGTGCCATGGGGGATGGCGATACCTTGGCCCAGAAAGGTCGAGCCTTGGGCCTCGCGGGCCTGCAACCCTTCCAGATAACCCTCGGCGACCAGACCATCGACTATCAGGCGATCCGCCAACAGGCGCAGTGCGGCCGGTTTGTCGGCGGCCACCTGGCCCATGGCTATCTGCTCACTAGCGAGCTCGAGCATGACCCTCTCCTTTTGCAGTACCCGCAGTTGGGAACTGAGGTTATTGTTGTGGGAATCAACGTATTTTTCATCCTGGGGCTTTCAGGGCAGGCCCAGTTGTCGGATGCTGAAACGTTTAACCTGACGAGGCCGCCACGTTACTCGATAATCTTCCTAGGAAAAAGCCCCTGTTTGTCGGAACAATTGCGACAATGGTCGCCTGCACTTGGACACAATTCCACGTAAGACTAGCCGGCCATGGCCCTGCGACGCCGCCGGCAATAACAAGGAAAACGCAGTGAAACTCAGCGATATCGCACGTCTGGCCGGTGTCTCCGTGACCACTGCCAGTTATGTCATCAACGGCAAGGCCGAGCAGCAGCGCATCAGCAGTGCGACCGTCGAGCGGGTGCGTGCCGTGGTCCAGGCCCACGACTTCACGCCCAATCCCCAGGCCGCCGGCCTGCGCAGCCGGCATACTCGTACCCTGGGCTTCATCCTTCCCGACCTGGAAAACCCCAGCTACGCGCGCATCGCCAAGCAGTTGGAGCAGGGTGCGCGCGCGCGCGGCTACCAGTTGCTGATCGCCAGCAGCGACGACCAGCCCGAGAGCGAGCGGCAGTTGCAACAGCTGTTCCGTGCCCGCCGCTGCGACGCCCTGTTCGTCGCCAGCTGCCTGCCCGCCGAGGACCAGAGCTACCGCGAGCTGCAGGCCAAGGGCCTGCCGGTGATCGCCATCGACCGACGCCTGGACCCCGAGCACTTCTGTTCGGTCATCAGCGACGACCACGATGCCAGCCGTCAGCTCACCGAAAGCCTGCTGCGTACCCGTCCACGCAGCATCGCCCTGATCGGCGCCCGCCCGGAGCTGTCCGTGAGCCAGGCCCGGGCTGCGGGCTTCGACGCGGCCTTGCAGGGCTTTGCCGGCGAGGTACGCCGCCAGCAGGGCGAAGCGTTCAGCCGCGACTGCGGCCAGCGCCTGATGCAGGCCCTGCTGGAGGAGCTGGGAGGGTTGCCCGATGCCTTGGTGACCACCTCCTACGTCCTGCTGCAAGGCGTGTTCGACACCCTGCAAGCGCGTGGCAGCGAGGCGCGGCAGCTGCAACTGGGCACCTTCGGCGACAATCAGCTGCTCGATTTCCTGCCCTTGCCGGTCAACGCCATGGCCCAGCAGCACGGCCAGATCGCCGCCACCGCCCTGGACCTGGCGCTGGCCGCCATCGAGCGCAAGCACTACACGCCAGGCGTACAGGCCGTCGCGCGGACCTTCAAGCAGCGCATCATGGCCTGAACATGCGCCTGATCGATACCCACACGCACCTGGACTTCCCCGATTTCGACGAAGACCGCAAGGCTGTGCTGGACCACGCGACCGCCTGCGGTGTGGAGCGCATGGTGGTGCTCGGGGTGCATCGGCAGAACTGGCAACGGGTGTGGGACCTGGCCTGCGCGGACAACCGGCTACCGGCCGCGCTGGGCCTGCACCCGGTGTACCTTGACCAGCATCGGCCCGAGCACCTGACCCAGCTGCGTCAGTGGCTCGAGGCGCGACAGGGCGATGCTCGCCTGTGCGCGGTGGGTGAATTCGGTCTGGATTACTACCTACCAGCGCTGGACAAGGCCGCCCAGCAGACGCTGTTCGAAGCGCAACTGCAGATGGCCTGCGATTTTCACTTGCCGGCCCTGCTCCACGTGCGCCGCAGCCACGCCCAGGTGATCGCCACCCTCAAGCGCTACAAGCCTGCCCGCGCCGGGATCGTCCACGCCTTCGCCGGCAGCTACGAAGAGGCGCGTGAATACCTCAAGCTCGGCTTCAAGCTGGGCATCGGCGGCGCCGCCACTTGGCCACAGGCCGTGCGCCTGCGCAGGACGCTCGCCCGGCTGCCCCTGCAATGCCTGGTACTGGAGACCGATGCCCCGGACATGGCGCCGGCCATGCATGCCGGCCGGCGCAACAGCCCCGAGCACCTGCCGGCCATCGCCGGTGCACTGGCGCAGGTGCTGGGCATCGAACCCCAGACCCTCGCTCAGGCCTGCCACAGCACCAGCTGCGAGCTGTTCGGCTGGTAGTGCCGAACGCGCGCTCACGCGACTACATCAGCACCGTCGCCAGCGCGAACACCGCATACCACAGCACCGCGCTGCGCAGCAGCAGCTCCCACAGGCTGTCCAGGCGCGCCAGCGCACTCTGAGCCTCCTCCTGCTCGGGAATATCATCGGCCACACGGCCGACGCGAGCGATCAGCTGTGCGGCGCTGACGTGCCAGTTCAACAGTTCGTGCAGCATCACCCGGGTGACTGCCACGAAGTTGCCCACCAGGGCGAAACTCAGCGCCAGCAGGCGCACCGCCACCCAGTCCATGACGTGACGCAGTTGCGCGGCCCGCGCCTTGAGCGCTGGCTCATGGCTGTTGGCGGCACACAGCGCCAGCAGTCGGTAACCCAGCGCGGCCGCAGGCCCGGCCAGCATGTACCAGAACAGCACCGCGAAGAAACTCTGGTAGGCCTGCCACAGCAGGTTGCCCTGCACCCGCACCAGCAGCTCGCGTGGATCGTCGGCCGCCAGGCCCAGGTCACGCTCGGCCACGCACTGTGCGGCCTGGATATCGCCACGGCGCCAGGCGTCACGAAACGGGCCGAGCGCCGCCTTGGCATCGCCCCGCCCCAGGCTGTAGAGCACCACCACCAGGTGCACCGGCAACGCCAGCAAGCCGTAGGCGACCGGCTGCAGCACATGCAGCAGCAGCGCCAGCAGCAACACCGGAGCGAGCACCAGGATCACCAGCCCCCAGCCTGCCGCGCGAGCGCCGCGCCGGTCCTGTCGCGCCAGCTCGGCCAGAAACCAGCCGTCTCGCTGAACGCGATGACGCAAGGCGGAAAACTGCTCGATCCACACGATCAGTACCGCGACCAGAAAGCTCATGAATCACCCTCGCTGCTCAGCGCGGCGCGGTAGCGCCGCCAATCGAAAGCCGGACCGGGATCGGTCTTGCGCCCCGGCGCGATGTCGCTGTGGCCCTGGATGCGGCCAACGTCGATCGCCGGCCACTGCTGGCAGATCTGCCGCGTCAGCCGCTCCAGGACCCGGTACTGTGCATCGGTGTAGGCCAGCTGATCGGTGCCTTCAAGCTCGATGCCGATGGAGAAATCGTTGCACCCCTCGCGCCCCTGGAAGCACGACACGCCGGCATGCCAGGCGCGGTCGAGCAGCGACACGAACTGGGTCACCGCGCCCTCGCGATCGACGAACAGATGCGCCGAAACCCTCAGATGGCAGATGCCCGCAAAATACGGATGCTCGGCGGGATCGAGACGGTTCTGAAACAACGCCTGAACCTTGCCGGTACCGAAACACCCCGGCGGCAGGCTGATGTTGTGGATCACCAGCAAGGAAATCGCCTCGCCTTCAGGGCGGGCATTGCAATTCGGTGAAGGGCAGTGGGTGACACCGGTGAACCAGCCGGTGGCGCGATCCAATTGCATGGGCAGATCCTGAAAAACACCTGTGGACAAGGCCTCAGTATGCCTCGACGACGCGCGCCGCGCATGACAATGAGCGCCACGGCTCAGCGCCTGCCGGCCACCTGCAAGTCGTCGAGGACCGCCTCCAGCGCCCGCTCGAACAGCGGTCCGTCGTCCAGCACCCTCACCTCCCCGCGCCCGAGGGCCAGGGCCAGCCCGGCGGTGTTCCATTCACGCACCTTCATGCCGGTGCGATTGGCGAAGACCAGCCGGTCGGTACTGTCGATCCGGGCCACCAGCTTGCAACGCAGTGGCTCGTCTTCGTCGTTCAACTCGATCCAGGCCCCCAGGCGCAAGCCGCGCACTTGCTGCACACTGGGGCCTGAAGCCCCGAGTTCGGGAACCTGGCTGCCGGCCGCTTCCTCGGCGATGCCCAGAATCACCGGTTCGCACACCCGCACCAGATCGACGTCCTCACGCCGGTGCGCAGGCCCTGCACAGGCCCACAGGTGCAGGCGCTCCAGTTCGAGGAAAAACTCGCGCTGCACGGTCGAATCCAGCACCACGCTGGCCAGGCCGTCGCGCAACGCCTTGAGCAGCCCAGGCAATTGCTGCAACAGGTGCAGTCGCGCCTCGGACCGATGCTGCGGTACCAGGCTGAGCAGCAGCGCATCGAGGGTCGCCAGCCCTTGCTCCCAGGGCGGCGAATCCTCGCCGTGCTTGAGCCAGGCCATCAGCAGCACCTGGCTCCAGCAGTCCACCAGCATCTTCAGCACCGCCCGTGGCACCTGCCGCCCACGCAGACGGCGATCGAGCTCCAGCTGGACCTGCCGCCGTCCCTCCACCGCCCTCGCCCTACCCTGTTCGGCGTCGCGAGTCCGCTGCTCCAGCAGCTCGCAGCGGCGCCGTTCCTCGGCGCTGAACAGCAGGAACTCGCCGAGCACATCGTCGACCACCTGCAGATCGTCGACGAATTCACTGAGCAGACGCTGGACGATGCGTTCCAGGCGGCTCTGCTGGCTCTGGCTGGCGCTCTCCCAGCCCATGGCCAGCGCGGCTATTTCATTGACCAGACGCCGTGCCGGATGACCAGGTCGACTGAACAGGCTCTTGTCGAGCAAGGCGACCTTGAGCAACGGCAGGTGCAGACGCACCAGCAGGCTGCGCAGCGCCTCGGGCAGATTGTCATCCCGGCGGATATGGCCGAACAGCAGCCCGATGAAGTTGATGAGGTCCTCGTGGGCGTTGTCCAGTCGCCGCCGTGTACCGCTGCGCACGCCGATACGCAGCAGCAATTGCTCGAGCTGCTGGCCGAGGTGGAAATCATCGGCTTCGGCAGGCTCGGGCGGGTAGTGCTGCAAGTGGGTGAGCAGGCGCAGCAGGTCGGCGCTGCCGATCGCCTGCGCGGTCGCCACGCTCTGCACCCGCGGGGCGAGGCGACCGCGGCGGCTCGCCAACACCTGTTGTACGGAGGCGAAAAAAGCCTCCCCTGCACTGTCAGGGTCCAGGCCCTCGCCGCCTGGCAGGACGGTCGAACGTCGGCGTTGAGCTTCAGGCCGGTAATCCAGGCGTCGACGTGGTGCCGGCGTCAGGTGAGTCAGCACGCCGGCGGCCACCAGCAACTGGTTTGCCTGGGCATAGAGCAGGTCCAGATCACGCAGTACGTAGCGTTCGAACAGCTGCAGCAGGATCGGCTTGACCTGCAGTCCGACCCCCAGGTCACGTCCCGCGTCGAGGAAGTAGCCGCACAGGCACATCGGCCCCAGGGGATTGCTGAGCAGGGGAATCGGCCTTTCGAGCAGGTTCGAGAAGCGCTGGTTGAGTTGCTCCAGCGCGAGGCCGTCGTGCGCCAAAACGCGCTCGACCATCGCCCCGACCGCCAGGGTGCGTGCGCGGGAGGGTCGGTCAACGACCGTCTCCACGCTGCCCAGCAGATCGCCCTGGCCAAAGCGCACGAAGGCTTCATGGAAGGTGTCGAGAAAAGCGCGCTCGATGCTTTTGCGCTTCAGCCGCAGATCGCGCATGGCCTCGAAGTACAGGTGCTGCGAGCCCCCGTCGGCGCTGCTGTCGGCCATCTCGAAGAGGGTGTCGTCAGCGTTGTCGAAGAGGGCTTGTAGCCCTTGGCGCAACTGCAGCGCAGCCTTGTCACGCACCTGCAGCAGTGCCATGGGAAGGCACGGCAAGGGCCATCGCCCCATGCTGTCGACGGGCAACCCAAAGGTCCCCGCCCGGCCTCCATCTCGCATTCCCGAACTCCTTGCTGGGCATCGATCGACGCGCCTGCCGAAACAGTCAAATCGATGGCGTCAAATACAAGTCGTCATTATCGATCAAAAATATGACAGCCACCAGCACCCACTGCCCAGGACGCGACCCGGCGCACATTTGCCCGCTTCGCCCTGCGGCTGTAAAGCGTCGTCCCCTGGCCCTATAATCGCCCGCATCTAGCTTGTGGAGCCGACCATGCCGAACCTACGCCTCGCCGACCTCACCGCCGAAATCGAAGCCAACGTGCGCCGCGCACTGCTCGAGGACATCGGCAGTGGCGACATCACCGCGCAACTGATTCCCGCCGAGCGTCTGGCCAAGGCCACCATCATCACCCGAGAACGCTGTGTGATCGCCGGCACCGCCTGGGTCGACGCCGTGTTGCGCCAGGTCGATCCGCGCGTGGCGGTGCACTGGCGAGTGGTCGACGGCGATATCGCCCAGGCCGACCAGGTGTTGTTCCAGCTCGAAGGTCCGGCACGCTCGCTGCTCACCGGCGAACGCTCGGCGCTCAACTTCCTGCAGATGCTCTCGGGCGTGGCCACCCGAGCGCGCCACCTCGCCGACCTGGTCGCGGGCACCCAGGTGCGTCTGCTCGATACCCGCAAGACCTTGCCGGGGCTGCGCCTGGCACAGAAATACGCCGTGACCTGTGGCGGCTGCCACAACCATCGCATCGGCTTGTTCGATGCCTTCCTCATCAAGGAAAACCACATCGCCGCGTGCGGCGGCATCGCTGAAGCCGTCAGCGCAGCGCGGCGCATCGCACCGGGCAAGCCGGTGGAAGTCGAAGTGGAGAGTCTCGAGGAATTGCACCAGGCGCTAGCGGCCGGTGCGGACATCGTCATGCTCGACGAACTGAGCCTGGATCAGATGCGCGAAGCGGTGCACCTCAATGCCGGCAGGGCCAAGCTGGAGGCCAGCGGCGGTGTGACCGAAAGCACCCTGCGCAGCATCGCCGAAACCGGCGTGGACTACATCTCCATCGGTGCGATGACCAAGGATGTCAAAGCCGTGGACCTGTCGATGCGTCTGAGCCTCTGACAGCGATCGGGACCTGGCGGCCCCGATCCTGCATCAGCGGTGCCGGTCCCCGCCCAGGCCAACAGGCAAGGGCGGGGGGCGAGCAGCGCGATCAGAACGACGCGTTGGCCAGGCCGTCCAGATAACGCTCCACGTCCAACGCGGCCATGCAGCCGGCGCCGGCCGAAGTGATGGCCTGACGGTAGACGTGATCGGCCACGTCGCCGGCGGCGAACACACCCTCGACGTTGGTCGCGGTCGCGTTACCCTCGCGCCCACCGCTGACCACCAGATAGCCGTCCTTGAGGGTCAGCTGACCGTCGAACAACGAGGTGTTCGGGGTGTGGCCGATGGCGATGAACACACCGTCGACGGTGATCTGGTCGAAGCTGCCGTCGTTGTTCTTCAGGCGCGCACCGGTCACGCCCATGTTGTCGCCGAGCACTTCGTCCAGGGTGGCGTCGAGCTTGAGCTCGATCTTGCCTTCGGCGACGCGGGCATGCAGCTTGTCGATCAGGATCTTCTCGGCGCGGAAGGTGTCACGACGGTGCACCAGGGTCACCTTGCTGGCGATGTTGGCCAGGTACAGCGCCTCTTCCACGGCGGTATTGCCACCACCGACCACGGCGACCGGCTTGTTGCGGTAGAAGAAACCGTCGCAGGTGGCGCAGGCCGAAACCCCTTTGCCCATGAAGGCCTCTTCCGACGGCAGGCCCAGGTAGCGGGCGCTGGCGCCGGTGGCGACGATCAGGGCATCACAGGTGTAGGTGCCGCTGTCGCCGCGCAGGGTGAACGGCTTGTTCGCCAGGTCCACGGCATTGATGTGGTCGAAGACGATCTCGGTCTCGAAGCGTTTGGCGTGGTCCTCCATGCGCTGCATCAGCGCAGGGCCGGTCAGGCCATGGGGATCGCCCGGCCAGTTGTCGACTTCGGTGGTGGTGGTGAGCTGGCCACCGGCCTGCATCCCGGTGATCAGCAGCGGCTTGAGGTTGGCACGGGCTGCGTACACCGCGGCGCTGTAACCGGCGGGGCCGGAGCCGAGGATGATGACGCGGGAATGACGAACTTCGGACATGGCGTGCTCCTGTCGAGCCGGCCCCTGCGGACCGGCACCGCTGTGCCGGCGAAGCCGGCTGGGAAAGAAAAAGGACCTGCGCAGCACTTGGGGAAGGCTGTCACGCGCAGGTCCGAAAACCTGAGTGCCACTCCCACCTAGGGCTCGCGGGGTGCAATGGCGTCGAGAACGTGGACGCACTGTAGCGAGGTGGCAAAGAGTAAGGAAATATCCATCGACAATCCACCTCATAGGCACGCTCTATCCACTGCACAGCGTTGGCTCAAAGTTCTTTCATGGCTTTGTTACCGGCGATGTCGCGCCTTTCACCGCGACGCCAAACTCGGTAAGGTCAGCGCATTCATTCATCCGTGGAGCGTTTCGATGCAAGCCCCCGTCCTGTCCGGCCCGCAGTACCTGCGCGAAGGCCTGAAGCTGGTCCTGAGCCCCAGCCTGCGACTGTTCGTGCTGTTACCGCTGGCGGTCAACATTCTGCTGTTCGGCGGCCTGATCTACTTCGCCGGTCATCAGTTCGGCCTGTGGGTGGATGCACTGATGCCGACCCTGCCCGATTGGCTGGGTTTCCTCACCTATATCCTCTGGCCGCTGTTCGTTGCCCTGGTGGTGCTGATGGTGTTCTTCACCTTCACCCTTCTGGCCAACATCATCGCGGCGCCGTTCAACGGCTTTCTGGCTGAAAAGGTCGAGGTGGTGGTACGCGGCGAAGATCACTTCCCGGCGTTCAGCTGGGGCGAACTGATGGCAATGGTGCCTCGCACCCTGAGCCGCGAAATGCGCAAGCTCGGCTACTTCCTGCCGCGCGCCATCGGCCTGTTCATCCTGTCGCTGATTCCGGTGGTCAACGTGGTGGCTGCGCCGCTGTGGCTGGTGTTCGGGGTGTGGATGATGGCCATCCAGTACATCGACTACCCGGCGGACAACAACAAACTGAGCTGGCAGGACATGCTCGCCTGGCTGCGCGGCAAGCGCTGGCAGTCGCTGGGGTTCGGCGGCATCACCTACCTGGCGTTGCTGATCCCTGGAGTCAACCTGGTGATGATGCCGGCCGCGGTGGCGGGGGCGACCGTGTTCTGGGTGCGCGAGCGCGACCGGGCGCACTGAATCCACGCCCGGCCAACGGCGTCCCTGCCCTGAAGGCCGGCGCCAGGCCGGCGCGGCTCAGTGACCCAGCTGATTGGAGAACTGCCCTACCGCGCTGACCACCTTGCGCGCGCCGTCCTGGATCTCGACGATCACCTGGCCGGTTTCGTCGGCCAGCGTGAGCCCCTGTTCGGCCTGGCGCTTGCTGGTGTCGATGATGTCCACCGCCGCCTGGGCCAACTGCTCGTTCTGCTGCACCACCCGGGCGATTTCCTCGGTGGCACTGCTGGTGCGTGAGGCGAGCTGGCGCACTTCGTCGGCGACCACCGCGAAGCCCCTGCCCTGCTCACCCGCGCGTGCAGCCTCGATGGCGGCGTTGAGGGCCAGCAGGTTGGTCTGCCCGGCGATATCGCTGATGGTCTTGATGATCGAACCGATCACCTTGGATTGCTTGTCCAGCGCCTGGATACCTTCGGCCGCCTCCTGCATCGAGCCTTCCAGACCGCGCATCACGGCAACGGTCTGGGTCACCACCTCGGTCGCCTTGCGCGCCGCGGCATCGGTGTCCTGGGAGGTGCCGTAGGCCATGTCGGCGGCTTGAGCCACCGCCATTTCCTGATTCACCTGATCGGTGATGACGGTGGCGAACTTGACCACCTTGTACAGCACATCGTGGGCATCGATGATCGGGTTGTAGGACGCCTCCAGCCACACCACTCGCCCGTGGGCGTCGATGCGCTTGAAGCGTTCGACCACGAATTCGCCACGGCGCAGCTTGTCCCAGAACTGCTGGTAAGCGACCGAATTGGCTTCCTCCGGCTCGCAGAACATCCGGTGATGCTTGCCGCGGACCTGTTCGAGGGTATAGCCCATCGCCTGCAGGAAGCGGTTGTTGGCGGTGAGGACCACGCCGTCGAGGTTGAACTCGATCACCGCCGTCGAACGCATCAGGGCCTTGATCAGGCTTTCGTGCTCGCGCGAGGTCTCGATGGTACGAGTCAGGTCGCTGGAGTGCAGGCTGAAGCACTTGATGCGGCCGTCCGTACCTCGAACCGGTTGCAGGATCGAGCGCAACCAGGCCTCTTCGCCATTGCCCCGGAGCAGGCGGAAGGCGCCGTGCAAATGCTCGCCACGGGTGATGGCCGATTTCATTCGCTGATAGAAATCCAGGGATTTCACGTGGGCCGGCACGATTTCCTCGATGTTGCGACCGATCAGCTGCTCGCTGCTGTAGAGCATTTCCTTCTCGAAATTGCCATTGGCAGACTCGATGCGCCCCTGGGGATCGAGCTGCAACACCAGCATTTCACTGTCGAGGCTGTTCTTGACCTGTTCGATCGTCTGCAACTGCTCGCGCAGCTGCAGAATTTCCTGCTTGAGTTTGTTATTGAACATCACCGCTCTCCTGGAGCGCACCCACCCGTCGAATGCCTCTGCATCGGCTGATCCAGAACGCTCTTGAGCGAAGCTGCAACAAATACTGTCGCTGCCGAGCGCGCCCGTCACCGCGTGTCATCACGGGATCATCTTTTCGTCATCCGACGGCAACCAAGCCATCGCAGACTTCAGGTCATGAACATACCGCCGCTGCGCATCACCCTGGTCAGCGAGACCTTCCCCCCCGAGATCAATGGCGTCGCCAATACCCTTGGCCGGCTCAGCGAAGGCCTGCGGCTTCGCGGTCATCAGGTGCAGGTGGTGAGGCCGCGACAAGTCGGTGAGTCTGCCGGCCTGGCCGACGACAGCCTGCTGCTGTGCCGCGGCTGGCCACTCCCCGGCTATCCGGGCCTGCAATGGGGTGAAGTCTCGATGCACCGGCTGTGGCGGCGCTGGCGGCGTCAGCGTCCCGATGTGCTGTACATCGCTACCGAAGGCCCGCTCGGTCTCAGCGCATTGCGCGCAGCGCGCCGCCTGGGCATCGCGGTGGTCAGCGGTTTTCACACCAATTTTCCGCAGTACTCCGGCCAGTACGGGCTGGGCCTGCTCGCGCGCCTGCTGACCCACTACCTGCGCTGGTTCCATCGACGCACGGCCACCACCCTCGTTCCCAGCGCCAGCCAGCGCCTGGAGCTGCAGCGGCGCGGCTTCGAGCGCCTGGCGCTGATGGCACGCGGGGTCGACGCGCAACTGTTCAATCCGGCACGGCGCAGCCAGGCATTGCGCCAGAGCTGGGGACTGCAAGCGGATGACATCGCGGTGCTGCATGTCGGACGCCTGGCGGCAGAGAAGAACCTGGGGCTGTTACAGCCCTGCCTGCAGGCTTTGCAGCGGGCCCATCCACAGCGACGGCTGCGCCTGATCGTCGTCGGCGACGGACCGCAGCGGGCACAGCTGCAACACCAGCTGCCCGAGGCGATATTCTGTGGTGCGCAGCGCGGCGAAGTGCTGGCCGAGCATTACGCCAGCGGTGACCTGTTCCTGTTCCCCAGCCTCACGGAAACCTTCGGCAATGTGGTACTGGAGGCGCTCGCTTCCGGCCTGGCGGTGGTGGCCTATGATGAAGCGGCCGCAGCACAGCACATCCGCCATGGCCACAGCGGCGCGCTGGCCATGCCTGGGGATCAGGAGGCGTTCATGGATGCGGCCTGCTGGCTGCTCGAGGATGACGAGACCCTGCGCCGGGTGCGCCTGAATGCCCGCCAGCATGCCAGTCGCCAGGGGTGGCAGGCGATCGTCGAGCAGTTCGAAGGGCATCTGCATGCCGCCTGTGCAGCGAGCCAGGTCCGGCCCGCGGCGGCGGTCACGCCACGGCCAGCGACCGAGCCAGGCGGCAGTGGGTCTGGCAGCTAGGTCGCTGGCCCTCAGCCCAGCGCCTTCTCGATGGCCTGCACCACGACCGCGTCGTCCGGCGCGATACGCGGTGAGAAGCGGGCCAGTACCCGGCCGTCCTTGCCCACCAGGAACTTCTCGAAGTTCCAGGTGATGTCGCCTGGAAACTCCGCGCCTTCGCCGGCCAGCAGACGGTAGAGCGAGTGACGCTCGGGGCCGTTGACTTCCAACTTGGCACTCATCGGAAAGCTGACGCCGTAGTGGGCTGCGCAGAACGCCTGGATATCCTGGGACGAACCCGGTTCCTGTCCGGCGAACTGGTTGCACGGCAGGCCCAGGACGCTGAACCCCCGATCCTTGAACTGCTGGTGCAGCTTTTCCAGGCTCGCGTACTGGGGCGTCAATCCACACTTGGAAGCGACGTTGACCACCAGCACCACCTGGCCCTTGAACGGAGCCAGCGGCAGGGCCTGGCTATCGAGCGCTTCGAGCGTCAGTCCATGGAATGCACTCATGTTGTTTCCCCTCTGGATTGCCGATTGCCGCTGGGGCGAAAAGCGCCCACTAAAAAGGCGCGCGGCCAAGCCGTACACTCGCCCATCACGGGCAGGCCGGCTTGCCCGAGCGCCTGACGACTCTCAGAGCTTAGCTGAGAAATCAGTGGTGGTGGCCACCTTCGCCATGGACGTGGCCGTGGGCGACCTCTTCTTCGCTGGCATCACGCACATCGACGACCTTGACCTTGAAGTTCAGACGCTGGCCGGCCAGTGGGTGGTTACCGTCGACGGTCACGTCGTCGCCGTCCAGGTCGCGGATGGTGACGATCTGCATCTGGCCGTCCGGCGCCGAAGCATGGAACTGCATGCCGACTTCCAGTTGATCCACACCTTCGAACATGCTGCGGTTCAGCGTGCTGACCAGTTCGGCCTGGTATTCGCCGTAGGCGTCTTCCGGCTCGATGGCGACGTCGAGCTCATCACCGGCCTGCTTGCCTTCCAGGGCCTTTTCCAGGCCGGGGATGATGTTCGAAGCACCGTGCAGGTAGACCAGTGGTGCGCCACCGGCGGAGCTGTCGATGGTCTCCCCGGCGTCGTTGGTCAGGGTATAGTCGATGGAGACTGCCTTGTTGGCGGCGATCAGCATGGGGCAAGACCTTTGCAAAAGAATGTAGAACGGACAAGTGTAACCAAGGGCACGCCCGATTGCGAACGCGCAGCCGAAGGCCACCACCCCATCAGTCGGATCGTCGGCTTCCAGCTCGATGCCCACGGCCACTGGGTGGTGGCGCTGTCCTGCGGGCACACCCAGCACCTGCGTCACCAACCGCCCTGGCAACAGCGCGCCTGGGTGCTCGATGCACACCAGCGCGCGGCCCGTATCGGCCAGGTGTTCGCCTGCGGCTGGTGCGCGAAAGGTGCCGATAGCGCTACCCTTGCCCGCTGACCCTTCGCACCGCTCATTCGAGACGCCACCCATGCAGACTTTTTTCATCGCGCCGACCGACTTCGGTGTCGGCTTGACCTCCATCAGTCTCGGGCTGGTGCGTACCCTCGAACGCGGCGGGCTCAAGGTCGGTTTCTTCAAGCCCATCGCCCAGCCTCACCCGGGCGACACCGGTCCGGAGCGCTCCACCGAGCTGGTGGCGCGCACCCACGGCATCAAGCCGCCCATGCCCCTGAGCCTGGCCCAGGTCGAGCGCATGCTCGGCGACGGCCAGCTCGACGAGCTGCTCGAACAGATCATCAGCCTGTACCAACAGGCCTGTGTCGGCAACGACGTGGTGGTGGTCGAGGGCATGGTGCCGACCCGTCACGCCAGCTACGCCGCGCGGGTCAACCTGCACCTGGCCAAGAGCCTGGATGCCGAGGTGATCCTGGTGTCGGCACCGGAAAACGAGGTGCTCAGCGAGCTGTCCGGACGCGTCGAGTTGCAAGCCCAGATGTATGGGGGCCCACGCGATCCGAAAGTGCTCGGGGTGATCCTCAACAAGGTCCGCACCGAGGAGAGCATGGGCGAGTTCGCCAGCCGTCTGCGCGAGCACTCGCCGCTATTGCGCGGCGACGACTTCCGCCTGCTGGGCTGCATTCCCTACCAGCCCGAACTCAACGCCCCGCGCACCCGGGACGTGGCCGACCTGCTCGGCGCCCAGGTACTCAACGCGGGCGACTACGAACAGCGGCGCATGAACCGCATCATCATCTGCGCACGGACCGTGGCCAATACCGTGCCGCTGCTGACCTCCGGCACCCTGGTGGTGACCCCCGGAGACCGCGACGACATCATCCTTGCCGTGAGCCTGGCAGCGATCAACGGCGTGCCGCTGGCCGGCCTGTTGCTGACCAGCGACAGCAAACCAGACGCACGCATCCTCGGCCTGTGTCGTGGCGCGCTCAATGCTGGCCTGCCGATTCTGTCGGTGAGCACCGGCTCGTTCGATACCGCCAACCTGCTCAACTCGCTCAATCGGGAAATCCCGGTGGACGATCGCGACCGCGCCGAATTCATCACCGACTTCGTCGCCAGTCACCTGGACGCCGCCTGGCTGCACCAGCGCTGCGGCACCCCGCGCGAGCTGCGCCTGTCGCCGGCGGTGTTCCGCTATCAGCTGATCCAGCGTGCGCAGCAGGCCAACAAGCGCATCGTCCTGCCCGAAGGTGCCGAGCCGCTGCTGGTGCAGGCCGCCGCGATCTGCCAGGCGCGTGGCATCGCCCGTTGCGTTCTGCTGGCCAAACCCGAAGCGGTGGAGGCCGTGGCCCGCGCACAGGGGATCAGCCTGCCGGCCGATCTGGAGATACTGGACCCGGAGCTGATTCGCCCACGCTACGTCCAGCCCATGGTGGATCTGCGCAAGAGCAAGAACCTCAATGCACCGATGGCCGAGCAGCAACTGGAAGACCCGGTGGTGATCGGCACCATGATGCTGGCCCTGGATGAAGTCGACGGCCTGGTCTCAGGGCTGGTGCACTCCACCGCCAACACCATCCGCCCGGCCCTGCAACTGATCAAGACCGCTCCCGGCGCCAGCCTGGTGTCCTCGGTGTTCTTCATGCTGTTCCCCGAGCAGGTGCTGGTGTACGGCGACTGCGTGATGAACCCGCATCCAGACGCCGCCGAGCTGGCCGAGATCGCCCGCCAGAGCGCCGAGTCGGCGCAGGCCTTCGGCATCACCCCGCGCGTGGCGATGATCAGCTATTCAAGCGATTCGGCCAGTGACGACCAGGTGCAGAAAGTGCACGAAGCCACACGCCTGGTCCAGGCGGCCGAGCAGGATCTGCTGATCGATGGTCCGTTGCAGTACGACGCCGCCGCCAATCCGCAAGTGGCCCTTCAGTTGGCCCCGCAGAGCGCCGTGGCCGGGCGTGCGACGGTGTTCGTGTTCCCCGACCTGAACACCGGCAACACCACCCACAAGGCCGTCCAGCGCAGCACCGACGGCGTCAGCCTGGGTCCGATGCTGCAAGGCCTGCGCAAGCCAGTGAACGACCTGCCGCGCGGGGCGCAGGTGGACGACATCGTTCACACCATCGCCCTGACCGCCATCCAGGCCAGTCAGGTACGCTGATCCAACCTGGGCCGCAGCATGCGGCCCAGGGGAGGCATCAGGTATCAGGGATACTGCTGAACGGTGCCCTGCTGGCCAGCACCTTGCTGATCGTACTGCTGGCCGGGGATCGGCTTGAGGTTGACCTCGACGCGACGGTTCTGCGCGCGACCGTTGGCGTCGGCATTGCTGGCGATCGGCTGGTCAGGCCCCATGCCACGTACGCTGACTCGCGAGGCGTCGACACCCTGGGAAGTGAGGTAGGTGCTCACCGCCTGGGCGCGTCGCTGGGACAGGTCCATGTTGTGCTGGCGGCTGCCGGTGCTGTCGGTGAAGCCCACCACTTCGATGGTGTTCTGGTTGAACTGCTTGAACGAGCTGGCGAGGTTGTTCAGTGGCGAGTAGAAGCTCGGTGCGATGTTCGCCGAGTCGGTGGCGAAAGTGATGTTACCCGGCATGATCAGCTTGATCTGGTCACCCTGACGCTGCACTTCGACACCGGTATTGGCCATTTGCGCACGCAGCTCGGCCTCCTGCTTGTCGGCATAATAGCCGTACCCCGCAGCCGCTGCGCCCACGGCGGCGGCGCCGATCAGCGCACCCTTGCCACGGTGATTGTGGTCGATGGCAGCGCCCGCCACTGCACCGGCCAACGCGCCCAGGCCGCCGTACTTGGCCGTTTTGCTCATTCCGGAACCGCCGCCCTGCGCCTGGCCCTGGTTGTCATAGGGATTCTGCCCGGCACAGCCGGTCATCAGGGCAGCGGTAGTGGCGACGATAATCAGGCGGCGCAGGTTTGACATGGACAAGCTCCTGGTGAAATTCGAATATGCGACTGATCGCAGGCGAACAGAGACCAGACTTGGACTGGAACGACGAAGGAAGATTCCATGAAAACCCGTTCATCGGCTGCGCCGCGACCGCCCGCCCGACAATCTCCCCTCGCCCGCAGACATCACTGGCCCAGCCCGCAGACGACCCGCCTCAGGGCAGGTACAGACTGAAGAGCCCGCCGCCCAGTGCACCACCGTTGCGCAACTCGATCCGCCCGCGCACGCCGTCGCGCTCGTGCAGCGCGGCGATCCGCGCGGCGAAGTACAGCCCCAGGCCAGTGCTGCCACTGCTCGCATCGATGCCTTGGGCATAGTCGTGCTGGCGCTCGAGCATGTACTGGGGATAACCGGCGCCGTCGTCGTTGACACTGATCACCAGTTGCTCGCCTTGCTCCTCGACGCTGATCAGCAGTGCATGCCCAGCATAGCGGATGGCATTGGTCAGGACGTTGGCCACCACCGAGGCCACCAGTTCGCGGTCGAAGAAGCCCAGCGGGTTCTCGGTCTCGATTCGCCAGGTGGCCAGCAGGTCACGGTGACGAATGACGTCCTGCTGCGCCGCCAGCTGCGCTTCGACGAAATCTTCCAGCTCGTGGTAATCGGGGCAGATCGGCAGCTGGTTGATGCCCAGCTTGTACAGCCCCAGCATCTGCACCAGCATGCCGTTGAGGTGGCGCAGCTCGTGCTCGATCACCCCCTGCTCGCTGCCGCTGCGGGCCGCTTCGGGCAGGCGCGCCAACCACTGGTCATGGGCCTGGGTCAGCGCCGACAACGAATTCTTCATGTCGTGCACGGTGGAGGCGATCACCGTGGAGAAGTCCAGCCCCTGCTCGTGGTCGCTCATGCGCCGAACACCCGCACATGCAACTTGCGATAGCGCTCGAAGCGGCTGTCGCTGGCGGGGATGCCGGCCACCCGGTTCAGGCAGTCCTGGCATTCCTGCATGATCGACTCCGGCGGGCGCTCGCCGCCCACGCGCAACAGGGCCTGGGCAGTATTGAGGGCGATGCTGATGTTCTTCGGCTGCAACGACAAGGCCTTGCGAAACAACTGCAGCGCCTCGCTCAATTGTCCGGCCTGGTAGCTGCGCACGCCCTGACGGTTGAGATCCACCGCCTCGGTGACGGCGCCTAGCACACTGGGGTCGTCGGTGACCCTGGCCACGCTCTGCATCACACTGGGGTCGTCGCCATAGGTCTCCACGCAGCCCTTGAGGATCGAAGTGCCGGCCGAGGCCTGTCCGAGCGCACTGAGCTGGCTGGCCACGGTCAGGGCGGCATCGACCGAGAAAAACTGATCCATCTTCTCCAGGCGCTGCATGGCCTGCTCGGTGAGCTTGGCTGCGGTCTCGGCATCGCCGGCCTGTTGCAGGCTGGCCGCCTTCATCAACCGCGCACGGACCTGCAACCCCTGATCTTCGGTGTGCTCCTTGGCCACTTCGCTGAGCACCGTGTTGATCTCCACACGGGTACGCGCATCCAGCCCGTTGCCCGCATTCTTGTTCATCAGCGCCTGGGCCAGGCCCAGATTGCTCTCGGCGCTCTTGTAGCGCGAACTCTGGCCCTGGCTGACGGCATGCCGGTAAGCCTTGGACGCACCCTCGAAGTCTTCGTTGTCCAGCGCCAGCTTGCCCAACGCAGCCTGACGGCGGACCGCCAGCGGCGACAAGCGCACCGCTTCTTCCAGCACGTGCTGGGCACGCTTGCTGTCGCCTTTGGCCACCAGCACCTCGGCCATGCCATCGTACAGCGCCGGCATGATCGGAAACGCCTTGAGCGCCTGCTCGTAGACGCCTTGGGCCTGGTCCTGCTGGCCACGCTGGTGCAGCAGGCTGCCCAGCGCCGCGTAGGCCCAGGGCTGCGGACGACTTGCCAGGATACTGGTGAGAAACTTCTCCAGTTCATCGAAACGCTTGAGCGCGCGCAACGCATCCGCTCGGTAGCGCAGGCACAGCGGGGCAAAGCGCGGATCCTGCTTGCACAGCTCGGCGCAGGCGGCCAGCACCTCGGCCGGACGACCGCGATCCAGCGCTTGCAGAATGGGCTTGAGCAATGCCTTGCGCTGGGTGAGCTTCTCCAAGCGCTGCGCCAGGCCGATACGATTGAACGGTTTGGTCAGATAGCCATCAGGCTCGTGCTCCAGCGCGCTGAGCACGATGGACTGGCTGCTCTCGGCGGTGACCATGATGAACACGCACTCATGGCTGATGAGCTTGTCCAGCAACAGATCCTCGAGCACCTGTTGCCCGTTCTTCTTGCCATCGCCCAGGTGAAAGTCCTGGAGGATGAAGTCGTAGCGTTTTTGCGCACACATGCGCAGGGCCTGCTCGCCACTGTCGGCGGTATCCACCTCGCGCACTCCGAGCTCGCGCAGCATGGAACGCGTGGAGGTGCGAAAGTCGGTGTAGTCGTCGACGATCAGAAAGCTTTTTTGCCCGTACTGCAGCATCGACACGACCTGTATTGGAGGGTGGAAAGTGAATGAGGCGTCTGCTGTATCGGCCGTACGTCGGAAAAGATGAGCCCAGCCGCACCCAGGCGGATATCAATTGGCCATCACTTTACCTCTGTGCCCTGCGTCAGGCCAGCAGCCCCAGCGATTTGGCCCTGGCCACCGCCTGGGTGCGACGCTCCACACCGAGCTTGCTGTTGATATGGCTGGCGTGGGTCTTGACGGTGTGCAACGAAATGAACAGCCGCTCACTGATCTGCTGGTTCGAACACCCCAGGGCGATCAGCTCCAGCACCGCCAGCTCGCGGCCGCTGAGTGCCTCGCGACTGCAATGTAAGCCGCTCGACACCTGCGGCAGGCACGTCTGCAGCGCCTCTTGCACAGGGCAGGCGGGCAGACGGGCAAGCTGCTCGCGCAGCCATTCGCCCTGCCCATCGAGCAGTGCCTGGAACGGCTGCAGGGCGCCGCCGCGGGCCGCCAGGAGCGCGCGACCCAGCCATTGGAGGGCATCGCGGTCACGTCCCTGCGCCAGCATCAGCATCACCAGCTGGCATGCCGCATTGAGCACCAGCATCATTCCGCCATCGGCTTCGCCACGCATCGCCAGTGCGCACAGTCGCCGCTCGGCCACCTCGTCACGCTGCAAGGTGCAATCGAGCAGGGCCTGTTGCAGGCCGATGTGCTGGGCCAGCAACGGATGGAACTCCGGGGCGGCCGCCGGCTGCTCGCCGCCATAGGTCTGGCCCAGGCGCAGCAGCCAGGGTTCGGCGAGATCGACACGCCCCTGTGCCTGCCACAGCTCGCACTTGATCAGGGTGATCATGGCCAGGTAGAAAATCGGTGGAACATCCCAGATGTGCATGAGCCGTTCCGCCTCGGCCAATTCCGCGAAGGCTTCGGCGAAGCGTCCGTCACGGCCGTCGAGCGAGGCGATCACGCAGTGGCCGATCAACACGCTGATATCGCGACACGCCCTGGCTTCGCCGAGCCCGGCGCGCAGACGCTTGCGCGCCTGCTCGGGTTGAAGGCGCGAAGCCAGCAGGTAGCCCTCGTAGAGCACCAGCCGCGCCCGCACGGCATACAGGCGCTGGCCCGGCAGGCCATGCAGCCGATTCAGTCCATCCTGAACCTGGGCCAAGGCGCGCAACACCTGACCGCGCGCGTGCAGCACCCGCGCCTGGTCATAGTGAGCCAGCGCCTCGAACAGGGGGTTGCCCACCCGCTGCGCGAGCTCCAGCGCCTCGCGATTCCAGCCACGCGCCCGGGAGAAATCACCGTCGGCGATCGCCAGGTTCGACAAGGTCGACAGGCATACCAGACGCTGGCCATAGCGCTTGCAGGGCAGGCTCTGCAATGCCTGCTCGCAGTACTCCAGGGTGCGCTGGCGATCGCCTCGGCCGCGGGCGATCACTCCACTGAGCGCCATCCACTGCGCCAGCATCGACCTCTGCGCGGTGGCCGAAGGCGCCGGCAGGAAGCGACTCAAGTGCGCCGCCAGCTCCTCGGCCGCATCGAGCTGACAAGCCAGTCCCAGTGCCCAGCTGTACAACACGATCAAGCGCGGCGTGCTGGTCAGCAGACGCTCGGGCAGGTCCATTTTCCAGCGCAGCAACATGCCGATGTTCTGCTCGGCCAGCAGTTGCTCCTCGGACAGGCTCTGCACCAGGTCCGCAGCCACTTCCAGCGAGCCGGCGCGCAGGGCCTGCTCCACCGCCTCGTCCAGCAATCCGTGGCGCTCGAACCAGCGACAGGCGCGCAGGTGCTGGGCAGGCGAAGGCGCGCTGGCCGGGCGGCTGCGCAGTAGATCGGAGAACAGGTGGTGATAGCGGAACCAGCGGCCATGCTCATCCAGCGGCACCAGAAACACCTGATGGGCCCGCAGGTAGCGCAGGATCGCCTCACTGTCCTGCCGCTCGCGCAAAGCGTCGCACAGGTCGCTGCAGAAGCGCTCCTGGGACGCCGTGTCATAGAGAAAGGCCTGGATCTCGCCCGGCAAGAGCTCGATCACCTCTTCGAGCAGGTAATCGCGAATCAGCCCCTCGGCGCCATGCAGCGCCTGCGGCAAGGCCTGCTCCAGCCCCGACTCGTTCACCGCCAGTTGCCAGAAGCGCAGGCCCGCGACCCAGCCATCGCTGCGCTGGATCAGGTTATCCAGGGCCTGCCCGCGCAGCCCGGTCGGCTGCCGGCCGATGACTGCCAGGGCTTCGTCGGGGGTCAGGCGCAGGTCTTGCTCGCTCAGTTCGGCCAACTGGCGCGACAGACGCAGCCGCGCCAGGTGCCAATCAGGGCGTTGACGGCTGGTCACCAGCAGGGCCAGCCCAGAGGGCAGGTGGTCGAGCAGAAACTGCAGGCAGCGGTCGAGCACCGGGCCCTGGACGAGGTGATAGTCATCCAGCACCAGCAGCACTGGGCTGGCACTGTCCATGTGCTGAGCCAACTCGTCGAGCAGGCCGTCGAGCCATTGCTCGTAGGCGAAAGGTTGATGGCGCTGACGCATCTTCAACAGGCCCATGGCCTGGCCGCCCAACGCAGGACACAGCCCTTGCAGGCCTTCGAGCAGGCGCTCGAGGAAACGCCCAGGCTCGGCATCTCGCGGGCTCAAGCCCAGCCACAGGCTGCGCCAGTGGCCGGGCAATTGCTCGCAGAACTCGATGGCCAGACAGCTCTTGCCGAAACCGGCTGGCGCACTGACCAGCAACAGCCTTCCGCTCAACCCTGCTTGCAGGCGCTGGCACAGTCGGCCACGCAGCACATGCCCCTCGGGCAATGGCGGGCGAAAGAACCGCGTGTCGCGCCCGGCAAGGGTCTCGCTGGCAACTCCATGCGTGCGGGACAGGTCTGTCATGGCCGGCTCGTTCGAATTGGAAGGTAACGGCGCTGTGGGTGTGATGCGAGACTAGCGGCAAATCACCTGCGGCTGAAACAGGCGAAGGCGCTTTCCGGGAAAAAGACTACGACAAAAAGAAACAAAGACTGACAAGAATCAGTGAGGTCTATGGCACGCCATAGCACAGGCGCAGGACATCACTCGGCCGCGGCGTGAGCGTCCAACCACACCAGCGAGGCGAAACGCCCGCCTTGGGGCGTGCGTCGGTAGGAGAAGAACCGAGCGTCGGTGACGGTGCACAGTCCACCGCCATAGACGGCCGTGACACCGCAGGCCGCCAGACGGATACGCGCCAGCGCATAGATGTCGGCGATCAACTTGTCGGGCCGCTGGCCTGGCGTGAAGGCAAGCGCCGCCTGGGGATGCGCAGCGACGAAAGCCTCGCGCACTTCCAGCCCCACTTCGAAGGTCTGCGGCCCGATGGCCGGCCCCAGCCATACCAGCACCTGCTGCGGTGCGAGGGCCAAGCGCTCGAGGGTAGCTTCCAGGATCCCGCCGGCCAGGCCCCGCCAGCCAGCGTGGGCGGCGGCCACCCGGGTACCGGCGCGATCGCAGAACAGCACCGGCAGGCAATCGGCAGTCATCACGCAACAGGCGATGCCTGGCCGGTCTGTCCAGCTGGCGTCAGCCTGCGCGACCTGATCGGGATCGGCGTCGGCCACGGCCACGCCATGCACCTGTTTCAGCCAGGCCGGCCGGGCGCGCAAGGCCTGTGCAAGGCGTCGGCGATTTTCCGCGACCGCCGCCGGATCGTCGCCGACATGATCGCCCAGGTTGAAGGTATCGAAGGGCGGCAGGCTGACGCCGCCCTCACAGGTGGTGACACAGGCGCGAACCGAGGCCGGGGCCGGCCAGTCGGGAAGGATCAGCGACTGCGTCGGCACGCTCATCCGACGAAGCTCTCGCGATCCTGGTCGAGCAGCGACAACAACCACATGAAGTCGTCCGGCAGGGGCGACTTCCACTCCATCCGCTCGCCGGTAGCCGGGTGGTCCAGCGCCAGGAAGCGTGCATGCAGGGCCTGGCGGGGAAAATGCTTGACCGCCTCGACCATGGCCACGCTGGCGGCAGGTGGAATGCGGAAGCGCCCGCCGTAGGTCTGATCGCCCACCAGCGGGAAGCCCACATGGGCCATGTGCACGCGGATCTGGTGAGTCCGCCCGGTTTCCAGCTTGACCCGCACATGGGTATGGGAACGGAAGCGCTTGAGCACGCGATAATGGCTGACCGCCGGCTTGCCGCCGTCGGTGACCGCCATGCGCTGGCGCATGCCGCCGTGCCGACCGATGGGGGCGTCGATCTTGCCACCGGCGGTGACCACCCCCACCACGATGCATTCGTAGATGCGGCTGACCGAGCGCTTCTGCAACTGATCGACCAGGTTTGTCTGCGCCTGCAACGTCTTGGCCACCACCATCAGGCCGGTGGTGTCCTTGTCCAGGCGATGGACGATCCCGGCGCGCGGCACGTTGACGATGTCCGGCACGTGATGCAGCAAGGCGTTGAGCAGGGTGCCGCTGGCATGCCCGGCAGCCGGGTGGACCACCAGGCCGGCCGGTTTGTTGATCACCAGGATCTGTTCGTCTTCATAGACGATGTCCAGCGCGATGTCCTCGGCCTCCCATTCGCCCTGGGCTTCCTGCTCGGCGTCGAGGGTCAAGACGGAACCGCTGTGAACCGTGTCGCGCGGGCGCAGCTGCGCTCCGTCGACGGTCAGGCGGCCCTCCTTGATCCACGAAGTCAGGCGCGAACGCGAGTACTCGTCGAACAATTGGGCGGCGACCTGGTCGAGGCGTTGCCCCCCCAGTTCGGACGGGACCTCTGCACTTAGTTGAATGATCTCGGACATGCTCGAATCGATGGGCTTACAGCCTTTGGTTTCGGCTGCGTGCTTGTGGTTAAATACGGCTTCTTTTGTCCCGGGGTTGGCCGGGGCGCTCATCATAACAGGACGGCACCGCCCAAGACAGCGGCCGTCAAAGGACGCAAGCCGCCATGCAAGTGAAACACCTGCTGCTGATCGCCATCCTCGGGCTCACTGCTGCCTGTTCCTCGAACAAGGAAGTCATTGACGAGAACCTCAGTGAAGCCGAGTTGTACCAGCAGGCGCAGGCCGACCTGGACAACCACAGCTACACCAGCGCCGTGAACAAGCTCAAGGCCCTGGAATCGCGCTACCCGTTCGGCCGCTATGCCGACCAGGCCCAGCTCGAGCTGATCTACGCCAACTACAAGAACACCGAGCCGGAGGCCGCCAAATCGGCCGCCGAGCGTTTCATCCGCCTGCACCCGCAGCACCCGAACGTCGACTACGCCTACTACCTCAAGGGCCTGACCTCGTTCGACCAGGACCGTGGCCTGCTGGCGCGCTTCCTGCCACTGGACATGACCAAGCGCGATCCGGGGGCGGCCCGCGACTCCTACAACGAGTTCGCCCAGCTCACCAGCCGTTTCCCCAACAGCCGCTACGCCCCCGATGCCAAGCAGCGCATGATCTACCTGCGCAACCTGCTGGCCTCGTATGAAATCCACGTTGCCGACTACTACCTGATGCGCGAGGCCTACGTCGCAGCCGCCAACCGCGGTCGCTACGTGGTGGAGAACTTCCAGGAAACGCCGTCCGTCGGCGACGCCCTGGCGGTGATGACCGAGGCCTACCAGAAGATGCACCTGGACGAACTGGCGGCCACCAGCCTGGAAACCCTCAAGCTCAACTATCCCAATCACCCGAGCCTGGTCGACGGACAGTTCGTGCCGCAGCGCAAGGACGACGACGACCGCTCCTGGCTGTCCAAGGCCACGCTCGGGCTGATCGAAACCGACACGCCGCTGCCGCCGGGTGAAACCCGCGCCAACCAGGACGTGGTCCGTCAGTTCAAGGACGCGCGCTCGGAAATGCCGGCCGAACTGCTGCCCAAGGACGAGAACGGCGATCCGATCCTGCCAGCCGGTCCGAAGGAAACGGACGAGGATCGCTCCTGGTTCAGCTACCTGACCTTCGGTCTGTTCGACTGACATCAGGCGCAACGAGAAAGGGAGGCCCAGGCCTCCCTTTTTTCATGGCCGCAGCCTAGACTGTGGCTCTTCCTTTTCATCACCACAAGCTGGACACCATGGTTCGTCTACTCTTCTGGATCGCCCTGATCGCTGCCGCCTTCTGGCTGTGGCGCAAATTCAAGCTCAGCCAGCAGGTGCACCCCGAGTCGCGTCTCGACGATCCCCTGACCATGGTTCGCTGCGCCCATTGTGGCGTGCACCTGCCCAATGACAGCGCCCTGCGGCTGGGCAGCGACTGGTATTGCAGCCAGGCGCATCTGCAGCAAGGGCCCAAGCGCCAGGGCTGAGCCTGACGCAGTTGCTCGCGCTTAGCCCAGCCGCCCCTCGGGCGCATACGGCGTCGGGTCGATGACCGGTGAAGCACCTGTCAGCAAGTCGACCAGTAGTTGGCACGAAGCGGGCGCAAGCACGAGCCCGTTGCGATAATGCCCGCAGTTCAGCCACAAGCCGGCATGCCCAGGCACTGCGCCGATGTAGGGAACGCCTTCAGGCGATCCTGGCCGCAGCCCCGCCCAGTGCGCCACCACCGGCGCCTGGGCCAGCTGAGGCAGCAACTCGATCGCCGAGGCCCTCAGGCTTTCCAGGGCCGCGCCGGTGGGCGTCTTGTCATAGCCCTGGTGCTCCAGGGTACTCCCTACCAGAATGTGTCCATCGCGTCGCGCGATTGCGTACCGGCCTTTGGCCAGGACCATGCTTGGCAGAAAGTCAGGCTCGCACTTGAAGAGGATCATCTGCCCCTTGACGGGCACCACCGGTAGCGCCAGCCCAAGCGTGCGAAGCAGCTCTCCACTCCAGGCGCCGGCACTGAGCACCACATCATCGGCGTTCAGCTGGCCCTCGTCGGTCAATACACCGGTGACCCGCCCCTGCGACTCGGCGAAGCCGCTGATCTGGCAATGTTCGCGCAAGCTCACGTTGGGCAGTGCCTGCAGGGCCGCTTTGAGCGACTTGACCAGCCGCGGATTGCGCACGTTGGCCACACCGCCCATGTGAATGGCACGTGCGTAGCCCGGGCCGAGTGCGGGAACCGCCTGGTAAGCGGCGCGGATGTCGACCTCGGACAACGGCCGGCCTTGGCGCTTCGCCCAGTCCAGGGCATCGGCCTGATCGTCCAGGTCGAGCCAGTACAGCCCGGTGACATGGACCTGCGGGTCGATGCCTGTGCTGGCGAACAATCGTTCGGCCAGTTGCGGATAGAAATCCTGCGACCAGTGCGCCAGCGCCGTCACCGCCGCGCTGTAGCGCCACGGGTAGAGCGGCGAAACGATACCGCCCCCGGCCCAGGAGGACTCCCGGCCCATCTCGCCCTGATCGCACACCACCACCTGCTCGACGCTCGCCGCCAGGTTGTATGCCGTCAGCAGGCCTATCACCCCACCGCCAACAATCACTACGCGCTTGCTCATGTATCGTTCCACATCCTCGAATACTGGCCTCACCAACACTTCGCCGCGTCCGTAGCGCCCAGATTGTCGCGCCTGCCGGCCTGATCGAGCTGGTAGTCGCCGCATTCATCCTGCGCCATCGCTTCGCCGGGCAGGCGTTCGGCCAGCAAGCGGTAGCGATCTTTCTCACGCCAGGCGCTCAGGCGATAGAAGCGACTGCCCTCGGGTAATGGCGTGTGCAACTGGTCGTCGTCGGCATACTGGCCAACCCGGGCATGATGATACTCCAGACGCAGCGCCGAATCGTGCAACAGTCCGATCACTTCGCTGCGAGCGGCACGGCGCAGCTGATCGCTGTAGGTGGGATAAGCGACGCCGGCCAGCAGCCCGATGAGCGCCAGCACCAGCAACAGCTCGACCAGACTAAGACCGCGTTGCATCGACGTGCTCCACACCGCGTTGCCGCCAGGCGATCCGGCGAGGAGGCTGCGCTGCGCCGTTGTCCAGGGCATAGACCGCCTCCAGCACCTGCCGGGTGCGCGGCTCGCGGCTCACCGCCGTGACGCGAAACAGCGTCACCTCCAGCCCATCGGACACGTGCGCTGCGTGTCGCGAGGTGCCCAGGCACTGAGTCAGCACGAGCCCGAACTCGGTGGTCTGCCAGTCGTCTGCCGCGGCACCCGGCCCCTCTGGCAAGGGCGGTGGTGCAGCGGCTGCGCAGCGCGTCTGCGCTGTCCTGGCCAATGTTTCTGCGCCGACCAGCAAACCCGCCTCGGCCATTTCCAGGGCCTGGGCGGACAGCCGCAGGTTGCCTGCCAACGCCGCAAGCGTCAGCGCCTCGCGCAACGCCGAGGTGGCGAGCAGCCCCAGCAGCAGGCTCGACATCAGCGCCAGCAACAGCACCACGCCACGCTGGCGACTCATGATGGCGGCAACCGATTGCGCAAGGTCACGCTCGTCGCATAGTCACGCGTCACCTGCTGTGTAGGGTCGCTCAAGGTCAGCCTTATATCCAGGCGCTCGCCTTCCTGCGCCTCGACGTGCACCACACGCAAATCACGAACGTGATCGATCAGCGCGGCAGTGAAGCCGCCACTGACCAGCAGCAGGCTGCCGTTGTGCAGCCGATAGGTAGTGCGACGCAAGGCAATCGACAGCGGCGCACCCTCCACACGCTGGCGGCGCGCATGAACCTGGGCCCATTCCAGGCAGTCGGTGCTCAGCGTCCAGTCCGCAGAGCCTGGGGCGCCAGGCAGCTCCGCCAGCACCAGGCTGAGTGACTCGAAGCTACCATCTGCGCGCAGGTTGAGCTGCAATGGCTCGGCCAATGCCTGCCGTGCCGCGGGCTCGTGAAAGGTCACCGACTCCAGGCCCAGACAGCCGAAGCTACCGGTCATGCGCAGGTCCAGCGCCAACCTGTGGAGCACCAGTGTGGCGTCCTCGTGCAAGCGCGTCGCCGCGCCCTGCATTCGCCACAGCTGCTGGCTGGAGAACAGGACCTGCGTGGCGGCCCCCAGCACCAGCAGACCGATGGCCAGCGCCACCAGCGCCTCCAGCAGGCCAAAGCCACGCTGGCAGGTCGTCATGGGTCGAGCCTGCCGTGCAGCTCAAAGCGCTGAGGCCGGCTGTCACGAACATCGATCCAGCAGATCTGCAGTTGCACCGAACGGCCCGCGACGACCGCCCGTCCCGTGCCCGAGCGCCCCAGCAGCGCCTGGATGCGCAGCTGCCAGCGGTGAACGGCAGCACCCTCCAGCTGCCCGGAAGCCCGCACCTGCTCCAGCAGGTCCTGAGCCAACTGCACGGCCTGGGCATCGCGTCGCGCCCCGTCGGCGGAGGTCCATGCGCGCACCTGCAAGGCCGCCGAAGCGAACACCCCAAGCGACAGCACCAGCAGTGCCAGAACCACCTCCAGCAAGGAGATACCCCGCTCCCTCAGCTCCATCAATCGCCTCCTGCGAAATGTCCTGCCGCTCGTGACAGGTCCGGCCGACTGACCTCGCCGTCGCGAACCTCGAAGCTACAGAGAAGCACTTCCAGGGAGGAATGCACGATGCGGCAACAGGGAGTAACACTGATTCAGCTGACAGGCGTCCTGGCACTGCTCGCCATCCTGACCCAACTGGCGGTTCCGGCCTACAGCGATTGGCGCGAGGCGACCCAGCACGCCGTCGTCGCACGGGAACTGGCACAGACGCTGCGCAGCGCCCGAACTCGAGCATTGCTGGGCAGCCAGAGGGTGATCGTGGAGCCGTTGGGTAACGATTGGGGGCGGGGATGGCAGACGGTAGTGGATGCCGATCGCCAGGTGCTGCGTGAGCATCGCCTGCAGCGCCCGCTCACCATCACCACCAACCTCACCGAAGTCTGGTTCAGCCCGCTGGGCATACCCCAGCGAGAGAACGGCGCATTCGCCGGTGGCACCCTGCAGGTCTGCCCGACAAGGTCCAGGAATCCTCCACAGCGGATCGTCCTGGCACCCAGCGGTCGCGTCAGCCTGCGTAGCGGCGACGCGCTCGACGCGCCCGGCTGTGCGCCATCCTGATCAGATCAGCGAGCGCACGCGCAATTCCTTGGGCATGGAGAAGGTGATGTTCTCCTCACGACCATCGAGTTCCTCGGCACCCGTGGCACCCCAGGCCTTGAGCTGCTCGATCACACCGCGTACCAGAACCTCGGGCGCGGAAGCCCCCGCCGTGATACCGATGCGCTGCACGCCTTCGAACCAGGTGCGCTGCAGATCCTCGGCCCCATCGATGAGATAGGCCGGGGTACTCATGCGCTCGGCCAGCTCACGCAGACGATTGGAGTTGGAGCTGTTCGGGCTGCCCACCACCAGCACCACATCGCACTCGTCGGCCAATTGCTTGACCGCATCCTGACGGTTCTGGGTGGCGTAGCAGATGTCGTCCTTGCGCGGGCCACCGATGTTCGGGAAGCGCGCGCGCAAGGCGTCGATGACACGGCTGGTGTCATCCATCGACAAGGTCGTCTGGGTCACGAAAGCCAGGTGATCGGCATCGCGCACCTGCAAGGTGGCGACGTCCGCCTCGTCCTCGACGAGGTAGATGGCACCGCCATTGCTGGTGTCGTACTGCCCCATGGTGCCCTCGACCTCCGGGTGTCCGGCGTGGCCGATGAGGATGCACTCGCGGCCGTCGCGGCTGTACTTGGCGACCTCGATGTGCACCTTGGTCACCAGCGGGCAGGTGGCATCGAACACCTTGAGCCCGCGACCCGCCGCCTCCTGACGCACGGCCTGGGAAACGCCGTGGGCGCTGAAGATGACGATGACGTCGTCCGGCACCTGGTCGAGTTCTTCGACGAACACCGCGCCGCGGTTGCGCAGGTCTTCGACCACGAACTTGTTGTGCACCACTTCGTGACGCACGTAGATCGGTGGACCGAAGACTTCCAGGGCGCGATTGACGATCTCGATCGCCCGGTCCACCCCTGCGCAGAAGCCGCGCGGGTTGGCGAGTTTGATGTGCATGCTAGGCTCCAGACTCACAAGGCCTTCACGTCGAGGATCCTGACCTCGAAGCTCAAGGTCTTGCCAGCCAGCGGATGGTTGAAATCGATGGTCACCTGTTGCTCATCGAACGCCTTGACCACACCCGGAAGCTCGGTATTGGCCGCATCGTTGAAGATCACCAGCAGGCCTTCGGACAGTTCCATGCCCTCGAACTGCGAGCGTGGCATGATCTGGACATTCTGCGGGTTGGGCTGACCGAAGGCGCTTTCCGGCGAAATGCTCAAGGTGCGCTCGTCGCCGGCCTTGAAGCCGAACAGGGCATTCTCGAAACCCGGCAGCAGGTTGCCGTCGCCCACCTTGAAGGTGGCCGGCGTCTTGTCGAAGGTGCTGTCGACGGTGTCGCCGTTTTCCAGATGCAGGGCGAAGTGCAAGGTCACTTCGGTGTTCTGGCCGATCCGGGTGTCAGTCATGCACGGCCTCCTCGGTTTTCTTGCTCTTGAACATGTCCAGAGCCAGCATCACTGCGCCGACGGTGATCGCACTGTCGGCCAGATTGAAGGCTGGGAAGTAATGGGTGTTGCGCCAGTGCACCAGGATGAAGTCCACCACGTGCCCGAGCACCACCCGGTCCCAGAGATTACCAATGGCCCCGCCCAGCACCAGGGCCAGCGCGACCGCCAGCCAGGTCTCGTCGCGTCCCAGGCGCTTGAGCCACACCACCAGCACGGCGCTGACCACCACCGCGATCAGGGCGAACAACCAACGCTGCCAGCCGGAGCTGTCGGCCAGGAAGCTGAAGGCCGCTCCGGTGTTGTAGGCCAGGGTCCAGCTGAAATAGTCGGGAATGACCACGATCTGCTGATACATGGTCAGGGCATTGTCGAAGTACAGCTTGGTCGCCTGGTCAAGGACCAGCACCAGCAGACTCAACCACAACCAGGCCAGGCGCCCGAAGCGCCCTGCTGCGACATTAGGCATAGTGGCGCACCTCGCCACTGCCGCTCATGTTGTCGACGCAACGGCCGCAGATGTCCGGATGCTCCGCGTGGCTGCCGACATCGGCGCGGAAGTGCCAGCAGCGCGCGCACTTGGCATGACCTGACTTCACCACTTTCAGCTTGAGCCCTTCCACTTCGGTGACCACTGCCTCGGCTGGCGCCTCGCTGAACGGCACCACGCTGGCGGCGGAGGTGATCAGCACGAAGCGCAATTCGTCGCTCAGCCTGGCCAGGTCGGCACTCAGGCCCGGCTCGGCGAACAGCGTGACCTCGGCTTGCAGGTTGCCGCCGATGACCTTGGCCGAACGCTGGTTCTCCAGCTCCTTGTTGACTGCCGCCTTGACCGCCATGATGCGGTCCCAATAGGCGCGATCCAGCTCGCTGTCCTGCGGCAACTCGGTCAGGCCCTGGTACCACTCGTTGAGCATGACCGACTCGTTGCGCTCGCCCGGCAGGTACTGCCAGATCTCGTCAGCGGTGAAGGCCAGGATCGGCGCGATCCAGCGCACCAGCGCCTCGCTGATGTGATACAGCGCCGTCTGGCAGGAACGCCGTGCGACGCTGTTGGCACCGGTGGTGTACTGCCGGTCCTTGATGATGTCCAGGTAGAAACCGCCCAGCTCCTGCACGCAGAAGTTGTGCACCTTGGAGTAGACGTTCCAGAAGCGATATTCGTCGTAGTGCTCCTGCAGCTCGCGCTGCAGCAGCAAGGTACGGTCCACCGCCCAGCGGTCCAGCGCCACCATCTCCTCAGGTGCCAGCAGGTCGCGTGCCGGGTCGAAGCCGGACAGATTCGACAGCAGGAAACGTGCGGTATTGCGAATGCGCCGGTAGGCATCGGCGCTGCGCTGCAGGATCTGCTCGGACACCGCCATCTCGCCGGAATAGTCGGTGGCAGCGACCCACAGGCGCAGGATGTCGGCGCCCAGGGTGTTGTTGACCTTCTCGGGCTCGATGGTATTGCCCAGCGACTTGGACATCTTGCGGCCGTTCTCGTCCACGGTGAAACCGTGGGTAAGCAGCTCGCGATAGGGCGCATGCCCGTCGATGGCGCAACCGGTGAGCAGCGACGAGTGGAACCAGCCACGGTGCTGGTCGGACCCTTCCAGGTAAAGATCGGCACGTGGACCGGTGGCATGACCGATGTCGTGCGAGCCGCGCAGCACATGCCAGTGCGTGGTCCCGGAGTCGAACCACACATCCAGGGTGTCGGTGATCTTGTCGTACTGCCCGGCTTGCTCACCCAGCAGTTCGGCGGCATCGAGCTTGAACCAGGCTTCGATACCCTGCTGCTCGACACGCTTGGCCACTTCCTCCATCAGCTCGACCGTGCGCGGATGCAGTTCGCCAGTCTGCCTGTCGAGGAAGAACGGAATCGGCACGCCCCAGTTGCGCTGACGCGAGATGCACCAGTCGGGACGCGTGGCGATCATCGCGTGCAGGCGCGCCTGGCCCCAGGCCGGGACGAACTTGGTATCCTCGATGGCCTTGAGCGCGCGCGCGCGCAGGGTCTCGCCGTTGTCAGGCTGCTTGTCCATGCCTACGAACCACTGCGCAGTGGCGCGGTAGATCAGCGGCGACTTGTGGCGCCAGCAGTGCATGTAGCTGTGGGTGATGACTTCGGTGTGCAGCAGGGCATCGACTTCCTGCAGCTTCTCGGCGATGGCCGGGCCGACCTTGAAGATGAACTGGCCGCCGAAAAATTCCAGCGAGTCCGCATAGACGCCGTTGCTCTGGACGGGCGTCAGGATCTCATCGTTATGCATGCCGTAACGCTTGCAGGTCACGAAGTCGTCTTCACCGTACGACGGCGCCGTGTGGACGATACCGGTACCCGCGCCGAGCTCGACGTAATCTGCCAGGTAGACCGGCGAGTTGCGATCGTAGAACGGATGACGGAAATTGATCAGCTCCAGTGCCGCCCCCGGCGCCCGCGCGACGATCTGGCCTTCTCGACCATAGCGCTGCAGGCAGGCCTCAACCAGCTCCTCGGCCAGCACCAGCAGGCGATCGCCCACGTCCACCAGCGCGTAGCTGAAATCGGCATGGACACTCAGCGCTTGGTTGGCGGGGATGGTCCACGCGGTCGTGGTCCAGATCACCATCGAGGTGGGCTTGCCCAGCGTCTGCAGCCCGAACGCGGCGGCCAGCTTGGCTTCGTCTTGCAGGCTGATCGGGAAAGCAACGTCGAGTGTGTGGGACTTCTTGTCGGCATACTCGACCTCGGCCTCGGCCAGGGCCGAGCCGCAGTCGAAGCACCAGTTCACCGGCTTGAGGCCCTTGAACACGAAGCCGTGCTTGACCATTTCCGCCAGCGCACGGATCTCGCCGGCTTCATTGGCGAAGTCCATGGTCTTGTACGGATTGTCCCAGTCACCCAGCACACCCAGGCGGATGAACTCGGTCTTCTGCCCTTCGATCTGCTCGGCGGCATAGGCACGGCACAGCTCGCGGGTCTGGTCGGGGCTCAGGTGCTTGCCGTGGGTGACCTCGACCTTGTGCTCGATCGGCAGGCCGTGGCAGTCCCAGCCAGGCACATAAGGCGCGTCGAAACCTGACAGGGTCTTGGAGCGGACGATCATGTCCTTGAGGATCTTGTTCAGCGCGTGACCGATGTGGATCTTGCCGTTGGCATAGGGCGGGCCGTCGTGCAGGACGAACTTCGGACGGTCCTTGCCAATTTCGCGCAACTTCCGGTACAGGCCAATGCTGTCCCAGCGCTGCAGGATCTGCGGTTCGCGCTGGGGCAGGCCGGCCTTCATGGGGAAGGCGGTGTCCGGGAGGTTAAGCGTGGCTTTGTAGTCGGTCATTTCAGGCTCTTGGTTAGCGGTTGAGCGTGCCAGTGGGCACGCGCGGCGGCGATGTCCGCGTCGATCGCCGACTTCAGCGCCTCCAGGGAGGCGAATCGCTGCTCCTCGCGCAGCTTCTGATGAAACTCCACCGTCAGCCGACGACCGTACAAGTCGCCGGCGTAATCGAGCAGATGAATCTCCAGGTGGGGACGCCCGTCACCGGCGACGGTGGGACGTACCCCGATGTTGGCGATGCCCGGCCAGACCTTGCCGTCGATCTCGGCACTGGTCAGGTAGACACCCGAGAGCGGTATGCGGCGGCGCTTGAGCTGCACGTTGGCGGTGGGCGTGCCGAGCTGGCGCGCCAGCTTCTGCCCATGCAGCACTCGCCCGGTGATGGTGTAGGGACGGCCCAGCAAGTGGGCGGCCAGGTCGAAGTCGGCATTGGCCAGCGCCGTGCGTACCTGAGTGCTGCTGACCCGCAGCCCGTCCTGCACTACGGTGTGCGCGGCTTCGACACTGAAGCCATGGCGCCGGCCGGCCTCGACCAGGAAAGCGAAGTCGCCGGCACGGTCGCAGCCGAAACGGAAGTCGTCACCGACCTCCAGATGGCGCACGGCAAGGCCGTCTACCAGTATCGTTTCGACGAACTGTTCGGCGCTCAATTCGCTCAGGCGTCGATTGAAAGGCAGGCACAGGATGCGGTCGATCCCCTCGCCCGCCAGCAGCTCGACTTTGTCCCGCAGACGCGCCAGGCGTGCAGGGGCGGTATCGGGGGCGAAATATTCGCGCGGCTGTGGCTCGAAGATCACCACGCAGGTCGGCAGGCCGAGGGCCTGGGCGCGCTCGCGCAAGCGCGCCAGGATCGCCTGATGGCCCCGGTGCACTCCGTCGAAGTTGCCAATGGTGGCGACGCAGCCCCGGTATTCGGGGCGCAGGTTGTGAAGACCTCGAACCAGCTGCATAACGCGCTTCTTGCTCATAAAGTGTTCGATTATAACCACACCCGAGCGCCGGTGACAGGTAACAGCGCCACTGAGGGCCATGGAGTTGGAAAAATCGACGCCTGGCCGCGGGCCGACCTCAATGCAGCGCCTTGCGAGCGAACTGCCGAGGCCGGAAGCCGCACAGCAGCAGGCAACCGAAGTAGGTCAGCACACCGGCCAGGATCAGCGCGCCCAGCCGCAGCAGTCGCGCCAGCATACCCCCCTGTTCCCAGGCCGGCATCAAGTGCAGGCCCAGCACCAGCACTGCGGACATCAGGCCCACGGCCAGTACCAGCTTGAGCAGGAACGGCGTCCATCCCGGTTGAGGCTGGAACAACTGTTGCGTGCGCAGCTTCCAGAACAGCAGACCGGCGTTCAGACACGCACCCAGGCTGATCGCCAGGGCCAGGCCGGCGTGCTGCAGCGGACCGATCAGCGCGAGGTTGAACAACTGGGTGCAGACCAGCGTGAAGATCGCGATCTTCACCGGTGTACGGATGTTCTGCTGCGCATAGAAGCCCGGCGCCAGCACCTTGACCAGGATGATCGCCAGCAGTCCCACCGAGTAGGCGATCAGCGCCCGCTGGGTCATGGCCGAATCGGTCGCCGTGAACTTGCCATACTGGAACAGCGCGACCGTCAGCGGCTCGGCCAGCAGCGCCAGGGCCAGCGTACAGGGCAGCACTAGTAGGAAGCACAGGCGCAACCCCCAGTCGAGAATGCGCGAATACTCCTCACGGTCGCGATTGGCGTAGGTCTTGGCCAGCGTCGGCAGCAAGATGGTGCCCAGCGCCACACCCAGCACGCCGGAAGGCAATTCCATGAGCCGGTCGGCGTAATACATCCAGGACACCGAGCCTGCCACCAGGAATGACGCGAAGACGGTGTTGATGATCAGCGAGATCTGACTCACCGATACCCCGAGGATCGCTGGCAGCATCTGCCGGAGCACGCGCCATACGCCACTGTCACGCAGGTTCAGCCGCGGCAGCACGAGCATTCCGATCTTCTTCAGCGCAGGCAACTGGTAGAGCAGTTGCGCCAGCCCCCCTGCCAGCACGCCCCAACCCAACGCCATGATCGGTGGATCGACATAGGGCGTGAGAAAGACGGCGAAGCCGATCATCGCCACGTTCAGCAAGGTGGGTGTGAAGGCGGGCACCGAAAAGCGGTTCCAGGTATTGAGGATCGCGCCAACCAGCGACGACAAGGAAATCAGCAATATATAAGGAAAGGTCACCCGCAGCAGCGAAGTGGTCAGCTGGTATTTCTCGGCGCTGTCGACGAAACCAGGCGCCGTGACCCATACCACCCAGGGCGCGGCCAGGATGCCCAGCACCGTCACCACTGCCAGCACCAGCGTCAGCAAGCCGCTGACATAGGCAATGAAAGTGCGCGTGGCCTCTTCGCCCTGCTGTGTCTTGTATTCGGCAAGGATCGGCACGAAGGCCTGGGAGAATGCCCCTTCGGCGAAGATGCGCCGCAGCAGGTTGGGCAACTTGAAGGCGATGAAGAAGGCATCGGTGGCCACGCCTGCACCGAATATCCGCGCCAACAGGGTGTCGCGCACGAAACCCAGCACCCTGGAAATCATGGTGATGGAGCTGACCGCAGCGAGGGATTTGAGCAAGTTCATCGAAAAAATGTGCGCCTGAGACGTGAGAGCTGCCAGATGGCGCCGGAGTGTGCGATACTCCCGCCCCTCTGCAAGGGTGCCAAAACTCCCGAGTTTACAGGTCGTTGCGCAGAAAGGAATCTCTCCTTCCGCGCGCACGTGCCACTCGGCAGATCCTTGCAACTGGCCTTGACATCCGTCCGACTCATCGGCATGATTCGCGGCCTTATTTGTTTGCTATTTACCCAAAAGTCTTTCGAGGAGCTCGACGGTGGCCAACTCACCTTCCGCCAAGAAACGTGCAAAACAGGCTGAGAAGCGTCGCAGCCACAACGCCAGCCTGCGTTCCATGGTCCGTACCTACATCAAAAACGTAGTCAAGGCCATCGACGCTAAAGACGCTGAAAAAGCGCAAGCCGCCTACACCCTGGCTGTGCCTGTCATCGACCGTATGGCCGACAAAGGCATCATCCACAAGAACAAGGCTGCTCGCCATAAAGGCCGTCTCAATGGCCACATCAAGGCGCTGAAAGAAGCCGCAGCTGCCTAAGCGACGCGCTTGAACAAAAACCGACCCTAGGGTCGGTTTTTTGTTGCCTGCGATTTGTTGCCTGCGATGAATTCTTTCTGGCGCTCCCAGCAGGTCGGGCTACCGCAAGGCAGCCCGACCAACGCCTCACTTACCCAACGAAATCTTCGGCGCCCATTGCAACCAGGCATCGTCGGCCTTCTCGAACAGCGCGAAGGTCTGCTGAGGACGGGCCGGATTGCCCATCTGCTCACCTTCGGGCGTTGCGAAAGCGATACCGCCGGCGATGAGGGTCTCCAGCGACTCGGTACGGACCGTTGCCCCTTTGAACAGGCCCCAGTCGAAGCCGAAGCCGCT
Organism: Pseudomonas sp. S30; assembly: GCF_016518545.1. GTDB lineage: Bacteria > Pseudomonadota > Gammaproteobacteria > Pseudomonadales > Pseudomonadaceae > Aquipseudomonas. The sequence goes on from NZ_JACVTO010000009.1 coordinate 204,857, forward strand.
GCTGTTCCAGAAACGGCTGCCGCTGCGTACCAGCGAGGCGTAGCGTGGCTCGATGAGGATGTGGATCAGCACTCGATCAGCGCTCTGGCCCAATTCTGCACCGACGACCTTGCCTACCTGCACTTCCCGATAGCTAACCGGCACGCCCGGCTTGATCGAGCCCAGGCGCGGCGCACTGAGCGTCAGCGGCAGACCGACCTCCGCGCCCTTTACCTCAGGCGCGTCGGCCAAGGCATTGAAGTCTCGCTGCGGCCCTCGATTGGTCGACGCGGGCTGCACCTCCAGGTACTGCCCCCCCACCAGCGTGTCGAGATTCTCCGTGCGCAGCAACCCTAGCGACGGCTTGACCACCCAGAACTGCGTACCTACCCGCGCGATACGATCGGCAGCGTCGGTGATGCGTGCATGGAGCAACACCGCCTGCAGGTCGGCCGTCAGGTCGACGCGCTCGATACTGCCGACCTCGAGCCCGCGAAAGCGAATGGGCGTACCCGGCTTGAGGCCGTCGGCACGCTCGACACGTATGGTGATCGGTGTACCCAGGCGATTGGCAGCCTCTTCGTTCTCCAGCAGGCGGAAACGCGGGATATGGCGCTTGAGCGGCACGTTGGGCTGTGGTGTATCGAAGGCGATACCACCGGCCATCAGCGTCTGCAGCGACTCGCTCTTGATCTTGATCCCCGACAGACCGCCGGTGAGGGTGACCCCACTGGCATTCCAGAAGCGTGTCGAGCCGTTGACCAGGTTGGCGTACTCCTTCTCGATGTGCACGCCGATCAGGATGCGCTTGCTGTTGCGAGCGAACTGGTAGCTCTGCACGCTACCCACCCTCACTTGGCGGTAGGTCACCGGGCTGCCGACTTCGAGCGAGCCAAGGGTATCGGCGAACAGCACCAGATGCAGCCCCGGCGCCTTGAGATCGAGCGGCGGCGCCTTGGGCCGCGCTTCGAACTCGCGCTGCGGCCGGGCGCCCTTCTCACCAGGGCGAATGGCGATGTAGTTACCTTTGACCAACGCCTCGATTCCGGTGATGCCCGCCAGCGAGATCGACGGCTTGACCACCCAGAACTGCGTCCCTTCTACCAGATAGTCCTCTGCAAGAGGATCGAGCGTCAGCTCGGCCATGGCGCCACTGAGGTCGTCGTCCATCTTCAGGGCTTTCATGGAGCCGACCTGGATACCCTTGTACATCACTGGCGTACGACCTGCCTGCAAACCTTCGTAGTCGCTCAGGTGAACCTTGACTCGAATGCCTGCTTGGGCTGCGTCGAAATCCTCGTACAGGCGAAACGGCAGGTTCGGATCCGTGGGCGGGCTGTCCTTGCGATATTCCGGCGTCGCGAAAGCGATGCCGCCGGCGACGATGCTCGACAGCGATTCGCTGCGCACCTTCACGCCAGACAGGTTGGCATCGATACTGATGCCACTGGCATTCCAGAAACGCGTATGCTTTCGCACCAGATTGGCATACTGCGGCTCGATGAACAGCTTGATCTCGACCGTTTCATGGTTGTCGGACAGCTTGTAGCTCTTTACCCTGCCCACCTGTATCTGCTTGTAGAACACAGGGCTGTCGCGGTTCAGCGAACCCAGACGTTCCGCCTTGAGGGTCAGGTGCAGGCCAGGCTCCTTGTCCGACAGCGGCGGCGCCTCGGCCAGGGCCTTGAACTGCTTGGTAGGCTCGCCTTGCCCCGGATCCACGGCAATGTAATTGCCCGACACCAAGGTCTCCAGTCCCGATATTCCAGCCAGGCTGACGCTGGGCTTGACCAGCCAGAAGCGCGTGCCTGTGGTCAGATGCACGTCTGCCGCCTTGTTCATCTCGAGGGTGGCGATCACCCCCTTGTCGCTGCCGTCGGCATCCAGAACCAGCTCCTTGACCTTGCCGACCGACATCCCCTTGAACATCACTTCGGTCTTGTTGGCAACGATGCCTTCGCCCGTCTCGAACCGCACCTGGACTTCCACACCGGCCTGCCGATAGGCCTGCCAGGCCAACCAGCCACCGATCAGCAGCGCGATGAGAGGGAGAATCCAGATGGCCGACCAATTGGAAGCTGGCCGGGTTTTTGCCGTTGGCAGGTCACTCATGGTCGTCGTCCGACTCCGTGTTGTCCCAGATCAGTCGGGGATCGAAGGTTAAGGCAGCAAGCATCGTAAGAATCACTACAGCGGCAAAGGCGATAGCGCCCAGATTGGCTTCGACACTGGCGATACGCCCGAATTTCACCACCGCAACGAGGATGGCGATGACGAAGATATCCAACATCGACCACCTGCCGATGAATTCGATGAAACGGTACATCAGGATTCGCTGCCTGGCGGAAAGTGGCTGGCGACGCTGTACCGAGTACAGCAACAGCCCGAGCCCGATCAGCTTGAAGGTCGGCACCAGGATACTGGCGGTGAACACCACCGCGGCAATCGGCAGCATGCCGTGCTTCATCAGCGTGATCACGCCGGACATGATGGTGTCCGGACTGCCCTGGCCCAGGGTGCTGACCGTCATGATCGGCAGCAGGTTGGCAGGAATGTAGAGAATCATCGCGGTGATCAGCAAGGCCCAGGTATAGGCGATGCTATTGGGGCGCCGGGCATGCACCACAGCACCGCATCGGCTGCAATGCTGCGAGTCGCTGCCGGGAACGTGACGGTTGAGCGCATGACATTCATTGCACACCAGGATACCGGCATCAATCGCGCGCATGGCTGCCCTCCGCGGAAAGTGCGCCCCAGATCTGATGAGGCGACATCACCACTTCCAGCCACACCTGAACCAGCAGCAGCCCTATGAAGCAGAACAACCCCAGGCCTACGGTGAGCTCCGCGAGGTCGACAAGCTTGACGATCGCCACCAGCACGCCCATGAAATACACCTCGAGCATGCCCCACTCGCGCAAGTGGTGATAAAGGCGATAAAGCAGCAGGCCCGTGCTGCGCCCGACATTCAGCCGAATACTCAACAACACCAGCAACTGGCACAGCAACTTGAGCAGGGGTACCGCCATGCTGCACAGGAACACCACCACGGCGATTTCGCGCATGTCCGAGTGGTAAAGCCCCAGCACCCCACTCCACACCGTATCGTCGGCATTCTGACCCAGCAGGTGCAATTGCATGATGGGCAGGAAATTGGCCGGCACGTACAGCAGCAGCGCGGTCAGCACCAATGCCAGGCTCCGATCGATGACATTGTGACGGTGGGCATAAAGCTCGTAGCCACACCGCGGGCACAGGGCTTTTTCATCCCGCTGCAACGCAGCCTTGCGCAGCAGCAGGTCGCACTCGTGGCAGGCCACGAGTTCATCCAGCGGCTGGGCGGCCAGCGCTTGGGGGTCGACAGGGTTGGACATAGAGGATTCTGCTGCAAGGGTCGGGTCTATTCTAGTGTTCCGACCCGAAATGTGGGAGATGGTGCTGCGCCCGGGGAGTAACCATTGATTGCGCAGGCCGCCCGGCTTACCCAGGGGGCGGCGCTGTGCAACCCTGGCGGATCGCCAAAAAGACAAAACCCCTACCTGCGCGAGCAGATAGGGGTTTTGCG